>JBEKXB010000023.1:0-42442 GCA_049512455.1 Solirubrobacteraceae bacterium | reverse complement strand
CTCCGGCTCCACGACGACGCCCGCCCGCCACATCAGGCAACATCAACCAACACAAACACCGACGCGAGGTGGGGCCACTTCAAGCGTCCACGGTGGGGCCACTGCAAGTGTCCACGCCGACGGAGTCGGTGTAACGCTCTCGCCACAAGCTGTCAGCCAGCTCAGCCAGTCGCTCAGGGCAAGTCTGCTTGCCAATGTCGGTTCGCTCGTCGCGTTTCGTCAGAGCGGCGAGGAGGAGGCAAACGTCCTCGCCAAGGCGCTGCCCGGAGTCACACCGCCGCAGTTGCAGCATCTTGGAGCGTTCGAGGTTGCAATGCGCCTCAGCCTCGGCCCAGGACGCTCGACGCTGCCAATGACCGGGCAAACGCTGCCTCCAAGTGAGCCGCGTAGCGATGCGACCGAGATGCGTCGCTTCGCTGGGGAACGGTTCGGGCGGGCTGTCGAGGATGTCGATGGCGAACACGATGCTCGACAGCCGCGTGGCTCGGCTGGAGACGGTGGCACGAGGCTCGGTGTCTCCCGGAGGCGAAGGTGACCGGCTCGGCGGGAGTAACGGTCGGCGTAACGGTCGGATCGACCTCGGCGTCGCTGACACGGGGCAACTGTCGGGCGTTGCGGCCGAATCTGCCAATGCAACTGTTGGCGGCTGGGATCAGCTCATCTACAGGTGCGGCGAAGGCCCCTGCCAGGACCCGTGAGGGAGAGCTATGAGCGGCCAGGGCTATCTCACGGAGTCGCAGCTGTTCGACCTGGATCGTCGGCTCAGCGACCGCGACCGCCGCATCACCCAGCTGGTGGGCACGCTCTCCATCGTCTCTGGTTCCCAACTGAGAAGAGTGTTTTTTGCTGGAGTGGGCGGCGGTCGTCACGACGCTCAGCTCGCCCGCCGCGCTCTGCTGCGGCTGACCCGCCACGGGCTGCTGGAGCGGCTCGAGCGTCGCATCGGCGGCATGAAGGCTGGCTCCGACGGCTTCTGCTATCGGCTGGCGCCGGCCGGTCAGCGACTGATCGAGTTCTGGTCGGGCCAAGGATTGGCGCGCGGTCGCCGTCTGCCGGAACCGAGCCCGCGCTTCACGGCGCACCGCCTCGCGGTCAGCGAGGTCTACGTCCAGGCACACGAGGCCGCGACAGCCGGCCGACTGGAGCTTCTGGACTTCGAGGGTGAGCCGGCGTGCTGGCGTCGGTACATCGGGCCGACACTGGGGGCGCTGACCCTCAAGCCAGACGCCCTCGCGAGGGTTGGCGTCGGCGAATGGGAGCTGGCCTGGTTTGTTGAGGTCGACTTGGGAACGGTCGGACAGGCGACGCGAACCTTGCAGGCGGCTGCTTACCGGAGCTATTGGCGCAGCGGTGCGGCAGGCGAGGTCATGCCCCGCGTGCTGTGGCTCGGCAGCGATGAGCGAACCGTCAAACGGGCGACGATCGCGATCAAGCCCGAGCGCGAGCCCAAGGGGCTCTTCGTCATTGCCAGAACCGGCCAGACCATCGACGGGCTACTCGGCGAGCTGCGTCCAGTTAGCGAGGAGGCTGCATGAGCCGGCACGGCAACGAGCTGGCGCTCCGCCCCGAGCGGCGACCGCCGCTTTACGGCGACCTGCGCTCGTGGGCGCTTGTCGGTGCGGACAGTCTGGAGCTGCTCACGACCCTGCCAGCACGCAGCGTCGACGCGGTGATCACCGATCCGCCCTATGGCCTCGCATTCAAAGACGAGCACTGGGATGGCGGCGAGCTAGCTCGCCCCAGCGGCTTTCAGGCCTTCTCGACAGCCTGGGCAGAGGAAGCCAAGCGAGTGCTAAAGCCCGGGGGCTACCTCGCCTGCTTCGGTGCAACGCGCACCTTCCACCGCCTGACTGCCGGCGTCGAGGACGCTGGCATGGAGATCCGGGATGTGCTGCTCTGGCTGCACGCAGCCGGCGTCCCGAAGTCGCTGCGCCTCCCCGGCGGACTCGGCACAGCACTCAAGCCGGCGTACGAGCCGATCCTGCTGGCCCGCGCCCCGCTCGAGCCGCGCCAGACCGTACTCGCCAACGTCGACCGTCACGGCACCGGAACGCTCAACATCGACGCCACCCGCCTGGATCGCCCGACACCGACTAAAGGAGCGGCGAACGGTGAGGGCTACTGGCCGAGCCAACTCCTGCTCGAACACAAGCCCAACTGTGTCACCGGCAGCGCCGACACGACAAGCGCCGAAGGCGGATGTGCGCCCGGCTGCGCGGTCGCGTTGATCGACCAACTCGCGCCCGCCGGACGAGCACCGCTGTCACGAATGTTCTACGCAGCAAAGACGAGCCGCGCTGAGCGAGAGGCAGGCTTGGAGGGACTCGACACGACAACCGAGGCGATCTTCTCCGGTCGTCGCGGCGGAGTGCGAGCACGCGCAAACCTGCACCCCACAGTTAAGCCGCTGGACCTGATGCGCTGGCTCGTCCGGCTAACCACCCCGTCCGGTGGCATCGTCCTCGACCCGTTCACCGGCAGCGGATCGACCGGATGCGCCGCAGTGCTCGAGGGCCGGCAGTTCGTCGGCATCGAGCGCGAGCCCCGCTACCTCCCAATCGCCAGAGCGCGCCTCACGCATTGGGCTCAGATTGCTCGTGAGCAGCGCACACGGCCAGATGTGTAGTGGAATGCACAATGTTGGTTCACATTGTGAACATATAGGCGCATACTGGAAGTAACTAACGGAACTGGCTCGCAGAAAGGAGGAAGCCATGACAGAACGACAAGCCAAACAGCTCGGCACACTCATCCGCAAGGCCCGCGAAACCGCCGGGCTCAAGTACCGTCAGCTCGCAGAGTTGACCGGCCTACCGCTCACATGGCTGGCCTACCTAGAGGCTGGCCGCAGCCTCGAGCCGCTCGCCGACAGGCTCGCATTGCTCGCCGAGGTGCTGGAGATCGACCCGGCCGAAATCGACCGCGTAAGCGGCGACTACCTAGCCGAGTCACTGCCGACGGTCAGAACCTACTTCCGCTCTAAGGGCAAGGCGACCGAGGCCGAGCTCGACGAACTCGAACGCGTCGTAAGAGAGGTACAAGAGCGATACCGTGACGACGAGACGTCAGGCTCAGCGCGCAATTCAGCGGGAGCAAAGCCATGACCGCCCCGCTCGATGATCCGATCCAGACGACCTCGCGCGCCGAGCTTGGCGAGACCCTCGTCGGCGTACTCCGGAGCTTCAACCGCACTGCCGAGCAACTGATGCGCAGCCTCCAGCAGCACGCGCCGGCGCTTAACTCCACTGACGACACGCTCGCGGTGAGCGCTCGCGAGCAGCTGCGCGAGCTAAGAGCCGCGATGCCCAGGCGGTCCCTGCAGATCAACGACGCCAAGCGCATCGCTGAACGGCAAGCCGCCCTGCTGCGCTGGCAACTCGGCCAGGCAGCGACACCAGCACTACTTACCGAGACGCTTACCAGCTTGCCCTTCCTGACCGTGTTGTTCCGCGACCGACTCGCCAAGTCGGGTCTCGCCACAAAGACAGGCAGCGGCTGGGTGATTGTCCTGCGCGCCGACGAGCCGCAAGTACGGCAGCGCTTCTCGCTCGCCCACGAGATAAAGCACCTGCTCGACGACGAGCTGCTCACCGACGACCGCAGGCAGCTGTACGCGGCCAGCGCGATGCACTCCTCGGAGGAGCAAGCGGAGCGCGTGTGCGACCACTTCGCCGCATGTCTGTTGATGCCCAAGATGCTGCTACGACGCGACTGGACCAGCGGGATTCAAGAGCCCGTCCGGCTAGCACGTCGCTACCAAGTCAGCAAGACAGCCCTTGAAATACGGCTACGCGAACTCGGACTGATCGAGCCGACACCACGATGCGGCAGCGCGCTAGGCGCAAGGTCAGCTGACTAGCGACGCGAGTGCCACGACCAGCGTGGCCAGTGCCGTCAAGGCCGTGGCCGCCACGAGACCAAAAGTCAACACGCTCGACATCGGCTCGACGCGGAAATACTCCGCGATATCGAAGCCCGCAATTGGGCGACCGCCCCAAAGACCGCCCGGCAGCGGATCATCTCGTTCGAAGCGGAGACGCATGACGTACGTCCCGGGGCCAGACAGCGACGTGGACTCGAGCTTCATCCACAGCTTGCGTACGTCGCCGGACTCCCAGGGCTCTAAAGTCGTGATCCGATCGACCTCGACCCACCCCTCGGCATCTATCGACAGGCGCCCGAGTGGCCCGTCGTAGCGAGTGATCCAGAGCGATACGTTCCAGCCGGCGAGCGACTCGCCACCGTTTTTGACCGTGATATAGAGCTTGGGTCGAAACACCGTCATCGAGAAGAACGGTGGCCACCAGGCGGGCCGAAAGACGGCGATACCGAGGGCGTGTTCCATGGGGCCGCCTCCTCGCAGATGGCGGCGAGGAACGATCCCCCAGCGGCGAGACTTCTCAGGCATTTTGGCCGCCACTATGGCTTGAGCGAGCTCGTCGATCTGCGACGGATTCATCGGAAAGTTGAGTTCGTTTGCATTTCGCTGACCTCGGTTCCTGGCAGCAACGAAGCATGCCTCACGGGGCCGATGGAGCCCCCAGGTGGCGCTTGACTTCAAGCCGGACCAGAGCGACGATCGAAACAACCCGAAAGGAGGGAGCAATGGCAAGAATTGGGGGCCGCCGATGAGCGGCCGAGCACGCAGCGGGGTGCTGGCCAACGCGATAGCCAGTGCCACATCGGCGGCGAGCGAGCCGCCAAGCAAGAAGGCGCTCAGCTATCTGCGCGTGTCCTCAACGGCGCAGGCCGACAAGGACTATGACAGCGAGGGGTACTCGCTCCCCGCGCAGCGAGCGGCATGCGAGCGTAAAGCGGTGAGCCTCGGAGCCGAGGTGGTCGAGGTCTACGTCGAGCGGGGTGAGTCCGGCACGTCAACGCGCCGACGTGCTGCCCTCACCTCCATGCTCGCCCGGGTCGGCGAGGGCGACATCGACTACGTGATCGTGCACAAGGTCGACCGACTCGCACGCAAGCGCGCCGACGACTCAATCATCCTGGAGGCGATCCGCAGCTCCGGTGCGACGCTAGTGTCGGTCTCCGAGAACATCGACGAGACGCCATCGGGGATGTTGCTTCACGGCATCATGGCGTCAATCGCCGAGTTCTATTCAATGAACCTGGCGGCCGAGGTGATGAAGGGCACGACCGAGAAGGCCCGCCGTGGCGGCACGCCGCACCGGGCGCCAATCGGCTACCTCAACGTTCGCGAGATCGTCGACGGGCGCGAAATCCGCACGATCGCCGTCGACCCTGAACGCGGACCGCTCGTGACCTGCGCGTTTCGGCTGTACGCCACTGGCGACTATTCGCTATCGGAACTGTCCGGCATCCTCGAATCACGCGGCCTGCGCAACCGGCCGCGGCGCGGTCAGCCGCTGACCCCGCTCGGCGTCAACCGGCTGAGCAGCATGCTGCGAAGCGACTACTACCTCGGCATCGTGCGCTACGCGGGCAAAGCCAGCCAAGGGCGACACAGCCCCTTGGTCGACGAAGCCACGTTCCAGCAGGTTCAAGAGGTGCTTGCAGCGCAACGGAAGTCCGGCGAGCGCTGCTGGCGCCACCACAACTACCTTCGCGGCTCGGTGTACTGCGGCGAATGCGAAGGGCGGCTGATCTACACGCGCGTCAAAGGTCAGGCCGGCGGGACCTTCGAGTACTTCCTTTGCAGCGGCCGGCAAAAGCGCACCTGCTCGCAGCCCTACCACCGCATCGAAGCCGTCGAGCGTGCAGTCGAAGACGAGTATGCCCGCATCCAGCTCTCCGAGAGCCGACGCGAGCAAATCCGCACCGCCGTGCGCACCTATGTCGCGACCCTCGACGAACTCGCCGAACCTGAGCGCCAACAGGTCATCGAGAATCTCGCCAGGCTTGCTCGCCAAGAGAAAAAGCTGCTCCAGGCCCACTATGCCGACAACATCTCCGATGAGCTGTTCGCCGAAGAGCAGCAGCGCATACGGCGCGAGCGCGTGGCCGCTGAGCAACGTCAGGTCGAGCTCCAGGTCGATCACGGCCGGACCCTTGAGCGGCTCGATGTCGCGCTCGGCCTGACCGACCGCATCCAGGCGGCCTACATGATGGCGGCGCCACAGACACGACGGCTCTTCAATCAGGCCATCTTCGCCCGCATCTGGATAGACCGGGAAAGGGTGTCCGACATCGAGCTCGCCTCGCCGTTCGCCGAGCTGCTGACCGGGGACCTCGTCGATGACATGTCGGCCGGCAGGACGGCGGAGGTCGACCAGCCGGAAAGCGAAACCTCCACGGCCCTTGCGGACCGTGGAGGTTCGAACGTCCAACGTATGGTGCGGGCGGAGGGACTTGAACCCCCAAGGGCTTGCGCCCACCGGCTCCTAAGGCCGGCGTGTCTGCCAATTCCACCACGCCCGCAGATCGCCCGTGATACTACGATCTCGCCGCTCTTTCGCCCGCCCGTCAGCGTCCAGCGATCCCCATCCGCTGCGATTCGGCGGTGCTACAGTCAACATTCTTTCCCAACCAAGGGGGACGCTAATGAGCAACACAGACGCTTCACGCCCGACCACGATTACGCCCGCGACGCCGCTGCTGTGGGACCAGCGCCGGCCGCTCGCGCCCGCAATCGTGGAGCAGTACGCGGGCACAGATACAGAGCGCGACATCAAATAGCCGCCAGGCCGGAAGGCATCGGCACCGTCCTGGTCGTCACGCACGGCCGGGACGACCACGTTCCGCTCGTCATGAGCGAACTGCTGGCACGCGGCGTGCCAGCAGTTCGCTTTGACACGGAGCGTTATCCCGCTGACGCCTCACTGACGTTCGCTGCGTCTGAGGCCCGCGCGGGGGCGCAGCTGCGCCTCGGCGACGAGGTCGTTCGCTCAGAGGACATCACGGCGGTCCTGTACCGCCACCGCCGCCGGCCCCAGGCGCCTGCCGTCGCCGACCCGCGGGCCCGCGAGATGGCGGAATCGGAGCTGCTGGCCGCGCTCGACGGAGCCCTGCTCTCGCTTGACGCCTTCTGGATCAATCATCCGCATGCGAACCGCTTGGCCAGGCACAAGCCGCTGCAACTTGCGCTGGCTGTACGTGAGGGCTTCACGGTGCCCGAGACGCGGATCACCAGCGACCCGCAGGAGGTCAGGGACCTCTTCCGCGCGTGGAACGGCCAGATGGTCGCCAAGCTCGCCGGCGGCCAGATCGAGACCACCAACGGCGAAGAGCAGTACGCGATCTTCACCACGCTGCTCGACGAATCCGCCGTTGGGCGGGATGACGCGATCAGCGCCTGTCCCGCGATCTATCAGCGCCACCTCGACAAGGCGTTCGATCTGCGGGTGACGGTCGTCGGCGATCAGATCTTCGCCTGCCGGATCGAGTCGCAGGACAACGCGGATGCCCGGATCGACTGGCGCGCGGCAGGCCGTGAGGCGGTCGAGCACAAGCCCCATCAACTCGACCCCGTCGCCGCAAAGCGGTGCCGAGCTCTCACACGCCGGCTTGGGCTGGAGCTCGCCGGCCTGGACCTGATCGTCACACCGGACGGCGAGACGGTGTTCCTGGAGATCAACGCGGCCGGACAGTGGGCCTGGGTGCAGCAGACCACCGGCATGCCGATCGCGGCCGCGATAGCCGATCGGCTCGTCAGCGGCCCTCAGTCCCGCCGGGCCGGGGCTGGCCCCGGGACCGTCCGGAGATGACCGGTCGCCCGCCACTGCCGTGCAGCGCTTATCTGGTAGCGGGCCTCGGCCGCGCCGGGACCGCGGCGCTCGCGGCCCTCAGCCGGCATCCGGCAGCCGAGCGTGTCGTGGCATGGGATGAGGCGAGCACTCCGCTCACCCGTGCCGGAGCGCGCACCGCCCGCCGGACCGGCGTTGAAGTCGTGCTCGGAGGAGACGGCCTCGATGCGCTGAGCAAGGCAGGGCCCAACGTCACGATCATCAAGAGCCCTGGTATCTACCCTGACATCCCGCTGTTGCGAGCCGCACGGGTCAACGGCGTTCAGGTGCTCGACGAGCTGGAGCTCGGCTGGCGACTGTCGGACGCCCCGATGGTCGCCGTCACAGGCACCAACGGCAAGTCGACAACGTGCGCCCTTGTGCTCGAAGTTCTCCACGCGGCCGGCGAGCGCGCCAGCAGCGCGGGCAACACCGAGTTTGGTCCGCCCCTCTCCGGGATCGCCGCCGACGGCTGGGTGGTGTGCGAGGCCTCCAGCTTCCAGCTCGAGGCTTCGCCTTCGTTTCAACCCGACGTCGCCGTCTTCACAAACCTGACGCTCGAGCACCTGGCCCGCCACCGTACGATGGAGCGATACGGCGCCGCCAAGCGAGGCATGTTCATCGGCAGCGAGCGAACGGCCGGCACGTCGATCATCAACATTGACGACCCATTTGGACGCGGACTCGCAGGCGAGGTGGGCACCGCCGGTGGCGCCGTCGTGACCTATGGCTTCGCAGCCGACGCCGACATGCGCGTCGAAGCAGCGAGTTGGGACATACGCACGGCCGCGCTGCGCCTGTGCACGCCCCGAGGAGTCGTCGAGCTCGAGACCCAGCTACCGGGTGAGCACAACGCGCGCAACGTGGCGGCCGCCTTGGCCGTCGGCCACGCGCTTGGCTTCCCAGCGCGCGCGAGCGCCGACGCCCTCTCGCATGTCAAGGCGCCGCCCGGCAGGTGGGAGGTGATCGACAACGACCGGCCTTTCGATGTCGTCGTCGACTACGCCCACACTCCCGACGGGATCTACCAGGCGCTCTCCGCGGTTCGGTCGATCCTCGCCGCACGGGGAACGGGGGCACTGATCACCGTCTTTGGTGCCGTCGGCGTCCGCGATCCGGACAAGGCACGCGAGAGTGGAAGGCTGGTGCGCGCCCTGAGCGACCACCTCATCCTGACGACCGGCACAACAGCCGGAGATCCCCGCATTCCCCGCCTGCAGGAGCTGATCGCTGCCGCCGGCGAGGGCGGCACGCTGGAGATCATCCTCGACCGCGAGGCCGCGATCTGGCGGGCAGTGGCAGTGGCCTCTGCCGGAGACGTGGTGCTCGCGCTCGGGCTCGGTGCGTTGGGGAGGCTGATCCTCGACCGCACGGGAGCTGTGCGTCAGCTGGATGACCGCGAGGTTGCACGCGCTGCGCTGCGCGCGCTGCCCGTTTGAGCCGATGGAGCTGGTCGTAGCCACCCACAACCTTGCCAACCCGGGCGGTGCGCAGTCGTACGCGCTGACGATCGCTGAGCACCTGGCGCGGCTCGGTCACACAGTCACGCTGTATTCGCGCGAGATCGGCGCGCTGGCCGACGTAGCGCGAGAAAGCGGGCTGCCAGTGGCCCGCACAGCGCACGAGCTCCCGGAGATCGCCGATGGCGTGATCATCGGGATCGACCGTCCCCTGGCGCTGGAGCTGGCGCAGCGCTATCCGCGCGCCGTGCGGGTGTTCGTCGTTCACTGCACGGACGAGCTTTGCCTCCCACCTCCGCTCCCGGGCGTTGTAGCCGCGACTGTGACGTTGAACGACGTGCACTTCGCGCGTGCCTCGTCCTGCGTGGGTGCCGGCGAGGTGGTTCGTTTGCGACAGCCCGTGGACCTCCGTCGCTTTAGTTCGCGCGGTGCCCCTGCCGCCCGGCCGCGGCGCGTGCTGCTGCTTGGCAACTATCACTCGCGTATCGATGGCAGAGGCGAGCTGCTCCGCGAGGCGTGGTCGGATGCACACCTGAGCTGGCGGGAGGCGGGCGGCGAGCACGCAACGTTCGACGTGGCGAAGGCGATCGCGCAGGCCGACGTGGTCGTCGGCTACGGTCGCTCGGCGCTCGAGGGAATGGCGTGCGGTCGCCCCGTATTCGTGCACGATCACTCCGGAACGGAGGGCTGGGTCACCGCCGAGTCATACCCGCGTCTCGAGGCCGGCGGCTTCGCCGTCACGGGGAGCCGGATCGCTCCGGAGCTCGACCGGCTCCGCGCCGAGCTGGAGGGATACCGGCCGGAGCTCGGCCTGGAGGGACAGGACCTCACCCGCGCTAACCACGACGCACGCGATCACGTCAGCGAGCTCGTCGGCTTGATCAGCCGCTTGGCGCCGGGCCGGCCGCCCGACGACCCCTCAGCGATGCGTGCTCTAACGGTTCTGGCAGAGGCACAGCTGCGCGCTGAGTGGAGCGCGGAGCGCTACCGCGTGGAGAGCAAGGAGTGGGCAGCGCTGCTCCGCGACGAGCGCGAGCGCTGGCTCGCGGCGACGGAGGCGACCCAAACGCAGCTACGGGAGGCCGAGGCACAGCTGCAGGCACTCAAGCAAACCCGCCGCTTCCGGCTGGCAGCGACGCTGGCCAAGCCACTCGACATCATCAGAAGATCATCAGAGGCACGAAACGCGCCGTGTGAGCAGCCAGCGATACTACGATCTCCAAACCCTCGCCCGGGTGCCCAAATTGGTAAAGGGAGCGGTCTCAAGAACCGCCGCTGGTAACAGCTTGGGGGTTCGAATCCCCCCCCGGGTATCGGCCGGATCGGCGACCGGCCTGCACTCATCCCACCAGTGCCAGCAACGGCTCGAGCAGGGACGGCGGCGCGACGGCGATCCCGGACGGAAGGTGCCCGCGCGGCTCCAACTCGCGCGCTTGCAAGCCCGCTGATTGGCACAGCAGGACTCCCGCGGCGATGTCCCACGGCTTGACGCCGCGCTCGTAGAAGGCGTCGCAGCGTCGAGTGGCGGTCCAGGCGAGGTCGAGTGCCGCCGACCCGGCCCGACGGATGTCACGGACACTGCCGATCAGGCGCGCAAGCACCTCACCCTGAGCGGCGCGTACGCCAGCGTCGTAGGCGAAGCCGGTGGCGACGAGCGCCTCCGCCAGGGTCCCGCCGCGCCCGGCTGCGGTGTCGATCGCAACGCCATCCAGCTCGGACCGCTCGCCGCGCACCGCCGTGAACGTCTCGCCGGCAATCGGGTCATGGACGACACCGACGAGCGTGCCGCGCGGGTCATTGGCGGCGACGCTGACACACCAGTGAGGGATCCCGAAAAGGAAGTTGATCGTCCCGTCCAACGGATCGACAACCCATTGCAACCCGCTCGATCCGCGGACGTCGGCTCCGTCCTCCTCGCCGAGGAACCCGTCGTCGGGCCTGCGCGAGCCGATCAGCGCGCGGATTGCTCGCTGCGAAGCGAGATCGGCGTCGCTGACGAGATCGGTCGGTGTCGTCTTGGACACCACGTTGCGCTCCGGTCCCGCCTCGAAGCGCTCACGCAGTAGCTCGCCAGCCGCGACCGCCGCCTCGCTGGCGAGCGCGAGCAGCTCTTGCGGGTCTGTCTCCTCCATGCGCGCGCCCAGATTACCTTGCGCCCGTCGGTCTGGCCACGCGAGGCCGGGCGCGTGCGAGGCCCACGCCGCGGCTGCCGTGCGCGCCTGAGCAGACGCGACGCTCGGCCTATACTCCGCCCGCTTGCCGGCCCAGGACACATCGGTCACGATCATCGGCGCGAGCGGAGCGCTCGGGTTCGGCCTGGCACTGCGTCTCGGCGCAGCCGGCGTCGATGTGACGATCGGCTCGCGCGACGCGGGACGGGCCCGCGAGGCAGCCTATCGCGCACACGCCCTCGTCCCGGATGCGCGCTTCGCAGGACTCGAGAACGCTGTTGCCGGCGCCGCCAACGAGCTGGTCGTGCTCTGCGTGCCGTTCCGCAATCACTCGGAGACGCTGACGAACCTCAGAGGCGCGCTGCGCGCGGGCCAGCTCGTGATCGACACAACGGTGCCGCTGGCCGCCGCCGTGAGCGGCAAGGCAACCCGCATGCTGGGTGTCTGGCAGGGCTCCGCGGCCCAGCAGGCTCAGGAGATGGTGGACGACGGGGTGACCGTCATCGCAGCCCTACACACCGTCAGCGCAGCGACGCTCGGCAAGCTCGACCGCAAGCTGGACGAGGACGTGCTGATCTGCGGCGACCGCCGCCCCGACAAGCAGCGCGTCGCGACGCTGATCGACCGGATCGCCGGGCTGCGGAGCGTTGACTGCGGCCGCCTCGAGATGGCCCGGATCACCGAGTCGCTGACGGCGCTGCTGATCGCCGTCAACGCCCGCCACAAGACGCACGCCGGCATCCGCATCACCGCTCTGCCGGAGACGCTCTGGTGAGCGTCGTCCTACTGTCCGGCGGGACCGGCGGCGCGAAGCTCGCGCGCGGCCTCTACGAGATCCTCGGCGAGGAGCTCGTGGTGGTCGCCAACACCGGCGACGACGTGGAGATCTACGGCGCTCACGTGTCCCCTGACCCGGACCTGATCACCTACTGGCTCTGCGACCGAATCGACGAGCGCGGTTGGGGCCTCGCCGGCGACAGCTTCGCCGCGATGGAGATGCTGCGAGAGCTTGGCGTGGACGTCTGGTTCAACCTCGGTGATCGCGACCTCGCGCTGTGCCTCGAACGCCGACGGCTGCTCGATCAGGGCCTCAGCCTGACCGACGCTCACGGCCGCCTGGTGAGCGCGCTCGGGGTGAATGCGCGGGTGCTGCCGATGAGTGACGACCCGGTGGCTACGCGGATCCGCACCGGCGACCGCTGGATCGGCCTGCAGGAGTTCATGATTCGCCTACGCGGCAACGCACCAATCGAGGCGGTCGAGCTCGCCGGAGCGAGCGAGGCGACGCCCACGCCCGCCGTGCTGGAGGCGCTGGCGGATGCTCGCGCGATCATCGTCGGACCATCCAACCCGGTCATCTCGATCGGCCCGATCCTCGCGCTGCGCGGGATGCGCGAGGCACTGGCTGCCGCCGCGGCACCCGTCGTCGCCGTCAGCCCGATCGTCGGTGGCGAGGTGCTGAAGGGCCCGACGGCGGCATGCCTGCACTGGGCGGGGCAGCCGGCCGACGCCGGCGGCGTGGTCAGCTACTACGACGGCCTGCTCGACGGTCTGTTGAGCGACGAAGCCGTTGACGGCCTCCCGTCGCTGCGCGCCCCCACGCTGATGTCGAATGCCGATCAGCGACGCGCGGTCGCGCAGAGCGCGCTCGAGTTGACTGATTCGCTCGGTGCCGCCGCCTAGTGTGATGCGCACGCTGGCGATCGTTCCGGTCAAGCGGTTCGCCCTCGCCAAGCAACGGCTGAGCGAGCGGTTCCCTCCGGCTCAGCGCGCGACGGTCGCCCGAGCGATGGTCGAGGACGTGCTCGGCGCGCTCGTTGCCGCTCCGGGCCTCAGCGAGGTGCTGGTCGTAACCAACGAGCCGCTGATCGCCAAGCTGGCCGGTCAGCTTGGGGCGCAGGTGCGCACAGACGTCCACGAGGCCGGCCAAAGCACGGCGGCGGGCGCCGGCATCTCCTATGCGCTGGATGGGGGCGTTGAGCGGGTGCTGCTCGTGCCCGGCGACTGCCCGGCGCTCGACATCGACGAGCTGTCGGCGCTGCTGCAAGCGCCGTCCGACCCGACTCCAAGCGTGGTGATCGTTCCGGACCGTCATGGCACCGGCACCAACGCGCTGCTGCTGACGCCACCCGACGTCATCGACCCGGCATTCGGGCCCGGCAGCTTCGAACGCCATCGCGCGCTCGCCGCCCAGGCCGGGGTGCGCTGCGATGTCGCCCGGCCGGCGACGCTGCTGCTCGACATCGACACGCCGGAGGACCTCGCGGCACTGCTCGCGGGACCAAGCGAGCGCGCACCGCACACGCGCGCGGCTCTCGCTGGCCTCGCAGGGGAATGCTGATGGGCGCGCTCGCCGCCCGGGCGGTCAGCGGGCTCGGGGAGATCACCGCCGGGACCGACATCGCCGAGCTGGTCCTCGCCGCAGGCGAGCAGCCGACCGACGAGGAGGTCGTCGTCGTAGCACACAAGGCGATCTCGAAGGCCGAGGGCCGGGTCCGCGCGCTCGCCTCGATCGAACCGAGCCCACGCGCGATCGAGCTGGCCGCCGCACACGGCAAGGACGCCCGCCACATGCAGGCGATCCTCGACGAGGCGGTCGAGCTCGTACGCACCGAGCGCGGCGTCCTGATCGTGCGCACCCGTCACGGCTTCGTTTGCGCCAACGCCGGCATCGATGCGTCAAACGCGCCCGATGACGGCACGCTCGTGCTGCTGCCGCGCGACCCCGACGGCTCGGCGCGAGCGCTGCGAGCAGCGCTGCGCGAGCGCTCGGGCCAGTCGCCGGCGGTGCTGATCACCGACAGCTTCGGGCGCGCGTGGCGTCTCGGACAGCTCGACACGGCGATCGGCTGCGCCGGTCTCGCCCCGCTCGACGACTGGCGCGGCCGCCACGACCGGCGCGGCCGCGAGCTCCACGCCAGCGTGATCGCGATCGCCGACGCGATCGCCGCGGCGGCCGACCTCGCACGCGCCAAGGACTCGGGCGAGCCGGTCGTGATCGTCAGCGGGCTTGGTCATCACGTGCGGCGCGAGGACGGGCCGGGGGCCACGGCATTGATCCGCCGGCGCGAAGACGACCTCTTCACCTAGCAGCCGCCGGCGCAACGCGCGGGTCTGCGCAACCTCGCAGGCACCTCACCGTTAATCTGACAACGAAGCGCTTGCGCCAGGAGGCGGAGGTGAGACGACTGGGAGTGATGGCGTGCCTGGCCGCGGTCGTGCTGGCGGCACCCGTTTCACTGGCCGCCGGCGACAACGCGTCCACCGACACGCTCACGATCACGCCGCCCGCCACGCCGAGCATGCCGTTCGCGCTGGCGCTCACCGGCACGATCGCCGACGCGGGCCCGGACTCGATCACGGTGTACGCGATCCCGGGCGCGTCGACGTGCGACGCCTCGCTCTCCCAAGCGCAGACCGACTACTCGCTCGACGGGCAAGGCACAGCATCGGTCTCCGGTCCAGGCGCGTTCGCCACGACCGTCCCGATCACGATCAACGACGCCGGAACCTACCTGCTGTGCGGCTACCTCGCGACGAGTGACGGCACCGTGATCACAGCGCCCGCAACCACGACAACCGTGCCCGCGGCCTGCTTCGTAAGCTCGCCCTTCTCGGTCAGCGGGCCGTCGCAGCTGCTTGCCGTGCGCACTGGCCTGGTCGTCGTGAGTGGGCCGTACAGCCCGAGTGCCGCCGGCGGCATCGCTCCCGCCGCCACCCTCACCAATTCTTCGGGGACGCTGTCGCTGCCGGTATCGCTGTCCCCCAACCCGTACACCCAAGCCACAGCGGAGGGCACGTTTGCTGCGCCGCCGGTGGCTGGCAGCCCGTACTTCATCACGCTGCCGGTGACGCTCAACGCCCCCGACGGGTCGACCTGCACGCAAACCATCACCTCGAACCCGATCACGGTCACGAACAGCGGCGTCCGCGCCGGCGTGCGCATGGATGCGAGCGAGTTGCGGGAGGACGAGGCGACGCTCGAGTTCACCGGGAACTGCGAGGACATCACGCCGAGCGCCGCCACCGTGACGCTCAGCGGTCCCGGGCTCGCCGTGCGGCTGTTCATTCCCGACGTGTGCAAGCAGTGGCGCGATCCGGGAACCACATCGTCATTGCTCGCCGATCTTCAGGTGACCACCCATCGCGGGTGGGTCAGAGGCCGCAACACGTCCCTCGAGAGGGCGGCGACGCTCGAGCTGTGGGGAGGTGGCGGTCTAGTGGGCAGCTACGCCTATGCCGTTACCGTGAAGTACGACGGGAAGACGCACGTCTTCACGGTGATGACGACGCAATTCGCGCCGGGAGCGGCCATCTGGCAGGGCACCAAGCCCTACGCCTGGTGGTGCGTCGACGAGCTCCAACCGCTCCACATCGAAGGTGGCCGTCGCTACTGCCTAACCCCCCCGGATGTCGGGTTCATCACGTCGGTCACCGGCTAGCCCGCAGGCTGGCGGCGCCCGGCGCCAATCGCCGCTAGCCTCGGACCGGTGCGCGAACCCAAGCCACCGAGCGAGCGGGACTGGAAACGCGCGCCCGTGCTCGAGCCGCGCGCCGCGCCACGCCTGCCCGCGCTCGTCAGCGACGGCGCCGGCCTGCCGTTCCCACCGGCTGCGCTGACTGCCGATCCGGTCGCGCTCGACGCGGCGGATCCCGCGGTGGCTGCGCTGATGTCGCTGCTGAGCGGGCGGTCGATCCCGATCGCCGGCTGGCGCGAGCTAGCGCGGACCGCCGACGAGGCGCTGTTCGGCCGTGGCCGTCCGCCCCAGCTCGTGACGGTGGCGACCAAGCGCGACACGCGCCGCGACACGTGGACCTGCCTCGCAGCAAGCACCGCCGGGGAGCTGCGCGCAACGCGCGACGGCATCCGCGCGTCGTCGTGGCGCCCCGACCCGACGCACGAGCCCCAGCCCGGCGACACGGAGCTGCGGATACTCGTGACCGAGCGCACGTTCGCGAGTGGTCAGAGCGCCAGCCGTCGCGTCCTGGAACCAGACCTGTACATCGACGAGAACGAGCTCGTGCTGACGATCTACATCAAGCCGCGACCCGGCTTCCAGATGGGCGCACGCAACCCCGAGACGCCGGTGCGCATCGCCCTCGCGGAGTCGCTGCTCACACGGGCGCTGATCGACGGAGCAGTCGCAGAACAGCTGGCGTAGAGACATCCACGCGGGCCTATCGTTAACGCTCACGTGGATTCTTGGAACAATCGGCAAGCACGCTCTGGCACGCTCGTAGGCCTGCTGCGTTGCTGCATCCTCGTGGGTGGTGCCGCTTTGGCGCTCGCCGCGCCGCTTGCCTTCGCGGACGCGAGCAGCTCCGCTGACACGCTGACGATCGTGCCACCGTCGGCGATCGAAACCAACAGCGAGATCCCCCTGGTGCTCATCGGCACGACGAACGACGCCGGCACGGTGCTGATCTACGTGTTCGCCGTGCCGGGCGATGTCAGCTGCGACGCCACCTTCCTGCAGGCGAGAATCGACTACGCATCGGATACGGGAGCAGTCGCCGACGTATCGGGTCCGGGGTCCTACAGCGTCACCGCGTACCTGGCGCTGGCCAGCGCCGGGACCTACACGCTGTGCGGCTATGTCAACGGCCTCGCGCCCGACGCCGCCAGCGCCTCCGCCTCGGTGACCGCCCTCGCCACGCTTCCCTGCGACGGCTACGCCTTCTCGCTCGACACGCCGCCCGAGCTGGTCGGTGGACGGCGGGCGCTGGCCGTCGTGACGGGAGGTCCAGTCGCGCACGACGCGACCTTCACGGCGACCGCGACTACCACCGACTCCGCGGGTGTGACCGGCGCATCGGTGCCGCTCGCCTTGAACCGCCACTCCCACACCAACGAGGTTGCACAGGCCGGCGTTCCAGTGCCGGCGTCAGGCGGATCGGCAACAGTCACGGTCCAGTGGCAGCTCGATAGCGGGACAACCTGCCGAGGCATCCTCACCTCGACCCCGATCACGATTCTCAGCAACGGCGTGCCCCCCGGCGTGCAGATGGTCACGAGTCCTCCGCGAGAGGGCATGGCGATACTGAAGTTCACTGGCGACTGCGAAACGATCGCGCCAACTCCGGCGACGGTCAGCTTGAGCGGCGCCGGCATTGTGCGCCGGTACTACATCGCCGACGTGTGCGGACATTGGACCAGCGTCCACGGACCCCCGCCAACCGACCTCTCGTTCAGCACGAGACAGGCATCGATCACAGGCCCGGCCAAGGTCGAGATCTCCGTATACGGCGACGGAACGGCGAGCCGCAACACCTACACGCTGAGCGTCAAGTGCGCCGGCAGCACGCACGCATACACGGTCGTGGCATGGAACGGTGCACACCACCTTGGCGAGAATGGCTGGCCCTCGAGCCTCACAGTCACTCGCGATGGCTGACCGCCGGCCCGGCTGAGATGCGTAGGTCCCGGCTGGGCGTGCCAGCCGGGACCTACGGGCAGTGGCGTCAGGCGCGCGTGGCCTTCGCTGCCGCGCCGCCACCGTTGGTCGCAACGCCGCTGAGGCCGAGGCCCGCGGCGAGCTGACCGCCCAGCTCGGCGTCGACCTTGTACCAATGCTCGACCGCGCGGACCTGCACGTCGTGGTCAACGCCGTCGCCGATGTGCCCGATCAGGTTCGAGGCGAGGTTGGCGCGATCGCGCTCTGAGAGCACGTCGCGGTACAGCCCGCCTGCCTGGCCGTAGTCGTCGTCGTCGCGATGGAGCTCCTGCGCGGTGCGGACGATCTCCCCGGTCGCATCCCAGGAGGGCTCGATGTAGCGCAGCGGATCGGCCGCCGGCCCGCCGTAGCTGTTCGGCGCGTAGACCGGCGCTCCGCCGCTGTGCTCGTAGCGCATCGCGCCGTCCTTGTTGTAGCTGTGCACCTCGTTGCGCGGGCGATTGATCGGCAGCTGCTGGTAGTTCGGCCCGATCCGGTGGCGGTGCGTGTCGGGGTAGCTGAACAGCCGTCCGAGCAGCATCCGGTCCGGGCTCGGACCGATGCCCGGAACCATGTTCGACGGCTCGAACGCAGCCTGCTCGACTTCGGCGAAGAAGTTCTCCGGGTTGCGGTTCAGCACGAGCCGCCCGACGGTGATCGGCGGGTAGTCCGAATGCGGCCAGACCTTCGTCAGATCGAACGGGTTGAAACGGTAGCTCGCGGCATCCTCGAAGGGCATGATCTGCATCTCCAGACGCCAGGCTGCCTCCTCGCCGCGGGCGAGCGTCTCGAACAGGTCGCGGCGATGGAAGTCGGCGTCCTGGGCGACCATCGCGGCGGCCTCGTCGGCGGTGAAGCACTCGATGCCCTGCTCGGTCTTGAAGTGGTACTTGACCCAGACCCGCTCGCCGCCCTTGTTGATCCACATGAAGGTGTGGCTGCCATAGCCGTTCATGTTGCGCAGCGTGCGTGGCGTGCCGCGATCGGAGAACAGGAAGGAGACCTGGTGGTAGGACTCCGGCGAGAGCGACCAGAAGTCCCACTGGGCGTTGTTGGAGCGCAGGCCGGTGTCGCCCATTCGCTTCTGTGAGTGGATGAAGTCGGAGAACTTCGAGGGGTCGCGGATGAAGAAGATCGGCGTGTTGTTGCCGACGAGGTCGTAGTTGCCCTCCTCGGTGTAGAACTTCAACGCGAAGCCGCGCGGGTCGCGCACGGTGTCGGGGGATCCAAGCTCGCCGGCGACGGTCGAGAAGCGCGCGAACACGTCGGTGCGCTTGCCGACCTTGGAGAGGAACGCGGCGCTCGTCCACTGGGTGACGTCCTCGGTCACCTCGAAGAAGCCGTGGGCCCCGTAGCCGCGCGCGTGCACGACGCGCTCGGGGACGCGCTCGCGATTGAACTGCGCCATCTTCTGGACCAGGTAGTGGTCCTGCAGCAGCAGGGGACCGTTGGGACCCGCGCTCAGCGAATGCTCGTCGCTCGGCGCGGGGATGCCGGCGTCAGTGGTCGTGTGGGGCGGGCGCTTGTCGCTCACTGCTCACTCCTTGGCGGTGTGGTTGGCGCGCGTCGGCTGACGTGCGCGACTGACAATCGGGGCAGACGCCCCAGAAGGTGACTTCGGCCTCGTCGAGCGTGAAGCCGTGGCTGGCGGCCGGCTCCAGGCACGGGGCGGCGCCGACAGCGCAGTCGACGTCGACTGCGACACCACAGGAGCGGCAGACGATGTGGTGGTGGTTGTCGCCGACGCGGGTCTCGAAGCGTGCCGGGCTGCCGGCCGGCTCGAGCCGGCGTACCAGCCCGGCACGCGCAAACGCTGCGAGCACGTCGTACACGGCCTGGGTTGAGATCGAGCCGAGCTGCGCCCGGGCGCCCTCGGCGATCAGCTCGACCGTGGCGTGGTCGCCGGCGCGCGCCGCGGCCAGCACGGCAAGCCGCTGATCGGTCACGCGCAGTCCCGCGGCACGGAGCTCGTCCTCCCCGGTCTGAACCTCGGGCACGCCCAGAACCTAGCACTATTCTGGAATGACTCCAGTCTCGTGTCCGCCTCGTATTCTCTCCCGGCAGTGGCGCACGTTCATCTTCTCACCGACGACCTCTTGTTCGGCTCGCGGCTGGCGGCCGATCTCGCGTCCGCGGGCCACACCGTGACGCTCGGCCCGACCGCCGATCTGGCGGCCGACGCGCTCGTCGCCGACCTCACGCACGAGCCCGACGCGCGGATCGCGCTGCTCGCCGCCGGCCATCCGCCGACGCTCGCGTTCTTCTCGCACGTCGAGCCGGGCGTCCGCGAGCGGGCGCTCTCCGCCGGCATCGAGGTTGTCGTGCCGCGCTCGCGGATCGCCCGCGAGGGCCCGGCGCTGCTGGCCGCGTTGCTCGCTACTGCGCGTTGATCTGGCGCAGCTCGTCGCGCAGCGAGCGCGGACGGTCCCACGTCGGCTCGATCGGGACGCGACCCTCGCGCACCTCGCGCACGACGATCTCGCCGGCGATCTCGGCGTCGTCGAGCAGCGACAGCGACGTGCGCACCGCCGAAACCGCGGCGGCGTGGCCGAAGCGATGAGCCACAATCAGGCGCCAGTGCCAGTCGTGCTCGGAGTAGGGCTGGGCGTTGCAAACGACCAGCGCGACGGCGGCCTCGACGTAGCGCTTCTCGTCGGCGATCCGCAGGTCGAGCTCGAGGTCGGTCCAGTCGTCCGGCAGCGAGTCGACGATCTCCTGGAAGGCTTCCGTGAGCGCCATGGCCGCACAGCTTAGGGGAGCGCCGGGCCGCCGCGCCAGTGGTTGACATGAATCGCCCAAACGACACCTACAACCACTTCGCGCGCGTCTATGACGCGGCGATGGATGACCCGCGGCCGAAGAGCGCGCGGGTGATATCGCTCGTGCAGCGGTATCACCCTGGCGCCAGCTCCCTGCTCGAGTTGGGCTGCGGGACCGGCGCGATGCTCGTTGGGCTTGGCGGGATCGGCCGGCTGACCGGCATCGATCGCTCGCCCCAGATGCTGGAGATCGCTGCAGCGAAGGCGCCGGCGGCACGGCTGATCGAGGGCGACATCAGCGCCTTCGATCTCGGCGAGCGCTTCGACGTCGTGATCTGCGTGTTCGACACGCTCAACCACCTGACGCGCTTCGAGCAGTGGCAGGCGCTGTTCGCGTGCACCCGCGCCCACCTGCACGACGGCGGCCTGTTCGTCTTCGACGTCAACACGGTCGAGAAGCTGCGCGACATCGCGCAGTTCGCGCCGTGGAGCACTCAGATCGGCGCCACCACCGTGATCCAGAACGTCGAGCCGCCGCTCGACGGGCTGTCGATCTGGAACGTCTGGATCGTCGAGCAGGACGCCGACGGCAGCTACATCGGCCACCACGAGCGGATCGGCGAGCTGGGCGTCGAGCTGCCACAGATAGAGGCGGCACTCGACACCGCCGGCTTCACCGTGCTCGAGCGGCGCGACGAAACCGGGGCTCCACCGACCGAGGGATCAGACCGCGTCCACTTCGCGGCGCGCAGACGCGCCCCCGCGTGAAGCCCGCTCAGCCGCCGAACGTCTGGAAGATCAAGACCAGGTTGAGCGCGGTGATCAAGCCGGCGACAAGCCAGGCGACGCGCGCGGTCAGCGCGCGGTTGACGTGGATGCCCATCACCTCGCGGTCGCCGGTGAGCATCACGAGCGGCACCAGCGCGAGCGGGATGCCGAACGACAGGACGACCTGGCTGAGGATCAGCACGCTCGTCGCGTTGAGGCCGACCCCCAGGACGATCAGCGCGGGGATCATCGTCACCGCGCGGCGCACCACCAGTGGGATGTTGACGTCGATGAAGCCGGCCATCACGACCTGGCCGGCGTAGGTACCGACCCCAGAGGACGACGCGCCACTTGCCAGCAGCGCGACCGCGAAGGCGAGCGCCGCGAAGCCGCTGACCTGCGTGGAGATGTGGTGATAGGCCGCCTGGAACGTGCGCAGGCCGTCGAGTGCAGGCGTGTGGAACAGCTTCGCGGCCACGGCGAGCATCGCCATGTTGACGAGACCGGCGAGGCTCAGCGCGATGATCACATCGAGGCGCTCGAAGCGCAGCACCCGCGAGCGCTCACGATCGTTGCGCAACCTCACACGGTTCTTGGTCAGCGCCGAGTGCAGGTAGATCACGTGCGGCATCACCGTCGCGCCCATGATGCCGACCGCGAGGTACAGCGAGGTCGACCCGTGCAGGCTCGGCAGCAGTCCGCGCAGCGAGCCGTGCACCGACGGGCCGATCCGCAGCGTCTCATAGAGGAAGCCCGCCAGGATGATGCCCAGCAGCGCGGTGATCGCCAGCTCGAAGCGGCGGAAGCCGTGCGTCTGCAGCCCGAGGATCGCGAACGCGATGACGCAGGTCATCAGGCCGGCGGCGAACAGTGGCACGCCGAACAGCAGGTTCAGCGCGATCGCGGCGCCGAGGAACTCGGCGATATCGGTCGCCATCGCCATCAGCTCGGCCTGCACCCACAACCCCCAGGTGACGAAGCGCGGGAAGCGCTCACGGCAGACCTCCGGCAGCGACTGGTCGGTGACGATGCCGAGCTTCGCCGAGAGGTACTGGACCAGCATCGCCATCAAGTTGGCGACCAGCACGACCCACAGCAGGAGGTAGCCGAACTGCGCGCCGCCACGGATGTTGGTCGCGAAGTTCCCCGGGTCGACATAGGCGATCGAGGCGACGAACGCGGGTCCGAGCATCCACAGCGTCGAGCGCAGCCGGCCACGAGCGAGGAGTTGCTCGAGCTGGCTGGGGCCGGCGCTCACGTCGTGAAGAGCCGCGCCTTGCCCCTCAGCGACCGCCCCCCCAACCTCGGCGAGCTCCTCGTCCGGGAGTGCTTTCACGGCGCCGGCGCTTCCAGCTCGACGCGCATCGCGCGGGCGAGATCGCCACCGATCGTCTGGTCGCGCTCGCCGAAGCGCAGGAACAGCGGGCCGGCGAACGGCTGGCGGGAGAGAACCTCGAAGCGCGCGCCCGGGGCGATGCCGCAGCTCGCGAGGTAGCGGAGCATCTCGGGGTCGGAGTCGGACACGCGCACGAAGCGCCCGCGGTCACCCGGCTCGAGGGCCTCCAGGCTGCGCGTCGGCGGCTCGTCGAGCTGGAGCTCGGCGGACGGGATCGGGTCACCGTGGGGGTCGAGCGTCGGGTTGCCGAGCTTGGCCGCGATCAGCGCCTCGAGGTCCTCGGAGAGGACGTGCTCGAGCACCTCCGCCTCGGCGTGGACACGGTCCCAGGACATCTCGAGGGTCTCGGCAAGGAACAGCTCGAGCAGCCGGTGATGACGGACGATCTCGAGCGCGAGGCGGCGACCGGCGTCGGTGAGCCGCACGCCGCGGTAGGGCTCGTGCGTGATCAGGCCGAGCTCGTCGAGCTTGTGCAGCATCGCCGAGACGGAGCCCGGGGTGATCGCCAGACGCTCCGCGAGCGCGGTCGTGCTCACCGGCTCCTCGCTGCGGCCCTCGAGCGCGAAGACCGCCTTGACGTAGTCCTCGACCGCCGCTGAGCGGACCGTTTCTTTGGAGGACATGGAGCGCAGAGTTTATGGCACGCCAAATACGGCTCGCCGGCGGCCATCGTGCAGGCACTATCCTCGGAGCCGGTGGCAACGCCGCAGGACATGCTGATTCCCGACGGCGCCGAGTACGTCGCGGCGACCGAGCGGGTCGGGGAGATCGACCGCTCGGAGCGCGGCAAGCTCGCCGTGAGCGGCCTCGACCGCGCGGCGTTTCTCGACTCGGTGCTGTCCAACGACATCGCCGGGATCGCCGTCGGCGCGGGGGCCGACGCCACGCTGCTGACGCCCAAGGGCCGGATGCTCGCGGAGGTGCGCGTCCTGCGGACCGACGACGAGCTGGCGCTCGACACCGAACGCGTCTGCCTGCAGGCGCTGTTCGAGGCGCTGATGGCGTTCCGGATCGGCTACCAGGTGGAGCTGCACAAGCGGACGCTGGAGTGCGGGCTCACCTCGCTGGTCGGACCGGGCAGCGATCGGCTGATGGCGCCGGCTCCGCCGGCCGGTGAGCACGCCCACGTCGCCAGCGCGGTCGGCGATGCGCAAGTTCGCGCGATCCGCACGCGGCTCGGCATCGACCTGCGCTACGCGGCTGGCGAGCATCAGCGCGTGCGCGCTGCGCTGCAGGCCGCGGGCGCGGTGCCGATCGGCGCCGCCACGTTCGAGTGCGTGCGGATCGAGCACGGGATCGCGCGGTTCGGAGCCGAGCTGGACAAGACGACGATGCCCCAGGAGGCCGGCATCCACGAACGCGCGGTGTCATACACCAAGGGCTGTTACATAGGCCAGGAGACCGTGGCGCGGCTCTACTGGAAGGGCAAGCCGAACCGGCATCTGCGCGGGCTGTTGCTGACCGGTCCGGCGCCGGCGGGTGCGAAGCTTCGTCAGGGCGAGGTTGAGGTGGGAGTGCTGCCTGCGGTCGCGATCTCGCCGCGGCTCGGTGTGGTCGCGCTTGCGCTGGTGCGCCGCGAGGTCGAGCCGGGCGCCGTGCTGGCGGTGGGCGGGACGCAGGCCAGCGCCACGGTCGTCGAGCTGCCGTTCGCAGCCGTTGACGGGGCACGGTAGGCTGCGCTACCGTTGCCCGTCGCGCGACGCTCGCCGGGGCAGGCAGCTGACGATGAACAGTTCACGCGGAGGTGGTATCTGGTGGCAGGAGTCGTGCACATCCCGTGGTACGCAACGGGCTTCCGCGGCGATCAGCTGGAGGCGGAGCTGGTCCGCGTATCTGCGCTAGCGACGCGCTACGGCGCAACCGGCTTCGCCGTCCACCGCAGTCGCGACGACCGTTACAAGCTGCTGCAGATGCTCGAGTTCTCCTCGCACGACGACTGGGAGCGGTTCTGGTACGGCCCCGAGATGATCGACATGCGAACCCACTGCCAGGGTTGGTTTCAGATTCCACTGCTCTACAGCTGGAACGACGTGGTGACGGCGGGCACGCGCCCGGCGCGCGCGGGACAGCCGGTTGGGGTGCTCAGCGGCGAGGCCGCGAGCGCGGGTGACGAGGAGGAGGCGGAGTAGTCATGGCGATCAGGAAGCGGTTGGCTGTGGTCGGTATCGCGCTTGGGCTGGCCGGCGCTGCGGTGCTGGCGGGCGCCGCGGGAGCGGGCGCGACCGGCAGCACGAGCTCGACCGGGACCACCGGCGCGAGCGGGAACACGGGCACCAGCGGCAACACCGGCACCAGCGGCAACACCGGCGCCAGCGGAAACACCGGCTCGACGGGGAGCAACGTGGTGCACGGCAGCTCCAAGTGCCCGGCGAGCGTGGCAAGCGTGGCCGGCCCCGTTCAGTGGGTGTTCAGCGCCTTGGGCGCACCGTCGGTCGCGAACCCGGCCGTCAACTGGTCCTGGACGCGCGGGAACGGCAGCTGGTCGGGCGGCCAGGCACACGGCACGATCTGCATCGAGGATCGCAAGGGCGGCGTGCCGCACGCGAACATGGTGCTGAAGGTGGCGGGCAAGTCCAAGCTGTCGCCGGAGGTTGTGCGGCTGGGTCTCAAGGGCGTCGCACTGACGCTGCCGGTGACGGTGACCGGCAGCAGCGCCAAGACCTGCCAGGACGGCACGACAGGGACGGTATCGCTGTTCGCGAGCTACTACTCGGTGCACAGCGACAAGGCCGTGCTGAGCTTCGGTGCGGGCTGTGCGACCCACGACGACACCTTCACCGGGTCGATCCTGCACGTGGAGATCTCGCGCGAGGGGCATGAGGTGACGAGCACGACCGGCTGAGCGCGCCGGTCGGGCTGCGGTGCCGTCGTCGGCTGCGTGTGGTCGGGGGGTCGGACCTACGTTGCGTGCGTGCGCGGCGCGTAGCGGTGGTGCAGCATCAGCGCGTTGCCGTCGGGGTCGGCGAAGAACGCCATGTGGCACACGCCCGTGTCGAACGTGTCGCCGGCGAACTGCACGCCGCGGCTCTCCAGCTGCTCGCGCGCCGACGCGACATCATCCACGTGGAGGGCGATCGCCTGGCGCAATGGGTGGTGCTCCAGGCCCATCGCCTCCGCGTTGATCACGCTGAGCGTCAGGTTGCCGGTCTCGAACTCGGCGTGGTGGCGCTCCGGCATGTGCACCGACTGGTGGAGCCCGAGCGTCACGCCGTAGAACTCCTCGGCGCCGGCCAGGTCGCGTGTTGGCAGCGCCACGAAGTCAACGCCGGTGACGAGCTGCGGCGGTGGTGGGCTGGTCGAGGAGGGGGCGTCGGCGCTGGCGATGATGAAACTGTATTGCTATTGGCGCCAGGAGCGGCAGCTAGTAGGATGGGCCGCAGGCGTCATCGGGGGCAATCCGGCATCGCCACCCGGGAGAGGAGCGCATGAGGGGCCGTCGCCGGCTCGCTGGACTGTTGGGGGTGCTCGTCCTGCTCGGGGCCGCGGGCACAGCTCTGGCTACGGCGGTCAGCCCGCCGCCCGGCACACCGAACCTTGCGCTGATGGTGATCCAGCCGTCTGACCTCCCGTCCGGCGCCGACTGCCAAGGCTTCGGCGACGTCGGCTACGTCACGCCGCAGACCGGGTTCAGCGCCGCGTACCAGGGCGACTGCAGGACCCGCAAGACGGTCGACGGGGTGCACGGGATACGGCTGGAGGACTACGTGGCAATCGCACCTGGCACGACCAGCACGGGCAACTACGTTGCGGGCGTGGCCGAGGAGCTCGGCACTCGCCAGGGCCGCGACGACCTGATCCTCCAGGACATCACCAACGCGCCGGCCAGCGAGCACCTCAAGCCCAAGGACTTCAAGTTCACCGGCGCCGGGAGTGCGGACATCGGCAGCAGCTCGTTCGTCGAAACGCTCACGATCACGACCACCTCCAAGCACCGCAAGCGTGAGAACCAGGCGGTCATCGTCGCTTTCGCCGACGGCGCGACGGTGGGGACCGTCGACTTGACCGGCGCGTCCGAAGGTGAGCCTGTCCCGCAGAGCGGCGCCATCGCGCTGGCGAAGGTGATTGACACGCACATCGACACGGTCCTCGCCTCCCCTTCAAGCGGGTAAGCCCCACCAAGGGCGCAGCGGGCTAGCCGCTGCGCCGCGGCCGTGATCCTACGAAGGGCCGGAGGCGGAGCCTGCAAGCTCAGCGACGTCGCTCGTGCCCGGCCGCAGGCTCAAGCGGAAGGTCGCACCAGGCGAGTCGTCGGTCAGCTCCAGTCGTCCGCCCATCCGCGTGGCCAGCTCGGATCCGATCGCCAGGCCGAGCCCGAAGCCACTTCCCTCGCCGCTGTTGCGCCCGCGCCGGAAGCGTTCGAAGATCAGCTCCCGTTCATCGCCCGGCACGCCGGGTCCCTCGTCGGTCACCTCGATTGCCGGCCGGTCGCGCGCAACGCCGATGCGGACGCTGATCGTCGTGTGCGGCGGTGCGAAGCGCAGGGCGTTGTCGAGCAGGATGCGCACAACGCGCGCGACACTGCCGGGGTCGGCCTGCGCCCATGACGGTCCGCCGACCTCGTCGAGCACCACGGCGACATCGCGCTCTCGGGCGCTCTGGTCGAACTCGGCGGCGACTGCGCGTGCGGTCTCGCCCAGCTCGACCGGCTCGTTGCGCAACTCGAGCTGCGCGTCGATCCGGCTGAGGTCGAGCAGGTCCTTCGCGAGCGAGCTGAGCCGCCGCGCCTGCCGCCGAGCCGATGCGACGCGCTGGCTCGCGTCGGTGAGATCGACCGATTCGAGCTCGAGGTCTTCCTCAAGCAGCTCGAGCGTGCCTTCCAGCGACGTGAGCGGCGTGCGCAACTCATGCGATGCGGTTGCCACGAACACGCGTCTGGCGTGCTCCTGCTGGCGCAGCCGCTCGTGCATCGTCGTGAAGCCGCGGGCGAGCTCGCCGATCTCATCGGGGACCTCGTCCTGGCGGACGCGAAGCGCGCTCAGGTCGCTCTCGTCGAGCGACCGGCTCGCGTCGCGCAGCAGGCGCAGGCGGCGCAACAGGCGCGAGGAGAGCGCGATCCCGAACATCATCGCGACGGCGAGGCCGACCAGCGCGGCGTAGAGGAATGCGTTTCGCACGACGCCGTCGGCGACCGTGACAGCGTTGACGCGCTGGATCATCTCGAGCACGAAGTGGCGACCGTCGTTCCGTGTGGAGTCGAATAGCTGCCCCCGATAGCGGATCGCTACGACGAGCACGTCGCTGCGGAGCGTGTCCGGGGTCGTGACGTGCGGCGGCGGATGAAGCGCCTTGCGCACGATGGCCGGGGCGATCTTGTCCTGGGGGTTGTTGTCGCCCCTGTCCGTGTCGTCGACCCGCTTGAGGCGGTTGTCCCAGACGACGTAGACCGCGCCGTTGCTGCGGAAGAACTGCTCCAGCTTGGCGTCGAGCGCAGCGTCAACCGGCTCCCCGTCGCGGTACACGGGGAGGTTCGAGAGCCGTGCCGCATCGACCGTGACGGTGCCCTTGCCGATCTTCGTGCTGTCGTTCTTGAGCGCCGACTCCAGCGGCGCCAGCAACGCCAGCGCTGCGGTCGCGAGCGTCACCAGCGCGGTCAGCACGAGCGCGCCGAACATTCGCGACCGCATGCCAAACCACAGTCGTCGAAGCGCTGCGCGCGGATCGCCAATCGTCAGCAACGCGGTCTCCCGCGTACGCCGCGCGGCGCGGACGGGAGCGGCGCACGCGAGGCGGCCCCGCTTGTGGGACCACGCTGGCGGAAGCCGAGCATGGCTTGACGGTACCGCGTGTCACGGTTGGCGCGCCGTGCAAGCGCGAGGCTGCCGCGCCGGCCGCGCTAGCCCTGCTCGAGCGGGGCCATCGTGAGGCCGGCGGCGCGCAGCTCGGTCCAGTAGTGCTCCGCCAGCTCGCGGTGCCCACTCCAGACGATCGCCAGACCGCTGCTGTGGATCCGGTTGGCGAACGCGTAGCCGCGCTCGAGGCTGACCGACGGCAGCACCCGAGCGAGCGTCGCCGCGACATGTTCGAAGGTGTTGTGGTTGTCGTTGCGGACAATCACCTTCCAGGCGCCGCCGAGACCGCTGCCGGGCACGCCCGTTCGGGGGAGCTCAACGGTCTCCGTCACGCCGTGGCCTGCGCGTCGCGCTTGGACCAGTAACGGGCGAGCCCGTCGTAGATGTAGTCGAGCGCCGCACCCAGGTGGTAGAGCGTGGCCCCCGCCTTGCCGCAGTGCTGCTCGATGTCTGCGAGCAGCTCACTACCGAACTGCTCGCGCTCGAGCTCGCGCGCACGAGCGGCCCAGCGGTCGAGCTGCATGTCGAGTGTGTCGAGGTGAGCGTCGGGATCAGCAGCGACACCGAAGTGCGTGAGCGCGAGCCGCTCGGGGCGCCAGGCACGGATCACGTCGATTGAGGCGTGCCAGCGCTCGATGTCGATGTCGGGCGGCACCGTCGGCGCCAGGATGTAGTGCAGCGGCTCGATCCGCACACCGGCGACATCGCCGACGAACGCCGTGCGCGTATCGGCGTGCCAGTAGCTCACGTGATGCGACGCGTGCCCAGGCGTGTAGGCAACCTCAAACGGACCGATCTGCTCGCCACCGTGCAGGGCGTGGATGTTCGCCTCGGGCACCGGCAGGACCTCGCCCCAGAGTCGCTCCATCTCGTCGCCGTAGAGGCGCGTCGCGCTCGCCAGCAGCCGCTCCGGGTCGACCAGGTGCGGCGCGCCGCGCTCGTGAACCCACACCTCCAGCTCCGGCCACCGCGCGACCAGCGTGCCTGCGCCACCAGCGTGGTCGAGGTGGATGTGGGTCAGCGCGAGTGCCCGTGGACGGACGCCGGCGAGACCCTCGAGCAGCGCTGGCAGGCTCGAGGACGGTCCTGGATCGACGAGCACGTCCCCGACGAGCCACGCGCAGATCACGCGCGCATGCCCGAGATGGCGGACATCAAGCGGACGCAGCAAGTCGCGGGACATCGTTGATCGAACCCTACAATTCGGCCGCTCCGGGGCGAGGCGCGCCGCTCGCTAGAGAATCGCCTTTGGATACGCCCGCGTCGCCGCGATCGCCATCAGCGCGAAGAAGCCGATCACGACGCCGAAGTCGAGCAGCAGCTCGTGTGGCGCTCCGACCCCGACCATCAGCTGTCGCAGCGCCTGCACCTCGTAGGTCAGCGGGTTGATCCGCGCGACGACGTGCAGCCAGCCAGGCAGGATCTTGAGCGGATACAGCGCGCTCGACGCGAAGAACAGCGGCATCATCACGAGCTGCCCGATCCCCATGAAGCGCTCACGCTTCTTCACGATCGAGGCGAGCACGAGCGACGCCGCCGTGAACGCAGCGGTGGCGAGCATCAGCATCACGATCGCGGCGCCCAGATCGATCGCGTTCCAGCGGATAGCGATGCCCGTGATCGCCAGCACCACGAGCAGCAGCGTCGCCTGCGCGAGCGCGCGTACACAAGCCCCCGCGGCCTTGCCGAGAACGATCGCCGAGCGCGGGAGCGGTGTCGCCAGCAGCCGCTGGAGCTGGCCGACGTCGCGCTCCCAGATCACCGCCAGACCGAAGAAGATCGCAATGAACAGCGCCGCCTGCGCCATCACGCCCGGTGCAAGATAGGCGCGGTAATCAACTCCCGGCAGGCTCAACGAGCGTGCATGGCGGAGCGCCGTGCCGTACACGAACAGCCACAGCAGCGGCTGCACCGAGCGGGTGAAGATGTCGATGTGGTCGTGGCGGAGCTTGCGAACCTCGGCCTGCGCCATCGCCAAGGTGCCGGCGATGATGCGCGCGAGTGGCGAGGAGGCCAGCGCCGCCGGACGCTCAACCCAACCGGCGCGCAACGCGGCGCTGGGAGCGGACACCCGCGAGACCTCCTTCCTGGGCTTCATCCAGGGACCGGCCGGTGACCGCGCTGAACACATCCTCCAGCGTGTCAACCCCATGTTCGCCGGCAAGCTCAGCGGCCGTGCCGCTGGCGACGATCCGGCCGCGATCCATGATCGCGAGCCGATCGCAGTGACGCTCGGCCTCCTCCATCATGTGCGTCGTCACGACGATCGTCGTCCCGTGCTGCGCGCGCAGGGCGTCGAGGCGCTCCCAGACGAGCCGGCGAGCGGTCGGATCGAGCCCCACGGTCGGCTCATCGAGAAACAGCACAACGGGACGCGCGAGCAGCGCGGTGGCGATCTCTAAGCGCCGCAGCATCCCGCCAGACAGGCTGCTGGCGAGCAGATCGAGCATCGCCTCCAGCTCCATCGCCTCGATCGCCTCATCGATCCGCGCCCGCCGATCGCGGCGCGGCACACCCGTCACGCGCGCGTAGAAGTCGAGGTTCTCGCGCGCCGTGAGCGCCGCATCGACCGAGATCGCCTGCGGCACGTAGCCGATCGACGCGCGCACGGCGAGGCTGTCCCGCCGGACGTCGAAGCCGGCCACCGTGGCGTCGCCCCCACTCGGCGCGAGCAGTGAGGTGAGCACGCGAAGCGTCGTCGTCTTGCCCGCGCCGTTCGGTCCGAGCAGCCCGAAGACCTCTTGCTCGGTGACGCTCAGCGAGATCGCATCGACCGCGACAAAGCTGCCATAGCAAACCGTCAGACCGTCGACGAGCACCGCGGCACGCGCTGCGCCCGAGACCGGCGCGTCGATCGTCGCAGCTGGCCCAGCCACGACACGGATGATACCGGGGCATGAAAGCTCACGTAAACGTTAGCTTCACCGACGCGCGAAGGGGTCGGCGGCACTTGACACGCGATACGATGCGATATATCGTGATGCAACTAAGTTACTACGCAAACCGAAAGGACTGAAATGACTGCTGAATACGCAGAAAGCCGCCTGTGCGGCGTATCGGGTGAGACCTCGCCGTTGTCTGCAAATGTCGGGGCGGCGCGTGAGCGCCTCCGCGGAGTGCTGATGATGCGGAGTGGTGGGCCAGCCGGCGGCGGTCCGGGCGGTCACCACGGCGATGCGGGCTTCGGCTTTGGCTTCGGCCCGCGCGGTTTCGGCGGACCACGCGGATTCCGCGGCCGCGGCGGCAGAGCGCGCCGCGGCGACATCCGCACCGCGGTTCTGCTGCTCCTGGCAGAGGAGCCCCGTAACGGCTACGCGATCATGCGCGAGATCGAGGAGCGCAGCAACGGTGTCTGGGCGCCGAGCGCCGGCTCGGTCTACCCGGCGCTCTCGCAGCTCGAAGACGAAGGCCTGATTCGCCTCGACGACAGCGGCGGGCACGAACGGACCGATGGCGGCAAGCTGTTTGCGCTCACCGACGCAGGCCGCGCTTACCTGGCCAAGCGCCCGGCCGACGCAGCGGCACCATGGGATACCCTGGCCGATGGCGCATCGGGCGACGTGCGCGAGCTTCACGGACTGATACGCCAAGTCGCCGTGGCCAGCGCGCAGCTGGCTCAAACGGCAAGCGAACAGCAGCTCGCGGAGGGAAAGAAGGTGCTCACCGACGCACGACGCGCGCTCTACCGGATCCTGGCTGACGGCGAGGACCAGGCGTGAGCGAACGCGCCGACGGGGCCGGCCCGGGGAGTCGCGCGGGCGCGCCCGGTGCCGACGGCGCGACGATCGTCGTCCGCGGCCTCGCGAAGCGCTTCGGTGATGTGCAGGCCGTGTGCGGCGTCGACTTCGACGTCGCACACGGCGAGATCTTTGGCTTCCTCGGTCCGAACGGCGCCGGCAAGTCGACGACGATCTCGATGCTCTGCACGCTCGTCCGCCCGACCGGCGGCTTGGCGCGCGTCGCCGGCTACGACGTGGTGGCGGAACGCGAGGCGGTGCGGCAGAACATCGGGCTCGTATTCCAGGACTCGACGCTCGACGGCTACCTCAGCGCGCAGCAGAACATGCGCCTGCACGCGGAGCTCTATGGCGTGCCCCGCGAGGTGGTCGCTCCGCGAATGGAGCAGGTCATGGAGATGGTCGGCCTGTGGGAGCGACGCAAGAGCGCTGTCAACACGTTCTCCGGCGGGATGAAGCGACGCTTGGAGATCGCCCGCGGCCTGATGCACTCGCCGCGCGTGCTGTTCCTCGACGAGCCGACGGTCGGCCTCGATCCGCAGACGCGCAACTCGATCTGGAGCTACATCAACGAGCTCAAGGCTGCCGAGGACATCACGATCTTCCTCACCACGCACTACATGGACGAGGCGGAGCACTGCTACCGGATCGCGATCATCGACAAGGGCAAGATCGTCGTGCTCGACACGCCCGAAGCGCTGAAGGCGGCTGTCGGCCACGACCGCATCCAGATCCAGACCGACGACGACAGCACCGCGATCGCCGCTCTGAAGCGGCACTTCGACATCACGGCCAAGATCGCCGAAGGTGCCGTGACATTCGGCGTCCCCCACGGGGAGCAGTTCGTGCCGCGCCTGTTCGCGGAGCTCGGCGTGCCGATCCGCTCGGTGAGCGTCTCGCGACCATCGCTCGACGACGTCTTCATGTCCCACACCGGCTCGACGATCCGCGACGCCGAGGCCGGCGCCGTCGATCAGCTGCGCAGCCACGCAAGAGCATTTGCGAGAAGACACTGATGGCGAGCACGACAGCCGCAACCGCCCCGCTGACACCCTCCCCCCCGGGGCACGCGATCGCGGCGGTGCGCGTGACCAGCAGCAGCGTCCGCGGTGAGCTGCGAGCGATCAAGATCGTCTGGCAGCGTGAGCTGATCCGCTTCAGCAAGGACCGCCTGCGGATCGTCAGCTCGCTCGTTCAGCCGTTCCTCTTCCTGTTCGTGCTCGGCACCGGCCTGTCTCGTCTCGCCGGAGCCGGGACGCACGGCGTGAACCTGCGGACGTTCGTCTACCCCGGCGTGCTGTGCATGTCGGTGATGTTCATCGCGCTCTTCTCAGCCGGCTCGATCGTCTGGGATCGCGAGTTCGGCTTCCTGCGCGAGATGATGGTCGCGCCGGTCAGACGCAGCTCGCTGGTGCTCGGGAAATGCTTTGGCGGGGCGACCGTGGCGACGCTCCAGGGGGTGATCCTGATCGCCCTCGCCGGCCTCGTCGGCGTGCCGTACGCGCCGGTGCTGTTGATCGAGATCTTCGGCCTGCAGCTGCTCGTCGCGTTCTCGATCACCGCGTTTGGCGTGATGGCGGCGGCGCGCGTCAAGCAGATGCAGTCCTTCTTCGCGCTGACGCAGATGCTGATGATGCCGATGTTCTTCCTCTCGGGCGCCTTGTTCCCGGTGTCCGGACTGCCGCAGTGGCTGGAGATCCTCAATCGCATCGATCCGATCACCTACGCCGTCGACCCGATGCGACGAGCCGTGTTCGCGCACCTGCACATCAGCCCGATAGCGCGTCGCGTCCTCGACCCGGGGGTAACGTGGTGGGGCTGGCACGTGCCCGGCCTGCTCGAGGCAGGCGTCGTCGCAGCGCTCGGCGTGGTGATGCTCGCGATCGCGATCTTCGAGTTCAGCCGCCCAGAATGAGTTGAGCGCCGCCTGGCCGGCGTGCGCAGCAGGTGCCTCGCCGGACCCCGGCGTACGGCAATATGTAGCGCAGTGGTGATCCTGATGCTCTTCGCCGTGCTCGTCGGGGCGGGCACAGCGGTTTCGCCGTGCGTGCTGCCGGTGCTGCCCGCGCTGCTCTCGGCAAGCGGCGCCGGTGGTCGGCGGCGTCCGCTCGGGATCGTCCTCGGCCTCACCACGACGTTCGCGATCACGATCATCGGACTCGCCAAGGTCGTCGGCGGCGTTGGACTCGGCTCGAACGTGCTGCGCGACGTGGCGGTCGTCGTGCTGGTGGTTGCCGGCCTGGCGCTGCTGATACCGACCGTCGGTGCGCGCCTCGAACGCCCGCTCGCCGCGTTGTCTCGCCTTGGCCCGCGCACGCGCGGCGACGGCTTCGCGTCGGGGCTGCTCGTCGGCGGCGCCCTCGGCTTCGTCTACACGCCGTGCGCCGGCCCGATCCTCGGCACCGTCATATCAGTGGGCGCCGCGACCGGTCGCGCGGTCGCCGTCGGACTCGCCTACGCGGTGGGGACCGGGCTGATGCTGCTCGCGCTCGCATTGGGCGGGCGCCGCATCCTCGACCGCGTCCGCGGCGCCGGGCGCGCCATCGCGGTCCAGCGGGCGCTCGGCGTCATCCTGGTCGCAACGGCGATCGTGATCGCGACGATGCTCGACGTCAAGGTCGACCAGCTGATCGCCGAGCACATCCCGAACTTCAACCTGACGGCAACGATCGACAACTCCTCCACCGTCTCCAAGCGCCTGAACGAGATACGCGCGCACAAGCCGACGTTCACGCCGGTCGCGCAGGGCGGCCTGCCGGGCGTCGCCACGCCGACGCTCCCCGTCGGCCCGATCGCGCCGAATTTCGTCGGCACCGAGGACTGGTTCAACACGCCTGGCGATCGCCCGCTCACGCTGGCGGGCCTGCGCGGGCACGTCGTCCTGATCGACTTCTGGACCTACACCTGCATCAACTGCATCCGCACCCTGCCCTATCTCGAAGCCTGGGATCGCAAGTACCGTGCCAAGGGCCTGGTGATCATCGGCGTCGAGTCACCCGAGTTCCCGTTCGAGCGCGACGCGAGCAACGTCAAGGACGCGATCTCGCAGTTCGGCATTCGCTACCCGGTCGTCCAAGACAACAACCTCGCCACCTGGAACGCGTGGGGCAACGAGTACTGGCCGGCCGACTATCTGATCGACGCCACGGGGCACGTGCGCTATGCGGCATTCGGCGAGGGCGACTACGCGACAACCGAGTCGGCGATCCGCGTGCTGCTGGTTGCGGCCGGCGCGAAGGGCCTCGGCGGCGGCGCCCATCCGCGGCACGTCACCGTGCCAGCGCTGGAGACGACGCAGGAGACCTACCTTGGCACCGCCCGCGCCGCGCGCTGGATCAGCGGCCCGGTGGCTGGCACGCACAGCTACAGCGCGCCCGCTGGCGTGCTGGCGCTCAGCAGCTTCGCCTACGGTGGCAGGTGGACGATCGGCCCGCAGCAGGCGCTCGCCGGAGCCGGCGCGACGATCACGGCGAACGTTCAGGCCAAGCACGTCTACATCGTGCTCAGCCCGCCCGCGCATGGGGTCGGCAAGGTCCGCGTCACGATCAACGGCGAGCCCGCAGGCGCCCAGGACGCCGGCAACGACGTCCATCACGGCATCGTCACCGTCGACGCGCAGCGGCTCTACAACATCGTGTCCGTGCCGCGCGACGAGGATGAGACGGTCAAGCTGAGCTTCTCGCCGGGAACGAGCGGGTACTCGTTCACGTTCGGCTAGGAACCCCGTCAACCGGCTGCGGCTGCGGCGATCATCGCCTCGGTGATGGCCGCCACTTCGTCGTCGCTCGTGATGTACGGCGGCATGGCGTAGATCAGGTTGCGAAACGGTCGCAGCCAGACGCCGGCCGCGACCGCTGCCTTGGTGGCCGCGGCGATGTCAGCGAGGTGGTCGAGCTCCAGCACGCCAATCGCCCCGAGCGTCCTGACGTCGCTGACGCCCGCCGTCGCCGCGGCCGGCGCGAGCCCTTTCGACAGGCCCTGTTCGATGCGCTCGACGTTGTTCCGCCAGCCCGACGTGTCGAGCAGCTCGATGCTCGCCAGCGCCACCGCGCAGGCCAGCGGGTTGGCCATGTAGGTCGGGCCGTGCATCAGCGCACCGCCTTCGCCGCGCGTGATCGCCTCGGCGACCGACGGGCTGCAGAGCGTGGCCGACAGCGTCAGGTAGCCACCCGTGAGCGCCTTGCCGACGCACATCACATCCGGCGCGACGGCGGCGCGCTCGCAGGCGAAGTACGTGCCGCTGCGCCCGAAGCCGGTCGCGATCTCGTCGAACACGAGCAGCACGTCATGCGCATCACAGAGCTCGCGTAGCAGCTTGAGGTAGCGCGGCGAGTAGAACCACATGCCGCCGGCGCCCTGCACGACCGGCTCGACGATCGCCGCGGCGAGCTCGCCGGCGTGGCGCTCGAACAGCTCTACGAGCTCCGCGGCGTATTCGCCGTCGAGCTCGGCGTCGACGCCTCCAGGGGGCCGTGACGCGAACAGCTGCGCCGGCAGGACATCCGCGAACAGACGGTGCATCCCGTCAAGCGGGTCACAGACCGACATCGCCCCGAGCGTGTCGCCGTGATAGCCGCCGCGCAGGCTCAGCATCCGCGTCTTGCCGTCCGAGCCGCGCGAGCGAGCGTGCTGCAGGCACATCTTGATCGCCACTTCGACAGCGACTGAGCCGGAGTCGGCAAAGAACACGTGAGCGAGCTCGTCTGGCACTCGCTCAAGCAGCGCGGCAGCGAGCGTGACGGCGGGCTCGTGGGTCAGCCCGCCGAACATCACGTGCGCCATCTGCTCGAGTTGCACCCGCGCCGCTTCGTCGAGCGCCGGATGCCGGTAACCGTGAACCGCGCACCACCATGAGGCCATACCGTCGATCAGCTCGCGACCATCGGCTAGTCGCAGCCGCACGCCGCTCGCCGACGCCACCAGCAACGGCTCGATCGTTGCCGGCATCGGGCCGTAGGGATGCCACACGTGCGCTCCGTCGAGGTCGAGCAACTCGCGCTCATGCCGGGCGCCGGACATCCGCGGAGCATAGAATCCAGCTGTGAATGCCGACGCGCGCAGCTGGCTGCGCTGCTACCGCTGCTGGTCGCAGGATCTCGAGGTCCAGGTCCACTACGAGGGGATCCACAAGATCGACCCCGTGACCGGTGAGCGCGCCGAAGTCGTGGACGAGATCCAGGAGGCCGTCGTGCAATGCCTGGAGTGCATGCACGACCAGCCGCACCTCGCCTTCGTCGATGGCCGCGTCGAGCCGGTCGAAGACCGCTGGGAGCGGATGGTGACGGGGACACCGTGGGTCGCCTCCTGCACCGTCACGGTCGATGCCGCCGATGTCGAGACGTGCTCGGGCCCGGAGGCCGGCGATTCGCTCTCCTACGCAGCGTTCGGCGATCACGGCGTGCGCGAGTTCTTCACCCACGTCCGCTTCCACAAGCACGACGACGACAACCGGATCACCGTGCACCTGCTCGTCGAGCTCTACGCACGATCGCTCGACGAAGCGACTGAGGTACTCGAGAGCGCCGCGCAGGGAGCGCTGGCGATCACCTCACTCGCCGAGGAATCGCGCCCACCCGCCGCAACAGACGGGGAGCGGCACTAGGCTCATGGCGCCTCGCCACGCACTGACGAGCGCTGGGAGCGTCCTCGTGGGCGTTCTCGCCGTCTCGCTGCTGGGCGTCGCGGCGCCGGCGGCCAGCATTGGCGCGTCCGCCGCGCGCCTGCCGGTGCTCGGCTCGAAGGCCTACTCACTCCCCGGCAGCACCGGCTTCGGAACGTACAAGCCGAGTGAGATCTTCAACGGCGGCGACCCGTCAGGGCGTGTGCAGGGAATCACCTGGACTGGCTGGGGCACGGCACAGAGCTACGGCTACGGCAAGAGCTCGATCTTCATGCCCAATGGTGGCTACTACCCAGGTCTCGTCCGCGTCGAGCTGCGCGCATCGAACCTAGGACACTGCACCACGGGCGGGCCGCTCGCCTACGAGCGTCTCGCGGCCCGCGAGCCGTCCCATCCCGGCGGCCCGCTCGGCGCGTGGTTCGCATGGGCCGGCTCGAAGACCATCTGCCGCTCCCTCAGCTAAACGCCGTCCTGTCGCGCTAGGCGCCGAGGCGCTCGGCGAGCGCTTCGAGCTGCGCGGCGAGCTCCGCGGGCAGGCGGTGGCCGAAGGTCGCGAAATGCTCGTGGAGCGAGCCAAGCTCGTCATGCCACTCGTGCAGGTCGACCCGCAGCAGCTCCTCTAGATCGTCGGCGCTGATGTCCAGACCATCGGTGTCGAGAGCCTCGGTAGTCGGCAGCCAGCCGATCGGCGTGTAGAGGGCGTCGGCAGCGTCCTCGCAGCGGCGGAACACCCACTTCAGGACGCGGGAGTTGTCGCCGAAGCCGGGCCACAGCGAGTGGCCGTCATCACCCTTGCGGAACCAGTTGACGTAGAAGATGCGGGGGAGCTTGGCGACATCGCGCTCGCTCGCGATACGCAGCCAGTAGGCGAAGTAGTCGCCCATGTTGTAGCCGCAGAACGGCAGCATCGCGAACGGGTCGCGACGCAGCCTGCCAACCGTGCCGATCGCCGCAGCCGTCATCTCCGATGCCACCGTGGCGCCGAGGAACACCCCGTGACGCCAGTCGAACGCCTCACGGATCAGCGGCTCCAGCGTCGAGCGCCGCCCACCGAAGAGGATCGCGTCGATCGGCACGCCGGCAGGGTCCTCCCACTCCGACGCGATCGCCGGGTCCTGCCGGGCAGCCACCGTGAAACGAGCGTTGGGATGGGCGGCAGGCGTCTTGGAGCTCGGCGTCCAGTCCTTGCCGCGCCAGTCGATCAGGTGGTCGGGCACCTCAGCCGTCATCCCCTCCCACCAGACGTCGCCCGCATCGGTCCTCGCGCAGTTGGTGAAGATCGCGTGAGAGCGGATCGCTGCCATCGCATTGGAGTTCGTCAGCTCGCTCGTGCCAGGGCAGACGCCAAAGAACCCGGCCTCCGGATTGATCGCGTAAAGACGTCCGTCGTCGCCAAACTGCATCCAGGCGATGTCGTCGCCGATCGTCTCGACGCGCCAGCCCGGCACCGTGGGCACCAACATCGCGAGGTTGGTCTTGCCGCATGCAGAGGGGAACGCCGCGGCGATATGTTTGACGACGCCCTCCGGCGAGGTGAGCCTCAGCAGCAGCATGTGCTCGGCCAGCCACCCCTCGTCGCGCGCGATAACCGACGCGATTCGCAGCGCGAAGGACTTCTTGCCAAGCATCGCGTTGCCGCCGTAGCCAGAGCCATAGGACCAGATCTCGCGCGTCTCGGGGAAGTGCGCAATGTGAACGCTCGCCGGGTGACAGGGCCACGGCGTGTCCTTGACCCCATCGACGAGCGGAACACCGACGGAATGCACGCACGGCACGAACTCCCCGTCGGTGCCGAGCGCATCGAGCGCTCCGCGGCCAACCCGCGTCATGATCGCCATGCTCACGGCGACGTAGGCGGAGTCGGTGATCTCAACGCCGACGCGCGCGTGTGGCGAGCCAAGCGGGCCCATCGAGAACGGGATGACGTACATCGTTCGACCGCGCATCGACCCGTCAAACAGCGTGCGCAGCGCCTCGCGCATCTCATCGGGCTCGCGCCAGTTGTTCGTTGGCCCCGCATCGTCCTCGAATTGCGAACAGATGAACGTGCGATCCTCGAGGCGCGCGACGTCCGCCGGATCCGATCGCACGAGGTAGGACTGAGGACGCAGCTCGGGGTTGAGCGGCTCGCACGTCCCGGCATCGACGAGCAGTTCGAGCAGCTCCTCAAACTCCTCCGCCGAGCCTTCACACCAGCGGATCTGTTCCGGCTGCGCGAGCGCGGCCACTTCCATCACCCAGTCGCGAAGGCGGGTGTGCAACGTCGGTGGCGCTACGTCTAGCACTGTGCTGCGGCCTCCTATTTTTGTGAGCACCTACGAGCGATAGTTGGCGGCACTCTACCGACCGTCAACGGCGCTCTCTGCGTGGAAAAACCGCTGACTCTGCGCGAAAACCCCTATTGTTCGCAAGCCGATGGGCCACCGCCTAACCACCGCCGTTGCCGTCCTCGTGGCGGGCTTGGCGGTCGGCACCTCGTGCGCCGATGCCCTCGCGCGAGCGACGCGCGAAACCGACCACGTCGCCAGCGGAAACGTCTCGGCAACGTTGACCTACGTTCGCAATCTGGACAACATCGTCGCGCCGTACGCCGACCTCCACCTGACGATCGCGCGCGGCGGCAAGACGCTGTACAACGCCGCCGTCGATGTGCCGCTGTGCGGCACGATGTGCTGGCCTGGCGGCCTGAAGGCCCTGAGCATGCGCGACCTCGAGGGCAACGGCCAGCCCGACGTGCTGCTCAACACCTACAGCGGTGGCGAGCACTGCTGCAACGGAGTCGAGATCTTCCTCTACGCGCCATCAAAGCGCACATACGTCAGCGTCTTTCACGTCTGGGGTGACCCCGACTACAAGCTCGAGCACCTCGACGGCAGCCGGCAGCTCGAATTCGTCTCCGCCGACGACCGCTTTGCCTACGCCTTCGCGGCCTACGCCTACTCGGGCCTGCCGCTGCAGATCTGGCGGCTGGCGGGCACCCGCCTGATCGACGTGACGCGTGACTATCCGGCGCTGATCAGAGCCGATGCGCGCAACTGGTGGAGCGGCTACTGGCCGGCCCGCAAGACAAGGTTCGCGCTCGGCGGGCTCGCCGCCTGGGCCGCCGACGAGTACAACCTCGGCGAGGGCGCGACCGTGACGGCGCAGCTGGAATCGCTGGAGAAGGCGCACGAGCTGCGCAGCAGCGCCGGTTTTGGCCCGGGCGGTTCGGGCTTCATCGCGCAGCTGCACTCGTTCCTGCGGCAGACCGGCTACATCCACTGATGCGGATCGACCTGCAATCGCACTCCCTGCACTCCGATGGAGAGCTGACGCCGACCGATGTCGTCGCGCGCGCCGGGCAAGCCGGTGTCGAGCTGCTCGCGCTGACCGACCACGACACCGTCGATGGAGTCGATGAGGCGCTCGCAGCGGCGAGCGAGCAGCACCTGACGTTGATCAGCGCCACGGAGATCTCGGCCGTCGATGCCGGCTATGAGGACCTTCACGTGCTCGGCTTCGCCATCGACCAGCACGGCGAGGAGCTGCTCGGGCGACTCGCGGATGCACGGGCTGATCGTGAGCGACGCGCCGAGCGGATGGCGGAGACGCTGGTCGAGCTTGGCTACGCCGTGGACGATGCGCCGCTCGCCGCACGACGCGCAGCCGGCAAGTCGATCGGACGCCCGCATCTGGCGCGCGCGGTGCTCACGCACCCGGACAACGCGACGCGCCTACGCCAGGAGGGCCACCAGGACGTCACCTCGCTGATTCGCGCCTACCTGATTCCCGGTGCGCCCGCCTACGCCGGCCGCACCCGCCCGACGGTCACGGAGGCGATCGGCTGGATCCACGATGCCGGCGGCCTCGCAGTGTGGGCCCACCCGTTCTGGGACATCCCGGAGGACGCGGCGGTGCTCGACGCGATCGACCGCTACCGCGAGGCTGGGCTCGACGGCGTCGAGTGCTTCTACGTCACGCACGACGAGCGGCAGACGCGCCTGCTGGCCGATCGCTGCGCGGCGCTTGGCCTGCTGACGACCGCTTCGTCCGACTTCCACGGCCCGGACCACCGCCTCTTCAGTCGTTTTCTCGCCTACGGTCTCCACGACCGCGAGCCGCAACTGGGTGCGCTCCTCGCGCGAGCTGCCTGACGCCGTCGGTCGCGCTCGCGACCAATCCACGCCTGCCGCGCCGGCTCACGTGACCTCGGCACGACCTAGCCCAAGCACGACGATGCGGACGTGTGCATCATGGCTCCGCCCGGTCGATTAGGATACTTCATAAGATCTTAACCTAGGCCAACATGATGTCCTGTCTCCGCAACCTGTGAGGACCTGTGGTGTCGCAATGAGCGTGAACACCGTCACCAAGAGCCATGAGCGCAGCGAGCACGACCAGATACGCCGCGTGAGCGCGCATGGTGACCACCTCCGCGTGGTCAGCGACGGGGATCTCGCGAGTGGCGAACGCGACGCGCCGCCGCTACTGCAAGCGCCAGCCGTCCGACCGTCCCATCTTCGTGCGTTGGAGTCTGAGGCGGTGCATGTGATGCGGGAGGTGGCGGCGTGTTTTGAGCGGCCGGTGTTGTTGTTTAGTGGGGGGAAGGATTCGATTGTGTTGTTGCGGTTGGCG
>JBEKXB010000022.1:0-45112 GCA_049512455.1 Solirubrobacteraceae bacterium | reverse complement strand
GCCGCCGAAGGAAAGACCAAACGCGAAGCGCTCCGCTGCCTCAAACGCCACCTCGCACGGCACTTCTGGAAACTCCTCTACAAGCCCGCAAATAGCGAACCCACCTTGACATAGGAGCAACACTAGCGAGACGAACAGCGAGCACCACGCCACTCCAATGTGCACGCTTGCTCAGCCAATGCGTAAGCAGGAGCACTCGCTACAGCACCATCAGCGCTGCTCAGAAGCAAGCTCCAACGGCGTGCAGACTATACGCACCGGGGTGCCAGTCTCCGTAATCTGCAGCCGTGTGGACCGTCGTCGCTAGGCCAGCGCGTCGGCGAGATCGCGCGCGTCGACGCGGATCTCGTGCGGCAGCGTGACGGTCACGTGGCCGTCACGCTCAAGGAGCCAGCGGGCATTGACGATCGTCACGCCGATCACGTTTCCGTCGCTGTCGTAGCGGACTCCGTGTCCCTCCGGCGTCAGCGCCGCGTCCGAGGCCTCGCTCGACTCGCCGCGGGCGAGGTAGAGGACGTCGCCGTCCGCGTCGTAGTTGGCGCGGTCGAAGATGAGGCCGTCAATCTTGATGTTCATGGCATCCATCCGGCTGGCGAGCGTCCGTGTCCGTAGCCGAGCGCCGTGACGATTCGCGCTGGCTCGTCCTCAAAGGATACGGCCACCATCAGCCATCGGCTCGGGCCGACGTCCTGCTTGTAGAACCGCTCGCGCGCTTCTCGCTCGTCGGGCTCGCGGTGGTCAGGTGTGGAGACGGCAGCGAGGACCGCATCGAGGTGCTGCGTAAGTTCCACATGGCCGTCGTCGGGGTGGAGCACGTGGTCGCGCCACGTGTCCTCGTACAGCACGACCCGAAGGCCGTCGGGCGTCGTCGTCTCCGCGAGGATCGGCCGATCGCTCACGCGAACGCCCGATCGACCGCGTCAGCCTCTTGCTCGGCCGGCTGGTAGTGGGCGTAAATCTGCGTCGTCTTGGCGTCGGCGTGGCCCATCCAGTGCTGGAGGGTGCGCAGGGGCGTGCCAGCCGCGGCCATGCGCGTCCCGAACGTGTGGCGCAGCTCGTGGAAAGTGATCTGGTGAACGTCGGCCCGCTCGAGCGCCTGCTTGAAGCGGCGCACGAGCTTGGAACGGTCGAGCGGGTTAGCGGTCTGTGGGTGGCAGAAGACGAGATCGCTCTCGTGTGAGTAGGCCGAGCGATCGCGCAGCTCGGCGAGTGCGACGGCTACGCGCTCGGCCATCGGCACCGAGCGACCCGAGCCCTCGGACTTCGGATCGCCGAACTCGCCGCGGACAAAGGGGGACACGACGCGGACCTTGCGCGCGGCGAAGTCGACGTCGCGCCAGCGAAGGCCGAGCAGTTCCCCTTGTCGCAGGCCAGTCATCGCCGCCGTGAGGTAGAGCACCCGCTCGATGCTGCCGAACGCGTCATTCGGGTAGGGCGCGGCCAGCAGCGCCTCGAGCTCGGCCGGTTCGAGGAAGCGCAGCCGGGTCTCGGTCTTCCTGAGTACGGGGCGGTCGGCGAGCTTGACCGGGTTGCGCTCACACCAGCCGCGGCGCTGCCCAAGCTCGAAAACCGAGTGCAGTGTGCCGAGATGGTTACGGATCGTCTTGATTGCAAGCGTGCCTCGCTTAGCGGCGATGTAGCGCTCGATATCCTCGGGTGTGATCTTGTCGAGCGGCTTGTCGGCGAAGAACGGTGCGAGGTGATTGCGCAGATCCGACGCGACGGTCAAGCGATGGGACTTCTTGCGGCCGCGTAGCTCCAAGCGATGTGACAGCTCGGTGCCGGCTTGCTCGACCGTGACCCGCGCGGCACCCGCTGGCAGCGGGCGCGTCGCGTTGCGCAACCGTCGCAATGCTTGCTCGGCCTGTGCCTTCGTCAGCCCGTCGTGCTCGCCTGGGGTTCTGACGTCTCCGATCTTGCGCTGGATCCGCCGCCCGTCATCGCCGTACCAAGACGCCAGCCACGAGGAGCCGACGATGCGAAGCGTGCCGGTCCCATACTCCCGTCTGCGGGTTCGTGGCGGCGAGTTCATCGCACCGCCCGGATCGGCATACGCGGAAAACGGCAAGACGCTCCCATGTACCATTCATGTACCATTTTGAGCGAATCTTAGCGCACTTGAGAGCGCCTGAAAGCAGGTAATAGCAGGGCAAATGACGTGAGCTGATCTGGCACGTTCCGGCTGGGGGCCGGGCGGTCGCAGGTTCAAATCCTGTCTCCCCGATCACAGAAAAGCCCCGCTGAGGCGGGGCTTTTCCTTGGGTTGCTACGTTGCCGGCAGCGGCTCGACCGCGACCTCGTCAGTGTCTGGCGGAGAACGTGCCAGATATCGCGCGTCGCAAGCTGCGATCGACGATATGTCGCACTACCGCTACACTGTGCGACATGGGCGAAGGCGTCATCTCGGTCCGAGACCTTCGTAACGGCACCGGTGGCGTGCTGCGTCGCGTCGAAGCAGGCGAGACGCTGATCGTGCTCAGCAATCGCCGACCGGTCGCGCAAATCGTGCCGCTTGCGGATCACCCGACGTGGCTGCCGGCCGCGCAGTTCTTCTCCAGGGTGCTTTCGCATCCCGCCGACTCGGGGCTGCGCGACGATCTCGCCGACCTGCAGCCGGACACCCTCGACGATCTATGAGCAGCCGAGCGATCGCAGACACGTCGCTGTTCATCGCCCGCGAGACCGGCCGCCCCCTCGACCCGCACGAGGAGAATCGCGAGATCGCCGTGTCGATCGTGACGATCGCCGAACTCGAGATGGGCGTGCTCGCCGCCGCTGAACCCAGGATCCGCGCCACACGCTTGCAGACGCTGCGCGACGCCGAGCAGCTCAACGCTCTGCCAGTCGATCGCGCCGTGGCATCGGCGTTCGCGGCACTCGCGGTTGAGATGCGCGCTGCCGGGCACGGCACGCTTGGCGTCCAGGACGCGTGGATCGCAGCCACCGCGATCGCCCACGACGCCGACCTGCTAACCCAGGATGCCGACTTCGACGCCGTCCCGAACCTCCGCGTCATCAAACTCTAGGCAGGCCCCCGTGGCCGACTGCCCGGAACAGTGCGCATTGGTGTGTCCCGGTCCGTGTTGGCCAGTCGACTTGATCCAGCTGGCGTAGGGGCCGTTCGCCGCCTATGACGCGGCGGGCGAGTTCGTCGTCGCCGCTCGCCGCCAGCCGCGCGATCAGGCGGTACCCGTAGCCTCGAGGCCGCGCCCTTCCTACGCCCGCAACGCCCCTGCGCACCGTCTGGTGTGCACTGGTAGCCACCGCCGCGTCTCCAGGGTCCGCGTAGCTCCGCGGGCCGCGGTCGTGAAGGGCACCCCTTCGCGGCGGCCTGCGGCCGGTCCTGACGGACTGCCCTTGACAACCGCGCCCCACCCGCCTCGTATCCTCGACTAGGTCGGCCCGGAGGGCCTACTCCGACCACGCTTCTCGGGTGGACGCTCGCAGGCTCGGTGACGTGGGATGTCGGTGACACGATGTGTCACCAAGCGAAGCGCGGCCACGCCGTTTCCATTCGGCCCCAAAGTTCTGGGCGCCGAGCCTCGCCGCCGCATCGTGCAGGCCCTCGCCGCTCATACGGCGAGCGGGCCAGCGCCTACTTGCTCTCGGTGGCGTCCGACGAAGGCGGGCGCAACGAGCAGGCCAAACGCGAAGTGGGCTGGGTGGTGGCGGTACTGGTTGGCGCGTCGCTCGGCCTGATCGTCGATGACCTCTGGGTGGCCATTCGGGACGTGACGGCGAACGGGCTTGCAGGGATCCCCGGCGGGGCGGAGGACGTGGTGACGGGAACAGCGCGAGACCTGTTAGTGGACGGCGGCGCTTTGCTGGGGCTCGCCGCAATCGTGTACCTGCTGGCCCCCGAGCGACTCGAAGACTCAGACGGCTGAGCAGGACCGGCCGAGACTGTCGTCACAGGAAATGCGACCGTGCGCGCCGACCCGCTCCACGCTGTCGAGCTGCTCAGTGTCAGGGTTTTGGTGCGGCAGATGGCGCTGTCGACGTCGAGATCCTGCTCAACTTGCGGGGCGTGCTGAAGCAGGCAGGCTGCGGCCCGGCGAGCGCTGATTGACGCACGGCGCGGATTCGGTGATCCTCTCAACCTGAGCACGTCGTCGAAGCTAGGAGGAGAGATGGCGATCGCGATCGTCGGTGACCGCAACGATGCCTACGTGACCCACCGAGCCACCGACGAGGCGTTTGCGCGCCTCGGCGCGAGCATTCAGTGGGTGCCGACGCCCGACGTGCTCATCGACCCGGAGGCGCTCGGATCATTCGCTGGGCTCGTGATCTCCTCAGGAAGCCCCTATGCGAGCATGGCGGGGGCGCTCGCCGCGATCACCTACGCTCGTAGGCGCCGCGTGCCGCTGCTCGGAATGTGCGGCGGGTTCCAGCACGTTGTCGTCGAGTACGCGCGCAACGTGCTCGGCATCGAGTCCGCCGAGCACGCCGAGACCTCGCCGGACGCGGCGGAGTGTGTGATCTCGCCGCTGGCCTGCTCGCTCGAGGGCGAGGAGCACATGGTCCAGATCGAGCCCGACTCACTCGCCGGGCGCCTCTACGGGCGGACCGAGACGATCGAGCCGTACTTCTGCAACTACGGGCTGAACGAGAGCTACCGGGAGGCGCTGGAGGCGGCGGGTCTGCGCTTCAGCGGTCACGACGACGTCGGCGAGCGGGTCGTCGAGCTGTCCCAGGAGGACCATCCGTTCTTCCTCGCGACGCTGTACGTGCCGCAGGCGTCGAGCCGGCAGCTGCGCCACCCGCTACTCGTGGGCTTTCTCGACGCCTGTCAGGTCGCCAACCCAACGGCCTAGTCGCGCCCGCGGCCCGCGCGGAGCCTGTCGCAATCGAGCGGGTTGCCGGCCTTGCTCACGGGTTCTTCTTCTCGTGCGCCTCCAGCCAGTCGGTGAAGTCGCGGGCGACGATCCGCTCGTCGTGGACGGCGGCGGCAGCCGGGGAGGCCAACCAGACGATCGGCGGTCCCATGATCGCCGGGTCGAGCAGGTTGGCGCGCAGCTCACCTGGCATCTCGTCGGGGATCATCCCGGTGGCGGTCGCCCCGCCGGGCAGCAGGATGTTGGCGGTGACCGGCGTGTCGAGGAGGTCCGCGGCCATCACCCGGGCCAGGGCCTCCACGGCGGCGCCGGAGGGTCCGTAGGGGATGAAGCCGCGGCGGGTCATCGTCTGCTCGCTCATCGAGATCGTGACCACCCGCCCACCGCCGGCGCTCAGCATTCGCAGCACCACCGCCCGGGCGACCAGGAACGTCCCGGTCGCCTTGGTCTCCAGCACGTCGCGAAAGCCGGCCGGCGACACCTCCCAAAATGGCTGCGGATCGGTCATGAACCGCGGGTTGACGGTCCGCATCCCGATCCCGGCGTTGTTGACCAGTACGTCCAGGCCGTCGAGCACCCCGTAGACGTTGTCGAGGGCCGTCGACACCGAGCCCGGGTCGCGGACGTCGAGCTCGACTCCCAGCGCTTCACCGCCCAGCTCCGCGGCGGTGGCCTGTGCCCGATCCTGGTCGCGGCTCGTCACCGCCACCCGGGCGCCCGCCTGCGCGAGCGCCCGCGCCATCGCCCGCCCCAGGCCGCTCGTGCCGCCGGTTACCAGCACGCGCGTGTCGCTCAGCTGCGCCATCGAAGCTCAGCCTAGTCCAGACCCGGCTTTCCGCACGAAACCTCTCGCCGCCCCCGCTTGAGTGTGTGGCTGCTTCGGACGCGCAAGGCGGCGGCTGCGGCCGGGCCGTGGGGATCGGCGCGGTCGCGCGGCATCGCGTCAGCGAACACCACATTCACGTCGCGCGCGTCATGATATTCATGCATCGTTCGGTCGCGGTGCGCGAGGACGAAGAGGGGCCAGGAGATGGCGAGGACACCAGAGGAGTGGGTGACCCTGCGCACGCTCGCGGGGCACACGAGCGACGCGAAGAGCGTGGCCTTCAGTCTCGACGGGAGCCTGCTTGCCTCCGGCAGCCGTGACCAGACGGTGCGGCTGTGGGATCCGGCGACCGGTGAGTGCCTGCGTACGCTTGCAGGGCACACGCACACGGTAATGAGCGTGGCCTTCAGCCCCGACGGCAGCCTGCTTGGGTCCGGCAGCCGCGATGACACGGCGCGGCTGTGGGACCCGGCGACCGGCGAGTGCCTGCACACGCTCGCAGGGCATCAGGGCTGGGTGGAAAGCGTCGCCTTCAGCCCCGACGGGAGACTGCTCGCGTCCGCAAGCCACGACAAGACGGCGCGGCTGTGGGATACCGCGAGCGGCGCGTGCCTGCACATCCTCGCAGCGCACGCGAGCATCGTGGAGTGCGTCGCCTTCAGTCCCGACGGGAGACTGCTCGCCTCCGTAAGTTGGGAGCGGACGGTGCGGCTGTGGGATCCCGCGAGTGGCGCGTGCCTGCGCACGCTCGCAGGGCACGATGGCTGGGTGTTCGGCGTCGCCTTCAGTCCCGACGGGAAGCTGCTGGCCTCCGCAAGCGACGACGGAACGTTGCGGCTGTGGGATCTGGCGAGTGGCGAGTGCCTGCACACGCTCGCGGGGCAGGCGAACTGGGTATGGGGCGTCGCCTTCAGCCCCGACGGCAGCCTGCTCGCCTCCGCCAGCAACGACGAGACAGTGCGGCTGTGGGGGCCTTCACCGGCGTTCGCGTCCCTGCGCACGCTCGAAGGGCACACAGGACACGTCGGGGGCGTCGCCTTCAGTCCCGACGGGAGCCTGCTGGCCTCCGCAAGCAACGACCGGACGGTGCGGCTGTGGGGTGCGCCCTAGAACCAGCAGGTCCACGCGCGCGACGGGAGGCGAAAGGCTTCCGCGCCGGCGGGCCTACGCGCGCGGCTGGCTAGAAGCGGACGGCTGACGTCGAGGGGGGCACGTGCGAGGGCGCCTGCGCTGGCGCTGCCGAGGGAACCCAGCGTCGCAGCGTGTCGGCGATCGTCTGATAGCGCACGGGCTTGGCGATGTAGTCGTCCATGCCGGCAGCGAGGCATTGTTCGCGATCGCCGGTCCTGGCGTGAGCGGTCATCGCGATCACGGGCGTGCGCCTGCCGCTGTTCTCGCGCCGGCGTAGCTCCCTGGTCGCCTGGTAGCCGTCGATGTCGGGCATCTGGCAGTCCATCAACACCGCGTCGTAGCTGTGCGCAGCGAGCGCCTCGAGCGCCGTGCGTCCGTCGCTCACGACATGCGCGCGGTAGCCGCAGCGTTCGAGCACGCGCACCGCGACCACACGGTTGACGGGGCTGTCTTCGACGACGAGCACAAGCGGGGAGTTCGGGCCCAGATGCTTGTCGCGGCGGTGCACGGTCGGTTCGCGGACGGCGGCTGCCCCCATCGCCGCGGCGTCGGGCAGCACCAGCTCGAACCAGAACACGCTGCCGGCGCGGGGCTCGCTGTCGGCGCCGATCGTACCGTTCATCAGGTCCACGAGCTCCTTGGCGATGGCGAGCCCAAGACCGTTTCCGCCATGCGTGCGGGTGGTCGAGACGTCGGCCTGCGCGAACGGCTCGAACATGCGCTGCAGGACCGCCGGGTCGATGCCGATGCCGGTGTCGGCAACCTCGAAGCGGACGGCCGTGCCCTTGCCGGCCGACTCCTTGGTGACGCGCACGGTGACCGACCCCGCCGGCGTGAACTTGACGGCGTTCGAGACGATGCACATCAGGATCTGCTGCACCCGCGCCGGGTCGCCGCGCACGCAGCGACGCAGCTCGGGGTCGATCTGGAGATCGAGCTCGAGGTCCTTCGCGATAGCCTCGAGCCCGGCCGGCGCGCACGCGTGCTCGATCATCTCGTACAGGTTGAAGTCGGTGATGTCGAGCTCGAGACGGCCGGTCTCGATCCGTGAGATGTCGAGGATGTCGTTGAGGATCGTCAGCATGTGCTCACCCGATCGCGTCACCTGCTCGGCATAGGAGCGCTGCTCGTCGTCAAGCTCGGTGTTGAGCAGCAACTCGTTCATGCCGATCACGCCGTTCATCGGCGTGCGGATCTCGTGGCTCACGTTCCGCAGGAATGCGGACTTCATGTTCGACGCGTCGATGGCTTCGTCGCGAGCGCGGCGGTAAGCGTCGTTGAGCTCGAGCAGGCTCTCCAGGCGTTGGCGGCGCTCACGCGCGAACAGGGCGACGAGGCCCAGCAGCGGCAGCGGGGCGAGCACGGCGAGCGGAGCGGTGTGGATGTCCTCAGCTACGATCAGCGCGACCCCTGAAAGAGCCGCGTCGACCAGGTAAACCCACGCGTCGGCGAGCTGGACGATGATCGTCGTGCCTCTCCCGATGCTGACACGAAGCGCGGAGACGACGAAGTCGACGAGGAACTGGGCTCCGAGCGCGGCGATCAAGAGTGCGGGTGAAGCGGCCTGCGGGGTCACGTTCGCCGCGGCGAACACGGCAACGGGCCCGATTGCGAACCATGCGTTGCCGACCTCCTGCAGCAGCCTGTTCGAGCGGACTTCGCCCCTGATGACCTCGGGTAGGCGCGCGAGGGTGAGGGCGAGCACGACCGCGAGCGGAACGAGCGCCAGCGGCAACGTGAACACCAGCGGCACGAATACGAGCTGGGATGGAACCGTGGCGCAAAACGGCGTGTCGATGCGGATCCGCATCGACAGCGCCAGCAACGCCACACACACGAGGGCGGGCAGCAGATCGTAGGGCCCGGGAGGCGCCCGTAGCCACAGCGCCGCGACGGCCACTACGAAGCCGCCCGCGACGAGCATCTCGGCAAGACGCTCGCGGGCGCTGAACGTCAGGCGCCACCGCCGCCGCTGGTCGGCGAACGCAGACTGCTCTTCGAACGTCGGATTCCCGAGCATCCTCTCCGAGTATCGGTCGAATCGGCCGCGATCTTTACGCATTTTGCGCATTCTCGCGCAGAATCCGGCCCGCCGAGTTTCGCGACCGTAGACGCCGTGGGCCGCGACGACGGCAACTGGCCTGCCGCCGCGGCCTCACGACATCCATCGAGGTGGGGCTCGGCCGGCGCGGAGAGCGGGCGGCCACAAGGGAATCCTGAACCCCGGTACTCACCGACTAATCGGCCCTCCAGGCCTCTAGAGCCCAGGAAACGCCGCAGAACTGGACGGCCGTCCTAGTACGGGCACCGAGCAGCCGCCTGGCGCAGCGTGCGCTCTCAGCCATCCGTCGAGCGCCGGCGAGCCGGCTAAAGTGGGGTCAGCGAGGAGCCCGGCGCGCCGTTCGTGGACTCAGACGCCGGCGACTGCCAGCGCTTGCAATTTTCCATCCCGGAGCTCAAGCACCTCGTCGAAACGCTCGAGACCGATGTCGCCATGGGTGATCACGAGCACACCTCGCTCTCGGGCGCTCGCCGTGATGTCGTGCATGACCGCTGCGGCGGTGTCCGCGTCGAGGTGTGCGGTCGGCTCGTCGAGCACGAGGAAGCGGGCGTGGGTGAGCAGCGCGCGAGCGAGTGCGATGCGCTGGCGCTCACCGCCGGAGACCAGCTCGCCGTTCTCGCCGAGCTGCGTGTCGAGGCCGTCGGGAAGGCCCCCCACCCAGTCGGCGGCTCCGGCTGCGCTGAGCGCGCGCCACAGCTCGTCCTCGCTGGCGTCGTGGCGCGCGAGGAGGACGTTCTGGCGGAGCGAGCTGTTGAAGATGTGGGCATCCTGTGCGGCCAGCACGACGGCGCGGCGCAGATCATCCTGCGCTACGGTCCGCACGTCGGTGCCGCCGATCGTGACGGTGCCGGCGTCAGGGTCGCGGAAACGCACGAGAAGCCCGGCGAGCGTCGTCTTGCCGGCGCCGCTCGCGCCGAGCAGGGCCACGCTGCGCCCGCTCCGCAGCCGCAGGCTTGCGTGCTCGAGCACCCAGGGCGCATCTTCCGCGCCATAGCGGAGCGACACGTCGTCGAGGACGAGATCGCCGTCGCAGGGGACCGGCAGTGGAGTTGACGGATCGCAGACCGCCGGCTCGCGGTCAGTCAGCTCCGTCAGCCGGCCGGCGGCCACGGCACACGCCCGCAGGCGCCGGGCGGCGATCGGGAGCGGCGTGAGCGCCTCAAACGCAGCGAGGGCGAGGAACGCGAGCGAAGCACACATCACTCCGGCGAGCGTGCCGGCGTGAACCGCGGGGATCGCGACGAGCAGCACCGCGATGACGCAGAGACCTCCGGCGAGCGAGCCGAGCGCGGTGCTCGCGCCGGCGGCCAGGCCGTCGCTCCGAGCGACGGCCGCGAGCTGCGCGTCGGCGACCCCAAGACGCTCGATCCGCTCAGTGCAGCGGCCGGCGACAGCGAGCTCGGCGGCGCCGTCGATCGCCTCGACGAGCTCGCTGGTGAGCGCGGCACGCGCCGGGGCCTGACGGTGGCCGCTCGCAACGCTGAGCGCCGCCGCGACGGCGGGGACGATCGTCGCGGCGAGCAGAAACGAGACGAACACGACAGGGCCTGCGGCCGGCACGATCAGCGCGGCCGTGACGGCGGCGGCGCAGATCACGAGCGCGGCGACGACCGGAGGGGCGAGGGCGCGCAGGTAGAGATCCTGGAGCGTGTCGACGTCGCCAACGAAGCGCGACAGGAGATCGCCCCCGCCGACCTCCCCAGGGACAAGCGGCGCGAGGCGGCGGTAGAACATCGCTCGCGTGCGACCGAGCAGCCGCAGCGCCGCGTCGTGCGAGGAGAGGCGCTCGCCGTAGCGCAGCACCGCACGGGCTATCGCGAACGCCCTCACGCCGACGATCGCGGTGGTCAGCGTGAGAATCTCGGGTCGCTGTGCCGCCCGCGAGATCAGGTACCCGGACGTGATCATCAGCCCGCACGCTGCTGCCACGGCGCCGAAGCCGAGCACCATCGAAAGGCCGAGCCGGCGACGCTCGATGGCGTTGGTGTGCGCGACGGCGAGCAGGCTTGCGGCGGGAGATCTCATGCGGCGAGCACCGAGCCTGGAGGATGCGCGTCACCACACAGGACGCCGCCGCGCAGCGTGACGATCCGCGCGGCGCGCGCGGCGATCCGCGCGTCGTGGGCGATCAGCAGCGTTGTGCGGCCCTCGCACAGACGCGCCGCCGTCGCGCCGACGAGGGCGGCCGTCTCAGCGTCGAGATGCGCGGTTGGCTCGTCGAGCACGACGAGCGACGCCGACCCCAGCAGCGCCCGAGCGAGCGCGACCCGCTGAGCCTGGCCAGCTGATAGGCCGCGTCCACCCTCGCCAATGCGCGTGCCCAGGCCAGCCGGCAGTTGGTCGAGAAGCTGGCGCAGGCCGGCGGCCTCGGCTGCGCTGCGAATCTCCTCGAGCGTTGCGTCCGGCTCGGCGAGCGCGATGTTGTCGCCGATCGTGCCGGCGAAGATCCGCGCGCGCTGCGGGACCCAGGCCACGCGGCGTCGCCAGGCGTCCGGATCGACGTCGCGCAGATCCACCTCGCCACAGCTGACGGCGCCGGCGGTCGGGTCGGCGAGCCGCAGCGCGAGCGCCGCGATCGTGCTCTTGCCGGCGCCGCTCGGTCCGACGATCGCCGTCGTCACGCCGGGGGCGAGCTCGAGGTCGAGGCCGCGCAGCACCTCGCCGGGCCGGTCCGGGTAGGAGAACGACACCGACTCGAAGCGCAGCGGCGCCAGCGCCGGATCAGGGACGGCGCCGCGTCGCGGCGTGCGGACCCCAACAGCGGCCGGCACGTCGAGCACGGCGAAGATGCGCTCAGCCGCCGCCATGCCGTCGGCGCTCGCGTGGAACTGCTGACCGACCGCTCGCAGCGGCCCGTACAGCTCGGGCGCCAGCAGCAGCACCGTCAAGGCGGCGCGCAGCCCGAGGTGGCCGCCGTCGAGTTGCAGGCCGATCGTCGCGGCGAGCAGCGCCGTGCCGATCATCGCGCACAGCTCGAGCACGAACGCCGACAGGAACGCGATGCGCAGCGTAGCCATCGTCTCGCTGCGGTAGTGCTCGGAGACACGCTTGATCGTCGCGACCTGCGCTGCCTCGCGGCGGTAGGCACGGAGCGTCGGAAGGCCCTGCACCACCTCGAGGAAATGGCCGCTCAACGTTGCGAGCGCGCGCCAGCGCGAACGCGCCTTCGCCTGCGCGCCTTTGCCGACGAGGATCATGAACACGATCAGCACGGGAACGGTCGCCCCCAGCACGCCGGCCGCGATCAAGTCGAGCGGGACGACCCAGATGAGGACCGCGACTGGGACGGCGGCGGCGAGGATCAGCTGCGGCAGGTAGCTCGCGAAGTAGGCCTCGAGCGAGTCGACGCCCTGCACGGCGGCTGCGACGAGCTCGCCGGTGGCGTCCTGCGCACGGGTGAGCGGTGAGCGGACGAGCAGTTGACGGGCGAGGCGCCCGCGCAGTTCGGACATCACGCGCGTCGCGCCGATCCGCCCCGAGGCCTCGAACGCGCCGGCGAGCAGCGCCCGCGCGGCGATCACAGCTGCGAGCCAGACCACCGATCCGGCCAGCCGCGACAGCGCGGTGCGGTGCTCCGCCGCGCTCGTGATGATCCCCGCGAGCAGCGTGGCCTGGGCGATCACGGTCGCTGCGGTAGCGAGGCCGATCACGCCGGCCAGGCGCAGCTGCGTTCGCGCGGCGGCGCTCTCGGCGAGCAGCCGTCGATCGAGGCCGCGCTCGCTCACGGCAGGCCCGGCCCGCTGCCTTTGGCGGCTCACGCGGCCGGTGGTGGCGCCTGATCGTCTGCGGGCTTGCCAGCGAGCCTGCGGAGCGCCGCGATCGGCGTCGGTGCACCGGCGAAGTCCTCGCGGCCGAGCCGCTGGCGGAAGACCCAGTAGGTCCAGCCCTGGTAGAGCAGCACGATCGGCACGAAGATGACCGCGACGACGCTCATCACGGTGAGCGTGTAGGACGCCGAGGAGGCACCGGCGAGCGTGAGGTCGAACGCGTGAGAAGTCGTCGAGGGGAGCGCGTTCGGGAACAGCTCGGCGAACAGACTCACGAACAGCAACGCGATCGCGCCGGCGCTGAATGCAAACGCACGTCCCTCGCGCTTGCCGGCAAGCGCCCACGAGGCCGCCAGCGCACAGGCGAGCGCCAACACGGCGAACACTTGCGCGGTCAGCCTGACAGGGCCGCTCGGCTCATCGAACGCCGTCCAGGCCAGGAAGCCGGCGAGCAGCACGGTCGCGAGCGGCATCGTGCGGCGCGCGAGAGCCCGCGCCCGATCGAGCAGCTCGCCGCGTGTGCGCAGCGCGAGGAAGATCGCGCCGTGGGCGACGAACAGCGTCAGCGTGACGAGGCCGCCGAGCAGCGCGTAGGGATGCAGCAGATCCCAGATCTTGGCGGTGACGTTGTGCTGCGCGTTCATCGCGACGCCGTGCACGATGTCCGCCCAGCCGACGCCCCACAGCAGCGCGGCGGCAAAGCTACCGCCGATCGTCGCCCACTCCCACGTGGCGCGCCAGCGTGGCGAGTCATCCTTGCCCCAGAACTCGAATGAGACGCCGCGGATGATCAGGCTCAAGAGGATCAGCAGGAAGGCGAGGTAGAAGCCCGAGAAGAGGCTCGCGTACCAGCCGGGGAAGGCGGCGAACGTCGCGCCGCCCGCGGTCAGCAGCCAGACCTCGTTGCCGTCCCAGACCGGTCCGATCGTGTGGATGATCGCGCGCTTCTCCGCGGTGTCGCGGCCGAGCACGCGCAACAGGATGCCGACGCCGAAGTCGAAGCCCTCGAGCACGAAGTAGCCGACCCACAGCACGCCGATGAGGACGAACCACAGCGTCTGGAGGAAGTCCGGGTCGCGCATCTCAGTAGGCCAGCGAGAGGTTGGAAGCGGAATCGTCGGGCGGGCCACCCGGCGGCGGCGGGTCGTCCGGCCCGTGTTTGATCTCGCGCACGAACAGGCGGGTGCCGACCGCGATCAGGATCCCGTAGAGGACCACGTAGGCGATCAGCGAGATGACGATCGAGGCCAGCGACACATCGGGCGAGCGCGCCTGGCTGGTCTTCAGCAGGCCGTAGACGACCCACGGCTGGCGACCCATCTCGGTGAAGATCCAGCCGGACCAGTTGGCGACGATCGGCACGAAGATCCCGACCAGCGCGGCGCGACAGAACCACCGCGAGCGCTCGAGCTTGCCGGAGCGCATCAGCAGCAGCCCGATCGCGCTCAGCAGGAACATGAACGTCCCGGCACCGACCATCAGCCGGAACGACCAGTAGGTGACGCCGAGGATCGGCACGTAGTTGCCGGGGCCGTACTGCTTCTGCTCGGCCGCTTGCTCCTGGTTGATCCCCCTGACGGTGCCGTTCCACGACAGCGTCGCGATCAGCGAGAGCAGGTGGGGGATCCGGATGTCGGGGTCCAGGTGCTGCGGAGCGGTCTTGAACGGACCGACCGCGAAGATCGAGAAGCTGGCGCCCTTGGTCGTGTTGTAGAGCGCCTCGGCGGCGGCCATCTTCATCGGCTGCTGCGTCTCCAGCAGCCGCCCCTGGCTGTCGCCGAACACGCCGCAGGCGACGGTCGCGGCAAGCGCGATCGGCAGCACCAGCCGGGCCGAGCGCGCGAACACGTCGACGTGGCGAGCGCGCAACAGGCTCCACATCGAGATGCCCAGTACCAGCAGGCCGGCGGTTGCGAAGGCGCCGAAGAGCGTGTGCGGGAAGGCCAGCAGCACCGTCGAGTTGAACAGCACGGCGAAGATGTTGGTGAGCTGGGCGTGGTGGGTGACGGGGTTCAGCTTGTAGCCGACGGGGTGCTGCATCCACGAGTTGGCGACGAGGATGAAGTAGGCCGACAACGCTGTCCCGAAGGCGACCGCCCAGGCGGTGGCGAGATGCACGCGCGGTGACAGCCGGCCCCAGCCGAAGATCCACAAGCCGATGAACGTCGATTCGAGGAAGAACGCGGCGAGCCCCTCCATCGCCAGCGGGGAGCCGAAGACATCGCCCACGTAGCGCGAGTAGAGCGACCAGTTCATGCCGAACTGGAACTCCTGCACGATGCCGGTGACGACGCCGATCGCAACGGAGATCAGCAGGAACTTGCCCCAGTAGCGCGTCATCCGCAGGTACAGCTCGCGACCGGTCCGCAGGTGCATCGTCTCCAGCAGCGCCACCCAGGCCGCGAGCCCGATCGACATCGGGACGAAGATGAAGTGGAACAGCGTCGTCACGCCGAACTGCAGGCGGGCGAAATCGAGCGCGTTCATCGCCGCGAATCTACGTAGTGCTCAGACAGCCGCCATCGGGGCGTTCGCCGATCGACCGCTGCGGCAAACCCGCGAGGCGCCGGCGCCGCGGCGCCTCGCTACCAGACGAGCAGCATCAGCCCGACGGTGATGCCGGGTCCGACCGTCACCATCAGACCGCGGTCCCCGGCCGCCGGCTTGCGCTGCCTGGCGAGGGCGTCGAGCACGTAGAAGATCGACGGCGTGCCGACGTTGCCGTGTGCGGCCAGCGTCTCGTGGCTGATCCGGACGTCCTCGTCGGCGAGCGCGAGTGCTGCCTGCACGGACTCGATGATGCGTCGCCCGCCCGGATGCACGAGCCAGTGGTCGATCGCGTAGCGCGTCAGGCCGAGCGGTGCCAGGAACTCATCGACGAGCTGGGCGAGCCCCGCTGCGCTGAGCGCCGGCAGCTCGAGCGCGAGGTGCAGGTGGCTGTTGTCGTCGAGCAGCTCCATGCGCACGGCGCCGAGCGTTCCGGGGACCTGGTGGACCGTCGAGGCGACGATCGCCGGGCCGGCCGCCTCGCCCGAGCCGTCGATGATCGCCGCTGCGCAGCCGTCGCCGAAGATCGCCGAGCCGACCACCTTCGCCCGTGCGTCGCCCGGCTTGGACGCCGACAGCAGACCGCTCATGCTCTCGGCGGCGACGACCAGCCCCTTGCCGCCGGGATGGCCGTCGACGGCCTGCGTCATCAGTCGCAGCAGCGGCACCGCGCTCGCGCAGCCGACGCCGACGACGTGGTACTTGTCCGTTGCGGGGCTCATCCCGAAATGATCGACGAGCCGGTGGGCGAGCGTCGGGCCGCCGAGCGAGAAGAGGCTTGCGGAGATCACCGTATCGACGTCGTCGAGGTCGACGCCGAGGCTCTCGACGGCACGCACCGAGCGCTCGAACAGCTGATCCTCGGCCTCGCCGCTGCGGCCCTGAAGGTTGTGCGCGCCCGCGCTCTCCAGCAGCGCGAGGCTGCGGTGCTCCACGCCGCAGCTGGCAAAGATGCGCTGCGCGAACGGATCGCCGGTCATCCCGAGCGCGTCGAGCACCTGCGCCTGCGACATGGACCGTTCCCCGTCGCCAACGGCCAGGGCGCTGAGGTGCGGCTCGCTGCCGCGCAGCAGCCCGTTGGCGCGCCGCGCGTGTGGGCGCCGCGCGAAGCGCGAACGGAATGCGCTGCGGTCGTTGAGATGCGGGAACGGCGCGTCGGGCACCGTCACGCCGAGGAAGTCGCACAGCGGCTCCCAGCCGTCCTCGATCCTGTAGACGAGCAGGCGCTCGGACGGCACCGTGCGCGAGACCTCGTCGTTGTGACGCCGGTAGCGCCCGAGCGCGTGCTCGCGCTCCTCCAAGCTGCCGTCGAGCACCCCCTGCCAGGCCGGCCAGTCGAGCGCCATCAGCGCGTCGGAGATCGCCGACTGGGCCATCGCGAACTCGCGCGTCGAGCGAACGCAGCTCGCATAGCTGCGGTACCAGTCCTCAGGGTCGCGGACGCTCAACAGCACGCGCGAGTTCGGCCACAGATCGATCAGCTCGCGGTAGTAGCGGGCACCGAGCCAGCCGAGCACCGCGTTGCATTCGCCGAGGTCCTCACGCCAGTCCAGCTCGGCCGATCCGCTGCGCGCACGATCGACCAGCGTGTCGTCGGCCGGCATCGAGAGCGGATGCAGGCACCGCTCGACACCCAGCGTCTCGAGCGCCGCCTTCAGCGAAAGGGTGCCGGTGCGCGTGTAGCCAGCACCGATGATCACGAGGCTGCCCCCACGCGACACAGTGTAAGCCACTGCGCCGGCGCGCGCTCCAGATCTCCGACGCGCTACCTTGCCTGCGGCGAGCACTCCAATCTGCGCCGCGAAGCTGGTAGAAGTCCGCGTTTACCTCGAGCGCCAGGAGGATCAGGATGCACGTCATTGGAGCAGGCCTGCCGCGGACCGGCACGCTGACGCAGAAGATTGCCGTCGAGATGCTCGGCCTTGGGCCCTGCTACCACTGGGTCGATGTGCTCGCCGACCTCGACGGCCGCGTCGAGCAGTGGGAGCGCGCGCTCGACGGTGACGGGCCGTGGGAGGAGATCTTCGCCGGCTTCGAGTCAACCGTCGACTGGCCGGGCGGCTTCTTCGCCACAGACCTGGCGGCTGCCTACCCCGAGGCGAAAGTGCTGCTCAGCGTGCGCAACCCCGAGCGCTGGGAGGCGAGCTTCCGTTCGACGATCTGGGAGATGTGCTTCGGCCAGGAGCTGATCGGCCACGTGTCGCGCGCGCGCAGCGCGATCGACCCGCGCTGGAAGCGCTACCTGCGGCTCGTCGATCGCATGTTCTGGGTCGATCACGGCACGTTCGCCGGCGGCTACGCGACCGCCGACGATCTGATCGCAGGGTTGCTGCGCCACCAGGACGCCGTCAAGGCGGCCGTGCCGCCGCAGCGCCTGCTCGTCTGGGACGTGACCGAGGGCTGGGAGCCGCTGTGCGCGTTCCTCGACGTGCCGGTGCCCGCTGAGCCGCTGCCGCACGCGAACGATCGCGACACCTTCATCGACCGCGTCGTTAGCGGCGGGATCGCCGCGCTCGCGGCATGGCAGGCGGAGCGCGCCCCGGCCGCCTGACCGGTGCAACGCGACTGCACGCCATGGCCGGACGCAGAGACATCGAGTTCACCTACAGCTCGATCGACAGGATCGTCCGTCTGAGCCTCGGACCGCTGGCCGACTTCAGCGGCGCGAAGTACGACGGCGACTTCACGCTGACGCTCGAGCAGGCCCAGCGTCGCAAGCACTCCTACATCGCCGAGCAGATCGGCATCGGGCCGGGTCGTCGGCTGCTCGATCTCGGCTGCGGCTGGGGTGCGCTGCTGCACTTCGCAGGAACGCGCGGAGCGACCGGCCTTGGCGTGACGCTGTCGGGTGCACAGGCCCGGGCGTGCCGGCGGGCGGGCCTGGACGTCCGCCTGCACGACGCGCGCACCGTCACCGCCCAGACCTTCGGCCAGTTCGACGCCGTCGCGAGCCTCGGCGCGTTCGAGCACTTCGCCACGCCGGAGGATCATCGCGCCGGGCGCCAGGACGACGTCTACCGCCAGCTGTTCGCCAATGTCGCCGACATCCTGCCTGCCGGCGGGCGCTTCTACCTGCAGACGATGGTGTTCGGCGCCAAGATGATCGATGTCGATCTGGTCGACGTCGCTGCGCCGCGCGGCTCGGACGCCTGGTATCTGGCGGCGCTCGGCTGCCAGTTCCCCGGCTCGTTCCTGCCGTTCGGCCAGGAGCAGATCGTCCGCGCCGCGGCGCCGCACTTCGAGCTGCGGGCGAGTGAGAGCGGCCGTCTCGACTACATCGAGACGAACAAGCAGTGGAGTGCCCGGATCGGGCAGCCGAGCGCTCGCAAGACGCTGCTCAAGCTGCTGCTGCTGCCACGCTGGCTGACCAGCTCACAGTTCCGGCTCGGCTTCGCCTCGGGGGAGGCCCCGAATCAGGTGTGCTTCGAGCGCGAGCTGCTCGACCATTGCCGGCTCACCTTCGAGCGCGTCTGAGACCCGCGCTCGCCGGCGAGCGAGTCGTTCACGGCTCCGGCGGGGGCCGTCGCTAGAGTGGTCCTGTGCCCACCGCCGCCAAGCCGCCGCCAGGCTCGAAGTTCTCCGATCGGGACATTCACTCCTGGTTGATGGACATGGACGGCGTGCTCGTTCGCGAGGAGCAGGCGATTCCCGGCGCGTCCGAGCTCATCAACCGGCTGATCGAGCTGCACATGCCGTTCCTGGTGCTGACGAACAACTCGATGTACACGCCGCGCGACCTTGCCGCCCGCCTGCGCGCGACCGGGCTTGACGTGCCGGAGCAGTTCATCTGGACCTCGGCGCTTGCGACGGCGCGGTTCCTGCGCGACCAGCGGCCGGGTGGCTCGGCGCACGTCGTCGGCGAGGCTGGCCTGACGACGGCGCTGCACGGTGTCGGCTACACGCTCAGTGATCGCGACCCCGACTACGTGGTGCTGGGCGAAACGCGCACCTACAGCTTCGAGCGGATCTCCAAGGCGATCCGGCTGATCGTCAACGGCGCGCGCTTCATCGCGACGAACCCGGACACTGTCGGGCCGACCCCCGACGGGCCGCTCCCGGCGACCGGCTCGGTGGCCGCGCTGATCAGCCGCGCCTCCGGCGTCGAGCCGTACTACGTCGGCAAGCCGAACCCGCTGATGATGCGCTCCGCGCTCAACCGCATCGAGGCCCACTCGGAGAACACCGTGATGATCGGCGACCGGATGGACACCGACATCGTCGCCGGGCTCGAGGCCGGCCTGCACACGGTGCTCGTGCTCACCGGCGTCAGCACCCGCGACTCGGCCGAGCGTTTCCCCTACCGGCCATCGGCGATCTTCGACTCCGTCGCCGACTTGATCGGCGAGCTGCGGGACCGCACCCCGCTCGAGCCGACACTCGCCGGGACGCAAGGTCGCGAAGCGTCAGCCTGACGCCCCACACAGACCGCCCCCAAGACCTAGTTCTCGATCGTCACCAGCGTGCCGACCGGGGTGTGGGGCCAGAGCGCCGCTGCCGCGGCGAGCGGGAGCTCCACGCAGCCGAGGCTCTGCGGCGTGCCGTAGGACGCGCGGGGGAAGGCGTGCAGCGCGTCGCCGCCGTTGAAGTAGCTGATGTAGCGAACGCCGGGGTCGTTGTAGTGGGTCCCGTCAGGGTTGGTGCCGCGCATCGTGCCGACCGCCACATGCTCGTACACGGCGAACGTGCCGAGCTTGGTTGGCGCCGCCGGCACGCCCGTGTTCCCCGGCGAACGCAGCACCACGTAACCGTCGCTCCACAGCGTCAGCGACTGCGGGACTTGGCGGTGCACGTAGACGTAGTCGTAGCCGGAGTGGTAGGAGCCGGCGAGCTCGGCTGCGATCAGCGCGCGCCAGACCTCGGGGCCTGCGAGGCCATCGACCGCGAGTGAGTGGTCGTCCTCGAACATCATCACCGCGCCGCGGGTGATCGTGTTCGGCTCGCCGGCGATCCACAGCGCCGCGAGCTCGGGCGGCGTGTTCGGATAGCGCCAGCTGAACGTGCCGGCCGGCGGATCGAGGGCTGCGCTCACCTGCGCGCCCGCGGTCTGCGCGACCGCTGCGCCGGCGGGGCTCCACACCACCGGCAGGTAGCCCTGCTCGGCGAGCAGCTGCTGCAGGCGGAGCGTCGAGCCCGCCGGGACCGACCAGTCGATCGCGCTCGCCTCGGTCGTGGCGCCCGCAGCGCTCGTCAGCGCCACCGCACGGGGGAGCCCCACGGTCACCGTGGTCGCGAGCGGGAAGCCGGCGGGCGATGACGGCGTGAAGACGAGCGTGTGGCTGTCGGCCTCGCGCCAGAGGCCGGGCGTGCTCGGCGCCAGCGTCGGCAGCGATGCGCCGAGCACCGCTGAGACTGGCTGCGAGAAGGTCAGGCGGAGCGTCGCGGTCGGCGGCAGCGGCGCAGCCGGGTCAGGGCTCGCGAGCAGCACCGGGGAGCGCGAGCGGGGGAACCAGGTGATCGTGATCGGGGCACCGGGCCGCTCCCAGCTGCGTGCTGCCGCGGCGATCTCGGTCGTCCCGGCCGGCGTGGCGGGGATGAACGTCAGCGAGCGGCGCGTGGGGGCGAGCAGCTCGGCTCGCAGGCTGCCCGCCGCAGGGCTGACCGCGCTGACAGGTTGGTTGAAGACGATGCGCAACGGGGTTCCGGCGGTGGCGCTCAGCCACGGCTCGCGCACGTGCACCACCGGCGCGCGGAGCGTCAGCTGCACGTGCCGCGTGCGCCCGAGCGCCCAGCTCAGCCAGCCCGGCCGGCGAATCGCGACATCGACCGTCACCCGTTCCCCTGGCGTGAGCAGCGTCCGCGGCGTGAGGAGGTCGCCGTGGACGGTCAGCGGGACCCGCCGCCCGTCCGGTGCGAACGCTGCGGCGTGCTCGAGCGTCCCGGCGAAGGGCGGCAGATTGACCCGGGCGAGCGCCGCCTGGTCGCCCGACAACGTCGGCGACGCGCCGAGCACGAGCCACGCTCCGGCGAGCAGCGCCACGACGCCGAGCCCGCCGATCGCCCGGGCGAGCGGACGCGAGCTCCAGGCCCTGTCGCTTCGACGCGCCACACCACCAGGATAGGTGGGACGGTCGATGTGTCCGTTCCGCTGGGCTTGCCGCCAGCCGCCACGCTACGCTTGAGTGGTCCGTTCGACGCCCGGACTTGCGAGCACCACAGACGCGCGAGACCGAACGCCAGGCAACCTAAGTCGAGGCGATACACGTGGATCTGTTGAACAAGGCAGCGCTCGAGGAGCTGAGCGGGTTTGACGTTGACGACCTCCGTGACGTGGTTGACCTCTACGTCACCGACGCCACCGCCCAGCTGGACCGCCTCCATCAAGCGCTCGACGCCGGCGACGCACCGGAAGTCGCCGAGGCCGCCCATCGAATCAAGGGCTCGAGCCTCACCGTCGGCGCGGCGCGCTGTGCGTCGCTCGGCTCCGACATCGAGGTGGCGGCCCGCGCGGGCGACTTGAACAGCGCCCCCGAGCTCGCCGCAACGCTCGAAAGCGAGCTCGAGCCGACGCGCGCCGCGTTGTTCGAAGAGTTCGGGATCGACCCCGCCGACTGACCGCCGGCCGCGGCGGCACCTTCGCGCGCGCGTTCTGGCATATTTCACGCCGCGACGATGCGTGTGGGAATCCTCACTGGCGGAGGCGACTGCCCTGGGCTGAATGCGGTCATCAGGGCCGTGGTTCGGCGCGGCCTCGAGGAGGACGGCAACAGCTTCTGCGGCTTCCGCTCCGGCTGGGCCGGCGTGCTCAACCTGGAGACGGTCGAGTTGACGTTCGAGAGCACCGCGGGTCTGTTGCCGCGCGGTGGCACGATGCTCGGGACGTCGCGCACGAATCTTTTCGCCGATGGCGCTGACGGGGTCGCGACGGTACGGCGCGCCTTCGCGGAGGAGAAGCTGGATGCGCTGGTGCCGATCGGCGGCGACGACACGCTCGGCGTCGCGCTGAAGCTGTCCGAGGCCGGCCTCGCGATCGTCGGCGTGCCGAAGACGATCGACAACGACATCGGCGCGACGGACTTCACGTTCGGCTTCCAGACCGCCGTGCAGATCGTGACCGACGCGATCGACCGCCTGCATACGACCGCCGAGTCGCATAACCGCGTGATGGTGGTCGAGGTGATGGGCCGCAACGCCGGCTGGATCGCCGCCTACGCCGGCATCGCCGGCGGCGCGGACGGGATCCTCGTGCCGGAGCGGCCGTTCGACGTCGAGCGCCTCAGCGAGCGGCTCAAGGTCCGCCACGCCCACGGCCGGACCTTCTCGATCGTCGTCGTCGCCGAGGGCGCCACGCCGAAGGAGGGCACGGAGGCGATGACCACGGCGAAGGGCACCGATGCCTTCGGGCACGGCCGGCTCGGCGGCATCGGCGCGGCGCTCGGCGCGGAGATCGAGGCGCGCACCGGCTTCGAGACGCGGGTCACGGTGCTCGGCCACGTGCAGCGCGGCGGCACGCCGACCGCCTACGACCGCGTCCTTGCCACGCGCTTTGGCGTCGCCGCGATGGACGCCGTCATCGCCGGGCGGTTCGGCGTGATGGTCGCGCTGAGGGGCACCGATATCGTCGAGGTGCCGCTCACCGAGGCGCTGAGTGAGCCGAAGCTCGTTGACCCGAGCTTGCTCACAACCGCCGCCGTCTTCTTCGCCTGAGCGGGCGGCCGCGGCCCGGCAGGGTCGGTTTTTGGGGTGTGGTCGGTCGGCGTGGGCGGACGCTTCACGAAGATGCCGCTGGTCTAGACTGCTTGGGCGATGCCAGGCATCTTCAAGCGCCGTGACTCACCAGCCCCGGCCGGCGAGTCGCAGCAGGCCGCTGAGAACGCGGCGCGCGCACAGGCGTCGCAGGACGCGATCCGTGTGCAGGCGGCCGCCAACGAGGCGCGGCGTGAGGCCTCGGACGCCGAGGGGCGCCGGCAGAAGGTTGAGAATGAAGCGCGCCAGGCGGCCTCGGACGCCGAGAGGCGCCGGCAGAGCGCCGCGAACGAGGCGCGCCGGCGGGCTGGCGAGAAGCGCTAGCCGACCGCGGCCGGGCAGCGGGTGTACACCGCGAGGTATCGGTCGGTGAGCTGGAGCTTGAAGCCCTTGGGCGGGTAGTTGATCGACTTCGGGTCGAGGCTGTTGTTGGCGTAGGGCCCGTATTCGGAGTCGTAGAGGACGCGGCTGCCGCCACGCATGACGAACGCGGCACCGTACTGGCGTGCGCGAGCGGTGCTCGTATCGCTGCGGGCGACGACATCGCGGATCGGCGGCGTGCCGAGGTCGATTAGCAGCAGCGGCATCAGCTTATGGTTCGGCACGCTGATCGGGCCGCAGCGGCGAGCGGCGACGACGGCCGGAGAGCGCAGCAGCGAGCTCACCTCGGATTCGAGCTTGACGCGCAGCGTCAGCTCGCTGGCAGCGCCACCCGGCGAGAGATGGAACGCCTCCCAGCCAGCGCCGGCGATGATCAGCGCGATTGCGGCGGCGACCAGGACCGGTGTCTCGTGCCGGCGGCTGAGGATCAGGATGAGCAGCTCGGCGAGCAGGTAGCCGGCGAAGCACATCAGCGCGACGGAGGCGAGCGCGAGGTAGCGGTTGACGACTGAGAAGCCGGCGGCGGACGTGATCACGAACGATGCGATGCCGGCGATCGCGAGCGCCAGCTGCACTGCGTAGCGCTTGTGCTCCATACGCCGATAGGCGAGTCCGACCCCCAGCACCGCGGCGATCAGGACCGGCGGCTTGGCGAGGTCGAGCAGGCCCGACAGGACCGACCCGGGGATCGCCGAGATCGGTTCGGTCCGCGCGAGCTCCTCAGCATGGCCGGTGGTGAAGGTGAACGAGAACGTCGCGGACCCTGTCACGGCGAAGTCGAGCAGCGCCCAGAGGATCGCCGGCACCGCGACCATGCACAGCAGCCGAACCTGCTTCGCGCGCGATTCGTGCCAGCCGAGCCAGATCGCGTAGCACAGCGTGTACAGCCAGGCGTCGGGCCGCAGCAGGCCCGCGAGGATCAGCAACACCCACACCGAGCCGCCACGTCGCGGCCGCTCCGCCTCCAGCACCGCTGCCCAGACGAGCAGCCCGATGTAGGGGACATCGAGGTAGGCGAAGGCGCCGTAGAAGGCGAAGTGGAAGCGCGACAGCAGCAGCACGCAGCTGATCAGCGCGGCGAACGTGCCGAAAGCGACCCGCGACAGGCGGTACAGGCCGATGACGACCACGAGCAGCGAGACGACGCCGACGAACGTCATCGCGCGCGGTCCGGCGCTCCCGAGCGCCGCGCAGAGCATGCCGAAGATCACCCACAGCGGGTGCTCGGTCGGCGCACGGTAGGCGGCGAAGTCCGGCACGTGGCCGGCGAGGATCTGATGGCCCCAGACCAGTGCCCACGCCGAGTCGAATGTCGGCGCGACCGGGTAGGCCAGCCACAGCGCGAACGCGATCGCGGCGAGCAGGCCGAGCGCGACCCACTCCGCCCGGCGGATCGCGCGCGGGCTCGCGCTCTGCAGGCGCGCAATGACGCCGCGCTCGGCGGCAGGCGCTGGAGGAGAGGCGGAGGACGGCACCGCGCGGCATCATGTCAGCATGGGCGTGCGATGACACGGGTGCTCGTCGTCGGCGGCGGGGGATTCATCGGCGCACACCTCGTGCGGGCGCTGTCGGATCACGACGCGGATGTCACGGTCGTGGACTGCTGGCGCCGCTACGGCGCGCCCGCGAGCCAGCGGCGCGAGCTGATCCTGGCGTGGCGCCGCGAGCATCTGCTGGCCGGGGCGCGGGTCCATTCGCTTTCGCTGAGCGATGCTGGCGCGTTTGCGCGCGTCGTCGCTGAGAGCTCACCGGAGGTCGTCGTCCAGCTCGCGAACCTGCCGCTCGCGCGGCGGGCTCTCGAGCGTCCCCGCGAGGCCCACCGCGAGATCGTCGGCGTGACGGCGGAGCTGCTCCGCGCGCTGGCGCGCGCGCCGTGCCTGGCGCGCCTGGTCTACGTCTCCTCGAGCATGGTCTACGGCGACTTCGAGCGCGAGCCGATGGGCGAGGACGGATCGTGCCGGCCGCGGGAGCCCTACGGTGCGCTCAAGCGTGAGGCCGAGCTGCTCGTCTGCGCTGACGGTGCAGCGCGCGGCTACCAGGTCACGGTTGTGCGTCCCTCGGCGGTCTACGGCCCAGGCGACCTGCACGACCGCTTCATGGGGCGGCTGCTGGGCGCCGCGCATGGAGGTCTGCCGCTGGCACTCACCGACTCACCCGGCACGGCGCTCGACTTCACGTTCGTCGAGGACCTCGCCGACGGCCTGAGGCTCGCCTGCACGCATCCCGCGGCCGGCGATCTGACGTTCAACCTGACGCGCGGCGAAGGCCGCACGCTGGCGGAGGCGATTGCGATCGTGCGCGGGCTGGGCTACCCGCTCGCCGTGGCGCGCGAGCCCTCGGCGTTCGAGCGCTTCCGGCCGCGCCGCGGGGCCCTCGACATCTCCCGGGCCCGCCGGCTGCTGGGCTACGACCCGCCCCATTCGCTGGAGTCCGGCCTGGCGCGCTCCCTCGATCCGGCCGCGCGCGACGCGCTCAGCGTGTGAGCGCGCAGCAGCTGAGCGCCCCGGCGGGCGCGATCCCGTTCTTTGCCGGCGAGCGCGAGTATGCGGCTCACGGCGAGGTGCTGATCGGCCTGGTCGCCGCGGTGCTGGCTGGCGGCCAGACCTTGCAGGGGCCGGCCGTCGAGGCGTTCGAGCGGGCGCTTGCCACCGCTGCCGGCCGCGCCAACGCCGTTGCCGTCGGCTCGGGGACCGACGCTCTGTTCTTCGCGCTGCGCGCGCTCGGGATCGGCGCGGGGGATGAGGTGCTGGTGCCGGCGTTGTCGTTCATCGCGTCGGCGTCGTGCGTGTTGCGCGCCGGGGCCCGGCCGGTGTTCGTCGATGTCGATGACGAGTACCTGATCGACCTGGGCTGCGCGCGGGCGCTCGCCGGCCCGCGTACGCGGGCCGTCATCGCGGTCGACCTGTTCGGGCAGATGCCGGATCCCGGGCCACTCGACGCACTCGCCGCGGCGGCCGGCATCGCCGTGATCGAGGACGCCGCACAAGCGTTGGGCGCCGAGCGGGCAGGCCGGCGGGCGGGGAGCCTCGGCCGTGTCAGCTGTGTCTCGTTTGACCCGACGAAGCCGCTCGCGGCGCCCGGCAGCGGCGGCGCGCTGCTGTGTGACGACGACGCGCTCGCTGCGCGCGCGCGCTCGCTGCGCTGGCACGGCCGCGCATCCGACGGCGCTCACCGTGAGCTCGGCTACAACTCGCAGCTGTCCGAGGCGGCTGCCGCGGTGCTCGGCTGGAAGCTCGGCCGGGAGCCGTCGTGGCGCGCCCGCCGCCAGCAGATCGCGGCCAGCTACGACGCCGCGCTGTACGGCACCGCACTCGAGCGCCCGCCGCGTCGCGACCCGTCCGGGCACGCGTTCAGCAAGTACGTGCTGCGCAGCCCCGCTCGCGACGAGCTGCGCGCCGCGCTGCACGCCGCCGGGGTCCCGACGCGGATCCACTACCCACGCCCGCTCCACCAAGAGCCCCTGTTCGCTTGCGCTGCCAGCTGCCCCGTCGCCGAGCGGGCGAGCGCCGAGGTCCTCTCGCTGCCGATCCACGCGTTCCTCGGCGACGCCGAGGTGGCACGCGTGTGTCGGACGCTGGGAGCCGCCGTCGCGGCCACCTAGGGCGACGGAACGTAATCGTTTCCACCACCCTGGACCGGGTTTCACACCTCGGTCACGCAGTCGGAACGTATCTATCACACCGGCGGAACGTCTGTGTCACATATTCGAGACGCACTTGGCACATAGTCGAAACCCGCCTGTCATATACAAGTAGGCAACTCTAGCGTCACCCGCTGGTAACAGGTCCTCAGCCTGATCGCTGTTAGGAGTACCTCATCAACCTCATACCGTCCATAGCCCCGTGCTGTTAGGAGAAGCCATGAAGATGTTAGGTACGCGAGCATCAGGTCCAGGAAAGCGCCGTGGTGCACGTGCGGCGAGCGCAAGAGTCGCCGCTCTGGCGGCGTGTGCTTTGACCATCGCGGGAGTCATGAGCATTGCGTCTGGCTCCGCGGCAGGCAGCCAGACCCCGTGTCCGGCGGGCAGCACTCTCGAGACGCCGACAGGCAGCTCCGGAGCCACCCAGTGCGTCATCACCGCGACCGGCACCCCGGTCGGAGGGGTCAAGCACGTCTGGTTGATCATCCTCGAGAACAAGTCCTACGACGAGACCTTCACTGGGCTCAACCAGAACAGCTACCTGTGGCAGACGCTGCCCCAGCAGGGCGCGCTGCTCACCCACTACTACGGCACCGGCCACTTCAGCATGGACAACTACATCTCGCTGGTGTCCGGTCAGGCCCCGTCGTACGCGGTCCAGGACGACTGCGCGACGGCGGCGAACATGACCAACGCCAACTCCGGGATCATCACCACCGGGACCGTCGGCACGGCGACCGACACCGACCACACGGGCGACGGGAGCGGGACGTTCACCACGACGCCGACCACCAGCGGTTCGGCCAACGGCAACTACGGCCAGCTGCTCGTGCACGGCGGTGTCAACGCCGCCCTCGCCAGCAACGGCTGCGTGTACCCGACGAACGTGCCGACGCTGTTCAACCAGCTCAACGCGGCCGGCCTTCCGTGGAAGGGCTACGCCCAGGATCTCGGCGGCGCTCAGCCCGTCGGATCGCCCACCTACGTGACCGGCAGCACGCCCGGCGTGAGCGACACCGTTCCGGGCCGCGAGGACGGAATGTGCGGCTATCCGGGCACGTCGAGCAACAACCCGGTCACCAACCCGACGAGCCTGACATCGCCGAGTGGCGACGTCTCGAGCTTCACCGGCGCGCAGCCGGCGAATGCCAACAGCAACGGCGACCCGGCCGACCAGTACGTGGCCAAGCACTTCCCGGTGCCATGGTTCGCCTCGCTCACCGGCCAGTCGGCGGGCACCCAGAATAGCGTCACCTACTCCACCCAACCGGCGCTGAACGAGCCGACCACGCCGGAGTACGACGGGTCCGGCTCGACGAGTGGATCCGGCGACAACAACTGTGACGCCAACCACGTCACGAACCTCGACGATCCCACCTATGGGCTCGCGCACGACCTGACCCTCCCGGCCAACGAGGTGCCGGCGTTCAACTGGATCACGCCGAACAACTGCAGCGACGCCCACGACGCGACCTGCCAGGGCAACAACCTGTCGGGCGCGTTCAATGCGAACGGCACACCCAACTACACGCCGGCCGGTCTTCCGGCCTACGATCCGGAGGCGACGACGCCGACCAACTACACCGGCGGCCTGTACGCGTCCGACCTGTTCCTGCGCTACTACATACCGCTCATCGAGCAGTCGGCGGCGTTCAAGAACGGCGGTCTGATCGACGTTACGTTCGACGAGGCCAACCCGCCCTTCACGGTCGGGAACAGCTTCAACAACGAGCCGGCTCCCGGTGACTCATCGACCTACTCGGGCGCCACAGACCAGCCGACCTACGGTGCGACCGGGACCCAGTATCCGGGTGCTGACTCGCTGTACGGCGCCTACGGGGCTCTCGCCGACGCTGCCGGAGAGAACATCAACGGCGTCAACGTGTCGACGGAGCCGACCGGGCCGAACGACCCCGAGGTGACCGACGGCTCGGGTAACCAGCTACAGCCGGGCCCGGGAGCCTCTGGCTTCATCGACCGCCTGACCGGCCTCACCGGTGAAAGCCCCTACCTGTCCGGTTCGCCGGGCACGGCGACCGAGCCCGCCCTGGTGGCTCCCGGCTCGAGCATGGTCACTGACTCCAAGATCAACGCCGACGACACCGGCCGCCTGGTTTCAGGCACCGACGCCAACGGCAACACGATCCCGCCGGATACGTTCGTCGGGGCGGTCAGCGACACCGGGCCCGTTTCCCTGGCGGCCAACGCCAGTACGAGCACGGCATCCAACAACTACGCCAAGCCGTGGATCGGGACGTTCCAGCTGTTGAACGACAGCGGACAGCCCGTGACGTTGTCGGGTGGCTATGACGGAAACGTCACCCTCGGTGCCGAGGCAGGGGCATCAACCGTCGGCACGGGCAGCTGCCCGACCGGCAGCGAGGCGGCGACGAGCAGCGGCTGCAAGACCGCCGATCCGCTGTACGACGCCACCGACTTCACCCCCGGCGGCGGCGACACCGGCACGGTGTTGATCAGCCCGCTGATCAAGCCGGGCACGGTGTCGAACACCTACTACAACCACTACAGCATGCTGCGCACGCTGGAGGATCTGCTCCTGACCGGTCAGCCCTGCACCGATACGGCGCTCGTCGCCGGCTCGGTCTGCGGTGGCCTTGACGGCCAGGGTCACATCGGCTATGCCGCCCAGGCCGGACTGTCCGACTTCGGTCCGGACGTGTTCACGGCGCAGTCCTACACGGCGCCGCCTGCTCCTTCGGGTGGCACGGGCTCTTCGGGTGCCACGGGCTCGACCTCGGCCACGACGACACCGAGCGCCCAAAGCGCAGCGGCGGGTTACCCGACGTTTGCCTGCACGGACTCACAACACAAACATAAGCTCACGGTGACGTGCACCACGCAGTCGACGGTCGACGGGACGCTGACGCTCCGTGGCCAGCTGTGGAAGGGCAAGCACCTCCTCGGGAACAAGGAAGCGACGCTGGACGGCAGCGTCGCAACGTTCAAGTTCGCAGTCGGACACGGCAAGTACGCGTTCAAGCTGTCGATCGCGGCGTACACGAAGGACCTCAGGTAGTTGGATGCACACCGCCCATAGGGCGGCCAAGCGCGAAAAGGGCCGGGCTTTCGAGCCCGGCCCGCTTCGTGTCGCCGCCACTCTGCTATTCGCCTTGACCGCTCTCACCGGATGCGCCAGCGCGTCGAGATACCCGGCGTTCCTGCCGAAGAGCACCCTCGACCCGAAGGTCGACGAGGTCCTGGTCGGCACGATGGCAAGGCCGGCCTTCACGGTCGAGGGCCTGGCCGTCGAGGTCAAGACCCACGCGTTCGATGTCTCGATCACCGTCAGCGGTCCGATCGTTCCGGGCGAGGGCCTGCCCTACCAACCGCCGTCAACCACCTGTACCTGGACCGTCACGATGAAGGACGCCACGGCCGATGTCCCGGTCTCGCTCGCCGACTTCCACGCCGTGAACCACCTCGGCTCATTCCAGGTCCCCCGTCTCGTGCCTGGCGAGCCGTCCCCACCGTCGATCCTTCACCCAGGCCAGGCTCTCACCTTTCAGCTCCGCGCCTACCAGCTGGTCGGTCAAGGGACCATGCAGTGGTCCCCGGATCATCGACACCTGGTGGCCATCTGGGATTACGAGGTCGAGAACGACTGACCGGTTTGCCTGCAGCAGTCGGAACGCCACGACGGTCGCCCGGTCCGCCGTCATCGCCGCAGTGTGCACGCGCAGCGAGGAGCGCGCGTAACCGCGGCCCGGCCCGTCCGCCGCAAGGCGGCGAGCCGTCCCCCTCAGTCCGGCGGTGCGGCGATGCCGGCCCAGGTCAGCTCGTGCCCGGTGAGCCACAGCTCGCCGTGCCTGTCGAGCGCCTCGAGCTCGGGCCCGTCGAGCACCGGCATGTCGGGGGGCACCCGGTAGCCGAGCTCGTCCTGCATGTAGGCAAGCCGCGCATAGCCGTCCGGGTAGCGCGCGAGCTTCTTGCGCTTGAGCTTCGTCGTCGTCGTCGGATCGACGACCATGACCATGTCGTGCTCGTAGATCGGCTGGCGCAGGACGAAGCCCCAGCGGCCGTGACGTCGCTCACAGAAGTCGAAGTTGCGCCCCAGGCACGTCACCTCGCAGGCGACGCCCTCGATCGGGCCCATCTGCGTGATCCGTACCTTGCTCTGGCTCACCGCCCGGTCGCCGGCCAGCTGGATGCTCGTGCCGCCGTTGGCCAGCAGGATGCGATCGCCGCGCGCATAGCCGGCCTGGCACTTCTCGGCGTACTCCTCAGGCGAGGTCCGGCCGCCCCAGGTCGTGATCATCACGCCGCCCTCGTGCCACAGCGCAAGCCAGCGGTCCCACTGGCGGGCGTCGCGCAGCAGCGTCCAGTCGTCGATCAGCTCGCGGATCGCGAGACGATCGAGCATCTCCTGGGTGCGCGCGTCGAGTAAGCCTTGAGGTGCCTCTGTCGCGCTCAACGATCTCTCCCTGGTCGTGGTCGGGCCGGTCGGGCGCGCGCGCCGGTCGCCGTGCGCTTCGATGGGGATTATTGCGCGCTAGGATCGACGCCGATGAACCGCGACTGGCATGCGGCGCACCGGCTCGACGCGCGAGCCGGCGAGGACGAGCGGACGGCCTGGCACCGCGAGCATGCTGCGCGCTGCGGCTGCCGCCAGCCGCCGGCGAGGATCGCGGCGCTGCTGGCCGCTGAGCGCGCCGAGCCGACCCCGCCGTCGCCGTCGCCGGCGCCGGCCGCCCGCCCGGCAGGCCGCTGACCGAGCGCGGTACGCGCTCGCGCGGGCGGCGCGGCGGGCTGGTGGCGCGGCTTCGCCGGCTCACCCGCTCCCCGGTCGCGCCGCTCGTCCTGCTCGCGCTCGTCTCGCTGCTGTCGCTCGGCGCGCGCACGGCCGCGATCGGCAGCCCGTGCACCAGCCCCTGCACGACGGTGAACGATCACGACATGGTCTTCGACGAGGTCTACTACGTGAACGCCGCGCGGCGGATCGACGGCCTCCCGGTGCCGGCTGGCCAGCACTACTCCGGTGACCCGGCCGGCCAGGATCCGAACTCCGAGCATCCCCAGCTCGCCAAGCTCGTCATCGCCGGCTCGATCGAGCTGTTCGATGACGGACCGTTCGCCTGGCGACTGGGCAGCCTGATCTTCGGCTCGCTCGCGATCCTCGGCATGTTCGCGCTCGTCCTGGCCGCCGGGGGCACCCGCTGGTGTGCGCTGCTGGCCGCGACGCTGATGGCCTGCGACAACCTGCTGCTCGTCGCCGGACGGATCGGAACGCTCGACATCTATGTCGTCGCGTTCATGATCTGGGCCGCCGTGCTCTACCTGCGCTCGCGCCCGCTGGCGGCCGGTGTGCTGCTCGGGATCGGCGCCTGTACCAAGGAGGTGGCTCCCTACCTGCTGGCGGTTCTCGTCGTCTTTGAGCTTGGGCGGCTCGTGTGGGGCCGGCGGCTGGCGCTTCGCGAAGCGATCGCGTCGGCCGCTCGGCGGTTCGGGGTGTGCGTGGCTGCAACGGCGGGCAGCTACCTGGCGCTGCTCGCGCTGCTCGATCGCCTGGTCCCGCCGTTCGACCCGCAGACGTCGCGGACGATCACCGGCGGACCGATCGCCCACATCGAGCACATGCTGAGCTTCGCTGTCGCGCTCACCAGCCCGCGCGGCCCGACGGGCATCGCCTCCTATCCGTGGGACTGGCTCGTCGACCTGCGGCCGATCAACTACCTGACCGTGACGGTGAACAGTCGCGGCTCGCATGTCGCGACGGTCCACTTCCTCGGCTTCATCAGCCCGCCGATTCTCGCGCTCGCCGTTCCGGCGCTCGCGCTCGGCCTGTGGCGCGCGCGCGGTCGGGGGGAGGCGATCGATGTGATCGGCGTCGCATGGTTCCTCGGGACGTGGCTCCCGTTTGTCGCGCTCAGCGTGATCTGGAGCCGCACGTCCTACCTCTACTACATGGTGATCGTGATGCCGGGCCTCTACATTGCGGTGGCGCGACTGATGACGCATCCGCGCGTTCCGCGCCTCGTGCTATGGGGCTGGCTCGTCCTGGTGGCGGCCGCGGCCGTGGTCCTCTATCCGTTCACGGCGGTGCCGGTGCCGGCCGGCTGGTGATGCACGCGCCGGCCCCAACCACGAAGATGTCGCGGATGCCCGGCTTGGCCCTACGACGCTTCACGGCACTCGCGGTGGCGCTGGTCGCGTTGGGACTAGTCTGCGCGCTCCCCGCCTTCTCGCAGCCGCCGGGCGCCTGCGGCGTGGCGAGCACGGCGACGGTGGCCGCGGTCGACGAGTCGGTCGCGCGGCAGATCTACCGAGGTGAGCTCGGCAGCACGGAGGTTTACGCCGACCAAGCGCACGTGCAGGACGCCCAGGATCTGCTGACCGCCGTTGCCAACGACGACATCACGGCCACGGCCAGCGCGGTGAAGCGGCTCGTCTTCACCCCGCGCTGGCACATCGTCCGGCTGCGCGTGCGCGCCGCGGACGGCGCGCTGCTCGCTGACGTCGGCGGGCCGCACGTCATGGCTCCGGTGAGCGGCCAGCTCAAGTTGAACGGCACCGTCGTCGGGAGCTACGAGATGAGCGTCCAGGACGACGTCGGCTACCAGAAGCTCGTGACCCGCTTCATCGCCGTGCCGATCGAGCTCTACCGCGCCGGCCAGCCACTGCTCGGCACGATGGCCGACCCGCCTCGCCATCCGCCCGCCACCGCTAGCCGGTTCACGATCGGCGCCGCGACCTACCGCGCCGTCTCCTACGCCGTCAAGGCCTTTCCCGCCGGCACGCTGCGGGTTGTGCTCGCGATAGGCGGGACAGCCGCCTCAGTGGCGTCCAGCAGCTGCGCCGAGGTGCGCGCGGGCGCCTATGGCGCGGTCTTCGTGAACATCGCCGCGCGTTTCCCGCACCTCTCATCGGAGTACAACTCGTATGTCCGGACCACCAAGTCGCTGGACAGGGAGCAGGTGTTTGTGAGAGACGGCTCTGTGCAGCTCGCCGGGACGCTGAGCCCCGGTCCGGCGCACATTCCCGACAGTGGCCGCATCACGTTCGAAGGCCAGCGCTGGCTCGTCTTCTCCTTCGCACCGGAGCCGCCGGCACGAATCTACTTCCTGCTACCCGCCGCGGAGTGAGCGACGCGCCATGCGGACGGCGTCTCGCGCGAGCCCAGCTCGCGGCGGCGACGCTGGCACTGGTGGCGCTCGTTGGCAGCGCGCCGGCGCAGGCGCAGACGCCGGCACCTTGCGGGCCCGCGACTATTCCGGTGCGCGACGAGGTGGCCTACCGGACGGCCCATGCGATCTACCAGGACGAGCTGGCGAGCCTCGAGGTCACGCAGGACAGCACGCGCGTCGCGCAGTCGAGCGACCTGATTCGTGCCGTCGCCGACGACGACGCGCCCGCTGCGCTCGCGGCGGTCACGCGTCTCGTTTACACGCCGCTGTGGCACATCGTGCGCCTGCGGGTGCTGACCCGCTCAGGGCGCGTGCTGGCCGATGTTGGCGGGCCCGACGTGCTCGCGCCGGTCTCCGGTGGGCTCTTCTCGGGCAGCCAGCTCGTTGGCAGCTTCGTGCTGAGCGTCCAGGACGATGTCGGCTACCAGAAGCTCGTCACGGGCATCGCCGGCGTCCCGGTCGAGCTCTACGCGCAGGGCGCGCCGCTGGTCGGATCGTGGGTTGATCCGCCGAGCTCCCCGCCACCGAGCGGGCCGCTGATCATCGATGGGCGCCACTACCACGTCAGCGCCTACGACCTGACCGCCTTCCCGACCGGGACGCTGCGTGCTGCCGTGCTCGTTCGAACGCCGCCGGCGGCGGCGGCGGCGCAGAGCTGCCCGGCGGTCGCGCTGTCAGCTGTCGCGGGAATCGTCACGCGAATCTCCGTCCAGTTCGGTCCCGACTCGCTCAACCCGCTGCCCGAGCACACCTTCCTGTACGTGAAGACGGCGCTGCCGTTCGTCTACGGACCGATCTTCATCCTCTCCCCGGACGGCGCTGAGCTGGCGGGTACGAACGAGCTGCCCGGCAGCACAGACCCCGCTCCCGCCGCGCTCCCGACCAGCGGCCCCACGCTCTACAACGGTCGCAACTGGCTCGTTTTCTCATTCTCTCCCGACCCACAGCTGACCGTCTACGTGCTTCAGCCGACCTAGGTTAGAAAGCGTTAGGAAGTCGCGGGCAACCGGGTGCGCCGTTTCGCAACCAACTAGGCTGCTGGACGCCAGCAAGTCCGGAAGGGCACGCGTAGCGTGGCGCTTCCGCCGCGCTGAGCGCTCAAGCATGGCAACGATCAACCCCAGAGTCGGGCCGGGCGAGGCGCGTCCACCCCGCGAGGACGAGCCGCCGCGCCGCGGCGGCGCTGTGCGCGTCGAGCACATCGGCCTCGCTGGCGTGCTCGCGTTGTCAAGCCTGCTCGAGTTCAACAAGCTGCGCCAGAACGGCTACGCCAACCTGTTCTACGCGGCGGCGGTCAAGTCGATGCTGCGCTCGCTGCACAACTTCTTCTTCGTCTCGTTCGATCCCGGTGGGCTGATGGCGGTCGACAAGCCGCCGCTCGGCCTGTGGCTGCAGGCGCTGAGCGCCAAGCTGTTCGGCTTCGCACCGTTGCCGCTGCTGGTCCCGGAGGGCATCTGTGCGGTACTCGCCGTGGCGCTGATCTACTTCATCGTGGCGCCGCGGTTCGGTCCGCGCGCCGGCCTGCTGAGCGCCCTCGCGCTGGCGGTCTTTCCATCGTTCGTCGCGGTCTCCCGCGACAACGCGATCGATCCGCTGCTGATCCTGCTGATGCTCGCGGCGTGCGGTGCCGGCATCCGGGCGATCGAGTCCGGCCGTACCCGCACGCTGATCCTCAGTGGGGTGCTGATCGGGCTCGCGTTCAACACGAAGTCCCTCGCTGCGCTGCTCTGCGTCCCCGGGATCGGGCTCGGCTTCCTCGTCTGCGCACCAGCCTCGATGCGGCGCCGGATGGCCCAGCTGGCCGTCGCCGGTGCCGTGATGGTTGCGATATGCATCTCGTGGTCGCTGGCGGTGGACCTGACGCCGGCCTCCCAGCGACCCTACGTCGGGGGCTCGACGAACAACTCGGAGTTCCAGCTCGAGTTCGGCTACAACGGCTTCGGCCGGGTGGGCGGCCAGAACGGTGGACCCACCGGCACTGTCGTGGCGCCGACCGGGGTGACGCCGCTGGTTCGACCGGGGATCCCGCCGACCCAAGGCAGCATCGCTGCCGCCACCGCACTGCTCGCCGGGCGCGCCAGGCCGGCGGACGTCGCCGCCAAGCCGGCCGCGGTCGCCGCCAAGCCGGCGGATCCGCAGGGCCGCGTGCGCCGCACGCTGCCGATCCCATTCGGTGGCTCTCCGAGCGTCATCCGGATCTTCGAGCTGGGGTTCGGGGACCAGGGCGGCTGGACGGTGCCGTTCGCGGTGCTCGGCCTGCTGGGGATCGCGCTCCTCGCGCGCCGCAGGCGCGACCGGCGGGCAGCTGTGCTGTTCGCGCTCGGTGGCTGGTTCGTCGTTGAGCTGTTCACGCTCGATTTCTCGCAGGGGATCGTCCACCCCTACTACGTCTCGGCGCTCGGCCCCGGTCTAGCCGCGATGGTCGGCGCGGGCGCCGCGGCGATCGCCTGGCTCGCGCGCAGCGCGGAGCGGCGCAAGGCCGCCCTCGGCCTCGCCATCGCCGCGCTCGCGACGGCCACGACACTGTTCGCCGAGCTCTGGCTGATCCATCGCGAAGGCTATCCGGAGGCCTGGCGCATCCCGCTCGTGATCCTCGCGGTCGTGGCGCTCGCGGCCGTCGTGCTCTGGCGGCGCCGCGCGAACTGGTCGGTGGGCGCGCTCGTCCTCGTGCTGCTCGTCGCCCCGGCGCTGTACACGAAGAGCGTGTGGGACGCCCCGGTGGATGGCACGTTCCCCACGGCAGGGCCCTACAACATGGCCGGCTGGGGTGGCATCGATCTTCCCGCCGGTGAGCTGAAGGTGAACATCGCGCTCGAGCGCTACGTCCGCGCGCACCACCCGACCAAGCGCTTTGCGCTACTGACGGAAGCCTCCGACGCCGCGTCGCCGCTGATCCTGCTCGGCCTCAACGCCGCTGCCATGGGCGGCTACAACACGATCGACCCGGCGCTGAACGGTCCCGGCCTGGCGCGACTGGTGGCCGACGACGAGGCTCGTTACGTGCTGCTCGGTGGCCCCTACTCGAACCGTGGCGGCAACGCCGCCTCGAGAGCTGCTCAGCTGGTCTGCCCGGAGGTCCGCCAGCAGCTGTGGAACCCAGGCCAGCCGACGGTCCCGTCGCTCTACCTCGTCGACTGCCGCGGGCGCGCGCGCGAGCTGCGCGAGCCGAGCAGGGCTGCGGCTGCGTACCTGCGCTCCGTGCGCCGGCGCGAGCGCGTCATGTAGTCAGGACGGCGGGTCGCTCTCCGCGAGCTTGCGCTTGAGTCGCCGGCGGCGCGCCTCCAGGTCGGCCTCGAGCCGGCCGAGCTCGTCGGCGCGGCGATGGACGAGGGCGAGCTGGCGGTCGATGTGGCCGAGCGCGGCGCACAGCAGCTCGCGGCGCCGTGCCGGGTCCTCAACGCCGGCGCGTGCCTCTGCGCGCAGCGCCCGGCGGGCGTCCTCGGCATCGATCAGCGTCTTGAGCTCTTCGAGTGACACGCCGAGCAGCGCGCGCAGCCGCATCACCTCGCGCAGGTGCTCGACCTCGGCGTCGCTGTAGAGGCGATGGCGTCCCGATGGACGCTCGCCTGTGCCGGTGAGCAGCCCGATCTCCTCGTAGTAGCGAATCGTGCGGGCTGTCGTGCCGACGAGGCGGGCGACATCGCCGATGCGCAGTGCAGGGGCTGTCGGCGTGGTGCTCATGGCGCGAGACGGACGTGGGGCGGGCGCATCAGCGACACGAACGTTCCGATCAGCGCGGCGGCCGCGAGCGCCCACAGCGCGACGTGCATGTTGTGGACGAACGGCGCGAGCTTCGCGTCGCTGAGGCCGTGCGCCAGGCCGGAGAAGATCCGCAGCAGGGTCGCGCGTGGAATCGACGCGGTGACTACCCCGAGGACGAACGCGATCGACAGCACCGCGCCGGTGTTCTGCAGCACGGTCCGTGCGCCGGCGGCGATGCCGCGACGGTCCGGCGGCGCGGCGCCCATCATCGCGGCGCCGTTGGGGCTCGTGAACGTCCCCGAGCCGACCCCCACGAGCGCCAGCAGCGCCGCCGAGGCGACGAACGAGCTGTGCACGCCGAGCGTCGTCATCGCCGCCAGGCCGATTGCCGTGATCAGCATCCCGATTGCTGCGAGCGCGCGTGAGCCGTGCCGGTCGGCATGGCGACCGGCCAGCGGGGAGGCGATCAGCATCCCGACGGCGAGCGGCGTGAGTTTGAGTCCGGCGGTGATTGGCGTGTCTCCCTGTGCTCCCTGGAAGTAGAACACGAATATGAACATCAGTGCGAACCGGGCTAGCCCGTTGATGAACGTGGCGGCGGAAGCTGCGGCGAACAGGCGGTTGCGAAACAGCGTGAGATCGAGCATCGGCGACCGGCTGTGCCGCTCGATCGCGATCCATGCCGGCAGCAGGACCGCCGCGTCGGCGAGCCCGCCAATCACGATCGGATCGTTCCAACCGGACAGGCCGCCGCGCGACACGGCAAGAACCAGGCCCGTGAGGCCGAGCACGAACGTCGTCGTTCCGGCGAGGTCGAGTCCGCGCGTGGTGTCGCGCGTGGCTAGCTCGTGCAGCACGAGCGCACCCCACGCCGCGCCGCCGAGCGCGAATGGCACGTTGAACCAGAACACCCACGGCCAGGAGATCGCGACGAGCGCGCCTCCGAGCACAGGTCCGATGACGAGGCCGATCGCGGCGACCATCATGTTCGCGCCCATTGCGAAGCCGAGCTGCCCGGCCGGGAAGGCGTCGGTCACGAGCGCGGTCGAGTTGGCAAACAGGAACGCCGACGCGATGCCTTGCAGGACGCGCCACGCGATCAGCTCCGTGCCGTTGCCGGCGAACCCCGCGCCCAGTGATGCGAGGCCGAACACGAGAAAGCCGCTGACGTAGGCGCGCTTTCGCCCGAACAGGTCTGACAGGCGGCCGGCGCTGAGGACCAGCACGGTCGAGGCGATCATGTACGCGAGGATCACCCAGACGAGTGCGAGGATGCTCGTGTGCAGGCTGCGCTCCAGCTCGGGCAACGCGATGATCAGCGTGCCCGAGTTCGTCGCACCCATCAGCATGCCGAGGCTCGTGCATGACAGCGCCCACCAGCGGTAGTTGGGCGAGTCGGCGGCGACGCCGGGGCGGTGGCGCAAGCGACTGATCGTTTCGGCGGCGGTGCTCATTAACAGTTTACGTGAACGTCCGGTTGAGCCTACCAATCGCTCGCGCCCGGTGTGTCAGGCTGCCGGCATGCGCACAGCGCTCCGCCACCAGCTCTACCGCCTAGGCTACTGGACCCTGTGGGCCAGCTCGTTCGTCATCCACCGCCGCGCCCGCGGCACCAAATGCCTCCTCTTCAACCAGGGCCAGGTGCTCCTGGTGCGTCATACCTACGGACCGAGGAGCTGGGAGCTCCCGGGCGGCGGCGTGCGCCGCGGTGAGCAGCCGTTCGACGCGATGCGCCGCGAGCTTCGCGAGGAGCTCCAAGTCGACGTCGCGCAAGCGAGGGAGCTTGGAGCTCGCAGCGGCCCCGGTCGCTACGCCGGCACGCGGATCAGCTACTTCGCCGCCGTGCTGCCAGACCGCTCCGTCGTGGCTGATCCGATCGAGATTGCTGACGTGGCCTGGTTCGACCCGCTCGCCCCGCCGCCGCGGCTCGGCTGGAACGTCGCCGAGCTGCTCGCAGAGCAAGGACAGTCGGTAGCATCGCTGCCAAGCGATCCGGGGAGTCCCCGCAGGGGCTGAGAGGGCGCATCGGCGCCGACCCGTTGACCTGATCTGGATCATGCCAGCGAAGGGAGTGGATATGTCAGCAGCGCACCGCAGCACCTTTGGCTCCGATGACGAGTGTCGCACGCAGATGCACGTCGCCCGCCAGGGCGTCATCTCGCCTGAGATGGCTCGCGTCGCCGAGCGCGAGGAGCTTGCGCCAGAGCTGATCCGCGACGAGGTCGCACGGGGACGGATGATCATTCCCGCCAACGTGCACCACGACTCGCTCGACCCGATGGCGATCGGCCTGCGGGCGCGGGTCAAGATCAACTCGAACATCGGCAACTCGCCGACCAGCTCCTCGCTCGCCGAGGAAGTCCAGAAGCTGACGATCTCCGAGCGCTGGGGCGCGGACACCGTGATGGATCTCTCGACCGGCAAGCGGATCGACGAGACGCGCGAGGCGATCATCGCCGCATCCACTGTGCCGATCGGCACCGTGCCGATCTACCAGGCGCTCGAGCAGGTCAAGTCGATCGAGGACCTGTCAGGCGATGTGCTGGTCGAGAACATCGCCCATCAGGCTGGGCAGGGCGTCGACTACATGACGATCCACGCCGGTGTTCGCCTCGAGCACCTGCCGCTCTGCCAGCACCGGGTCACCGGCATCGTCTCGCGCGGCGGCGGCATCCTCGCCCGCTGGATGATCGCGCACATGAGCGAGAACCCGCTGTACGAGCGCTTCGACGACATCCTCGACATCTGCGCGCGGCACGACGTGTCGATCTCGCTCGGCGACGGGCTGCGCCCCGGCTCGATCGCCGACGCCTCGGACGCCGCGCAATTCGCCGAGCTGAAGACGCTGGGCGAGCTGACGCTGCGTGCCTGGGAGCGCGACGTGCAGGTGATGATCGAGGGCCCCGGCCACATCCCGCTGAACCAGCTCGAGATGAACGTGCGCCGCCAGCAGGAGATCTGCCACGAAGCGCCGTTCTACACGCTCGGACCGCTCGTCACAGACATCGCACCCGGCTATGACCACATCACCAGCGCGATCGGCGCCGCGATCGTCGGCTGGCACGGCACATCGCTGCTCTGCTACGTGACGCCGAAGGAGCACCTCGGCCTGCCGAACGCCGAGGACGTCAAGCAGGGCCTGATCGCCTACCGCATCGCGGCTCACGCGGCCGACCTCGCGCGTGGCAACCAGGCGGCCGCGCAGTGGGACCGCGCGATCTCCAAGGCGCGGTTCGAGTTCGACTGGAAGCGGCAGTTCGAGCTCGCGCTCGACACCGAAACCGCGCAGTCGATGCACGACGAGACGCTCGCCGACGACTACTTCAAGACGGCGGAGTTCTGTTCGATGTGCGGGCCGAAGTACTGCCCGATGCACAACTTCAAGGACGTCGACTGGGACGCGGTGCGCGAAGTGATCGCCGAGCGCAAGCACGAGCGCGTCTCCGCGCCCGCAGCTTGATGGCGGCGACGTGAGCGACGCAGCGGGCAGCGTCCGCGAGCGCCTGCTCGCCGCATGGCGCGACGAGGTGGAGGCGTCGATCGTCTACGAGCTGATCGCGCGGCGCGAGTCCGACCCCCACCGTGCGGCGATCCTCAGACGGATGGCCGCGGTCGAGGGCACCCATCGCGATCGCCTCGAGGCACGGATGGGCGAGCTCGGGATCGTGTTGCCCGACGCGGCGTCGGTGAAGCTGTCGCTCTGGCATCGGCTGCAGGCGCGCATCGCGCCCGTCGACAGCCTGCTGGCGCGTCAGGAGTCACTGGAGCTCGAGGTCGCCGACGAGATCGAGCAGCGGCCTACCGGCGACGCTGCGACCGACCGCATGTTCAACGAGATCCGTGTCGAGGAGCAGTCGCACACCCTCGCGCTCGGTCAGCTGCGCGCCGGTGCCCTGCCGGCGCTCGCTGACTTGCACTCCGGGACGGTGCCTGTGCTGGGGCCGCGCGAGGTTGTCAGCGGCGGCCCGCAGGCGCGCCTGAACCGCATCCTCGGCCGCGAGCGCTGGCACCGCGGCGGCACCGGTTGGATCCCCGGCGCGATCTACGGCGCCAACGATGGCCTCGCGGCCGTGTTCGGCATCGTTGCCGGCGTCTCCGGCGCGACCGGTGGCTCGCACGCCGTGCTCACCGCCGGCCTGTTTGGTGCGATCGCCTCGGCACTGTCGATGGCTACCGGGGCCTACCTCGCGGAGCGCTCGACCACCGAGGTGGCTGCCGCCAACCTCGCGCGCGAGCACGAGGAGGTGCTCAGCCACCCCGAGGAGGAGAAGGAGGAGCTCGCCCTCTTCTACCAGCTCAAGGGCCTCACCGAAGCCGAGGCCAAGCTCGTCGTCGAGCGCATCGCCGAGGATCCCGAGCAGCTCTACCGCGCGATCGCCGTCGAGGAGTTCGGCAGCGCCGACGCCCAGAGCGGCGACCCGGTCCAGGCGTCCCTCGCCGCTGGCATCTCGACAGCCTTCGGCGCGATCATCCCGGTGATCCCGTTCTTCTTCATCACCGGCTACGCGGGCATCGCAATCGCCGCCGGCGTGTCGCTGATCGCCCACTTCGCCGTCGGCGCGGCAAAGTCGGTCTTCACGCTGCGCAGCGCCTGGTCGGCCGGTCTGGAGATGACGCTCGCCGGCATCGTCGTCGGCGGGGCAACCTTCCTCCTCGGTCTCGCCATCGGCAGCTGAGTGCGCACCGTCGAGACGGCTCGCCGCGGCGAGGGCTCTAGGACGACGGCGGGATCAGCTCCTCGCTGCGCGCCGCCAACGCCGCGATCACGAATTCGAGGTGCTCGTCGAAGTCGACGCCGAGGTCCGCGGCCCCCTGGCGTAGCTCCTCGCGCCCGACAGCCGCAGCAAAGCTCGGCTGCTTGAGCTTCTTCTTGACCGACTTGGCGGTCATCCCGTGCAGCCGTTCGGGACGGACATAGGCGCATGCCAGGATGAACCCGCAAAGCTCGTCGACCGCATACAGCGCCTTCTCCATCGATGTCTCCCTTGCGACCGCGAGGAAGTCGGCGTGTGAGGCTACGGCCCGCACCAGCTCCTGCGGATAGCCGCGCTCCGACAGCTCGCGCATCGCGTAGCGCGGGTGACCGTTCTCGAGATCCGGGCAGCGCTCGTAGTCGAGGTCGTGCAGCAGCCCGGTCAGACCCCACAGTTCGACATCGCCGCCGAACCTCGGAGCATAGGCCCGCATCGCCGCCTCGACCGCCAGCATGTGCCGGCGTAGCGAATCCGACTCGGTCCACTCGCAAACCAGCTTCCAAGCGGCCTGCCGCGAAATCTCCGACCGCATGGCGTCACCCTAGCGCGACTGCCACGACGATCCCGACGGCCGCCGAGACATCTACGTCGTGGGGCTGAGCGGACGCTCCCCGTGGCGCCGGGCAGCTGAAGGCTGCTCGCCCGCTTCTCGGATCAGATCGACTTGGCAAGCAACACGAACTCCAGGTCACTGCGCCTGGCGATGACCTGTGGATCGTGGTAGGGAAACGGCATCGTTTCGCCGGTTGGCGCGTATCCGAGTCGCTCGTACCACGCGATCAGCTCTGCGCGCTGGCAGATCACGCGCATCCGCATTTCTGTAGCGCCCCAACGGGCGCGGGCCTCGCGCTCTGCTCTCGCCACGAGACTGCGACCGACGCCCCGAGCTTGGCGGTGCGGACGCACTGACAGCATGCCGAGATAGGCCAGCTGGCCGGTTCGCGACTCGACGTGGCAGCAGCCGACCAGTTGGCCATCGGTCTCTGCGAGGAGCATGCAAGATTGCGGTGCGGTGATGATCTCCTCGATCTCCCGGTTACTGGTCCGCCGGCTGTCGAGAAGGTCGGCTTCCGTTGTCCATCCACGCCGGCTCTCCTCGCCCCGATAGGCGGATTCGATCAGCGACACCACCGCCCGAGCATCAACTAGCACAGCCGGGCGGAACGTCAGCGGCGGCGGCTCACGGCGTGCCACGACGAGGATTATCGCGGGCACGCTGTCGTTGCGCGATCACTACGTTTCCGCGAGCACGACCGCGTGACGGTGATGGCCGTGGTGATAATGGACCGGTGACCAGGGCGCTCGTGATAATCGGGGCGCCGGGCGCGGGGAAGTCGTCGGTGCTGGAGGCATTGACGACGCTGCTCGAGGTTGACGGAATCGAATACGGCGCGATCGAGTCCGAGCAGCTCGCGTGGGGAGCGCCGTTGCTCGGAGCCGGCGAATGGATCCCGCAGCTCGGGGCGGTCGTTGCGCTTCAGCGGCAGGCTGGCAGGAGTCTGTTTCTCATCGCCGCCACGACGGAGACCGCCGGCGAGCTTCGCGACGTGACCGCTGCTGTGGGGGCCGAGAGCGTGGCCGTCGTCTGTCTCGCTGCCTCGCCCGAGGTTGTCGCCGCGAGAATCGCGCAGCGCGAGCCGGACCGCTGGCCTGGCAAGCAGCAGCTCATCGCTCATGCTCGCCAGCTCGCGCGATCGATCCCTGCCATTGAGGGCATTGACCTCGTGATCGACACGGAACAAAGAGACGCCGCAGACGTGGCTGAGGAGATCCGTGAAGCGCTAGCGACATTGCTCGCATCGACGGGCTAGCGAGCAGCTCCCGCGGCTCGGCTTCGCGCGACGCGACAGCGTCGGGAGCCACCGCTTGCGCGCTCGCATTCTGTCGAAGGAGGCGTCAAGCGACGTCGGGGAGACCGGCCGGTATTACTCGGTGAACCGCCAGACGTTCGTCTCGCGTCTCGCGAACCCGGCCTTCTCGTAGAGTCGGTTCGCTGCCTCGCGTGACGGTCGAGATGTCAGGTCGACTGTACGCGCGCCGTGCTCGTGCGCGAGTCGCAGTGCGTCACGCGCCAGCAGCTCGGCTACGCCGCGGCCTTGTGCCCGCTCGTCGACGACGACGTCCTCGATCCATGCGCGAACTCCGGTTGGGATGCGAAATACGGCGAGCGTGAGCATGCCGACAATCGCACCGTGGGTCTCGCTCGCGATGAGCAACCGCGTCGTGGGTGACGCAACGATCTCCTCGAGCTTCGCACGCGAAGGTGCTGGCGAGGCGGCGGACAGCTGACCGACGAGGCGACCGAGCGACGCAACCAGTTGATCGGACACCTCGTGTGCTTCGGCAACGCGGACATCGCTGACCACGCACAGCAAGCTACTGCCGGCTGCCGACGCCTCGACCGCCGATCTGATGCGCTCGCTCGCGGCGCGACTTGGCAGCGCCGTTCGCGGGAGGGTCTTGAATGAAGGCGACGGTGCAGGACGTCTACGGGTCCGCCGATACTCTGCGGTTCGGGGGACTAGCCCGGATCGTGCGTGAGGGGCTGGTGGTGTGACGGTTGTCGGGTTTGGTTGTGCGGATTGTCAGTGATCGCGGTTTGGGGGGTTGGGGTGATCGGGTGCGCTCTTGGTGTCGGCGGT
>JBEKXB010000021.1:0-48618 GCA_049512455.1 Solirubrobacteraceae bacterium | reverse complement strand
CTTGCGAACAACCTGCTCCGGCGTGTGCCTGCGTCGCGACATGCGATAGCTCCTTCAACCCATTCAACAGGGTCATCGAAGCTCTCACACCCGGCGGACCGAACCCAAGGGGTCCGGCCACCAGCGCCAGCGGAACGAGCGTGACCCACGCGTTCGCTACGCCCGGCAATCACATGGCGAGCGCGACCGCCACCGACGAGCTCGGACTGGCGAGCACGCAAACCGCCACGGTGATGGTGATTGGCCCGCCGACGATCAGCGACGCGGCGCTCGCGCTTCACCAGCCGAATGCCAAGCACGGCAAGGCGAAGGCCAAGGCGTTCAGCGCAGCGCTGTCGTTCTCGCTCGACCAGAACGCCACGGTCGACGCGACCATAACGCGGGCGCTGAGCGGCAAGCGCAAGCACGGCCGCTGCGAGGCCGCTCGCGAGGCCGGCCATCACGCGGCCTGCCCGACGAGCAAGCAGATCGAGAGCTTCACGATCAGCGGGCAGTCCGGCGCCAACAGCTTCACGTTCCCGAGCGGCACGGCAGCGAAGCATCTTTCAGCCGGCAGTTACACGCTGATGCTCGTCGCAACCGGGGCTGGCGAGCAGAAATCGCAGTCGGTGTCGCTGAAGTTCGCAGTGAAGTAGGCCTCAGACGATCACGTCGACCGGTTGGCGCGCTTCGGTGGGATCGCCGCGGAACGCGCTGGTCCGGGCCGCGATCTCGCCGAGAAGCGAGGCTATGATTGTGCGTGGTCTGTACGGCTCCCGGAACGGGAGAATCGGTACTTCATTCAGCGAAGGGGCATCGTGTGGTTACACCGGCTTGGTCACCTCCAGATCGACGGCGCGCTCGCCGCTGGTGGCCGAACTTGCGACGCGCACGAGTCACAGACATGGCGGGGGAGACAGACAATCTCGACGGGCGCCGGGCCAGACAGGCCACGTCCTTGATCGAGAGAGCCTTGTCCGAGCGCTCCCTCGCGATTTGCTGACCTCCAGCTCGACCCAGGCGCTCCGATGAAGGGTGTCAAGGTCGGCGTTGCGCTGCTCGGGATGAGTCGCAGTGGGACCAGCGCCGTAGCACGCATGTTCGCCTCGGCGGGGTTCTTCGCCGGCCGCGACGAGGATCTGATGGAGCCAAATGAGGCCAATCCGATCGGCCACTGGGAGAATCTCAACGTCTTCCGCGTCAACGAGCGGATCCTGAGCGCGCTAGGCGGGACCTGGTTTGACCCTCCACCCGAGGACCAGCAGCTGGCGGCACGCGGCTGGGCCAAACCTGAGCTGTCAGCCGTATTCGATCGCATCGTCGACGAGGCGGGCAGCGCGCCGGTCGCGCTCAAGGATCCGCGTATCGGCGTGATGCTTCCGATCTGGGGCGAGGTCATCGACCGTCGCCTCCATCCGGTGCTCGTCATCCGCGATCCAATCGAGATAGCGCTTTCGGTGAACCGGCGCGACGGGTCACCGACGGGCTGCACGCTCGCGGCGTGGCAGCTGCATATGACGCGTGTGCTGCGCCACCTGCAGCGACGCGTGGTCACGGTTGCGCCCTACGAGGCGCTGCTGGGGTCCACACAGCTCGCCGAGCTGGTCGTGTGGTCGAGCGTCCGGCATCTCAGAGACGACCTGGTGAGCCACGTCAAGCCGGCGTCTTTGCTGATCCCGCCGGATCCCGCGCTGCGCCGGAATCGCGTTTGTCCGGGCGACCATGAACAGCAGATGTCGCTCCGCCAGCTCGAGCTCTGGGGCGAGTTGGCGGCGCTCGGACCGGGCGAGCAGCGGATCGATGTCCCCGAGAAGCTGCTCGAATGCGGTCCGGCCGTGCTCCGCCTGGTACGTGCCGAGACCGAGCGCCAGGCCCTGCAGGGACGTCTGCAGGAGGCTGTGCAGGCGTCGGCTGCCGAGGCGCAGCGCAGCGCGGCTCTGAGTCTCGAGCTTGTGCGCGAGCGTGAGCGGATCCGCGCCCTGTCCGTCGAGCGGCCCGAAACAGCTGCGGCGGCGCTCCTGCGAGCAGAGGCTTGGCTGGAGGCGATCCAGACGTCGTGGAGTTGGCGAATCACGGCACCGCTCCGGGCCTGCAAGCGCGCCGTTCGGCGGCCGCTGGCTCGGCGCAATGGACCCTGAGCGCTGCCCTCCCGCCGCCCGAGCTCCCTACCCGCCCCCGCGCACCGACCACGCCACGCTCGGCACGCCGTGGACCAGCGTCTGCCAGACGGCGACGGCGCGATCGGTGTCCGGGTCGATAGCGACCGAGGGGCCGTAGTTCGACCCGGCCGGCGCTACGCGCTCGAGAGCGCCGACGCCGAGAGCCGCACCGTTCTGGTGGCTGCGCACGGCGAAGATCGCCTGCTTCGCCGCCTCGAAGCCGGCGTTTGCGCCGCGTGGCGCGACCTCGAGCAGGACGAGCAGCTCACCGTCGGGGCCGGTAGCGGCGGCGCCCAGCCGGACCTCCTCGCCGGGCCGGGAGAGGGTGGACGGCGCTTGCATCCTCGTCGACCCCAGACCGGCGACCCGCACCGCAAAACGGCCGCCGATCATCGTCGGCCAGACGATCGCCAGGCCGTCGCTGGCCAACCGCTCGAGCGCGATCGACCCGGCGCTCAGACGCACGCCCAATGGCTCGGCGAACCGCGCGATCACGGTCGGCTGCCCGAAGACGACCTCCGCCGCGGAATGGTCAAGGTACACGCGCGCCACGTCGCCCGCGCCCGGTGACGGCTCGTCGGTCCAGGCGACGAAGGCGCGGTTGTCGTCGGACAGCGCCGCGGAGATCTGTGCGTCGTAGCCGCTCGGGCCGAGCCGCTGGGTGGGGGAGATCCGACCGTGGTTGGTGACCCAGCAAGCCCAGACGTAGCCCCCCTGGACCCAGACGACGATCCTGTCGGCGCGGTAGTCCATTCCCAGCGCGAGCGCCGTGACCGGGCCGGCGCCGATCGGGATCAGCAGCGCCCGACCGAAGCGGTGAGCGTAGTGGCGTTGCGCCAGCAGCTCGATCGCCTCGCCTCCGCCGGCGCCAGGAACCACCGTCGCAACATCGGCGTCGCCGATCGTGCCGTTCGCCGTAGCGACGACGCTGTTCGCCCCATCAAGCGGCACAACCGAACCGGCGCCCTTGGCGGCGGGCGCATCGCCGAGCATCGCCTCGCTACTGCCGAGCACGTGCGCCGACCTCGATCCGACGATCACGACGATCTGACCGCGCGTGGTTCCGCTCACCGCCAGCGGGCCGACCATTCCGACCCGCAGCGCCGCGCCGTAGAGCAGCGCGCGCGGCACCGCCGGCAGGTCGTCGCCGTGCAGACCGGCCACGTCGACCGTCAGCCGCGCGCCCGCCCCAGCCCCCGATCCGCCCGCGCGACAGCCCCCCGCGCCGCCCAGCACCGGTCCCAGCCAGACGATCGCGCCCTCGCCGCTGCGCGCCCGCGGCGAGCGCAGCGGGAAGACGACCTTCGGCTGGCTCGCCGCGCCACAGCTCGCAAGCGTCCCAGGCGCGCTCCAGCGTCCCCCGCCAGCGCCCTCCCCGGCGGCGCAAGCCGCCCCAATCAGAAGACTGCCGATCGCGACCGCCACGATCGCGCCGCCAGCGCCCGCCAGCGCCCGCACCAACCAAACGCCCGGGCGGCGCTCAGTCACGGGCTGCTCCTGTCTGCGAGGCTGGCGTGATGGTGGTCCAGGTAATCTGCCAAGCCCCCACGCTGTCAGCCTAAAGGGATTCTGATGCCTCGGTCCAGCCGTTTCTCCAACTCGACGCGGCAGTGCCCGGCGGCGGCCCCCTTCGGCGGAGGGCTCGGCGCGCATGGCTGAGCCGAAGATCGGGATTCTCGTCGTCGCCTACAACGCGGCCACGACGCTCGCCCAGACGCTGGACCGCGTCCCCGAGGACTTTCGAGGGCGCATCAGCCGCGTGTTCGTGTGCGACGACGCGAGCCAGGATGCGACCTACCTCGTCGGCCTCGGCTACCAGCAGATCAACACCGATCTGCCGCTGACGGTGATCCGCCATCCGGACAACCTCGGCTACGGCGGCAACCAGAAGGCGGGCTATCGGCTGGCGATCGAGCACGGGCTCGACATCGTGGTGCTGCTGCACGGTGACGGCCAGTACGCGCCGGAGTGCATCGCGGACATCGTGGCGCCGCTGGAGCGCGGCGAGTGCGATGCCGTGATGGGCTCGCGGATGATGGTGAAGGGGGCGGCGCTCAGGGGCGGGATGCCGCTCTACAAGTACGTCGGCAACAAGATCCTCACGCGCTTCGAGAACGCGGTGCTGGGGACCAGCCTGAGCGAGTTTCACTCCGGCTACCGCGCCTACAGCGTCAAGGCGCTGAGCTCGATCCCCTTCGAGCACAACTCGGACGGCTTCAACTTCGACACCCAGATCATCATCCAGCTCCACGATGCCGGGAAGCGCATCGTGGAGGTGCCGATCCCGACCTACTATGGCGACGAGATCTGCTACGTCGGCGGCGTGCAGTACGCCAAGGACGTCACGACGGATGTCGTGCGCTATCGCCTGGCGAAGCTCGGCTTCGGGTCGGGCGAGCTTGGCGGCGTCGGCGATGAGTACGAGCTGAAGGAGGGCCCGGACAGCTCGCACGCGGTGATCGTCGACTGGTTGAAGGCGCTGCCCGCGGGCCGGCTGCTCGACCTCGGCTGCTCCGGCGGCCTGCTCGCAGAGCGTGCGCGCGCCCTCGGCCACCACGTCGTCGGTGTCGACGTGCGGGACCTGCCGCAGGTGCACGCGCGCGTCGATCGTTTCATCTGCGCCGATCTGGACCACGGCCTGCCCGACGCGGTGGCCCGAGAAGGACCGTTTGACATCGTCCTGGCGGGGGATGTGCTGGAGCACGTCCGTGAGCCGGGGCTGCTGCTCGAGCAGGCCGCCCGCATCCTCTCCTCCGCCGGCGCGCTGATCGTCTCGGTGCCGAACTTCGGCCACTGGTACGTGCGTGTCCGAGCCCTGCTCGGCATCTTCGACTACGACCAGCGTGGTCTGCTCGACCGCACCCACGTGCGCTTCTTCACAAGGCGCAGCATCGAGCGCGAGCTCCACGCTGCGGGCCTGCGGACGGTGCGCGCCCACGTCACGGGCCTGCCACTCGACGTGCTTGCCCGCGGCGGCCGGCCCGGCAAGCGTGCGGTCAGCGTCCTCGACCGCGCCGCCGTGGCGCTGTTCCCGACGCTGTTCGGCTACCAGCTGCTCTACCAGTGCGAGACAAGCCCGGCGCCGGTGCTGATCGACCCCGCGGCGGGCACCCCGTGACCGCGATCGCGAAGCCGCCCGCCGCGCCGCCGCCCGGCCCGCCTGGCGGCGTCGAGGGGCCGCCGCACCGCCGGCGTCGCCCGCCGCTCTGGCTGTGGGCTGGCGCGCTGGCGGCGCAGATCGCCGGCGCCGCGCTGCTGACGCGCAGCGCGTTCTTCTTCGTCGATGACTACGTGTTCCTGAACGAGGCGCGGACCCAGAGCCTCGGCCTGAGCTACCTGCGTGAGCCGCTGTTCGAGCACTTCTCGCCGATCAGCCGCGTGCTGGACAAGCTGCTCGTCCATCTGGCGCCGGGCAGCTTCGCGCTGACCCATTTCTTCGAGCTGGCGCTCTACGCCGGGGCGCTGATCGCCTTCGCGCTGGCGGTCTACGTGATCCTCGGCAACGGCTGGAGCGCCTTCGCCGCCACGATCGTCTTCGGCCAGTCGATCTTCCTGATCCGGCTGCTGTTCTGGTGGACGGCGACGGCGAACATCCTGCCGGCCAGCATCTTCATGCTGCTGGCGCTGGCCTGCTACCTGCGCTGGCGCGAGAACGGCTCGCGGAATCTGCTGCTGGGGTCGTTCGTCGCCTACGCCGTGGCGCTGCTCGACTACGAGTCGGCGATCCTGTTCCCGTTCTACTTGGCGGCGATCAGCCTGCTGGTGATCGAGCGCCGTCCCGGTCCCCGCGCCTGGCTCGCGACGCTGGCGCGTGAGCGCTGGGCGTGGATCGTCTACGTGGTGATGGACGCCGCGGCGATCGTCAACTACGAGCGCTTCTACTACTGGCACTCCGCCCTGCGCACCTCGCCCGCGGCGGTGTTGCACTACCTCGAGATCGCGCTGCTGGAGACGTTCGTCCCGGCGCTAGTGGGAGTCCGCTACTCGGCGGGGACACTCGCGATCGTGGCGGCCTGCCTCGTCGTTGGCGCGGCCGTCGCCGTGACGCTGTATCTGCGACCGCGGGCGTGGCGCTGCCTGGTCGCGTTCATCCTCGTCTTCCTCATCACGATGCTTCCCGTCGGGCTCAATCGCGTCGCCCTGTTCGGCGTCGGGATCGGCCACGTCTACTACTACCTGCAGCCGGTGCAGCTGATGTTCCTGCTGCTCGCCGCCTTCGCGATCAGCCCGCGCTGGAGTGGCCGCCGCGCGCCGCCGGCCTGGCTGGAGTCGCGGCGTGCTCTGCGTGTTGGTGGGGTTGTTGTTGCGGTGGCGGTGTACGCGGCCGTGTACTTCACGTCCTTGCACGCGTTGGAACGCACAACCAGGCAGGCGCGGCGGGATCGCACGTACCTGAACGCCTACCTGGCGAGCGACCGGAGCGTGCGGGCGGCGACCGGCCGCGAGCCGGTGCTGATCAACCTGAAGGTCCCCAAGGCGATCCTGCCGCGGGGGCTGTACCCGTACACCACCTACGGCCAGTTCTTCGCGCTGTTCAACCCGCAGCTGCGCGTCAACGAGATCGCCAACCCCGTCTACGTGGTCAGCCCGCAGGGCCGGCTGGAGGCGACGAGCTTCACCACCGCGGCGAGCGGGCTGACCGGTCGCTCGCGCGTGAGCACGGCGGTCGCAGCCGCCGGCGCGCCGGCCGTGGTGTTCCGTGGCGTGATCGCCTGCGTGCCGGCGGGCAGCGCGACGGCGTGGCTGCGCGTCCCGCTGGCGCGCGCCGTGCAGCTGAACGCCGAGCCGGCAGCGCTTCCCTTCGCGCTGCGTGTCCGCTTCCGCATGCCGCTGCGGACGCCGGTGCAGGTCACGCTGCTGACGGGCGGCGGCCCCGTTCTCGATGGCGCCGCCACCCAGGTTTGGAAGCCCGGGGCCGGCGGCCTGCTGATCCCGCTCGCCGTGACCGGCGTCGCGCACGCGGTCTCCTTCGATCTCCCCGCGCGGGCCTGCGTCACGCAGCTTGCGCTCGGCCGCCTGCGCCACACGCGGGTCGGCGAGAGCACTATCGTTTCGCCATGGCGAGTCACGCGACCGCGTCGGCTGAGCCCCTGACCGCGGCTGAGCGTGCGGCCCGGGGCAAGGCGGCGCGCTCCGAGGTGCCGCGCAGCGCTCACGCCGCCTACGAGCCGGGCGCCCACCGCCCCGACCCGATCGAGCTGCTCCACAGCCAGGACGCCACGCGCGTGCCCGAGCTGTTGCCGATCCGCTACGGGCGGATGCTGGCCTCGCCGTTCGCCTTCTACCGCGGCGCCGCGAAGATCATGGCGAGCGATCTGGCGGCGAGCCCGCGCACGGGCCTGACGGCGCAGTGCGCCGGCGACGCTCACGTCGCGAACTTCGGCGTGTTCGCCTCCCCTGAGCGGCAGCTCGTCTTCGACGTCAACGACTTCGACGAGACGCTCCCCGGGCCATGGGAGTGGGACGTCAAGCGCTTGGCGGCAAGCATGGTGATCGCGGCGCGCCAGAACGGCTTCGCGGTCAAGGAGCAGGACGAGGCTGCCCTCGGCACGGTCGAGGAGTACCGCACCGCGATGGCGCGCTTCGCCGCGATGAACAACCTCGACGTCTGGTACGCACGCCTGGACGTGCAGTCCGCGCTGGCGGAGCTCGGCCCGCACATCGACGCGAAGGTGGTCGCGCACACCGAGAAGACGCTGTCCAAGGCCCGCGCCGCCACCAACGCCGCAGCGTTCGGCGGTCTCACGCACGTCGTCGACGGCGAGCCGCGCATCGTCGCCGAGCCGCCGCTGATCGTGCCGCTCGATGACCTCGCGTGGGGCAAGGAGCGCGACGACATGTTCGACGCGCTCCACCATCAGCTGCGCTCCTACCGCGAGTCGCTCGAGCCCGATCGGCGCGTGCTGCTCGAGCAGTTCCGCGTCGTCGATTTCGCGCGCAAGGTGGCTGGCGTGGGCAGCGTCGGCACGCACGCCTGGATCGCGCTGCTGCTCGGCCTCGACGGTGAGGACCCGCTGTTCCTCCAGCTGAAGGAGGCCGGCGTCTCCGTGCTCGAGGACTTCCTCGGCCCGAGCGAGTTCGCCAACCACGCCGAGCGCGTCGTCGGCGGTCAGCGGCTGATGCAGGCCACGAGCGACATCTTCCTCGGCTGGCTGCACCTCGAGGCGGGCCCCTTCGGGCAGCCGATCGACTTCTACGTGCGCCAGCTGCGCGACTGGAAGGGCGCGGGCGACGTCGCCAGGATGACCCCGATCGCGCTCGCCCAGTACGGCCGTTTCTGCGCCTGGGCCCTGGCCCGCGCCCACGCCCGCAGCGGTGACCGCATCGCGATCGCCGCCTACCTCGGCAACAACGCTCGCTTCGATCGCGCGCTCGTCAGCTTCTCCCACGCCTACGCCGACCAGAACGAGCGCGACCACGAGGCGCTCCAGGCCGCGGTCCGCTCCGGCCGGGTCAAAGCCGAGACCGGCGTTTAGCGCCACCGCGTCTTCTTGGGGCGGTCTGCGCGCTTCGCCGCCGCGGCTCTTCGCGGAGATGCGCCATAGTCATTGGCATGCGCTACGTGATCTACGGAGCGGGGGCGGTCGGCGGCACCATCGGAGCTCGCCTGCACAGCGCAGGTCATGACGTCCTGCTGATCGCCCGCGGCCTGAACCTCGAGGCGCTCCAAAGCCGCGGTCTCACCTTCCAGACCCCGGACGAGACGCAGCAGTTGAGCATTCCCGCGGTCGCCTCACCCGCCGAGGCCGAGATCCGGGCCGACGACACAGTCCTGCTCGCCATGAAGACGCAGGACACGGCCCAGGCGCTGCTCAGTCTGGCGGCGGTCGCGGATCCCGCGACGGCCGTCGTCTGCGCTCAGAACGGCGTCGAGAACGAGCGACTCGCGCTGCGCCACTTCGAGCACGTCTACGCGATCTGCGTGTGGGTGCCCGCCCGGCACCTCGAGCCCGGTGTCGTGCAGGCGTTCGCCGCGCCGGCGTTCGGTGTCCTCGACCTCGGCCGCGCACCGCACGGCGTCGACGCGTGCGCGGAGCGGATCGCCGCAGCGCTGGCGGAGAGCGGATTCGTGTCGCAGGCGCGCCCGGACATCATGCGCTGGAAGTACGCGAAGCTGCTGTCCAACCTCGGCAACGCGGTCCAGGCCACCTTCGGCGCCGAAGCGGAGGGCGGCGACGTCCACGAGCGCGCCCGCGTCGAGGCGGTCGCCTGCTACCGCGCAGCGGCGATCGACTTCGCGACCGACGCCGAGACGGACGAGCGCTTCGCCTCGATGTCGCCGCTGCGGCGGGTCGGCGGCCAGCCCTTCGTCGGCGGCTCCTCCTGGCAGAGCCTCGCCCGCCGCTCCGGCAGCATCGAGTCGGACTACCTCAACGGCGAGATCGTCCTGCTCGGCCATCTGCACGGGATCCCCACCCCGGTCAACGAGGCGCTGCGCCTGCTCGCCAACCGCATGACGCGCGACGGCGCCCCGCCCGGCTCAGCCGACCCCGCGCAGTTCGAGCAGCTCGTCGCCGAGCTCTCGGCAGTCTGAGCGCGCCGCTACCGCGTCAGTCGCAGCGCGAGCTGATCAACATCCGACCGCGCTCCGTGCCGCCCGCCCGCCACGCGATCTTGCGCGCCTGCGTCTCGGTCCGCCGCAGCTCCGCGTAGAGCTCGGCCCAGCGCGCCGCTTCGCCCGCCGGAATCCGCTCCGGCACCATTTCCGTCTCATGCCGCGCGACCAGCTCCGCCGTCCGCATGCCGTAGTACTGCTCGAGCGCGATGAGCTGCACGCGCAGCGCCGAGCGGTCACGGTCCAACCGCGCCCGCTCGGCGCCGGTCGGCACGACGGTGCGACCCGCTGCAGGGGTTGCGCACCGGTGCGCCGTAGAGACAGCTGTTGCGTGTGTTGGCCGTCCCACGGCGGCCCCCCTCCCTCGAACCCTGATCTGGTGTGTTTCGCGCTTCAACTACTGGATAGGCGTTCCGTACTGCACAAGTATCGAACGGCCGTGTGAAGCAACCCCTTAGCTGGCGTTACGCATGGCTTAAGGCTCCACGGGCCGATCGAGATCCGGCTCGGCGACATACCGCCCGACCGCCAACTGAGCTGCGCGCATCGGTCTCAGGCCGGTTCTGCGTCGCAAGTGGCTCAGCCCGCCTTGCCACTTCACTTGGCGGGATGCGGTCGGGCAGCATGCCTCACGTCTCGAAAATCAACTCCCTATGGTCACCTCGTCGGATAGGAGCTCCGACGAGGTAACTATCGGTCCGACGTGTGAAGTTCCGCCGCCGATGGCGTTACGAGCGTCTTAAGCGCAGGCGGCGCGGCTCGCACTCCGGGGGCCGCTATCTCCTCGATCTACCTCGGCCGGCAGGACTGCGCAATCGTTGCCGTCCAGAGCAAGACGCGTCGTCGGAGTGCCTGATAGCACGGTCGACGTCATGAAGTTCCGCGAGATCATCAACACCCTTGAGGCCGACGGGTGGCGGCTCATCGCACAGCGCGGGAGTCACCGCCAGTACGGGCATCCCACCAAGACCGGCAAGGTTACGATTGCTGGAAAGCCGAATATGGATGTGCCAAAGGGAACGGCGGCGAATATCCTTCGCCAAGCAGGACTGCGGAGGCCGAACCGATGAGCGAATCCGAACCGATGAGCGAATACCTGGTGGTTATCGAGCGCGAAGGCGACAGCTGGGGCGCTTACTGCCCCGACTTGCCGGGCGTCGGTGTCGTCGGTGACACGCGCGACGAGGTCGAACGGCTGATCCGTGAGGCCGTCAGCTCTCACCTCGCCGGCCTGCGCGACGCTGGGGAGGAGATCCCAGCCCCAGCAGCTGTCGCAACGGCACTCGTCGATATTCCCGCGGCGTAGCGCGCCACCGCTGGGACAACGGTGAGGTCTTTGGTCGGGTCTCGGTGGTCGGTCGGCGTGGCCGCGCACTTCGCGCAGTGACCGCCTGTGCCCGACAATGACGGGCTGTGAGCACTGATACCGCGGCGATCCGGGCCCTCGTCCACGGCGACGTCCAGGGTGTCGGCTTCCGCTACGCGACCGTCGAGCTGGCGCGCGAGCTCGCCCTCACCGGCTGGGTGCGCAACGCTGACGACGGCAGCGTCGCGGTCCACGCCGAAGGCGCTCCGGCGGCGGTGCAGTCGCTGTTGTCGTTCCTGCGCGTCGGTCCGCCGTTCGCCCGCGTCGCCGCCGTCGAGACGGAGTCTGTTCCAGTCGAGGGCCACGAGCAGTTCGCGATCCGCGGCATCGCCGCGGGCGTGTTCGTGGTCCAGGAGCACCAGGCCACGGCGCACCACTTCGACCTGCGCCTCGAGGTCGCCGGTGTGATGCGCTCCTGGGCGCTCCCCAAGGGCCCGTCGCTCGATCCCGCGGTCAAGCGCCTCGCCGTCGAGTCCGGCGATCACGCTAAGGCCGACAACGCCGTCGAGCGCCCCGACATGATCGTCTGGGATCTCGGCGTCTACGAGCAGGGCGGCCGCGTCCGCTGGCCCGAGGCCCTCGTGCGCGGCCACGCGGTCTTCGTCCTCCACGGCCAGAAGCTCGCCGGCGGCTTCGCCCTCCAGCGCACCCGCTCCGGCCCCAAGCCCCAGTGGCTCCTGATCAAGCGCGCCGACCCCCACGCCCGCCCCGGCTCCGACATCACCACCGAACGCCCAGCGTCGGTCCTCAGCGGCCGGACCGTCGACGAGCCGCCGACCTAGTCGAATCGAGGCGGCGAAGGCCGCGTCTGTCCCACCGGCGTTGCACGGGCGGAGTTGGTTGGCGTGCCGACATCACTCGCGCGCCGGTTGACGTAGCCGCGGTCGAGCACTCGTGGCGCCGTTGAAGATCCGTGAGATCATCAAGCTGCTGGAGGCTGACGGTTGGCAGTTGGTTCGTCAGGCCGGGAGCCATCGTCAATACCGTCATGTGACGAAACCCGGAACGGTTACCGTCGCCGGGCACGAGCGCAACGAGTTGCATCCCAAGACGCTGGCGAGCATCCTTCGACAGGCCGGTTTGACTCCATGATCCACATCGACCGCTATCTGATCCTCGTCGAAGGCGGACCGCCATCTAACTACTCCGCCTGGTCGCCCGACGTTCCCGGTTGCGTCGCGACCGGCGACACGGTCGATGACTGTGTGCGAGAGATGCGTGAGGCGCTGACATCGCACTTGGAGCTTGCGCGCGCTCGCGACGAGTCGATCCCGGAGCCATCCGGTCCTGGCGTCTACCTCGAGCGCGCAACAGCAGCCGTGGCGTAGCAGATGCTTGCGCCCGCAAGTATCTGCTGATACCCTCCCCACCAATGGAGCTCGGCCTCGCCACCTTCGCCGACCTGGCCTCGGGCGTCAGCCCGCAGCAGCGCATGCGCGAGCTGCTCGAGGAGGTCGAGCTCGCCGACCAGCTCGGCCTCGACGTCTTCGCGATCGGCGAGCACCACCGCCCTGACTTCCTGATCTCCTCACCGGCCACGGTCCTCGCCGCCGCCGCGGTGCGCACCACCAACATCCGCCTCTCGAGCGCCGTGACGGTCCTCAGCTCCGACGACCCGGTGCGCGTCTTCCAGCAGTTCGCCCACGTCGACCTGCTCTCAAACGGCCGCGCCGAGATGATGGCCGGCCGCGGCTCGTTCATCGAGTCCTTCCCGCTGTTCGGCTACGACCTCGACGACTACGACGACCTCTTCGCCGAGAAGCTCGACCTGCTGCTTCTGGTCTGCGACAGCGAGCACGTCACCTGGCAAGGCCATCACCGCGCGCCGCTCACTGACGCGACCGTCTGGCCCCGCCCGGTCCAGAACCCGCTGCCGGTCTGGGTCGCGGTCGGCGGCTCCCCACAGTCCGTGATTCGCGCCGGCACCCTCGGCCTGCCGCTCACGATCGCGATCATCGGCGGCCCCTACAACCGTTTCGCGCCCCTCGTCGAGCTTTACCGCGAGGCCTTCGCCGCCGCCGGCCACGACCCGGCCGACGCCAAGATCGCGATCAACACCCACGCCTTCCTCGCCAACACCGCAGCCGAGGCCGACCACGCCTTCGCCGCCCCCTACCTGACGATGATGAGCCGCGTCGGCCGCGAGCGCGGCTGGCCACCCTCCGGCCGCCCCGAGTACGAAGCCCTCCGCTCCCCCGCCGGCGCCCTCGCCGTCGGCTCCCCCGACGAGGTCGCCGAGAAGATCCTCGCCGAGCACGCCCTCTTCAACCACACGCGCTACATCGCCCAGATGAGCGTCGGCTCCGTCACCCACGCCGACGTCCTGCGCTCCATGGAGCTCTTCGCCACCAAGGTCGCCCCCGTCGTCCGTACCGAGGTGGCCCGCCGCACCACCGCCACCCTCGCCGCCGACCCAGCCTGATCAGCGCCGCAGAGCACCCGGCGCGCGATCCCAAGAAGTCAGGGCGCGCGGCCAAACGGATGATCCGCCAAGCACAGCCCGTTCACCTGTAGCCAGTGGCGCTCGCGATCGTCCTCCCGGCCCTTGTAGGCACGCGTTAGCCCGAGCATGAGATAGACGTCCACGCCGGTGGCGAGGCGACGCGCGACGTGGCCGACGACGTCGCGCAGAATCGCGTTGTCGTCTGCCTTGAAGAAGCGGACGTCGGTGACCGGCAGGAACGCCGGCGGATCGACGTCGTTGAACTGCAGCTGCAGGCTCTGTCCGTACTTCCTGTCGATCGCCAGCGCTGGTCGCCTGTGTCCTCGAACTACGGCCAGCGAACGCCGGCCCGTCCCGTGCGCGGCAGCGTACGTCCACTTGGCTCGCCTCAGTGGTGGGCCGAACGCGCCCGCCAGGCTCTTGCTGCTGACCGCGTCCAGCAGCTCGAGGTAGTTGCGGCCGCCCAGCTGCTCTACGTACCCGGCCTTCGCCGGCTCGAACTTGTGGTCCTCGGTGTGGGGCGGCGAGGGGGTGCGCTTGACCTTCCCGATATCGACTAGGGCGCCCACCGCAAACGGGCCCCCGTTCTCCCGCAGCAGGCTCCGAGTCAGCGGGCTGCCATCCTCGGCTACGGGTCGCACGTGCTCGTGTGTCTCCTCGTCGATCCCAGCGACGCAAATGTGATCTCCCTTCATTCGCGTCACGTGGTTGACGACGATCCGCATCGGATCAGAGATGCACGGCGTGAACCGACGGCCACCGGTCGGCGAGGTACTCGCACACGAGCCGCCGGTGGCATCGCTCGGCCGTCGCCTCGCTGCACAGCAGCGCCGTCGGGACCTCGAAGTCGGCCGGCGACAGCACACTTTCGACGCGGCGCTCGCCCATCAGCTGGAGGAAGGAGTTTCGGTAATCGGACCACTCACCTTTGTGCTTCTTGTACATGTCGAGCATGTCTTGCTTGGGGGCAAGGAGCGGTTCGTGCGCGTATTTCGCGCCGATGAGCTCTCTCAGGAAGTAGGGGAGGTCTTGCGCCTTCGCGAACCCGGCGAGCTGCGATGAGTTGTTCAACCGAACGTCCAGCAGACGCGCGACGCCGGCGCTCCTCAGACGTTCGAAGAAGTGCTCAGCCGTCGTCTGTGTGAAACCGATTGTGTAGATCTCCACGGTTCCTCCTCAGCGAAGAGCGAGCCTTGGGAAGTCTCGGCCGGCAGCTCCACCGATCGCTCAACAGTGATGCTCCCGTCGGGGAGGATGTGCCTGAGTTCGACCCCCTCCGCCGTCAGCACGCGCCCCACGAGCAGCCGTCGATGGCAGTCATGCGGGTCCCCTTCGCTGCAAACCAGCGCGATCCGGTGCTCACTCGCCCCCTTCAGCAGGCGCTGGATGGCCGTCCGAAACTCGGGCTCCGCGGCCATGCGCCCGTAGAGCGCACGGCCCTCGGCGTCGTAATGGTCCTTACGCTTCGGCCGGCCGCCCAGCTCCTCGCCAAAGAACCCGTAGCGAATGCCACGCTCCGTCATCGCCGCCTGCAGCTCCTCGCGATTGAACTGCGGCGCATAACGCGAGTACGGGAACGAGCGAACATCGACGAGACACTCGATGTCCGCCCCCTCCAGCAGCCCCACGAACGCCTCGAGCTCATGGTTCGAATGCCCAGCGGTCCACACGGCAAGCGGAGAGGTCATCGTTCATCCATCGTACGGTGCAGTCTCGACAGATCCGCCGACCCGGCCTGATCTATCGCGACCGTCTGCGCAGCTCGTTGCTCAGCCCGGCCGCCCCGCCGACGACCAGCACCACGGCGAACACGATCGCCGCGATCGCCCCGGTGGTGTACGCGCTTCCGCCGGTTGAGGCCGTGCTCCCCAGCCGCACGACAAGGATCGCCGCACCCCACAAGACGGCGACCAAGCTCACAATCACATTCCAGCGCCGCATCGCCAAATGATGACCCCCGGCCGGGACCGCCGTTCCGTCGCCTATCGGGCGGGTGCCGCGTCGTATTGCTCGTCGGTGACGTGCTCGCCCCACGTGACGGGGCTGCCCTGGTCGTCGACTTCCTGCATCGCGATGTGGGTCATGAACCGGTTGGGGGCGGCGCCGTGCCAGTGGTCCTCGCCGGGCTCGAAGTAGACCCGATCGCCGGGTGTGATGACCTCGATCTCACCGCCACGGCGCTGACAGCGTCCGATCCCTTCGGTGACGAAGATCGTCTGGCCGTAGGGATGGGTGTGCCACGCGGTGCGCGCACCGGGCGTGAAGTGGACGCTCGCGGCCTGCACGCGAGACGGCGCTGACGGGGTGGCGACGGCGTCGATGTAGACGGTGCCGGTGAACCAATCGGTCGGGCCGGTCGCGGTGTCAATCGAGTTGCGGGTGATCTGCATGTCGTTCTCCTTGGGCGTTGGGCGCAATGCGTGTCGAGTCGTGGCCCGGTCCGTGTTGTCAAGGAAGCTAGCGGCGTCGCGCTGCGGGCTCCAGGAACGGGCTAACCCATCCGCCGTCGGCGGGATTGACATTCGTTCCGGGCGCAACGATCGCGTCGATGCGGTCGAGCACGTCGTCGGACAGCTTCACGTCGGCGGCCGGGAGCTGGGATTCGAGTTGCTCCATGGTGCGCGGCCCGATGATCGCCGCGGTGACCGCCGGATGGTTGATCACGAACGCGATCGCCATCTCGATGAGCGGCATCCCGGCCTCCTCGGCTAGCTGCGCGAGTTGGTCGGCCGCGTCGAGCTTGCGCTGGTTGACGGGTAGCGAGAGGTCGTAGCGCGCGGTCAGCCGCCTGCGGGCCTGTGACATCGGCTCGAGATCATCGGCGTTCTTACGCCACTTGCCCGACAGCCATCCGCCCGACAGCGGGCTCCATGGGATCACGCTCATCCCGTAGCGCTGACAGGTGGGCAGCACATCCGCTTCGATACCCCTGGCGAGCATCGAGTACGGCGGCTGCTCGCACACGTAGCGCTGCAGACCCCGCTCGTGCGCCGCCCACTGCGCCTCGACGATCGCCGACGGCGGGAACACCGAGGAGCCGATGTAGCGGACCTTCCCCTGGTGGATGAGATCGCTCAGCGCGCCGAGCGTCTCCTCGATCGCGACGCCGGGCTCGTAGCGGTGGATCTGGTAGAGGTCGATCCAGTCGGTACACAGCCTTCGCAGCGAGCTCTCGACCTCGCGGATGATCCAGCGCCGCGAAACGCCGCGCGAGTTCGGATCGTCACCCATCGCCCCCCAGGCCTTGGTCGCGAGTACGACATCGTCACGCCGGCCGCCTCCGAGGGCCTTGCCGACGATCTCCTCTGACTCCCCGCCCGAGTAGATGTCGGCGGTGTCGATGAAGTTGATCCCAGCGTCGAGCGCGCGGTGAATGATCCGGATGCTGTCGTCGTGGTCCTTGTTGCCCCAGTCGCCGAGCATCATCGCACCAAGGCACAGCTTGCTGACCGAGACGCCGGTCCGTCCGAGTGGTCGGTGTTCCATGGTTGCTCCTTCTGTTGTGGACGGATCGCGCCGGGGCTTCGACGCTGGCGCGGTGCTGCTGGTCAGCCCGCCTGTGCCGTGGGTCGCACGAGGATCTCGTTGAGCGTCATGCGCCGCGGCCGGGTGACGGCGAACACGATGACCTCCGCGATGTCCTCGGGCCGTATGGCCAGGTCCTTGACGAACTGCTCGGTGGCCTGTTTGGTCTGGGCGTGGGTTATGTGGTCGGTCAGCTCGGTAGCCACCGCCCCGGGCTCGATGACCGTCACGCGGATGTCGGGCTGCAGCTCCTGGCGCAGCGCCTCTGACCAGCCGTTCATTCCCCACTTCGTCGCGGCGTAGACCGCGTTCCCGGCCCGCGCGGTCCGCCCAGCGACCGACGAGATGTTGATGAGGTCGCCGCCGCCGTCACGCAACTGGTCCAGAAACACCTCGGTCGCGGTCATCGCACCCAGGAGGTTGACGTCCACCATCTGGCGATGCTCGGCCCGCTGGTCGGAAGTGAACGGCGCGAGCAGCATCACTCCGGCGTTGTTGACGAGGATGTCCGCGCCCCCGAGCTCGCTGTTCACTCGTTCGGCGGCCGCGACGACCGAGTCTCGATCGGTGACGTCAGCCTCGATCGCGATCACGCCGTCACCCAGCTCGGCAGCGAGCGCGTGGATGCGGTCGGCGCGGCGGGCAAGCAGCGCGAGGCGGTGGCCGCCGGCGGCCAGCGCACGCGCGGTCGCCTCGCCGATGCCAGAGGACGCGCCGGTAATGACCGCGACGCGGCCTGCATTGTGGTTGGTGGTCATGACATTCCTCCCGGATCGGTGGCAGAGGGGGCGGCCGGCACGAGTCGCCGCGTTGGCACGGTACGCGTCAGCCGGCGATCCTGAAGCTTGCTCCCTCCGCCGCGCCGCTCACTCCGCCGGCCGCCGGCGTCGCGATCAGCGTGTAGCTGCCACCCAGGAGGCTCTTCCCATCCAGCCGGCCGGTGAACCTGAAGCTGTTTGCGCCCGCGTAGCCGGCTTCGAGCACTCGTCCGGCGAGATCCACCGTCAGTGTGCAGCGATGGTTGTTGTTGTTCGCGTGCGTGTGCGCGACGCACACCCCGGTGCTGCTGATCCGTCCAGTCGTCGAGCCGTGCACCGTGAAGGTCACGCTGGCCGCTTCGCTCAACGTGTAGCTAACGATCGCTCCGGTCTTCGCGTCGGCCACGGTGCTGGGTCCGTGGGTTGCGGCGCGGAACGATTCCGGCGTCACCCGCAGGGCACCGAGCTTCGGACCCGCCGCCGCAACCAACGCCGACGCGCCCGCGTTCACGGTCTCGGTCAGGGTGGCGGAGGCCGAGCCCGCCCAACTCCCATCGCCCGAGTACGTAGCGACGATCGCGTGGGAGCCCGCGGCAGCGTAGGAGGTGGCGCATGCCGCCGTCCCGGTCGTCGTGCTCACGGGGACCTCGCTACATCCCCCGATCGCCTCACCGCCGTCGGTGAACTGGATCGTGCCGCCGTCCGGCACGGGCGCGACTGTTGCGCTGTAGGTCGTTCCTGTGCCGGCGAGCGCGGGGTCAGCGGAGCTCGAGAGCTGAGTGCTGGTCGGACCGGCGTTGACGTTCTCGATCAACGGGTGTGATGCGGAGCCCTGCCAGTTCGCATCACCCGAATAGGTCGCGATGACCGACTGTGGTCCACCGACGGTCAGTGTGGTCGTGCACGTCGCGTCGCCGGTGTCGTTGCTGATCGTCACGGCGCTGCAGCCGGCGATCGTCGTACCGGCGTCGGCAAACGCGACAGTGCCGCCGTCGGGCTGCGGCGTGACCGACGCCGTGTAGGTGGTGGTCGCGCCCGTAACTGCGGGATTCGACGAGCTGGACACGCTCGTCGCCGTCGGTCCGGCGTCGACGCTCTCACCCAGCTCTGACACCGAGCCGGCCCAGCTGGCGTCACCGGAGTAGGTAGCCGTGATCGAGTGGGATGCGCTCGTGGTGTAGGTGGTGGTGCATTCCGCGGTCCCGGTCGAAGTATTCACTGCTAGAGACTCGCAGCCTGGGATCGCACCGCCATCGCCGGTGAACGACACGATCCCTCCGTCGGGCGTGGGTGAAACCGTGGCCGTGTAGGTGACGGGCTCGCCGGTCAGCGCGGGATCGACCGAAGGGCCTACTGCCGTCGTTGTCGAGGCCCCGGCTGTGATCATCGGGACCACCGACACGCAGCTGGCACAGGTCATCGCGACGTCGTGCGGCGAATCCGGCTGGGTCACCGTGAGGTTTCGTAGCCCTTGGAGCGCGTTGGCCTGAGTGCTGAGCGTGAAGGTCAGCGTGTTCGCGGAGACAACCTGCACGTCGGCTACGCTCACCTGGCCGCCGCTCACAAAGACGTGCGGTGAGCCCGAGAAGCCGCTGCCCGTCAGAGTCATCTCGGTGCTGCTCGCGGGCGTAACCTCCGAGGGGCTCACCTCGGTGATCGGAGCTCCCGGCGTCGTGACCTCATAGGCAGTCAAGCTGGTATCCGCGCCCGCGACAAGCAGGTCGCTCCCTGCGAATACGGGCTGCGAGAAGAGCTGCCAACCGTAAACAGGGATCATGCCGATCAGCGCTCCGGTGCCGGCGTCGAGGAGGTACACGCCCTCCTGATCCGGGTTGTCCGAACCGAACGTAACGGCCGCGACGACTCCTCCGCCGTCCTCCGACGCCGAGCCGATCACCGGTCCCGGCAACCCGGTCTTCCACAGCACGTTCCCAGTTGCGGGGTCCAACGCCTGAACCGATCCTGCGTAGGACGTGCCGTCGATTGTGGTGGACCCGCCGCCGCCCTCGATCAGATCCTGGCCGTTCCAGATCGCGGCGGCATCACATTCGGTCCCGTGCGCGACCACCTGCTGCTGCCAAGCCGGGCCACCGGCAAGGTCGCCCTGCTTGAACGCGTAGTAGGTCCCGTTCTTGTTGCAGGCGCCGACCATCGGCGTCAAGGTGCCGTCGAGGTCCGCCGTGAAGACAGTCGGGGTACCGCCGAAGTCGCCGTCACCGATGCGCTCGGATTCTGGTACCTGCCAGAAGTCCTGGAGTCCGAGCGTCGCGCCGCCCAGATCGACGATCGACTCGTTGTACAGCGGCTGCTCGTCGCCGTGGGCGTTCCCGGTGGTCACGATCACATCCCCGTTGGGGAGCTCGGTGGGACTGCTCCAAATGCTCGCTCCGACGAGGCCCGGCGGAAGCGAGGACCACGAGGCGACCGGGTCACCTGTGTGCTGGTCAAATGCGTCCAATCCCGCCGGGACCAGCGGCTCGTCGCAGTCGGAGGAAATGCCGATGTAGACCTCGCCGTTGGCCACCAGCGGCGAGGACCACGAGAAGTAGTCGTCAACCGTCTGCGACGGGGTATCCACAACAGACGCCCAGTCGACCGTCCCCGTCGCAGCATCCAACGCGTAGAGATTGCCGTCTTGTCCGAAGACGTAGACCGTCAGCTTCCCCGTGATGGGGTCCGGAGCCACGGTCGCCGTGGAAACGATGCCCCCGCCCCCGCACGGGCTCCCCGGCTTGTTCGCGTCATAACCGATGAAATCCGACCACAGCACTGCCTGTGTGCTCTCGTCGACCGCGTAGAAGTAGCCATCGTTGAGCCCGAGGTACGCGACCCCGTCGACGACCGTCGGGCTGGCGAAGGTGCTCGTGCCGCCCGCCGATGACGACGGCGGCGTCCATGACCAGACCGGCTGCAGGTCGCCGTCGTCGATCGACCCGGGAGTGATCGACGTCGCCGCGGCGTTGTACGAGCTGTGGCTCGGCCCATCCAGGTAGGAGGGCCAGTCCGCAGTCTCGGCAGCTGCCGGCGCGGGCGTTAGGAGCAAGGCCGTCACAGCAAGCGCCAAGCGGAAACGATTGCGGGAAGCGGCAACCCGCGCCGTGGCCAACCTAGCGATCCTGTCCACGCCGTCCCGCCCCCTTAGACCGACAGCAGAGTTGCCTACCCTAACAAACAGGCTCCCCAGCGGCACGTTGCGGTCCGCCAATCTGGCTCGGCTATGGCGCGAACCGCGCGCCGGGTCGTCCGCCGTTATCCTTCGGCGCTCGACGGGGGTCGCAAGGTCTATGGGGGTAGGTGTGGCGGCAGTTGCCTAGGTGGAGCACGCTTGGAACGCCCCGCGTGGTTAGCGCGGTCGCCCGGCGGCTACGCGCCACTACGCGGGTCTGGCGGCGTGGGGACCTGGCTTTCCGGCTGCTCGCCGACGGGCTGGCCGATCACAAGGATGATCTCGCTGGGTGCAGCCACGAGCCATCTGTGGCGGCACCCTCGGTGGCCCCAGCGACAGAGGGGATGGTCAACTCCCCGGTCTCCGGCGCGCTGATAGTCACGTCTTTGCTTCGGGTACACGGCTGGGTGGTCTTCGCGACCGGCCCGGCGGTGAGGATCGACATCGAGCTCGGAGGTCGGGCGGTTGGCAGCGCACGACTGGGCATCTGGCGTCCGGACGCCGGTGAGTACCGTGCTAGCCCGCTTGCTGCCCTCGGGGGATTTGAGCACGTTGTCGACCTTTCGCTGGTGCCGGTCCGGCTGGGCGCCACGACGCTCCAGGTGGTTGCGCACGGCGCCGCGGACGAGACTTGGTCGGCGCCGCCTGTGGAGCTGTACCTCCGCCCCCAGCAGGCTGCGCCCGAGCGCGATGCGCGTCCGGTCCCTGGCAGGCTCGGTCGAGCTAGACACCGACTCGGAGCGCGGCCACGGGTCCTGCTCGCGACGCATCGTCTCGACCTCGGTGGCGGTCAGCTCCACTTGCTCGACCTCGTCAAGGCGCTGAGCCTCGTCTCCGACTTCGAGCTTTCGGTGTTGTCGTTCGCGGACGGGACCCTGCGCCAAGATTTCGAGGAACTCGGCATCCCGGTCCACGTGACCGCCGAGGCGACGGGAAACGATCCCGTCGTCTACGACGGCCGCACCAGCGAGCTCAGCGCGTGGGTCAGACAGGGCCACTTCGACGCCGCCATTGTCAACACTGCGTGTGCGTACCAGGCGGCTGACGCCGTGCACCGCGCCGGGGTGCCGATGGCCTGGGTGATCCACGAGAGCTACAGCCCGACTGCCCTGCAGGACGAGATGTGGCTCAGCCGAGAGGTGGGTGCGCGCTTCATGACCGCGCTGCGCGGTTCGACGTGCCTGGTCTTTGTCGCCGACGCGACGAGAATGCTGTACGACGAGGTGGTGCGCGAGCGAGCCGTGACCGTCCCGTAGGGGCTCGACTTCGAGACTCTCGACCTCGCACGGGAGCGCTACGACCGCGCGTCCGCGAGACGGTCGTTGGGGATCCCACGGAATTCGCAGCTGGTGCTCTGCGTTGGCTTGGTTGAACCGCGCAAGGCTCAGACGCAGCTGGTCCGCGCTTTCTCGCACATCGCAGAACGCCATCCGGATGCGGTCCTGGCCTGCATCGGAACCAACCACGACGAGCGCGATTCGAGCCAGGTGGCGCTGCGCGCCGCGGTGCAGGCGTGGGACCGGTGCGGGCAGGTCAGGCTGATTGCCGCGACACGCGACGTAGCGCGCTGGTACGCCGCGGCGGACCTGCTCGTCTGTGCGTCGGACCTCGAGTCGCAGCCGCGCACCGTGCTCGAAGCCATGGTGTGGGAGGTGCCGGTGCTCGCGACGCGTGTCTTTGGGCTGCCCGAAGTGGTCTTTGAAGGCGTCACAGGCTGGCTTTGCCCGCCACGCGACACGAGCGCATTGGCCGATGCACTCGATCGGGCGCTCGCCTCGACCGTCGACGAGCGCCGAAGAATCGCCGCAGCGGCCCGTGAGCTTGTCGAGCAGCGGCACGCGCTCGTCCCTTACGGTGCCGCGATGGCGCAAATCATCGAGCGGTGTATGAATCGCTCTCAGGGGCCGAGAGTGCTGAGCATCGACGATGAGCCAATCGCCAAGGTGTCCCGTTCCGCCACCAACACAGCCGTTGCATCTGCCGCAATGGCTCGTCCGTGACGGCACTCGCCCCAGTATCAGCCTTGGAACCTTTGTGTGGGCTGCGGCTGCGACCGGCCTCGTGGTCGCCGCTGCAGCCGAAGCCGGCGGACTCGCGGTCTGTCGCCACCGCTCCCATCGCGGCGCGCGGCAGACCGCTACGGCACGCGGTCCGGCGAGGATCCGGGACCCAGTAGCGATCCCATCGCGGCACCGACGGCGGTGGCCGCAACGATCATGCCGACCACAGCCAGCAGCCAGCCACGCCCTGGCTCGCCTCGGGTGGCTTCCCTGGCCTCGCCAAGCAGTCGCGGCGGCCAGTGGATGATCGACCAGCGTGCCTGCTCGATCCGTGCGCGCCAGCTGAGACGGCGCCGCTGATAGCCGTATGAGGCGCGGGCGCTGTTGAAGCCGTTGACTATTGACCACCATACCCCGTGGTCCTGGTAATGGTCGGCGAGGACACGGTCGTTCGCAGCCATTTGCCCGTCGTCAAACAGCTTCGGCACGAGGATCGCCTCTAGATCGCCGACCTCCTCGCAAGCGCCCTCAAGCGCCCGGCGCCTGAACGACAAGAGCGATATCGGCGGCGGTCGCAGCTGCGGCAGCACCGGCATCGGCGCCCCATACGGGGATGCGTAGGAGAAGAAGTTCGCCCGTCCGGCAAGCGTAGCGCTGGTCCCGTTGCAGAAACAGCCGACGATCACCGCCATGTCGGGGCGCTCGGCGTGAGCCCTGATGATCGCCTCGCACCAGTCGGCGCGTGGAATCGCGTGGTCCTCTCCAAACGCCACGATCTCGCCGCGCGCTTCGTGCGCACCGACCATCCGCAGACGGAGCATGTCGTCGTCGTCGACCGCCACCAGCCGCACGCCGGTGTTGGTGACGCCATCGGTCGCGCCGACGATGAGGATCTCGGCGCCAGTGCTCCTCGCCTGCGGCATGAGCGATGCGAGCACTGGTCCGAGGTCGTCCGAGCAAGCCCGTACGGCGAGGACTATCGAAAGCGGTGGTCGCCCGCCGGCGTCAGCCGCTGGCCAGTTACGCAGGCGAGCCATGCCCACGCCATCGTGCGCATCCAGCAGCGCACCTCGACGACCCGAGGCTCTGGTCCCTGCACCCCGAACGCCACTCGGGCTTGTCTGCGCCCCACGCCATAAGTGGGCCCTAACGCTACTGGGTGAGGCGAATCGTGCCGGTTGCCCCTGGCGCACGCGTGCTCGGGGACCGACGGCCGATCGCCACTACGATCGCGACGGGAGCCGCGATACCCGAGCTGAGACCGCGGGCCGGTCACTGGCTGACCTCGCGTTTACGGATAGTCTCCGCTCGGGGCAGGCGCGCTGTGTGACTTGGAGCTAACCCGGGCGCTCAGCGATGCGCATTCGCGCGGTGTCCTGACAGGGGCGCCGCGGATCAACAAAGGGATGGAGAGAACCATGAAGGGTGGCGGCGGCGGGCATGGCGGCGGCGGGCATGGCGGTGGCGGTCGCATGATGGTAGGTGGGGGTTACTTCGGCGGCGGCTACGTCGGTGGCGGCTATTACGGGTACCGTCGCGAGGGCCTGACGAGCTTCTTCCTCAAGCAGGTGCGCAAGCCGTCGAACCGGCAGTTCGCCGCACCGATCGAAATGCCGACGGCCGCACCCTGGGAGCAGGTGCCGAACATCGTCAACGACGTCATCAGGCGTATGAACGCGGAGTACGACGCCGAGCATGCGAAAGGTCTGGGCAAGGTGGAGGAGGCGGTGACCGGGGGCGAGCAGGCACATCACCTGCAGTCCCAGATCCCCGATCCCAAGTCCGGGATCCTGGTCGCCATCGGGGGGGAGCCCTCTGCGCTCCTGGCGCTCCCGCGCCGCTTTTCGCTGTACGACCCGCATCACTGGGTCGCGCAGGTCGGCATGCATGACGCGAGCGCGACGGCTCCACGCTGCGTGTCGGTCGGGCTGCTGGGCTGGTCGACCACGCGCGACGGCGCGATCTACCAGAAGATCCGTTACCAGGTGTTTCAGGACCTGCTACGCACTGCTCTCTCCGAGGTGCCGCCCGCCCAGAGCTAGCGGCGCCGCGACGGCGCATCTTCGAGCCGGCGCGGCCCGAGCAGTCGGCTGCCGGGTCCTGTTCCGTTCCTCCCCAAAGCGGCCCGGTGCGGCTCATGCAAGGGAAGGGGTGCGATCGATGTGGAGCCCGGCATGGCATGATTCATCGATGCGTCGCTTGGGAGTCTTGACTGTCGTCCTCGCGTTCTACCTCCCCGCGCCCGCGCTCGCCGCGTCGACATCCAAGGTCGAGCTCTGGACTGCACTCCACGGAAACCTCGATTGCGGCGCAGCAATCCACGCGCCGAACAAGCCTCCGAGCGAGATCATCTGCAGCGACCCCCGCATTCCAGCTCCCAAGAATGAGGGGCCGGCCTATGGAGATCCCGGCTTCGTGTTCCTCGCATCCTCCGGCCGTGCGATCCTCGCGCGCACAAGCCAGGACACTTTCGCCGGCACGGGCAACCCCGTGACGCTAAGCGCGGGAACCAGGTGGCATCTCGGCACGGTCAACGTGACCTGCACGATCAGCGCACAGTCCGTTCGCTGCGTGAACGGCGCGCACCACGGCTTCACGATCACGAAGCACTCGTACGCCGCGTTCTGAGTTTGGCGGCGGCCACCAGTCAGCATGTCACGCTGACGCAGGACGCGGCAGCCTCCCGGAAGAGCGGCGTGAATGCTCGACGGTCGGCGTCAATGAGGCGACCGGCCCAGGGCGGCTGGCCGACGACCCGGCCGTCCCGAGGCCTCTGCCCGCTCCTCATCGACGGTCTAGCGACGGCCTGGCCTCCTAGACCCACGGGTTGAGTCATCTCGAACTTCAACCCGCGGATCAACCCGCAGGCCGATGTGGGGGCGCCGGGCGCGGGCGAATATGCGCCCATGAGCATTACCGACTACATCATCGACTCAACGCTGGTTGTCATCATCCTTCTGCAGGTCAAGGAGAAGACGCTCACCACCCGCACGCTCGTGCGGCCGCTGATTGTCGTCGCCATTGCTGTCGTCAACTATCTGCACGGCATCCCGACCGCGGGGAACGATCTCCTGCTCGTCGGCACGTTGGCGCTGGTGGGTGCGCTGATCGGCACCGCCAGCGGCCGGGCCGTCCTGATGCGGCGCGGCAGCGACGGTGAGGCGCTCGCACGCAGCGGATGGCTGTCCGCCCTCTTCTGGGTGCTCGGCATGGGCTCGCGCTTCGCGTTCCTCGTCTGGGTCCACAACGGCGCCGCCGCGACGATCGCGACCTTCAGCGTGCAGCACTCCATCACGGGTGGCGAGGCGTGGACGGTGGCACTGCTCGCGATGGCGGTCTGCGAGGTCTGCGGTCGCTCGCTCGTGATGGCGTTCCGTCGCCGCCAGATCGAGGGCACCTACGCGCCGAGGCTCGCCTGAGCTAGCAACACCGCGCGGCGCAGCGAACCCATCTCCGGACGGGTGCGCTGCGCCGTCGGCAAACGCGTACCTTCCCGCTCGTGCTGTTTGCTCGCTTCGATGCCCGAGTTGTGACGCTGATCCGCCTGGCCGGCCTGGCGCTGATCGCCTGGACCGTGCTGAGCGCCCAGCATTCCCCGGCGGGCAGCGGGCGCGGCCTTGTCGTAGCGATCTCGTTCGGGCTCGCGAGCCTCGCCTCGGTTGCGTGGATGGCGCGACCGAGCCGAGTGCAGGAGATCAGTCCCGACGTAGTGCTGATGGCGTTGGCGGGTGGTGTTCTCTGCGGTGCCTCGCCCGACAGCGCGGCGAGCGCGTTCGTGTTCGTTGCGGCTGTCGTGGCGGGCGTGCGAGCCGAGCTTCGCCGCGCGAGCCTGGTGATCGCGGTCGGGGTGCTTGCGCTCGCGGGCTCGGTGCTCGCCTTCAGCGGCAGCGCGCTCGGGCTGCTCGCCTACACGCTCGGCTTCGCAGCCGCGGCGCTAGCTGGGTCCAATGCCCGCCAGTCGGCTGTGCGCGCCGACCAGGCCGAGCTGCTGCTGGCCCAGCAGCAGCGCTCGCACGAAGAGCAGCTGCGGCTCGCGCGGCTCGAGGAGTCGGCGCGGATCGCGCGTGAGATCCACGACGTCCTCGCGCACGCGCTCGCCGGCCTCGTTATCCAGCTCGAGGCGACGAGCTCTCTCCTCGAGCAGGGAGCCGATCCTGAGAGTGTGCACGACCGTGTGCATCGGGCCTACGAGCTCGCCCGTGAAGGGTTGCAGGAGACCCGCGATGCCGTTGGCGCGCTGCGCGGCGAGGCTCCGTCGACGCGCGGGGTGCTCGAGGAGCTGGTCGCCGACTACAGGGCGAGCGCCGACGCGCCGGCTACGCTTACGATCGACGGCGATCCGACACGGCTGGACGGCGCCGTCGGACGCGCGATCGCTCGAATCACCCAGGAGGCTTTGACGAACACGCGCAAGCACGCTCCCGGCGCCGACGTGACAGTGACGCTGCGCGCGGGAAATGCCGCCGGCGAGGAGATCGTGTTGCTTGTGCAGGACAGGGCGGGCAAGGACTCCCGACCGCGCGCCGGACTCGCTGCGAGCGGCGGCGGCTACGGCCTGCAGGGGATGCGCGAGCGCGCGCAGCTGCTCGGCGGGACGCTCAGCGCCGGCGCCCACGACGGGGGCTGGCGGGTCGAGCTGCACCTGCCGGCCGGTGGGGAGGCTGGTTCGTGAGCGTGCGCGTGCTCGTCGTTGACGACCAGGCGCTCGTGCGCGAAGGACTGATGACGCTGCTCGACGCGGCAGCGGGCATCAAACCGGTCGCGGCTGCCGCGGACGGGGAGGAAGCGATCGAGCTCTGCCGCCGCCACCGTCCCGATGTCGTGTTGATGGATCTGCGAATGCCCAAGCTTGACGGCGTCGAGGCGACGCGACGAATTCGCGCCCAGGCACCCGAGACCGAGGTGGTCGTCCTCACGACCCACTCGGACGAGCAGTCGATCCTCGACGCGCTCAGCGCCGGCGCACGCGGCTATCTCACGAAAGACGCGGGCATCGCCGAGATCGCGCGCGCGGTCCATGCCGCGGCAAGCCATCAGGCGCTGCTCGACCCGGCGGTCCACGACAAGCTGCTTGCTGCCGCCGCGCGGAACCTACCCGCGCCGGCGCTCGCGGACCCACCGGACGATCTCACGCCACGCGAGGCCGAGGTCCTGATGCTTATCGCGCGCGGACTCTCAAACCGTGAGATTGCCGCGGCGCTTGTCGTCAGCGAGGCGACGGTCAAGACGCACATCAACCACCTGTTCTTGAAGATCGGCGCTCGGGACCGCGCACAGGCGGTCCACTACGCCTACACGCACGGCCTCGCAAGCCAGTGACTGCGGTCGCTCTCCCGCTCGCTGCCTCCTGCGAGCTCTGCGACCTTCTACTGATTTACGCCGCCGGCCAACGCGCGTAGTGTCGATCCAGCCGCCCAGGAAGGTCGGCAATCAAGGCAACGGGAGGAACAATGAAGCGTCTCCTGATCGCAGCAGCAACCTTGGCGCTCGCCGTCCCCGTCGTCGGGCTCGGCAGCCTGAACGGCGTGTCGCTCGCGCGCACAGCCCGCACGCCTGAGAACCTGTACGCCGCAAAGCTGCCGTGCCCCAACACTCCGATTTTCCGCGTGAACTCCGAGCGCTGCGGCGTGGGCGACAGCCTGCTCCCAGGCACGCTCATGCTGTCCAAGCCCGCCACCGTGAAATGGACGAACACCGGGGGTCGCTCCATCACGATCTACTTCATCCCCTTCGGCACGACGGCGCACACCTGGGTGGTCAGGAACAGCAAGGCGTCACGCGGGCAGAGCACCATTCCCGCCGGCATGTACACCGCCGGATGGGTGGCCACACACGACCGCTGGACGTTGACGGTCACCTGACCGCCGCCATGCGTGGGGCTCTAGGCGGGAGAAGTTAGTCGGCGGTGCCTCGGCGATAACGCGACGGGACACGACTATGCTCCAAGCGTGCATCGCGAGAGACTGAAGGAGCGCGGATTCCGGATTGGCCGTGTCGTGTCTGTCGGTGCCGCTGTCGGCGTGCTTCTGGCTTTCCTCGCGGCCGCGTCGCTGGCGTCTGTCCGCGCGATCACGCGGAGCGATGCGACGTCGGTTGCAACCGCGATCAGCATTCGCCACAGCGACCTGCCGACCCTCAAGCAGGTAAGCAATCCGATCACTCCGCAGGAGCTGCGGCTCGACGCACAGGCGATCAAATGCGGGGGCGCCGTGCCACTGAGCGAGGCCTATGCCAACACGCAATCAGCGGAGTTCGTGAGTTTGGGCACGCCATCGGTCACGGTTGTCTCGAGCGCCGAGATTCTCCCGTCCGCGACGCTGGTCGCGAAGGATTTTGCGGCGGTCGAGCGTCCGCGAGCACTGAGTTGCCTAGTGAGCGAGTTCTCTAGCGCGCTGCGTGCCTCGTTGCCCAAGGGCGATGCCTTGACCGCCGCCAGTGCAGCACGGCTCCCGTCGGTCGTCGCCGGAAGCGGTGCGACCGTCGACATTCGGGTGACGTGCGCAGTTGCGGTGCGTAATGGCGCGAGCACCGTGAGCGTGCCCGTCTACGTCGATCAGATCGGGTTCAGCGACGGCCAAGCCGAAGTCACCCTCGAGGTCCAGACGGCGGCCGTCAAGCCATCGACGGCGCTGGAGCGTCGCCTCGCGGGCCTGCTTGTGGCGCGAGCCCGCGCGGCAATCGGTTAGCCAGCGTTCCGCCCTTGATCGGTGTCGGTGGCTGCTGACGATTGGCGCCGGGCTGGTCAGGAGAAGTACCTGACCGGAGCCGTGCTGACTCGGAAGCGCTATCAGGCGTGCAGCGGGAACTGGGAGCACGAACACTGCGCGTTCTGTTGGCGGAAGTTCCTCGACGCGCAGTATTCGGAGTGGGCGCGCCGCATGCTCGCAGACGAGCCGGAGAAGCACGACTCCTACGTCTACACGACGGTCGGCGGCGCCGGCCAGGAGCCCGCGGGTGACCATTGGATCTGCAGAGCGTGCTTTGAAGACTTCGCCGACGCGTTCGCGTGGACGATCGTCGAAAGCGATCCCGACGCGTGGCCGTATGACATTCCGGAACCGAGCCCGCGTCCCACCGAGCGCGACTACAGGCCTGGGGCCTGACTGGGGCCGACGTGCGCCCCAACGCTGCTGCTTGTCGCTTTCTGCGGGAGGAAGCGTCTCGTAGTTCCGCGGCTCGGGCGGCACGCTTACTCGCTGGGTCCGCGGCTGCGTCTCAGGGAAAACTGGGCTGCTTCTCGAGGCCCTGCACAAGGCTTGCGAAGAAGCGCCTGAGGTCTTGGCGGCGAGCGCTGTCATCGGAGGCTAGGCAGTAGCCGTAGACGACCGGTTGTTCGGTACCGCCCTCGTAGACATCGGACTGGCTTCGGCAGTCCGCGCTGCGGTAGGTAAGCCAAGCTTCCTGGCCAGCGACGAAGTCGCGAAGCGCACGACCGCTCAGCAGATCGAAGATGGCCTTTACGTCCGCGTCGAGCTGCGCGTCCGCGGCCAGCACCTTGTGCTCGGCGCACCCCTCCATGCCAACGGTCGTGTTCGGGTTACAGGCAAGGATCGGCTTGAAATCCTCATGGATCACGATTGCGCTGGGGACGGAACCGACGAGCGACGACCTGGGCTGAGCGCCGGTCGAGCCGCACCCGGCGATGACGGCAGTAACCGCGACCAACGCGGCGAGCAAGACAGCAGACCGGCGGTTCGACACTGCGACCTCCTCCAACAGGAACCAACGACAGAGCTGCAGCTTGCCAGCACCACTCTCCCCGGCGGCTGCAACTCGCAACTCGACAGCGGGCCCCCGCTTGGAGCAGACGCGCGTTCCCGCAGGAAGCGCCAATCTCACGTGTACTCGACAGGTCCTGCGGCTGGTCCGAGGTGCACGGGCGGCGCGGCTAGCAGCAGCTACGGGTTGTTGCGGTAGTAGGCGGCGTTGATCTCGATGTAGTGCTGCCACTCCGGCGGTACTTGCTCTTCGGAGGTGATCGCGTCGACCGGGCAGGCCTCGACGCAGGCGTCGCAGTCGATGCACTCGTCGGGGTCGATGTAGAGCATCTCGGCCGCCTCGAAGCCGGGCTCTTCTGGGGTTGGGTGGATGCAGTCGACGGGGCAGACCTCGACACATGAGGTGTCCTTGGTGGCGATGCATGGCTCGTTGATCACGTAGGTCATGGGTGACCCGCCCGGGCTGTTGGATCGCTGGTGCGCACGGGAGCCACTATAGACTTTTCCTAGCCCTTGTGTGTAAAGTGTGGGGACGGACCTGACGGCGTAACCGCCGGAGAGACCAGGATTACGAATCCCCGCCGCGAGTCGGAAGAGAGGAGGAAGCTTTGCGAGTCGCCGTCTTCAGCGCCAGGTCCTACGTGCGCGACTTTCTTGACGCGGCAAATGCCGACGGTCAGCACGAGCTCGTCTATTTCGAGCCTACGCTCGACGGTGGAACCGTGCCGCTCGCGGCCGGGTATCCCGCCGTGTGCGCGTTCGTGCACGACCACCTCGATCGCGAGGTACTGGAGCGGCTCGCGGACGGAGGAGTTCAGCTTGTTGCCCTGCGCTGCGCCGGTTTCAACAACGTCGATCTCAAGGCCGCCAGCGAGCTCGGGGTGATCGTCACGCGCGTCCCGGCCTATTCGCCCTATGCGATCGCCGAGCACACGGTCGGCCTGATCCTGACGCTAAACCGCGGCATCCATCGCGCGTTCGCGCGCGTGCGCGACCGCAACTTCGCGCTCGGCGGCCTACTCGGCTTCGATCTGCACGGACGCACGGTCGGTATCGTCGGCACGGGCGTGATCGGCTCGGCCCTCGCCCGTATCCTCAGCGGCTTCGGCTGTCGGCTGCTCGCCTACGACGTGTTTGAGAACCCCGAGTGCGTTCGGCTCGGCGTCGAATACGTGGAACTTGGCGAGCTGCTCTCAGCCTCGGACATCATCAGCCTCCACTGTCCGCTCACCGCGGAGACCTACCACCTGATCGACGCTCAGGCGCTCGCGCAGGTCAAGCCGGGCGTGATGCTGATCAACACCAGTCGCGGCGCCCTGATCGACACCCAAGCGGTGATCGACGCGCTCAAGGACGGCCGCGTCGGCTACCTTGGGCTCGATGTCTACGAGGAGGAGGACGAGCTGTTCGACGAGGATCTCTCCAGCGAGATCGTCCAGGACGACGTCTTCATGCGCCTGCTCGGTTTCCCGAACGTGATCGTCACTGCTCACCAGGCCTACTTCACCTCCGACGCTCTGCGCAACATCGCCGAGGAGACGCTCGCAAACATCAGCGCCTTCGAGCGCGGCGAGAAGTCCGGCAACGAGGTCGCCATGGAGCGCATCAAGGGCTGAGCCGTCCCGCCCGAGCACTTCGTTGATCACGTAGGTCACCGCAGGTCCTGCTTCAGCTTCCTCACAGCAACCATGGGAAACACCCTTAGCTACGTCGTGCGGTTTTCCTAGTATGGCTGTGCAAAACTCTGCGGGTGATCGACCTCCCCACCGCCGCGAGCGCCGATGATGCGCTCTCGCAGCCGACGAGAACACGACTGTTCGCGCTGCTGGGCGAGCTGAAGCGGCCAGCCGGGACCGCGGAGCTAGCCGATTGCCTGGAACTCCATCCCAACGGTGTGCGACTGCATCTCGAGCGTCTCGAGCAGGCTGGCCTGGTCGCCCGGGCTCGCGCCCACCAAGCGCGGGGACGCCCGCCCGACGCGTGGACGATCGCGCCCGATGCGCGCCCGGGGGGCGAGGCGCCGCGCGCCTACCAGGATCTCGGCCGCTGGCTCGCGCGCGCGATGCGATCGCGGCCGCTGGGGCTGCGCAGCATCGAGGCGACCGGGCGCCAGATCGGCCGCGAGATCGCACCGCGCGACACGCGACTCGACCCAGCCGCACTCGAAACCGTGCTCGCCACACTGGGCTTCCAGCCCGCCGCCACAGTGCGCGACGGCGATCGGCTCTCGCTCTGCCTGCACAACTGCCCGTACCGCGACGCCGTACGCGAGAACCAGCCAGCCGTCTGCACGCTGCACAAGGGCATCACACGCGGGCTGCTCGACGTGCTCGACCCCAATGCCAAGCTCACCGGCTTCGTGCCCCACGACCCCGACAACGCCGACTGCACAATCGAGCTGCACGGACTGACTCCCGCACCAGCGGCAAAGTGAGCGCTGCCCCACGCATACCCCGCCGGCACCCATGCCCGCCGGACGGCGCGACCGCCGGGGCACCATCGCAGCCGGCTCGCCACCCCCGAGTCATGCTCGCCGCGGCCATCGCCGCGATCGCGCACCTGGTCAGCGGCCACGACTGGTTGCACTGGCTAGCGCTACACGGCCTGTGGGGAACAAGTCGGACGCCAACTCGAGCTCCAACCGCCCGGACACGACATCGAATTCGGCTAAGCGAGTGGTCGCCGCCCCGGCGACGCGTTCTAAGCGTGACGTTTCGCTCCGTGGTTCCCGTAACCAGACACGCCGTGGCGTCCCGTTGACCAGACACCATCCCTAGCCAGGAGGCAGTGCATGCATGTCGTCGTCAATCACCTCCACTTTCGCGACCCCGTGACCGCCGCAACCGTCGAGGCGACGCGTGACGCGCTGCAGCTGGTCATTGATGCGGGAGGGATCGCCGCTCGCGTCGTCAAGGTCGACGACCGCCACCTGATCCTGCTGCTCGACTTCAAGTCAGCGGAGGACGCCGACCGTGCCGCGCGTGAGGCCGGCGGCCACTGGATGCGGGAGCACATCGTCCCGCTCCTCTCCGGCGGCACCGAGCGCAGCGTGGGCGAGGTGATTGCCTCGACGCTGGCATGACGTATGCGCGCCTCATTCTGGACAGCAGTCGAGAAGACGAGTTGGCGCGCTGGCGTTGACAATGTACCGACCGACCTTGGCTTGCCCCTGGTGACGCGGACCCGAGCACTGGGCCGACGCGTTCGAATGCCGGTGGCGATTTGGCTTCCCAAGCGTGGTCGCGTTCGCTAGTCTGTGCGGGCACTATGGGGGCCTCGCGGGGATCAGCACGCGAAGCTAGGAACACAAGGGGGCCACGATGACACCGCGCCTAGTTGCACGGGTAGCCGCACGCAGCCTGATTGCTAGGGCCGCGATCGGGACAGTCTCGACCGTCGCTGCTATGGCGGCGTTCACGGCGAGCGCTTACGCGCTGCCGCTGGGCACGATCGACCCGCATTCCATTTCGGGCGACACCAATCCGACCGCGATCGCCGTCGGCCCCGACGGCAACCTCTGGTACACGGAACCGGGATCGAACAGCATTGGCGAGATGAACCCTTCGACCTTCGCGTTCACCGACTATCCGCTTCCCACCTCGTCGACCAATGTGACAGGGATCACCGTCGGTCCCGATGGCAACATCTGGTTCACCGAGTCGGGGGTGGCCCAGATCGGTGAGATCAACCCGACGACGCATGTGATCCACGAGTATCCGACTCCGACCAGCGGGAGTGAGCCGGAGGGCATCACCGCCGGCCCGGACGGCAACGTGTGGTTCGCGGAGTACGACGGCAACAGCATCGGTGAGATCAACCCTACGACGCACGTGATCAACGAATTCAGTTTGGGGATCCCCCACTTCCCGTGGGCAATCACCACCGGACCCGACGGCAACCTCTGGTTCACTGATGTCGGCACGAGCCAGATCGGTGAGATCAACCCGACGACACACGCGATCACGGAATTCGACACCCCCACGCCCGACAGCAACCCGGAGGGGATCACGGCGGGTCCCGATGGCAACCTGTGGTTCACCGAACCACCGTCGTCGACAGGAGCGATCAAGATCGGTGAAATCAACCCGATCACCGACGCAACCAACGACTTCGCGACACTGGACTCCGGAAGCCAGCCGTTCATGAACATTGCGGCGGGGCCCGACGGAAACCTCTGGTTCGCCGAGTACTACGGGTACGTAGTCGGTGAGATCAACCCGACGACCCACGCCATCGAGGAGTTTTCCACGCCCATCAACTCTCGCCCCTCGGGGATCGCGGCGGGCCCCGACGGCAACCTCTGGTTCACCGAGGCCAGCAACCTCAGCAAGATCGTCCAGATCGGAGCCAACGCGCCCGCGGCCTTGAATGCCGCCCCGGTCGTTGCCGGTTCAGGCCAGGCGGGCACCCAGCAGGTTTGCGAGGGCGAGCTGTGGAACGACTGGGCTGGGCAGCAGCCGTTGCTTGATGCTTTCGCCTTCGACGGCTACCAGTGGAATCTGGACGGCACTCCTATCGCCGGCCAAACGAGCGAGGCATACACGCCGACGAGCGCCAACGTCGGCCACACGCTCTCATGCACAGTGACCGCCACGTACGCCTTGCAAGCAGTCACGACACGCGCCACCAGCGCAGCCGTCACGGTGATCGCGCAAAGCTCCGGTCCCACCGGCCCAACCGGAAACGCCGGCGCGACCGGTCCGACTGGGCCGCAAGGCTCTCCAGGGCAGGTCGAGGTGGTGACCTGCACGAAGAAGGCCACCACCAGCAAGGGCAAGCACCACACGCACGAGGTCTGCACGACGAAGCTCAGCTCGAGCCCTCAGACATTCACGACCACCCACGGGCGGGCAATCCTGGCACGCGGGAAGCATGTGTACGCGCGCGGGGGCTTCGTCAAGCAGCTGCTCGTGCTCCGTTCCAGCACGCCAGTCCCCGCGGGTCGCTACACGCTCATCGTCGGCAGAGGACCGACCGAACAGCGCTACACAATCATGCTCGCGTAGCGACGCGCCCTCCGCTTTACGTCACATCCGGCGGCGCTAGCCCGGGGCCGCATGACCCTTGCTGTCCTGGCGCGCTGGCTCCGCGCTGCACGCGCCCGCCGCCGGATTCGGGGACGTGGAGTTCTAACCCAGCTTCGTCGAGAAGGCCGCAGTCCTCGTCACGCACCTCGCGAAGATTCCCCCGCTGCCCGACCCCAACAAGCGCGCCGCCTGGGTTACGCTCCTCGCGCCATGTAGAGACATTTGAGCAACCCGACCGTTGACGCGATCATGACTCCTTGGAACACTCGGCAACAGCGCTCCCGCACGCACGCGGGCCTGCTGCGTTGCTGCATCCTCCTCTGCTGCACCGCGGCGCTGCTCGCCGCTCCGCTCGCCTTCGCCGCGTCGAGCGACAGCAACGACACACTCGCAATCCCTGGACCGACGGCCGTCGCGGTCAACAGCCAGTTTTCGTTGGCGCTTATCGGAGTGACCTACGACGCCGGCACCACGGACATCGACGTGTTCGCCGTTCCCGGCGACGGAACATGCGATGCCACCTTGGCTCAGGCGGGCAGCGACTACGCAGCGGACGCGCGCGCGGTCGCCGACGTGTCCGGTCCCGGGTCGTTCAACACCAGCGCGAACATGACGCTCGCAAGCGCCGGCGCATACACGCTCTGCGGCTACATCAACGGCTCGGCTCAAGACGCCGGCAGCGCCTCCAGCCCGATCACTGCCGTGGCGCCCGGCATCCTGACGATCACGCCACCGGCTGCCCCGGTCGCGCCCAGCGAGGCCGTGTTCGGCCTGACCGGCTCGGTCACGGGCAGCGCGGCAGGCCCGATCACGATCACCGTCTACGCCGTCCCAGAAGCAAGCTCATGCCAGACGTCCGGGTTGATCGCGGCCAGCGAGTACGAAGCCGACTATTCCGGGACTGCCGCCGTACTAGTCGATGGGCCGTTCGCGACGACGACGACGATCGATCTCGCCGCCACGGGCAACTACCTGCTGTGCGGCTACCTCGGCGGCAGCTACGCCGGCGCGCTCGAAGCCACCGCAACCATGGACGTCGCGCCGCTCCCCTGCAACGACTACAACTTCACGCTCACCACACCAGCCGACGTACTGGGTGGACGGCGCGCGCTGGCGGTCGTGAGCGGAGGTCCGGTTGCGTTCACGGCGAGCTTCACTGCTACGGCAACAGCGACAGCATCCTCCGGTGCGACCGGCCCGTCGGTGCAGCTTGCTTACAACCCCTACAACGACCCCGACGAGGTCTCGCAAGCCGGCGTGCCGGTGCCAGCGGTAAGCGGATCGGCAACGGTCACGGTCCAGTGGACGGTCGTCTATGCCGGAACAGTCTGCACCGGCACCGCCAGCTCGAGTCCGATCACCGTGCTCAGCCAGGGCGTGCGGCCCGGCGTGCAAATTAACGTCGACTCGCACGATGCCATGGCCTGGGTCGAGTTCACTGGCAACTGCCAGGTCCTCACGCCGACCTCGGCGACGGTCACCTTCAGCGGTGCGGGCGTCATGCGCCGCTACTACATCGCCGACGTGTGCGGTCACTGGACGAGCGTTCGCGGCCCGGCGCCCGATGTCTTCTTCACATCTCGCAAGGCGTCCATCCAAGCGCCGGCCACACTCGAGTTCCACATGGAAGGGAACCCGGCAACCCGCAACACCTACACGCTGACCGTCAAATGCGCCGGCGAGACGCACGTCAATACCGTCGTGGCAACAAACGGCGTGCACCACCGAGGCGCACTACCCTTCACCTTCCCGCAGAGCCTCACGGTCACTCCTGATCGCTGAGAGGCCCGCGCGCGATGAACACCCACTTCGTAATCCCACTGACATCCATGTGGGACTCGACATTTACAACCTGTCGGGGCGAAAGCCGTCCGCGCCCGCGAATTAGTTTACGTACAGTATCTTGTCGCGCATTCAGGAACACCGCGCGCAGCTAGCGTGCCATCGCGCATCCTGCTTGTCTGTGCTGGGGCCGAGTCGGGGTGTGTGCTGCTCGCGCTATGATTCGGGGTAGATCGGAGAGTGGCGCTCGTTGTCGTGGCCTTGGTGTTCATGGTTGTGACCGTGCTGATCGCGGTTGCCCCCGCAATGGCTGTTGCGACGAGCGTGCTGCCGCGTGAGCTGAGATCTGCTGTCGCGGTGTTGGCTCGTCCACCAGCCCACTCCGCCAGTTCCTGTCCCCTCCACGGTCCCCCAGCTACCTGTTGGGCGAGCACCACGCGTCACGGGTCGAGGCCGCTACTGCGGACGGCGAAGGCTGATGGCTCGCTTTCGGATCGTCTGTCGATCGACGGGCGGTTTCCGCGACGTCCGCTGGAATCTGTCTTGCCTACATGCCTCTGGCCTGGTTCGTTGTCGCTAACGCGACGTGTCTCGGCCGCAACGCGCTCTGATCACGAGAGGCCCTGCTATGGGTGAGAACACCGACAAGATGACGGACCGCTCCGAGGACGTCCGTGCGTCGGGGATCTGGCGAAGGGTGCGGCTGGCGCGCCGGAAGCGATCGATTCGAATCGCCGGCATCGTTGTCACGAGCACGTTGGCCTTCGGCCTTGCGCTGCCGGGTGGCCTTGCCGGTGGCGCGTTGGCGGGAGCGAAGGCTTCGTTGCCGGCGTCGGCTCATGCGCCGAATGGGATTGTTGATGGCATGGACGGTGCCATCAGCGAGTGGGTGAGCGCTGACGACTGGGCGAGCGCCCCCTCGGGCGCCGACAACGTCCCGGCGGGCGAATTGCTGAGTGCGGACACCAACTGGGTATTCATACTCCGCAACGGTGGGAGCACCTCGCTCACGGGCGCCCAGGTAGCCGTTGGTACTACGAACCCGGAACTCGACTTGACGGACCCGAATGAGTTCGATTTCATCTCCTACTACCCGTCGAGCGTCCCGAACAGCGGCGGCAGCGTATTGATGCCCTGTCCCGCGCCGTCTGCGACCTACGAGATCTGCCCGTCGCCCGGCGCGACCATCCCCCCACAGCCTGGCTCGATCGACGTTCAGACTGGCGTACCGAACGTCGGGGTGCCGACCACCATGACTACCGGCTATGACTCGTCTGTCCTCGTCGGCCCCGAGACCAATGGTGATTCGCCGGTCACGGTGGCCGTAACACTGAACGACCCGCGCTACGCGGCATCCCCCGATGAAAACGGAATCCACGTCAACGCGGGCAGCGGCGACGTGGACGAGACCTCGCCACCGACGGTAACCGCGAACGGCACGGCCCTCCCGGCCTGCGTGCCCAGTTCAAACGCGACATGCGTTGATCCGACTGGCTTCACGTCCTACCAGTACTCGTTGCCCGGGGGAGGCAGCGTCACCTGCAACGGCGTCTGGATGTCCATCGAGCAGGCCGAGGACACCACGCCCGCCACGCAGTACGCGTTCAACTTCGAAGAGAACGAACAGGGCACCGGTGGCTGCCCGACCGGAACACCGGGGGTGAGCATCCAGGTCTTCCCCGCCGCCCCGGCGAGCTCCGAAGTCGCGTGCACCGACGGCACGGACTGCCAGGCGACCATTCCCGTCAGCGGGCTCGGGAACGTGACCACCTCAGTCGGCCCCGGCCAGGGAGTGACCGGCTTCAACTACACCCAGGGCCCCGGTTGGGGGATTACCTTCGGCTCCACCACCGCTCCCCCAACCCCCTCCGGTTCGGTGAGCTCGGCTGTGGGAAGCTCGACTGACCCCACTGGCGACGCGGTCGCGACCGATGACGACACAACGGCCGACGCGGCGGGTGAGGGGGTCGTGACGGTCTCCTATTACGGATCCGATCCCGTCAGCAGCCCACCGTTCTGTGGGGCGTCGACACCCCCGCCGTCGACACCCCCACAGTCGTGCTCGTCCGGCGAGTACTTCGACATCGAGACCGCCGCGGGGAGCAGCTTCAGCACCGTGACGGTCACGGACTGCAACCTGGGCGGCGGTGACAGCCTCGATTGGTGGAACGGGACGGGCTGGACGCCGGTTTCCCCCACTCCGAGCTACTCGACTCCTTCGACCGGCCCATCGCCCTGCGCGACTGTAGAGCTCTCCTCGACGTCCTCGCCCAGCATCAGCCAGCTCGGCGGCACGATGTTCGCCGTCATCGCAAAGCCGGTCCTCACGGTCATGACGAAGACGCTCCACATCAGAGACCGGACGAAGACGACGGCCGAACTCGCCTGCGCGCATCGGGCGTGCAAGGGAAGCGTCTCGATCACCCAGCGTCAGACCACGACCGAGAAGAAGGCCGGCAAGACAGTCAAGGTCACACGCACGGTCCTGCTCGGCAAGACCTCCTACTCGATCGCTGCCGGCAAGCATGCGACCGAGACAATCGACCTCAACAAAGCGGGCAGGCTGGCGCTCGGCCGAGCGTCGAAGATCAAGCGGCTGCACGCCACGCTGAAGGTCACGCTCACGGACGGCAGCAGCGTTTCAACCACGGTCGCCGTCAACTGAGATGCAGACGACCTCCCACCTTGCGGCTGGGGACAGCTACCCAAGCGCGGGGCCATGCAGGCGGATCGGGGCCGCCGTCTCCTAGAGCCCGGCGCCTGATCGGCGCCCGCGTGGCGATCGGCCTCAGCCAGCTACCCCTCAGGGCGAGCGCGGGAAAGGGGCCACCTAACAGACGCGATGGCATAGAAGATGAACTGGATCACCACCGCGATGGCCAGCAGCAACACGAGGAGGCCCAGGATCGTCGGCCAGGAGTAGGCATCGAGCTCATGGCGCATCGTCACGATCGCGGTGGGGTAGCCCTTCAGAGTGGCGTACTGGAGCCACCACGCGATGCCGAAGGCTGAAGCGGCAGCGCACACGACTCGCCAGCCGACGATGCGGTGCCTGGTTCTCTTTGCCCAGCTGCCGTGACCACCATGACGGGAGTCATACCACGACCTCACCGTGGCGATCATCCGCAACCCCTGACGTAGCGACAACTCTTCGCGCGGCGTGTGCGTTCGGTCGCCCCAGTGGTCGCAGGCGATGGTGCAGAGGGTCACGAAGAATCCGAGAACTGTCGGCGGTGGCCGTAGTGATCGGCAATGCGACGAAAGGATTCCACACATCAAAGTGCGCAAACCAATTGAGGTGAAGCGCGCGCGAGCCGAAGAAGAGCGCGAGAGTGCTGATGCCAACGCCCACGAGGAAATAGGACAGCCCCAGCCATTTCTTTCTGCGTAGGTTGGCCGCGACGCGCGGTCTGAACCAAACGTAGTCGGGAGCTCGGGCTCCGACCATGAAGAGCCCCGCGACGAGCAGGTCGAGCGCGACGAGGGCCAACAGAACGAAGCCGATCCACCATCCCAACTGGACGCCGAAGATGACGAGAAGCACGTCCGCGACGGCGGCAAGCCACCACGGGGCCACCCACCACCACCAAAGCCACCGCACGATGGCTATCACGGGGCCCGGCAAGTCCCTGGCCGCGACGAACCAGACCGGCGCAGCCACGCCAACGGCGAGCCCGAGCCAACCCGGCCATCCGGGCAATTCTGGGCGTGGGCGGCGGCCACCACTAGGCTCAGCATCGGCATCGGTAGCAACACCCGCCGCGGACCACGTCGACTCCTGTTTCGCGCCGTGCAGGCGATTCACAAGACGAAGCGACCATTGACGCCGCCCACCCCTTACGAATCAAAGACCCAGCGAAAGCTGCATCAGCTTAGGTTCTCTCGATCTGCCGCAAAGTTCTCTCTAGACGATCACGGACGTCGGCGATGTACGGCGCGCGTTTGCTGCCCAACGAGGGGTCCGCTAGAGCCGCCTTAATGGCGTCACTTGCCTTGAGCCGGTCAAGACAGCGGAGTGCCGCCGAGGCGCGCGAAGAATGGCTGTCGGCCTCTCTGTGCTGGGCCGCAGCTGGGCTGGGGCCGGACATCATGACGCTACCGTATTGACTGATGATGCTGCCTAGCGGGTGACTGCTGATTGCCTGGTTCTCGATTGTTTTGGCCACCTCGAGCACCTCGTGCCGCATTCGGCAGCGGTCGATAACAAGTTTGATCAAGCCTCCGGCCGCTCGTACGTCGCCCAGTCTCTTGATGGCCTCCTCGATTTCATGCTCGTCTTTGTCCGATTCTGTTTTCGCAAGTTTTCGAACGAGCCTCGCATAGTCGCGCTTGCGCTCCAGTGCCTCGATGGAGTTAGAACCAAAGACGTCACTTAGTTGCCGCCGCAAACCCATCGCATTGCCTCCCGGCGTGTTTTTTGCCGTTGAATCGGCTGAACATCACTTGGCAGTCCACGTAAGCCGCCATGTGTGGGCTGCACCTCTGCCGACGGTTTCGTGCTCCATCGGCGACCGTCACGTCCCTTGTGTGTCCTTCAAAGCGGGGGCCTGGAGAGCAGCCTCTCGACGGTCATAGAGATAGCCGTAGCAACCATCGAAAGCGTAGGTGGGCCGCTCTCGTTACTGGCAGCCTTTCTCAGCGCTTCCGCGTCGCCGCCGATCTGATCGAGCACCGACTGTAGGTGGCGGGCGTTCTCTTGATCCTGCCAATCCGAAGGAATTCTCCAGCCGATCATCCCGATGTCTCTGGCGGACAAGTCCTTCATCAGGAAGATCGCAGAAGAACTCTTGCCCTCGGTTTGCACCGTACTAACCAATCGGGCGAGAGTGTCTCGATACTGCTCGAGCTCTTCGAGCGGTTCCGTTGAGATCATGCTGTCGCGAGTCCTGCGCGGCGAAGAATCACAACACTCCCATCCACAGACGCACGCCACGAACAGCACAACATACGCACATCGACCGGATGCGGCGCATCCGCTGAAGACCACACTCCCGACCTCGGGAAACGTGCAAGCTGAGCACGGCTGAGCCATCTGGGGCGGCGAGAAGTCTCGTTCGGAAAGCCAGGTTGCGCGCTCGCCGAAACTGCAGCACGCGCGCGTCCTGTCCGCGCCGACGTCACGCCTTCCCCGCCAGCCCCGCTCGCGATCGTGTTCAGCGATTAGTTTCGTCACCGCGACCGACCCCAGGCGGGCGCGTCACTCCAACGAGCACAGCATGGGCGGTAGCGGAGCGGCGGGGCGCCGCCGGGTCCGCGTTCAGCTGACGGTGACGCCGGTGTTGGTGGTCGTGCCGCCGTTCACCGTGACGTGGAGCTTACCCTGCAAGTGGTGCTTGGCGGCGGTCTTGGCATCAGCGTGACCTGCGCTCGTCAGTATCAGGGTCGAGGTTCCGCTCGTGCCGGCCGCGAGATCGTAGCTCGCGCTGCCGAGCTCGACGGTGACGGTCTCAAGGACAGTCTTGTGGTGCTTGCGCACCTTCTTGTGCGTTTTCGTGGTGAGCGTGATCTCACCCGAGCAGGCGGCGGCGCTGCAGCTGAGCTCCACCTGGCGCGAGCCCTTGCCCTTCAGCTTGATGCTCGAGGTGAGGATCGAGACGCTCGGCGGCGTCGATGTCGGCGTTGGTGGCACACTCTGGCTCAGGACAGTGAACGCGATCGTCGCGCTGCCATCGGGGTTAGTGGCGATGATCGGCTGCGAGCCCGATGCGAGCGAGGGCACTGTGACCGTGATCTGGGTCGGGCTCTGCGCTGTGATCGTCCCCGCGACGTTGCCCGAGCCGAACGACACGGTCGTCTCGTAGCCGAGGTTCGCGCCCGACAGCGTCACTGACGCGCCCGGCTCGGCCGATGAAGGCGAGACGCTCGATAGCGTTGGCGCGGCCGAGGTCGTGTACGCGTATGCGCCGGCATCGCAGCTGCTGCCGGCGCCGCCGACCTGCAGCCTGCCTGAGCCGCGCTGGTCGCTGCCAGCGCAAAAGCCCGCAAGCAGACCGCTCGCAGAGACGGGCACCACGTCGTGGGCGGCGCTCGATGCGCCTATTGCCTCCGTCTGTGTCGGACCCCCGTTGCCACCAAGCGAGCCAAGACCGATGGCACTCTTCAACACGCCCTGCTGGCTAGATGTCCCGAAGCCGCATGTCGTGTCGTTGGCCACGTTGTGGCCGTCGTCCGTGTAGGCGGTGCCTTCGCAATCCTCGTTGTCGTTGTACCCCAGGATGTCCCCCGCGAGCGCGACGACACCGGAGCTCGACTCAAGCCCCACTCCGTTTCCGTCGATTGTCGAGCCGATCACGTCAACCGAGCTGGATATGGCCATTATCGCGTCCTCGTTGTCGACGATCGTCGATGAGCTGATCCTCGTCGCGGTGCCCGACACGACCACGCCCGCACCCGCGTTCTTGTAGATCGTCGAGTCCTCGATGTCGAGCGTTCCGCCGCCGGCAGCGACGCCGCTGGTCGAGCTGCCCGCGCCGTTCTCGACCGTGCTGTCTTCGATGTCGGCCGTTCCACTCATGACGCCGACAAGCGCGGTGATGAGTTCGCCGCTGCTATTGGTGCCGCCGTTGATGAGGTCATCGTCGAGCGTGACCGTACGGTCGTCGGTGTCAGCGTAGAGGTCGGTGCCCAGATTGCTTGCGGAGGACCCGTTCTCGAGCGTCAGCTTCTCGATCGTGACGTTGTAGGAGTTCTCCTCGATGTCGAAGGGCTCGTTCGCGCTCTGGCCGTTGACGATCGTGCTCGCCGCGCCTGCACCCGCGAACGTCACGGAGCTGGGAGATCCCGCGTTGAGGACCTCGCTCGCGCTCAGGGCATACGTGCCGGCCGCGACGTCGATCCTGACGTCGAACCCGTCCCAATCGCCGCCATTGATCCGTGTCACCGCGGTCGGCAGCGTGCAGGCGTCGCTTGCGTCCGCGCACGTGCCGTTGCCAGTCGCGCTCGACGCGGCGTAGAGCGTGACCTGCGCGCCGAGCGCGGGCGGCGCGAACACCGCGAGCACGCACAGTAGCCCAGCGCCGACGAGGATAACGGTAGCTCGCCGCAAGCGCCTGGCGCTGCGCGACACCGCTGACCCTGCGTCCGACAACTTCCCCCTCCTAAGACCGACCCTGCGCGTCGCACACTACACGACTGCCGGCCAGCCGGCTACGGGCGGAGCGCCCCGACCACGTGTGGGCGTTGGCTTTCCAGTTCGACCAGACCGCCGACGGGCGGACCCTCAAGCTGCTGCACATCGTCGACGAGTTCACCCGCGAGGCGCTCGCGATGGAGTGCCAGCGGCGGATCGCCGCTGACCGCACCGTTGCGACGCTCGAGCGCCTAGTCGACGCCCGCGGCCGCGCCCCCTCGCCCAAACTCAGGACGCGCGATAGCTCAGTATTAGCTTACATAATATAGATATGGGGTATCCATCTAAGCGGAGTACTCTTTGGTGGTGCCTCAGAATCCCGTCGTTGGCCTGCATTACCCGAGGTCGTTGGGTGAGTTTCAGGCTTGGTTCTCGACCGATGGCGACTGCCTGGACTACCTTGAGTGGTTGCGCTGGCCGGAGGGCTTTGTCTGTCCGGGTTGCGGTCATGGTGGTGGCTGGCGGTTAGGCGACGGGCGCTGGATGTGTTCGGAGTGCGGACGGCGCAGCTCGCCCACGGCTGGCACGATCTTTGATCGCACGCGTACACCGCTGACGGTGTGGTTCACCGCGTGCTGGCTGTTTGCCGCCCAGAAGGACGGGATCTCGGCACTGAGCTTGAAGCGCTCGCTTGAGATCGGCTCCTACCAGACCGGGATTATGCCCTTGACACAGGTGCCCATATCAGCTAGAGTCCTTCTTACTGATGGATTTTCCCCCGCGTTTCCTAGCATTCTGGCCTTCTAGCTTCGCCGCTTTCACAACATGCGCGGGGAACAGTCTGCGCATCGCCTCATCGGTCGTCAGCTCGTGCGCCTTCTTCTTGCGTCTAGGCACGGTGGCCTCGTGAACGTCTCGCTAGTTGACCTGATCGACACGTTCGATAACGACGATGCGTGCCGTGATTACCTGGAGCAGCTTCGCTGGCCGAACGGTCCGGTGTGCCCGCGTTGTGAGAGTACGAGCGTGTCTCGGATCGCTGCGCGGCGTCAGTACGACTGCAATTCATGCCGCTACCAATTCTCGGTCACAGCAGGGACGCTGTTCCACGACTCGCACCTGCCGCTGCGCAAGTGGTTTCTCGCCATCTACCTGATCTGCGAGAGCAGGAAGGGGATCAGCGCCAAGCAGCTCGAACGGATGCTCAAGGTCACCTACCGCACCGCCTGGTATCTGTCGCACCGCATCCGTGAAGCGATGGGCGAGGACGAACAACCGCTGCTGAACGGGATCATCGAAGTGGACGAAACGTACATCGGCGGGAAGCGCCGGCACGTCGGGCGCGGCTACATCGGCAATAAGGCGGTCGTCGTGGGCGCGGTCGAGCGCGACGGTGAAGTGCGGCTCAAGGTCGTGCCGAGCAAGGACCGCGCGACACTCGAAGCGTTCATCGCGCAGCACACGCACCCCGACTCCATGATCTTCACGGACGATGCGCCCGTGTATGACTACCTCGCCGAGTCGCGTCACCGTGAGGTCAACCACTCCGCTGAGGAATGGGTCCGCGGCGACGTTCACACCAACACCGTAGAAGGCGTCTGGAGCCTGTTCAAGCGGTCCGTCGTCGGCTCGTATCACAAGGTGTCGATCAAGCATCTCCCCGCCTACCTTGACGAAATGGAGTTCAGGTTCAACGGGCGCGATAACCCGTTCCTGTTCCGCGACACACTCGTGATGCTCCTCGAAGGCGAAGCGATGACGTACAAGGCGCTCACGGCGTAACAAAGCGGAGCTACTCACCGTTCGCAGCTCGGTTGCGCTTGTCCTGGATCTCCGCAAGGCGAAACACACGACGACGCAGCAGGCTTCGCTCGGCAGGCTCCCCTTCATATGCACTGAACCACTCCGGGCCAAGGTTGGCTTCGAGGCGAAAGTGCTCCCGCCACTGAGGCGTGTACTTACCCAGTAGGTCGTAGGCCTGCGGCTCCCACCACTGCACCTTCATGGCTTGCTGAACAGCGGTGAGGTCAGCCGGGGGCGGCGGTCCCGTTGCTAAGACCGCTTGAGGCGCGTTCGGCTGCGGCCAGCCACTCAGAATCGAGTTGCCCACCTGAAGTTGTGCCGCGATCACCTGCGAGGCGGTACGAGGCGCGATCGGCTCGTCCGCATCCGCGAGACGCCCAAACAGCGCCGCGACATCGGCCACGTTGGACGGGTTAGAGATCGCCTCCCGATCCTCGCGGGTTGCGGCACCGAGTTCGATTGCGCGGTCGATCAGTCTGAGCGCTGGCGTTAGCTCCTGTTCGAGATACAGCTTCATCTCCGCGGTCTCCGCGTTGATAGCCCACTTCTCTTTGACGGCAATCACCGCTCGCTTTGGGATCGCTCTCAACTTGTCCGCAAACTCGCGGCAGTCGGCGCGAAGCGCTTCTACGGCTCCATTTTGGGGTGCGCCTAACCGTTCCCGAGGGTGTGCGCGATCGCGTACCGGCGCTACGACGAGCCAGCTGAACACGAACAAGGCCACGAGCGTTAGGGCGAAGACGATCAGGGCGACAACGATCAGATGCCCCGTGTGCACCGGATGCGCCTTCGTCGCTGACCATGAATCGACAAACGCCGTAACGACTGCGACAACCAGTGACAGGGCCAACGCGCCAAAGATCGCCCATAGGTCCACGACAGCCTGTGACGCCATATCGCGGTGATGGGCAGCCACGAGGCACACCGCGCGCCAAGTGGCCGCCGGACCCTTGTCGGGGCCGCGGAGCGATCGCTGCGTCTTAGACATCGAGGCTCGTCACGATCACACGCATCCGCCACGGTGAGCAAGTCCGCACCGCACGCTGGGGAAGTCTGAGAAGCGGGGTTGGCTAGTCGAGATGATGCGGAGTGTAGCGCATCACCCTGCGTGAAGGGCATAACCCCGGACCAGACCGCATGGGCAATGCTGCACCGCTTGCGCTCGGTGCTCGTCAGGCCGGGTCGAGAGCGCCTCGTCGGGAGGGTGGAAGTCGACGAGACGTTCATCGGCAGCGACGAGCCGGGCCGGATCGGCCGACCGGGCCCGCAGAGCAACAAAACGCTCGTGGGAGTCGCTGTCGAGCGGATCGAGCCCAAAGGCTTCGGCCGCTGCCGGATGGCGGTGCTCGCCGACGCGTCCGCGAACTCGCTGCGAGCGTTCCTTACTGACAACGTCGAGCCCGGCGCGACAGTCATCACCGACGGCTGGGGCCCCTACCTGCCGGCAACCAAGGATCTCTATGCCCACGAACGTCTATCCGGAGCGGCAGGCCGCCAGGCGTCCAAGCTGCTCCCTGGCGTACACAAGGTCTCCTCGCTAGCCAAGCGATGGCTCCTCGGCACCCACCAAGGAGCCGTCGACGAGGCACACCTACCCAGCTACCTCGACGAATTCGTGTTCCGCTTCAACCGCCGCCGCTCCCGCAGCCGCGGACTCGTCTTCTACCGCGTGCTCGAGCTCGCCGCCAGCCATGACCCGGTGCGCTACCGAGATCTCATCGCCAATCCCCGACCAGGAACCGGGCAAACCGTGGCACCAGGCACCCGCGGGCACCCCGCCAGCATCGAGCGCCCTCCAGCAAACCGACCCTGGCGAAACTGAACCCGCCCAGCTCCGCTCAGATGGATACCCCATATATAGATTATCGAGCATGAAATGGTTGTGACGGGAGGGCCTGGTGGTTCGGTCCGGCGGCTTTTCTAGCGTGCGCGCACCGAAACAGGGGCTTCTCTGGGAGAGCGCAGGTATGGGTAGGCCGCAATTTGCTCGATGGGCCGTGAGCCCGACATTATCGATGGCCGCCTCTGCGACTGGTTCGGCTGTGCTGCGAGCACGTATCCGTCTGTGTCGTTCTGCCCGCCTGGGCGCAGATTGCTCACGCAACAAACACCAAACATCGATTTCGAGGAAATGAGGCCACTACCCCTGATATGGAGGGCGTTTTGTCAAGTGAGTGTCGGCGAGCTGTCGTGGTCGGCGTGTTTGGGTGTGTGGTCGGCTGGGCTGGTGGCGGTCCGGCGGGCTGTGCGCGACGCGCGGTCAGACTG
>JBEKXB010000020.1:0-51261 GCA_049512455.1 Solirubrobacteraceae bacterium | reverse complement strand
CTCCGGCTCCACGACGACGCCCGCCCGCCACATCAGGCAACATCAACCAACACAAACACCGACGCGAGGTGGGGCCACTTCAAGCGTCCACGGTGGGGCCACTGCAAGTGTCCACGCCGACTCGCCCAACAGACGAACAGCGACACGAACGCACAAGATTCTCGAGGCCCCCAGTGTTTGTCCGACAGCCTCGCCCAGCCGCAGGCACGCCGGGATGCCTGTCCCCGGCGCGAAAGGGTGCACTCACCGGTGCCCTGCTGCCAGCTCGTCGCGTCCGAGCACGATGTCGATCCCGGCGAGCACGAGTTGCAGGTCGGCGGCCTTGAGTTGGCCTACGCGATCGCCGAGAATCCCGCGGTCGATGCTAACTGTCTGCGACACGTTGGCAACGGAGTCCTTCGGCAGCCCGGTCCGGTTAGCTGGTAGCAGGACATTTCCCGGGGCTGCGACGAGGCGCAGATTGCTTGTGAGCGGCACGACGACGGTCGTCGCGATACGGCTCGCATTGAACGCGTCGCCTTGCACAATCGCCACAGGGCGACGGAACCCGGGACTGGAGCCGACCGGATCAGCGAGCGATGCCCAGCGGACATCGCCCTGACTGATCACCACTCGCTGTCCTCGAGGGTACGGCGAGCTACCTCGCTGACAAACCCGTGATGGTCGAGCGCAAGATCATCAGCGAGCTCGTCGAGCGCGCGGGTGACGGACGCGGGGTCGCGTGCAGCGAGGTAGTCGCTGAGCGCGTCGCGGTATATCTGACTGCGGCTCTTGCCAGCGCGGGTCGCGAACTCGTCGGCACGACGGAACAGGTCGTCCGGAATAGAAACGGCAGTCTTCATACCGATAGTATAACCCGGTTGCCCAACACCTCAACTCGCACGCGCGCGACTGGGCGAGGGCGGTTGCGGCGCTTGCGCTACGGCGACTGACGCGGCTTCGCGGCGCGCGCTGCTGCCGAGCGGCACAGCAGCGCTCCCACCGTGAACAGCACCAGCGCCACCAGGAGCCAGGGGATCGGCGTCGACTCCTGGACGCACGACTCGCCGCCATGGATCGAGTAGTGGCAGATGTTGCCCGGACCGGAGCGGTTGAGGTAGGCGACATAGAGCGGCAACACCCCGACGCCGGAGGTGATGCCGTGAATCGCGCCGGGAGGGTTGCCTCGGCGCAGGACGGCGCGAGCGGCGAGGGCGGCAAGCAGCCACAGGACCAGGAGCAGCAGGAGATCGTAGGACAGCAGCCCGCAGACGACCGCTGCCCCGATCAGGAACCAGACCGCGAACCAGCCCCAGGGTGGGCGTGGCTCAGTCGCGGTGTCCTCCCTACGAGGCCCCGTTGCCGGAGAACACCGGTGAAACAGTGATCTGACCGCATTGGAGATGCTTGATGTCCGAGCCGCCGTAGGGCTGGATCTTCCACGCGACGGTGATCGAGGTGTAGTCGTTCGGCGGCGTGACCTCGACCTCGGACGAGGCCGGGCAGGTGGCGTTGCCAAATCCCGTGGAGTTGGCGTAGCCGAGGTCGAACGAGGCCTCGCCGCCCGGCGCCAGCGTGACGACGTGCTCCGGCTCGGCAGGCACGGTGTAGGCGATGCCGCGGAGCACGTCGGTCGGGATCGGGCTGCCGGAGGCGTCGAGCATCTGCAGGCCCGGATAGCCGTACAGCGTGCAGGCGGTCGTCGAGGTGTTCTTGAAGGAGACGGTCTGCCCGATGTGGCCGAGCGCGCCCTGCTGGAAGCCGAGCACGACGGCCAGCTGCGTGGACACGCAGCCGGACAGCGTCGCGGTCGTGCCGCTCGGACCCGTCGGGATGGTCGACGTGCTGGTGGAGCTCGCCAGAGGGAGCGACGTGCCGGAATTCCCCGTCGCCACGACCGGCGGGTAGCTCCTCGTGACGGTCCTCGTCACGGTCACGGTTGTGGTCCTGGTGACCGTCTTCGTCCTCAGGTTGGCGATCACCGCGATGCCGCCGCCGACCACCAGCGCCAGCACGGCGATCGCGACAGTCACCAGTCCGCGTCTCATCTCGGCCTGATCGTAGCTCGCCGCCGACGGCCAATGTCAGAAGACATCGAACTCGGTCTTCAGCGTGTTACTGGGAACACCGTCGAGCGTCGCGAGGATGCGCACCTGGTAGAGCCCGCCGGCGAGCGCGTGACCGGCGAGGACGCCGCTGAAATGGACCTTGTTGGCGCCGGCGAGGTCGGCGTGGGTGAACGACCCGATCGCGACATGGAGCGTGCACCGCGCGCCGGTCGCGCCCAACTTCGCGGCGACGCAGGTGCCGCTCCGCTTGACGCCGCCCTGCACGCTGAACAGCTCGATCGTGGCCGTCACGCCGATGCTGTCGCTGTAGCTGATCGTCGTGCCGGAGCCGGCACCAGGCGATGTCGGGCCGCCACCTGTCGCGGCGAAGAACGAGATCGCGGAAAGCCTGAGCTTGCTGAGCTTGGGCGGGCCGTCGGCGCTGCACGGCGAATACTCGTCAGCCCCGATGTCGACGCTGCCCGCGACCTGCGGGCAGGCACCGCTCGCGCCCGACAGCTCGCGCGGCGCGCCGTAGAAGTCGCTCGTCAGCCCGACCGGGACGAGCGCGTTCGAGCCGGCGTCGATCGTCGGGCTCGTGGCCGTCTCGTGGAAGTTGATCGATGCTGGCGCGCCGTCGTCGGAGAGCTTGGGGTCGGCGCAGATGTTGCCCTGCCCGGCGAACGGCGCGGTGCCCGAGCAGACGTCGGAGTAGCTCGCCGCCACATTCGTGCCGGCGAGCTCGCCGCCGCCCTGATCGCCGTAGAGGATCGAGTTGTCGATGGCGATCGCTCCCGGGCCGGCAGCGTCGATCCCGGCGAGCCCACCGGCCGCGGCCGGCGTGACGCTGTTCTCGCTGATCGTCGAGTCGACGATCGAGGTGTCGGCTGGACCGCAGGGGCCTGCGTAGAGCGCCGCGCCCTGCGCGTCAGCCGGCGCTCCCGCATCGTCGATCGCGTTGCCGGCCAGCACGTCGTCGGCCAGCGTGCTCTGCGTCGCCGCCGCAGCGCAGCCGCTGCCGAGGAGCGCGAGGCCGGCGCCCGCTGCGGTGCCCGTGGCGCCGGCCGTCCCGGTCAGCGTGTTGGCGGTGTAGCGCTCGCGCGTGCTCTCCAGGCTCGCACCCACCACAGCCTCGCCGCCGCCGCCGTAGGCGCCACTGGGCGCACCGCTGTCGCTGACCGTGTTGCCGGCAAAGCTGTTGGCGGTCTGGGTCACGGTCGCGACCGTCGAGTCGGCGTCCACGACCAGTAGCCCGCCGCCCTCCCCCGCTCCGTTGACGGTGTCGGCGGTGAACTCGTCCTCGCTCAGGCTGACCGGATCATGGCCACACTCGATCAGGATCTCCAGGCCACCCCCGCCGCGCTCGCCGGTCGAGCTCGCGACGGGTGGGTTCTGCGTGTCATTGGCGAACGACGATCCCTCGACGGTCAGCGACCGTCCGTCGGCGGCGGCGCAGCCGGCGCTGCCTTCTTCGATCGCCACCGGGGCCGCGGCGGTCGTGCTGTCGTGCGTGAAGCTGTCGTCGGTGAGCGTCAGCGCGCCGGCGGCGTGCTGCAGGTAGACCGCGCTGCCGGTCACGTCGGCGTTCGCGAAGCTCAGGTGCGAAAGGGTCATCGCGCCGACGCCCGAGCCGGCAGCGCTCGTCAGCTCGGGGGTGTCGGTGAGACCGGTGCCGTCGAACCCGGACGGCGTGCCGGTCGCGCCCTCGAGCGTGAAGGCGGCGCCACTCGGCAGCGTGTACGAGCCGGAGCAGCTGCCGCGAAGAATGAGCGTCTCCCCCGCACTCGCTGCGTTCAGTCGCGCCTGCAGGTTCGCGCAGGTCGCCGTGTGCGTCGCGGCGCCGGCCGGAGCCGCGAGCGCGGCGGCGGCGATGAGCGCCGGGGCGAGCGGAATCAGCAGGAGCTGCGAGCGGGACGGCATCGATGCGAAAGCCTAGGGGTCGCTCCGGTCTTAATCCGCGCCCCACTCTAAGATCGCGTCATGCCCCCGGCGGACCCATTGGCGAGGCTGCGCCAGATCGCGCTCGACATCGGGCGACTGGCGGACGAGCTCGACGCCCGTACAGCGTTCGACCCGACAGTCTTCCGCTACCTGCACGACCAGCTGCTCGACATCGCCGCCGAGATCGAAGGCGCACGCGCGCCTGACGCTTAGCCACGCTGCGGCTGGCCGTCACAGAATCCCGTGAGCCGGGTTTAATCGTGTATGGACGGTCACGAGCTCAACGACGGCGAGCTGCTTGCGGCGACACGTCTGCAGCCCGAGGCCTTCGCGACGTTCTACGACCGCTACGAGACGGCGCTGGTCGGCTACTTCACACGCCGCACCGGCAATCCCGAGGTTGCGGCTGACCTGACCGCGGAGGTGTTCGCCGCCGCGCTCCGCGCCGCGCATCGCTACCGGCCCGTGGCTCCAACCGCCGCGGGCTGGCTGTTCACGATCGCGCACAACACGCTGGCGACGAGCCTACGACAAGGTCGTGTCGAGGCTCGCGCCCGAGCGCGCGTCGGCATCCGTGACGCCGTCACCTTCACCGACGATGAGCTGGACCGGGTCGAAGCTGCAGCGAGCGCGACCGGCTGGGTGATCGAGCTGCTCGAGCGACTGCCGGCCCAGCAGCGCGAGGCGATCCGCGCCCGGATCCTCGACGAGCGCTCCTACCCGGACATCGCCGACGAGCTCGAGACATCCGAGCTGGTTGTCCGCCAGCGCGTCAGTCGCGGGCTGTCGAGCCTGCGGGCGGAAATGGGGAAGTCATGACACTGCTGATCGAAGTCCGCAGCCAGCTCTGCGTTGCCGCCGAGCGTCGAGCACGCAGCCGGAGGGTCCGCCTGCTGACGGCGCTGCGCCGGCCGGCCTGGCCTGCCCGTTGGCGGGGCACGCCGCTGATCGCCGTGGCCGTCGCGCTCGTGTCCACTGGCGGCGCCCTCGCGGCGACCGGCGTGTTCCACATCCCGGCCCCGTGGGCTTCGACCTCCGCGCTGTCGACGCCGCATCGCGACCTCGGGGTGCTGATCCCAGGCACAGTGCGGCTGCTGCCACTCAGGGCCGCCGATCCGGCGGGTGGTCCAGCCTGGGGCATACGCGTGCTGAGCACGCGCCGGGGCTTCGGCTGCATACAGGTCGGCCGTATCGAGAACGGCAGGTTCGGCGGCCTGTTCGCCAACGGGCCTGGAGATGCAATCCGCTTCCACGCGCTGCCAATCAGCGCCTTCGCCGCGACCATCGGGCAGCAGTGCGCGGCGCTCGACAGTCGCGGACGACTGTTTCTGAACGTGGAAACGGGGTTCACCCCGGACGAGAGCGACTGTGCCTTCAGGAAATGTGCGATTGGCGATCTCCCTGTGCTGTGGTACGGCCTGCTCGGTCCGAACGCGAAGAGCATCACCTACACATTCGACGGACGTCCTCACACACAGGCGACGTTCGGTCCTGAAGGCGCGTATCTCATGGTCGACGGCCTGGCCTCTGTGCCCGAAGCTGCGGGGCCGCCCGGCACCGGGCCGCTGCTCAACTTCAGCGCCCTCCCAGCCCACACGCCGATAACGACGATCACGTACCGCGACGGGCGCGTCTGTCACCTGTTCGGCCCGGACCATGGGCGCTACTCGCCGTCGTGCTTCACGGACGGGCATCCCGACGGCTATGTTCCGGTCGCGGCGCCCGCGCTCACAGACGCGCAGGTCGCGTCCACGTTGCACGGCCGCGAGCTGCTCCTCGCTGAAGGCGGGCGGGAGATCATCGTCAGCTTCACATCGCGGATTGCCGTAGTGGGGGCCCGCAGCGATTACCTCGTCAAGTTCCACGTCCCCGGGATGCCGGCCCGCGATATCGGATACGGAGGGGGCGTCAGCCAATTCCAGAGCGACATCGCCGCAGGTCAGACGGTCACCATGCGGTTCCTCCCCTTCCCGTGGGTACCACAGGCCGCCGGCGTCTTTCGAGTGTGGGTCATCTACCAGCGGAAAGCTGGGCTCACTCCCGTCAGCCTGCCGGTCGGCAGCTTCACGATTGCGATTCCGCACGCCTCGGAGAGTCACGCCGGACCGCGGACGTCCTACGGTCCCCAAGCAGCAAGAGCTCCAATGCTGTTCGTGATGGGGACGCCCCCGCGCGGCCTGCTGCGCCAGTTCGGCGCCCGCTGAGTCGCGTCGAGCGGGACAACGGCGCCGGTGCCGATCCCGCGCGACGGTGGTAGCTTGCCGGGCATGATCATCTCGACGATGAACGACCTTCCCGGGTATCAGATCGAGGAGGTCTACGGTGAGGTGTTCGGGCTGACCGTCCGCTCGCGCAACATCGGCTCGCAGTTCGGCGCCGGCCTCAAGTCGCTGCTCGGCGGCGAGCTGAAGGGGATGACGAAGATGCTCGCCTCGGGCCGCCAGGACGCCACCACGCGCCTGGCCGAAGAGGCCGAGGCGAAGGGCGCGAACGCGATCATCGCGTTCCGCTTCGACACCTCGGAGCTCGGCTCGACCTGGACCGAGATCTGCGCCTACGGCACGGCTGTCAGGGCACGCAAGCTCTGAGCGCAGGCCGCTGCGCTCAGCAGCCGACCGACGCCATCGCGTGTGACTCGAACGCCGCGAGCGTGCTTGTCACATCGGTGACCTGCGCCGCTGGCGGGGGCTCCACGACCGGCTGGGGACCGAAGTCGCTCCAGTCCAGTGTCATCTGCTCGTTGATCGTCCCGTAGCTCTTGGTGCAGACGCCGAATGACATGGTCATGCGCCGCACGCGGTGCTGGCTGTCCACCCAGACCTGGACCGGTAGCGTGCTCTGCCCGGTATACCGCTCCACAAAGGCGGCGTACTTGGCGGGCGCGCGGCTCGCATCGAGCACGGCGTAGTAGTGCGTGGTCGAAACGCCGTCGACTTGTGCGCTCCCGGCGTCCGTCACCGACCCGACCGACTGCAGATACTGGAGCTCGGACGCCGGATCGGAGCTGGAGCTGAGCGACATCGAACCGATGCCAATCGCCTGCGTGAACCCGTTGAGGTTGAACTTGGTCCACGGCGTCGGCGCGTCGTAGAGGTGTGTGCCCGCCGGCGAGCGCATGTAGACGTAGGGGTAGGCGAAGACCTCGCTCACGTGCTTGCCGTCCATCACAACCTCCCCCGCGCCACGCATCGCCGTCCCGACGCCGCTCCAGGAGCCATCCTCGCTGAGCTCGATGGTCTGATTTCCGATCACCATGCTCATGGTCATCGACAGCCTGTAGCCCGGCTCGTTGGCCGTGACATCGGCCGCTTCGCGCAGTGCTTTCGCTGACAGCGAAGTCGCAGCCGTGCCTGGGCCGCCGCTGGACATTGTGAGCAAAAGAGCGACCGCGATCGCCAGGCCGGCGACAGCCGCGAGCATGACGGTGAACCAGCGAGTCACTCCAGCGACCGTACAGCGGAGCGCTGCGCAATGCAAGCCAGGTTCGCACGCGCCGAGCCCCGATGAGGGCTTCGCCGACGACCTGCGGCGCATCCGCGAGAGCGCCGGTCCACCAGGCGAGCCGTGGCCGTCCTGATCGATACCCCCGCGTGCCAGGGCTACGAGTCGTGGCGGTGGCGCCCTCGTCGTGAAGCGTCCGCCGGCGCGGACCGACCACACCCCAAGACACCGGTAAGGTGCAGCAGATGGACGAAGGATTCCCAATCGCCTATCAGGTGCTCGAGAAGGACGTGCCGGTGTACGCGTCGGGTGGCGAGCAGGTCGGGACGGTCGATCATGTCGTTGCCGCGCCCGACCAGGACATCTTCCACGGCATCGTGATGCGGATCGACAAGAGCCAGCATTTCGTCGAGGCCGAGCAGATCGCCTCGCTGCACGAGCTTGGCGTCGACCTGGTCGTCGACGCGGCGACGGCGCGAGCGCTGCCCCAGCCGCACGGGGCGGCGCCGATGTACCGCGACCACGAGCCCGGGATGAAGCCGAGCAAGTGGGGGCACTTCGTCAAGAAGATGGAAGGGCGCGGCCGGCTCGACGACTGGACCAAGGACAAGTAGCGACCGGACCGTCGCTCAGGCTGAGCGATAGGTCGCGGCGTAGGCCGCCGGAGGGCCCTTGCCGAACGGCGATGAAGTGCCGGCCGCGGCGCAGAACTGCGCGGTCGGGCAGGACACCGACGTGAACTGGATCTGGTTGGAGATCGTGTGCGGCGAGGACCAGTGGCCCGCGTCGTCGGCGAGCGCGGCGCCGCCGCTGTCAACCGCCATGCAGAACCGCGACGTCGCGCACGACACGGCGCTCAACCCGGCCGAATGGTCGACGATCGCGGGCTTGGACCAGGTTCCGTTCGTGTCGGTGAGCGCGTTGCCGTTCGAGTCAACCGCGACGCAGAAGCTCGCGCTCGCGCACGAAACCGACGTGAGGTTCGCTGACGGCGCGTCGATCGACGCCGGCTTCGACCAGGACCCGTGCTTGTAGTAGACGACGCTGCCGGCCTGCGACACGGCGGCGCAGAAGGTCGTCGTCGGGCACGAGATCGAGTCGGACGAGACGCCGATCGGCTGCAGAGAGTGTGGCACGCGCCGGCGGCGAGGGCATCGCGAACGACGGTCGGGGGCTAACCCCCGGCGCGATTGGGGGGCGAGTCGGCTGGATAGGACCGCCGCCCGCGCGTACAGTCAGCTTCGTGAGCATCTCCGTGGCGCCCAGTGACGGGTTCGGCCCGGTAGCGGCCGGGCCGCTACCGCAACCAAGCGTGTTTGGGCGCGGCGGCCTGGCCGGCCACGTCCTGCGGCCGCTCGTGTCAGCCCAGACCTGGCTCACGCTCATCTACCTCGTCAGCGGGCTCCCGCTCGCGTTCGGGGCCTTCATGGCGACCGTGGTCGGGATCCCGCTCGGATTGGGCCTGTTGCCGCTGGCGCTCGTCGGCGTGCCGATCATCGCCATCACGCTGATCGTCTGCCTGTGCTTTGGCGCCATCGAGCGGTGGCGGGCGGCGCTGATGCTCGGCCAGGTAATCGCGCCACCGCGATCTGTCCGCCGGCCCGACGCGGGGTTGTGGGCGCAGACGCGGTCGCTGCTGTTCGGCGCGACGAGCTGGCGTGCAGCGGCGGCAGCGTTCCTGGCCCTGCCGATGGCGGTCGTCGGCTTCACGGTGGCCATCTCGGCGTGGGCGGTGGCGCTCGCCCTGATCACCCTGCCGACCTACAACGCGGCGCTGCCGAAGGGTGGCGCCGACCTGTTCGGCACGGTGCTCCACGGCGCGCCGGCGATGGTCGTCGCGACAGTCGTCGGCATCGGTCTCGGGCTGGCCGCGCCGCACATCAGCCGGGGCCTGGCGGAAGCGCAGGTCTGGGTGAACCGGCAGCTGCTCGGGCCGACGCGGCGGAGCCTCACCGCGCGCGTCGGCGCCCTCGAGCGAAGCCGCTCGCGGATGGTGGACGCGGCCGATAGCGAGCGGCGCCGCATCGAACGGGACCTGCACGACGGCGCGCAGGCGCGACTGGTGTCGCTGGCGATGGAGCTCGGACGGGCCAAGGCACGATTCGCCGACGACCCCGCAGCCGCGAAAGCGCTCGTCGATCAAGCCCACGAGGAGGCCAAGACGGCGCTGGTCGAGCTGCGCAGCCTGGTCCGCGGCGTCCACCCACCGGTACTGTCGGACCGCGGGCTCGACGCCGCCCTGTCCGGCCTCGCCGCCCTCTGCTCGGTGCCGGTCAGCGTCGAGGTCGCGATGACCGAGCGGCCTTCGGCGAGCGTGGAGGCGGTCGCCTATTTCATCGTCGCCGAGACGCTCACCAACGTTTCGAAGCACTCCGGGGCGCGCAGCGCCACCGTGAGCGTGCACTCCGATGGCGAGCTGCTGCACGTGGTGGTGCGCGACGACGGCCATGGCGGAGCGGTGGCGGACGGCCCCGGCCTCGCCGGCCTCGCCGACCGAGTCCATGCCGTGGATGGCCAGCTGACGGTCAGCAGCCCCGTGGGCGGCCCGACGGTGATCGAAGCGGAGCTGCCATGCGCGTCGTGATCGCCGAGGACTCCGTGCTGCTGCGCGAAGGGCTGACCCGCCTGCTGGCGGAGGCCGGCATCGACGTGGCGGCTGCCGTCGGAGAGGCCGAGGCGTTCCTGCGAGCCGTGGACGCGACGGTGCCCGACGCCGTCGTGGTGGACGTGCGGATGCCGCCGACGTTCAGCGATGAGGGGCTGCGCGCCGCGCTCGTGGTGCGCACGCGCTGGCCGGCGATCGGTGTGCTCGTGCTGTCGCAGTATGTGGAGGAGCGCTACGCCGGCGAGCTGCTCGCAGTGAAGAGCGACGGCGGCGTCGGCTACCTGCTGAAAGACCGGGTGGCGGACGTGGCCGAGTTCGTCGATGCACTGCGGCGCGTCGCGGCGGGCGGGAGCGCGATCGACCCCGAGGTCGTCGCCCAGCTGCTCACGCGGAAGGCCGACCCGCTGTCCGCGCTCACCGCCCGCGAGCGCGAGGTGCTCGCGCTGATCGCCGAGGGCCGGTCCAACGCCGCTATCGCCGCCGCGCTGGTCGTCGGGCTTGGCGCGGTGGAGAAGCACGTGCGCTCGATCTTCATGAAGCTCGACCTCGCTCCCGCCGACGCCGATCATCGGCGCGTGCTGGCCGTCCTCACCTACCTCGGACTGTGATGGAGAGAGCCTTGCCCAGCAACGTCACACTCACCGCCCCGCGCGCCTGGACCCTGGCCCTCGGGGTGCCCGTCGTCCTCGTCGTGATCGCCTACTGCGCGCTCAACTACGTGGCGCTCGTAGGCCGCGACAGCTTCCGCCTGCGTGAGACATCGGCGCTGGTCGGCTCGAAGATCAACGTGAGCGTCGGCTCCGGCGACATCACGGTGGCTCCAAGCGCCGACCGGCGGGCACACGTGAGCGGCATCGTCCGCTACAGCCTGATCCGCCCGAGCGTGACGTGGACGACCACCCCCGACGGAACGTCGCTGGCGAGCCACCGCTGCTGGTGGATCGACTGCGACGACGCCACGCTAACCGTGTCAGTCCCGGCCACCGAGTCGGTGACGGCCTCGACCAGCTCCGGCGACGTGCATGCGAGGGACGTGCATGGCGCTCTCACCCTGAGCGCCGCGTCCGGTGACCTCGACCTCGAGCGCGTGTCGGGGACGCTGGTCTTGAACGACGCTTCGGGCGACATCAACGGCACCGCGCTGGCGGCCGCGAACGTGAGTGGCGGCAACGCCTCCGGCGACATCGACCTCTCATTCACCAAGCCGCCAAGCTACGTGTCGATCAGCGACGTGTCGGGTGACATCACCGTGGCCGTGCCGGCGGGAGTCGCCTACCGGGTGACGGCGAGCACCATCTCGGGAAGCACGAACATCGCCGTGCGCACCAACCCCTCTGCTCGTCGCGTGATCGACCTGAACAACGTCTCCGGGGACATCACCGTCGTGCCGACGAGACGCTGAGGGCGTTCCCTGGCATTCGGGCCCGCGCGATGCAGCGCGTGCGATCATGCAGTGCGACCCGTGGGCACGGCACGCGCGCAGACCGCATGGCAGCGACTGGCTTTCGCCGCCGTCGGGCCGCTTGCCGTCGTGCTCGCGCTCACCTTCCTGCTGTGGGGCGCCACGGCGGGACCGATTCCGTCGAGGAGCCCGTTCGCCGGATACTCGTGGCAGGGCTCTGTGAGGTCGGTCCGAGGATCGTGGACGGTGCCGAGAATCATCGGCGGATCGGCGCCCGAGGTCGCGGCGACGTGGATCGGAGCGCAGGCGCCCGGCTCATCCGGGCCGTTCATCCAGATCGGCACGAACGAGCAGCGCGTCAACAGCTCGCTGCTGCCGTTCGCTTCGACGCCGAGCACCTACTACGCGTTCTGGAGCGACACCGCGCACGACTTTCGACCGGTGAACCTGTTTCCCGTCAACCCCGGCGACGATCTCGCCGCGAGCATGACACTGGGGCGCAAGGGATGGACTGTCGCGATCGCCGATCAGAGCACCGGCGAGAACGCGCGCGTCACGACGGCGCAGGAAGCCCACGGCTCGTTCAACCAGGCCGAGTGGACGCAGGAGGACGCCACGGATCGACTGACCGGCGAGCCCTTCCCCTACCCCCCGCTCTCGACTGTGTCGTTCAGCCGCCTGGCGGTCAACTCCACAACACCGGGCCTGGGCGACATGGCGTCAACCGCGATGTCCGAAAACGGCAACGAGTTGACGCCCGGCCCGCTCCACGACGACTCCTTCACACTGCACCAAGTGACGCTGAGGCTGGCAGGCAGGCATGGCCACGCTGCATAGAGAAGATAGGTTTCCCGTGATGGCAGCAGCAAGGCAACGGCCGCCGCGCAGGCGGCGGCGACAACTGTCAGTATCCGGGCGTGCTCCCCGAACCGCCGTCTAACCGGTCTGCGATTCGCCGGTCGCGCGCCTGGATCGTCGCGCTGACGGCCGGGCTGGCCGCGGCGGGCTGGGTCGGCGTTGCCGTCGCCTCGCCCACGACGATCACACGCAGCCAGGCGGCGGCCGTGGCGGCGGCAGTCAGCCTGCGCCACAGCGACCTGCCGGCGCTCAAGCAGGAGAGCAATCCGATCACGCCGCAGGACAAGCGCAACAGCGAGCAACTGAATGCCTGCCTCGGTGAGGTGCCCCTCAGCGAGGCGTTCGCCCTTGCCCAGTCACCACTGTTCGTCGGCGCAGGCACGACGTACGCACAGGTGAGCTCGAGCGTGTCGATCCTGCCGTCGGCCGCACTGGTGGCCAAGGACAGCAGGGCCGTCGCAGGCCCGCGGGCGCTGCCCTGCCTGCAGAGCTCCCTCACGAGCGCGCTGCGCCGTAGCCTTGGCAGCAGCGCAAGTGTGACCATCCATGGCGTTCGGATGTCTTGGACTGATCCCGGCGCCAACGTCGCCTTCGCGTTCCACTTCACGATCGCGGTGCGGGTCAAGCAGGGCACGGTCGAGGTCAGCGTCCCGATGACCCTGGATGACATCGGCTTCACGTACGGGCAGCTCGGGATCGACCTGTCCGACCTCGAGGTCCGTGGCACGCCGTCCAGCGCGCTCGAGCATCAGCTCGTAGGCGTGCTAGTCGCGCGGGCACAGGCCGCCGACCGTTAGCCCGCCAGCGCTCAGTTCGTGAAGAGCCGCGGGTGCGCGCCGCACAGACCGCACCGAAAAGACGACCGCGGAGCGCTAGCGGACGTCGAGTCGGCGGAACGCGAGGATCGCCGCGAGTCCCGCCAGGATCGCAACGGCGGTCAGCACCGCGAAGGCGGCGAGGCTCGCACCGTTGGCGATCTGGTTGTCGCCGACCGACCAGTAGAACAGCGAGGCGAAGCGCAGTGGCGCGATCGCGCTGACGACGCGGGCCAGCGAGCTGATCAGGTAGGAGACGCCGGCGAGCGCGCTGGCGACGGCGATCGCGGTGGTGCGGTTGGCGGTAGCGGCACCGACGGCCAGGGCAATCAGCCCGAAGTCGATGCCGAGCGCGAACACGGCGAGCGACGCGGTGGCGACGTTCGCGGCGTCGAGCGTCAGATCGAAACCGGCGCCGACGTACACGCAGGCGGCGACCGCGATCGTCACGACGAGCGCCTGCACCACCATCGCCACGATCTTCTGCGCGAGGATCCGGTCGCGCGCGAGCGGCAGGACGACGACCAGCCCGAGCGTGCCGTTCTCGTCCTGGCCGGCGATCGTCCCCGCCCCGTAGCCGATCGTCAGCGCGAGCATCGCCAGCGGCAGGAGGTTGGTGTAGGCGTTCGCGTTGACCCAGCCGGCCGGCGAGGTCAGCGAACCGATCACCCCGGCCAGCGCCCACAGCTTCCCCGAGACGAGGCTGTCGAGCCCGCTGGAGTGGCGGAACGTCGGATACAGCAGGACGATCGCGAGCATGTAGAGCGCCGCGTACACGACATAGATCGCCAGCAGCCTGCGCCGGTTGGCCAGCTCCAGTCGCGCGACTTCAGCTCGCATCGGCAGGGGTGTCGCGGTAGTAGGCCAGGAACAGCTCGTCGAGATCAGCGTGGCGGGTGACGAGGTCAAGCGGGTCGTGGTCGGCGATCACGCGCAGCAGCGGCGCCAGCTCGCCGGTCGCCTGCAGCGAGACCTTGTTGCCGTCGAGCGTCAGATGCGTCACGCCGTCGAGACCGTCGAACACGGCGGCGCCGACAGGCTGCTTGAAGGTCACCTCGAGCACCTGCGGCGCCTGGCGCCGGAGCGACGCCACCGAGTCGGTGACCACGAGCTGCCCTTCCTTGATGATCGCAACGCGATCGGCAATGCGCTGAATCTCGTCCAGCTCGTGAGACGACAGGAACACGGTGCGACCGTCGGCGGTCGTCTCGCGCAGCAGCCGGTGGAACTCGTCCTGCATCAGCGGGTCCAGCCCGGAGCTCGGTTCGTCGAGGATCAGCAGCGCCGGCCGGTGCATGAACGCGAGCACGAGGCCGATCTTCTGACGGTTGCCCTTCGACAGCTCGTGGATGCGCCGGTCCGTTGTGACGTCGAAGCGCTCGATGAGCTCGTCGCGGTAGACCCGATCGACGCCGCCGCGCGCACGGGCGAACCAGTCGAGGATGGTCCGCGCCGTCATTCGCGGGTGAAGCTCGAGATCGCCTGGCAGGTAGCCGGTCTGGGCGTGGATCGCGACGCTGTCATGCACGCTGTCGAGCCCGAGCACGCGCACGCTGCCGGCGCTCGGCCGGTGCAGGTTCAACAGCATGCGAATCGTCGTCGTCTTGCCGGCGCCGTTCGGGCCGAGGAAGCCCAGCACCTGACCGGGCTCGACAAGCAGGTCGAGCTGGTCGACGGCGACCGTGGCACCGAACGTCTTGGTCAAGGCGCTGGCTTCGATCGCGACGGGCACTACCAGGGATCCTACGACCGCGCCGCGCGCGCGGCTTGGCGAGCGGTCAGGCCACTGACTGGCGCTGCAATCGTCTGACCCGAGCGGCGCTGAGCGCCAGCACGATCGGCCCCGCCGCGAGCGCGATCGACAGCGGCGACATCACACGGCCGAGGACGAACGCCTGCTCGATGCCGATCCACGTCCACCACAGGGCTGTCGCGATGGCGAGCCGCGGAATGGCGGCAGGCACGCACAGACTCGCGAGCGACACAGCGATGGTTGCGACGGCAATCGCGCCGGTGCCGAGCGTGGCGCCGTACGCCAAGGCCGCGACCATGGCAAGCCACAGAAGCCTGCGGAGGCTGCGCGGCCGTCGCCGCGGTGCGATGAGCATCACGATCGCGAAGCTCCCGAGCGCTAGCAGTTGCGCCTCCTGCACGGCCACAAAGCTCCAGCCCAGGGTGTGGTCCTGGCCCCCAAAAGGCGTCACGGGGTTGACGAGCGCGATCCAGGCGAACACGACGAGCCCGGCGAGGCGGTCGCAGCCGGCGAGTGCGAGGGCGAGCGCTGCTGCAAGTAGCCAGAACTGCCAGCGCGTCGGCTGGAATCCGACCGGCTCGCTGATGCGCACGCCGATCCAGAGCGTGGCGCCGAGGCAGACGCCGTCGGCTGCGAGTCGCCTGAAACCAGCGTCTGCGGTCGCACACGCGCGTGATCGCACACCAGCCCGCAACAGAGCGAAGAGCTCCCTCGCGAACGCGCGCATCGAGCCGTCGCTCGCGTCGAGCAACGTATCGATCATCTCCGGACCGCGCGTTCGCCGCACGGCTTCGGGATAGGCGCGGAGCGCTGCTCGGGCGAGCTGCTCGCGCCTCATATGCTGCCAATCGCCGGCGAAGTCGCTCGCAGGCGGCCCTCGACGGTCCTTGCGGCGCGCGCGAGCCGAGCGGCCTCGGACTGAAGCGCGAGCCGGCCAGCCGGTGTGAGGGTGTAGTCGCGCCGCTGACGACCGTGCTCGACGTAGGGCTCGCCTGCGATCACGAGCTGCTCCGCGATCGCACGCTCGAGCAGGCCGTACAGGGTGCCCGTCGAAAGCCGCACACTGCCGCCGGACAGCTCAGCGGCGCGCCGGACGATCCCGTAGCCGTGGAGCGGACCGTCGATCAGCGCGGCAAGCGCGTAGTAGCTGGGCGGCCGTAGCTCCATCGATGCCGGAGCATATATCGCCTAACGACATGTTGTCAACCGACCGCCCCCGCGACTGCGCGTCCGCCGTGCGACCACTCAGCCGCCGTCTGCGACCTCGAGACGGTGGCTGACAGCCGGTCGCTGGTCGCCCAGACCAGGACGCAGACGAGCTGCAGCGCGGGTGATGCCGGGCGGCAGGCGTCCATCGGTCGAGATCCACGAGCCGGCGAGGATCAACAGCAGCCCTGCTATCGCGCTGGCACCGGGCTGCTCACCGAGGACGACGACGCCCAGGGCGACCGCGATGACGGGGTTGAGATAGGTGGTGACCGACGCGCGGCCCGCACCGACGTCGACGACCAGCACCGCCATCAGCGAGAAGGCGGTGGCCGTGCACAGCAGGCCGAGAATGGCAACACCGCCAAAGGCGGAGGCCGAAGGCAGGCGGCTGGGAAGATCGAGCAGCGCCACGGGGGTGAGCGCCAGCGCCGCGATCGCCAGGCTGGCGCTCATCGCCGCTCGCGGCTCGAGGTCGTAGAGATGCTTCTTGAGGATCATCGGCCCGGCCGAGTAGCCAACCGCGGCGAGCAGGATCGCCCCGGCGCCGAGCAGGGTCGACAGTCGCCCTGCCACGTCGACGCCTACCAGCGCGACGACGCCGAACATGCCGATCACCAGTCCCACCATCTGCCGTCCGTTGACACGCTCCGCACGGTCGAATCGCAACGCCAGCAGCGCAATGATCAGCGGCACGGCGGCGATGATGATCGCCGCCAGCGACGAGGGCAGGTGCTGCTCGCCGGCCGCGATCAGGGGGAAGGGAATCGCGATCTCGGCAATCGCGTAGGCCGCCAACCAGCGCCAGTGGGAGCGGAGCGCTCGCAGCGTCCCGGCCCGCAGGGCCCACGGCGACAGCACCAGCGCGCCGAGCACGACCCGCCCCCAGGCCAGCGTCCCCGGCGGCATGCCTCCGTCGACGGCGACCTTGATGAACAGGTACGGGATGCCCCACAGCACAGCGAGCGCAGCGAAGATCGCCCAGGCGCGCGCGCTCACGAGAGCCACCCCGTGGCGCTTGCGCGCAGCACGCATCCGCAGCGCGTGGCGCTGCACAAGGCGTGCATGCCAATGTTGCCGAGCTCGTTCAAGAAGCTCCTGCCACTCTGCTGATTGCCCCGCGGCTCACCCTGGGCCGAGCGCGCTTTTCATGGGGGCCGCGTGATGAACTGCCGACCCCTGGTCCTGCTAGCAAGAAGGATCGCACAAGCGGCGGCGCGACGGCGCAGCCAGCCTCCGGTTGGGACCTCCGCCACACCCGGCGGCCGGCGTCAGGTCAAGTATCGGCAGGACGCCGTCGACCCTGCGCACCTCTCAACGCGACCGACGATCCAGGCCTCCGGCACCGGCCCCCAGAAACGACTGTCGTAGGAGTTCCCGCGGTTGTCTCCGAGCAGGAAGACGTCACCCGGCGGGACTGTGATCGCGCGCCGATAGGTGCAGGTCGGATTCTTGACGCAGGAACTCAGCTGCGCAAATGGCTCGCGCTGCAGCCTGCCGTCGAGACTCACGCGCCCGTCGACCAGCGCGATGCGTTCACCGCCAACGGCTACCACTCGCTTGATCCAGAACGAGCTCTCCTCTCCACCGATCGGCTTTGCGCACATCTCATCCGCCGCGTGATGCACGCCAGCAGTACTTTCGACTACTACGCACCCCCGAGGTGAGCTGCACGTGGCAGCGGCAGAAACCAGACGGGGAGTGGCGCACCTATCACGGCACCCGAGTCTTCGAAGGGACCTATCGCTCCCGTGGCCTGCGCTGCGTCCCCAGCTGGAATGGCGGCATGTTCGAGGCACTCATGCCGACACTCTTCCTCCCCGAAGCACAGTGGGCTCCCCGGAGCTGGGGCGTCAACCACAGGCTATTCGTCCGTGCTCAGATCGAGCACGGACGCGCGACGGAGAAAGGCTGGTGGGGGTTCTCTCCCTGCGCCAACCCGGAGGGCGGGTACCGCGAGTACGGCGTCAAGTCGCTCGCGATAGGCCCCAACAGCCGCAGCTCGGACGGCGTCGTCACGCCGCATGCCTGCTTCCTTGCGCTCCCCTTCGCGCCGAGAGCAGTGCTCAAGACTCTCGCGGCACTCGAGAGGACCTTCGACGACGTCTACGACGACGAGTACGGCTTCCGCGACGCAGTCAACGTCGACACCGGGCTGGTCGCGCGCCGTGTGCTGATGCTCGATGAGGGGATGATCTTGATCGCGATCGCAAACGCCGTGTGCGACAAGCCACCGCTGCATTACGTCAGCGAAGTGCTCCAGCCGGCGATCCGGCCGCTCATCGAGTCCGAGGAGTTCACGGCGGGGCGCGTCTGGGCAGCTTCGTTGCGCCGCGGCTGGTCCCTGCGGCGACCTGGCTCACCCAGCCAGCCGCAGACAACCGTGTGACGAGGGCATCTCTGTTTGCTTCTCGGCGGTGGGATGCAAGCGCCGGGATGGAGTGACGTCCCGCGCCTGCCTACCGTTCTCGCCCAGGTCGACGGGCACATCGCCTCCCTGTTGATGCTGCTACGGGGGACCCAGGAGTCGAACCTGACGCTGCGGTTTTGGAGACCACCGTGTTACCGATACACCAGTCCCCCCCTTGCTCCGCGGCGCGGCGCCGCGGACCCGCCAGTGTAAACGTCGCGACCGCGCGACGGCACGGGCTAGTGCGCTGGCAGGGCGCGCGAGGCGCCCCTCGCGGCCGGCTCGGCGTCGGCGAGCAGTGCGGCGAGCGACAGCCGGCGAAGCGCTCGCGTGACACCGGCGCGGGCCACCTCGATCACTCGCTCGGCGCGGTCGCGCGCCATCGGGTTGGAACCCATTGCGGCGAGATCCTTGAGGTCCGGCTCCAGCACGATCACACGGGTGCCTTGACTGCGGAGCGGGCGCGCCTCGGTGATCAGCGCGGCGCTGGCGCGGCGCCGGCGGGCCGCAGCGATCCGCTCGAGCATGCTCGTTGCCGGAGCCTGCGCGCTCGAGGACATCGGGCTGAGACAGATCACCAGGTCGAGCCCCTCCCCCGCGATCAGATCGAGGTTCGAGTGCGAGTGGATGCCACCGTCGATGTAGCTTCGCTCGCCGATCCGCACCGGCTTGAAGAATCCGGGGATCGCGCACGATGCTGCAACCGCCTGACCGACGCTGGCCTGCGGCGCGCGCGGTGAGCCAAACGTCACGCGCTGCCCGCTCGCGTAGTCGCAGGCGACGACGCGCAGCGCGGGAGCCACAGGCCAGGCACCGCCAACCACCCGCTCGACGAGACGGCTGATCGGATCGGTGTGAAGGACGCCCCGCGGCAGCAGGCCCATCAGCAGGGCGCTGAGGCTGCGATCACGCTGCTCGCTCAACATCGCCACCGACATCCGCGGCGAGCCGAAGCCGAGTGGTGGCGGCCACAGCGAGCGGCGGTAGGGGCCGGCGATGCCTCCGTCCGCCGCTGCAGCGCCGCCGGTGGCGTGCTCGCTCATCTGTGCCGGCGATACACCGCCAGCGCCCGTCGCTCCGATCAGCGCGCCGGCGGAGGTGCCGAGCACCCGCGTCGCCTGGTCGGCTCGGAAGCCACTCTCGTCCTCGAGCGCCTGGAGCGCGCCGACCATCCACGAAGCCCCGACGACGCCTCCCCCGCCCAAGACGAGTCCAATGCGCATAAGTCCCATCCGTTCTCCCACCGACGGACACCGCCCGCCGGGCTGACCAAGCTCCAACAGCCTAACGCGCTCCTGGCTCGATCACGTCGAAGTGCCCATCCTCATAAACGACGAGACCGCCACCACGCAACCACTCGCCCGCCCGTTCCGGCCCGCTCAGCAGCGCCGCTTTCGCGGTCCACTCGGCCTCGACGCCGCTCGGGGCGATCGCCGTCACCTGGACGACACCGGTGTACGCGGGCCGGCCGGTGGCGGGGTCGAGCAGGTGGTGGGCAGGCCGCCCGTCACTGTCGAGCCAGCTGCGCCGACCAACGCCACTCGTCGCGGCGGCGCCGCGACTCAGCTCGAAGCTGTGGAGCATCGATAGGTCGAACGGGCTCGCGACCCGGACTGCTCGCGCGTGCTCACCGCGCCCGCCGAGGCGGAGGTCGCCGGCGCAGTCAACCACGTAGCTCGCGTGGCCCTCGAGCACATCCGCCAGGATGTCTCCGAACAGGCCCTTTGCGATGCCGCCGCTGTCAAGGCGCACGCCGGGCGGCCGCGTAACGGTGCCCCGGGCACGATCCACGCTGACCTCCTTCCAGCGCGCTGCCCGACTCGGCCCGCCGGCGGCGCGCGGCGGGGCCAGCTCTAGCGCGCGAGCGAGCGGCACCGAGGCGCCGTCGAAGTGCTCGCGATAGCCCGCCGCCTCGATCTCGCCGACCAGCGTCGGGTCGACGAGGCCCCCGGTCGCGCCGGCGGCCGCCAGCGCCGCCGCCACCAACCGCGCCATCATCGGGCTCACCGCCACCGTCTCGCGCGGATCGCCGTTCAGCGCCGAGAGCTCGCTCGCCGGCTCGAAGCGCGAGAACTGCGCGTGCCACTCGAGCAGCCGCCGCCGGACCATTGCAACCGCCGCGCCGGCCTGGCCGGCGGGTCCGACGCCGAGTACGATCACCGTCACGTTGCCGCCAAAGCAGGCGAACGTCTCGATCGCTTCCTCTTCGGCCACCCTCACATCATCGCGGCCGGCACGGCGCTCAACGGCTCCTCGCGGCGATCATGGCAAGAGCACGTACCAATTGATACGATCTTTTCCGTAGCCCTGCCTGCCCAGTCGAGAGGAGGTCACGATGACGGTGCGTGAGGCGATGGGGCCTGTGCGGGTGACGGTGGGGTTGTCCCACACGCTTGGCGAGGCGGCGCGGCGCATGACGAGCGCGCGAGTCGGCTCGGCGATCGTGCTTGACCCCAAGCTCCCGGGGCCCGGGATCCTTACCGAGCGCGACCTGTTGCGCTGCGCCGGTGAGCACGGCAACTTCGCGGTCGAGCGCGTCGCGGACTACGTGACTGAGCACGTCGTCTACGCAGCGCCCGAGTGGGCTCTCGACCAGGCTGCCGAGGTAATGATCACCGGCGGCTTCCGCCACTTGATCGTGATCAAGGACTCCGAGGCAGTCGGCGTGCTCTCGATGCGCGACATCGTGCGCTGCTGGATCACCAACCCGAAGACACGACCGTTGACGTCGATGCTCGTCACCGACTGAGCCGGCAGCCACTGGCAGCCAAGCCGGCAACGACCGCTCGGCCGAGCGCGGGCGACCGCCGCAATCGGTCGCCGCAGGCCCGGCGGCGTGTCGCTGATGCGCTACAGCACCTCTACGTTGCCCGGCTCGACGCGCACTTCGTGAGCCCGAGCCCGGTCGCTTCGCTCCTGAGGGACTGCTCGACGGTGTCGAAGTTCTGAGCGACCGTCTGGTACGCAGTGGCGTTGCCGGCCTTCAAGTCAACTGCGCTCTTTCCCAGGTCCGCGAAGAGCCACTTGACATTCGACACCATCTGCGCATACGCAATCTGCTTGCCGGCCGGCGCCTGCACCGCCTGAAGCTGCTTGAGCTCGTTCGCGCCAATGGTCTCGTACGTGGCCATCTCCTTGAGGATCGCCTGACGGTTGGTCGTGGCGGCGCCCGTCAGCGCTGCCGGCGCCTGCTTGTTCGCGCTCGCGCAGACCGCGTTGACCTGGGCGACGAAGCTCTGCTTGCCGCTCGAGCCGCAACCCGTGAGCACCAGGCCCAGGACCCCGACCGTACCTACCGTCACAAGAATTCGCATGCGCGTCATTTGGCCCCTCCCAGGGTCGCGGATGTCAGCTTCGGCCCGATCCCATCGCAGCCTGCCCGCGACCGCCCCGAGTGAGCCGCGGCGAGCCTACCATCGCGCCGCCGACGTCGTGCTGGCGCGCTCCGCCGAGCGCCGGCGACCGCATGACCGGTCGCCGGATGCCCGGAGGAGCCTCACTACCGCACTACTGCAGCCCTACTTTGCGCACTGCGAGAGCCCGAGCAATGACGCTTCGGTGTGAACCGAACTTTCAAAGCTCACGAGAGCGCTAGCTTCCATTTCGGCCGGGCCCGTGAAGTTGTTTTGGGCATCAGACGCGTAGTGGCGGCCAGCCGTAGCCATCCCCGCAAGCGCCGTTACGAGGTTCTTGTAGGCGGCCTGCTTGGCAGGCGGGGCCTTCAACTTCTCGAGCTTGCTGACCTCGCCCTGCAAGATCCCCACCACGGTGCTCATGTAGGCGCCGCGCCCTTTGAGCGTTGCCTTCTGCGCGGCCGTAGCCGGCGGTGGAGCCTGAGCGTTCCCGCTCGTGCAGATCGCGTTCGCCTGAGCCGTAAAGCTCACCTTGCCGCTTGAGCCACAGGCCATGAGCAGCAGTCCGAGGCCACCAACCACTACCAGAATGCGGGCACGCTTCATTCGGCCCTCCCAGGGTCGCAGATGTCAGTTAGGCCCGATCCGATCGCAGCCTGCCCCGCTGCCGCCTGAGTGAGCCGCGGCGAGCCTACCATGCGTCCAGCGCGCCGGCGCTCGCCGATAATCTCCACCTCGTGTTCCGGCGCCGTGCCGAGGACGTCTGCCAGTATTCGCCAACAATGATCCGCCGACAGTGGAGCTCGGGAGCGTCCTTCTGGGCCCGCCTGGCTATCGGCGGCATCCTCGTCTACGTCGCGATCGACATCGCGCTCGTATTCCTGCGCCCGCATCTCAGCGTCCTTCACGACGCCGAGAGCGACTATGGCAGCAAGGGTCGTTACGCGTGGCTGATGGACGTCAACTTCCTCCTGCGGGCCGCGCTCAGCCTCGCCGCGATCCGCGCGCTGTACCTTGCCGCCGGCGCGAAGGGACGGATGCTCGTCGCCCTCACATTGCTCGGGGTTTGGGCGGTCTGTTCAGGAGCACTCGCGTTCTTCGCGGACAATCCGGTTGGCACGCCGCTGCACGGCAGCGGTCGCGTGCACCTCGCGCTCGCGCTGGTCGCCTTCCTCGCCGTGCTCGTCGGCACGCTCGCGGCCTCGTTCGCGCTGCGCTGCATGCCGCCGTTCCAGGCCGCCGGCCGCTGGCTGCTCAAGACGGCGGTGCTGGCCATCGTTCCACTCCTGCTGCTCGGACATGCACACCTGCGGACGCACTCGCTCGGCGGGCTCTACGAGAAGCTGTTCCTCGCGATCGAGCTGGCCTGGCTCGGCCTCGCGGCGTGGCTCGCCGCGCGCGCCACGCCGGCGGGTCAGGACCCCGCGCCCCAGCCCGCCTGAGCCCGTCCGTCAGGCAACCGCCGGCGTGGACGCCAGCCAGTCGGTCAACAGACGGCGTCGGACGGGCCGCGGTCCTGCGGCGACTAAGGTGCGAGGTGGTGATGTCCACGAGCGCGATCCCAGCCGGCACGCCCGCGAGCGTCGTGGTGGTCGGAGGCGGCTACGGTGGGATCGCCGTCGCAAAGGCCCTCGACGACGAGGCGTCGGTCGTGCTCGTCGAGCCGAAGGATGCGTTCGAGCACAACGTCGCGGCGCTTCGCGCGCTGGTCGACCCATCATGGCGCGACCGGATCCACTTCCCTTACAGCGGGCTGCTCAAGCGCGGGAGTGTCCTGCGCGACCGCGCGGTGCACGTCGATTCGAACGGCGTTCGCCTCGCGTCCGGCAAGCAGCTCACCGCGGACTTCATCGTGCTCGCCAGCGGATCGAGCTACCCGTTCCCCGGCAAGAGCGGGACGGACGACGCTCGCGAGGCGACCACCCGCTTCCGCAAGGGCTTCGAGGCGCTCAGCGCGGCCGATCGCGTGCTGCTGGTTGGTGGCGGGCCGGTCGGGGTCGAGCTCGCCGGTGAGATCGCAGCCGCCTGGCCAGCGAAGCACGTGACGATCGTCGAGGGCGCCGATGACCTGCTTGGCGGGAAGTTCAAGGTCGAGCTGCGCGCGGAGCTGCGCCGCCAGCTGGCAGAACGCGGCGTCGAGCTCGTCCTCGGCAGTCCGCTGCGCGAGCTGCCACGCACCGCGCCAGGCGTGGTTGCTGCGTTCACGGTGCGCACCCAGGCCGGCGCCGAGATCTCCGCCGACCTGTGGTTTCGCTGCTACGGCGTCACGCCGAGCAGTGACTATCTCGGCGGCGACCTCGAAGCTGCACGAACACCTGACGGCTTCATCGAGGTCACGCCGACACTCCAGCTGCCCGGCCACCCGAACGTCTTCGCGCTCGGCGACGTCTCCACCCTGTACCCCAAGATGGCCGGGTTCGCCGGCCATCAGGCGCAGCTCGTCGCCGGCAACATCCGCGCGTTGCTAGGCGGCGGAGAACTCGCGCAGTGCGAGTCGATGCCGGAGGTCATCCTCGTCACCGTCGGTCCTGACGGCGGCGCCGCCCAACTCCCGGGTCAGGACGACATCGCCGGCGCCGACGTCGCAGTGCAGCGCAAGAGCGCCGACCTGATGGTCGAGCGCTTCGCCGCGATGTTCGCCGGCGAGTAGCCGCGCGGCTCAGGCTCGCTCAGCGGGCGCCTGAGGCCCCCGCCGCGGGTCCGGAGGCCGTTCGCACTGCGCGCCGGAGCTCGACGTGGGGTATCAGCCACGATGCCAGGAACGCGACGGCGCCGATCGGTGCGGCGATGATGAACACCGTCTGGATCGACTGCGCGTAGGCCGAGGCGATGCCGTGGTGGGCGGCGTAGGGCAGCTGGTCGAGGATCTTTGGCGTCACGCTCGCCAGCCGCGGGGGCCTGTGCGCACCGAACTGACGCGTCAAGTTGCCGGCCAGCACGTTCGAGAAGATCGCGCCGAAGACCGCGGTGCCGAACGATCCCCCGATCGAGCGGAAGAAGCTCGCGCCCGAGGTGGCGACCCCCAGCTCCGAGTAGGGAACCGAGTTCTGGACGATCAGCACGAGCACCTGCATCACGCAGCCCAGCCCGACTCCGAGCACGAACATGTACAGCGCCGCGACGATCAGGCTCGTCGCGATCCCCACCTGCGCAAGCAGCACGAGCCCGATTGCGATCAGTGCGGTGCCGACGATCGGGAACACGCGGTAGCGGCCGGTGATCGAGATCACCATGCCCGAGCCGGTGGAGCAGACGATCATGCCGGCCAGCAGCGGCAACAGCTGCAGACCCGACTCGGTCGGCGACTCGCCGTGCACGATCTGGAAGAACAGCGGCAGGTAGGTGATCGCGCCGAACATCGCGAAGCCGACGATGAAGCCGACGAGACTGGTGACCCAGAACGCGCGGATCGAGAACAGATGCAGCGGCAGCACCGGCTCCGCGGCGCGCCGCTCGACGAAGACGAAGACGACAAGCAGTACCGCGCCGGCGACGGCGAAGCCGATCATCGTCGGCGAGCCCCACGGATAGCTCGTGCCACCGAGGCTCGTGAACAGAACGAGCAAGCTCGCCGACAACATCAGGACCGCCGTTCCGAGGTAGTCGATGATGTGGTGGACGCGGCGCAGGTTGCCCGGCACCTGTGCCGCCACGACGGCCAGTGCGATGGCGCCGATCGGGAGGTTGATGTAGAAGATCCAGTGCCAGGACAGCTGCTGCACGAAGACGCCGCCGAGCAGCGGACCGATGATGCTCGCGAGGCCGAACACCGCACCGAACAGCCCCTGGTAGCGACCGCGCTCGCGCGGCGACACGACATCGCCGACGATCGCCTGTGCGCCGACCATCAGTCCCCCGCCGCCCAGCCCCTGAAGGGCCCGGAAGGAGATCAACTGGGTCATGTTGTGGCTGAGTCCGGCGAGCGCCGATCCGCCGAGGAAGATGACGATCGCCGCCTGGAAGAAGAGCTTGCGCCCGTACTGATCGCCGAGCTTGCCCCACAGCGGCGTCGAGACAGTCGCCGCGAGCAGGTAGGCGACGACGATCCAAGCGAGATGGGACGCACCGTGGAGGTCGGCGACGATCGTCGGCAGGGCTGTCGAGACGATCGTCTGGTCGAGCGCCGCCAGGAACATCCCAAGCAGCAACGCGCTGATGATGATCAGCACGCGGCGGTGGCTGAGGTCGAGGATCGGCACCTCGCCCGCCCGCTTGATCGACTCGCTCTCGGTCATCATTGCTCGTTCGGAATAGTTCTAAACCGGGAAGCGATACTATCAGCACCGCGATGACCGTCCAGACGCCTCACTCGCCGCCCACGGCCGCCGTCGCCGAGGACGTCCCGCTGCTCGCGTCGTTGCTCACCGACACGCTGCGATCGCTGCGAACGCTGGCGGAAGCGAGCCCTCCGCCGATCGCCCTGCGTGCCGCCAAGCAGCGCGGCTCGCTAAGCAAGCGCCACCTTCCGGCGTTGCTGACCGTCACGCTCACCGGCCCGTTGAGCGTCAGCGAGCTGGCGGCACGACTCGGCCACGGCCTCTCGACGACCAGCACGCTGGTTGGGGAGCTCAGCCGCGCGGGACTGCTCGAGCGCTCCGAGGACGACAGCGACCGGCGCCGCACGATCGTGCGCCTGGACGACGAGCACCGCGACGCGATCACGGCATGGGCGCGCGAAGCACTCGCGCCACTGCGCCGCACGCTCGAGCGGCTCACGCCGGAGCAGCGCGAAGCGTTCATCGACGGCTTGCGGATCCTCCACGACGAGACCATGCTCGCCATCGAGCGCCAGCAGCCGCAGACGTGAGCGATCGCATCTTCTCAGCTCTCGGCCGCACCGTGGTCCGCTTCCGCTGGCTGGTGATCGCCGGCTGGATCGCGGTGATCGTGCTGACCTCGGCGACGCTGCCGAGCCTCAGCAGCGAGATCAACAACGACAACAGCCAGTTCCTTCCGGCGAGCACGCCGAGCTCGCAGGCGGCAACGCTGGCCGCGCCCATCTTCGGCTCCTACAACAACACGACACCGATCACGATCGTCGCCGCCCGCAGCAAGGGCTCGCTACAGCCCGCCGACGAGGCCGCCCTGCTCGGCGTCGCGGCCAAGGCGCGGTCCGTGCCGCGTGTCTTCTCGGTGCGCCTGCTGGCGATCTCCGCCGACGGCCAGGCCCTCCAGATCCTTGTCCGCGCGCACTTGAACGTCACCGATATCACCGACCAGAACACGCTGGTCAACAATCTCGACGCGGTGCTCGCGCACGCCCACACGCCGCCCGGTCTACGCCTCGGGCTCGCCGGCCAGGTCGCCACGAACATCGCCAACCAGTCCAACGCCCAACGCACCGGCAACGAGACGCAGCTGTTCTCGGTGATCTTCATCATCCTGCTGCTGTTCGTGATCTTCCGCTCGGCGCTGGCGCCCTTGATCACGCTGCTGCCCGCCGGGGTCTCGCTCGCGGTATCGACGCGCCTGATCGGGGAGCTCGGGGCGCACGGGCTGAAGATCTCCGAGATCACCGAGCTGCTGCTGATCATCCTGATCCTCGGCGCCGGAACTGACTACGGCTTGTTCCTGGTATTCCGCGTGCGCGAGGAGATCCGCCGCGGCCTCGATGGTCCAGCCGCGGTGGAGCGGGCGCTGGTGCGCGTTGGCGAGTCGATCACCGCGTCCGCAGCGACGGTGATCCTGGCGCTGCTGTCGCTGCTGTTGGCGAGCTTCGGCATCTACCACGATCTCGGCGTGCCGCTGGCAATCGGCATTGCCGTGATCCTTGCGGCCGGCCTGACGCTGCTGCCTGCGCTGCTGGCGATCTTCGGCCGGGCCGCGTTCTGGCCGACGCGTGTGGCGGCGGGCCAGGAGCGTGACGGCGCCTGGGGAACGATTGCCGCACGCCTGATCCGCCGCCCCGCGCTGACCCTCGTGATCGGCGTGCTGCTGTTCGGCGGGCTAGCGGTCGGCGCGCTCGGCTATCACTCGAGCGGCTTCGGCGGCGCCGCGAACGCGCCGAAGGGCAGCTCGGCGGCGACCGGCAATGCGCTGCTTGCGCACCACTTCCCGCAGTCAAACGCCAACCCGGCGAACCTGATCTTCCGCTACCCGACGGCGGTCTGGGATCGCCCGGCCGAAATCGCAAGCACCACCGCGGCGCTGCGATCGTCGGGCCAGTTCACGGAGCTGCTCGGACCACTGAGCGCCAACGGGACGACGCTGGCTCCGTCGGCGTATGCGCGGTTGCACGCGCTGCTCGGCAACCCGCTGAAGCTGCCGCCGCGGGCGGCCGCCGGCGCTGGTGCGATCTCCACCGCCGACTACAACGCCTATCGGGCGACCTCGGCGTTCGTTGCCGCCGACGGGCGCACGATCCAGTTCGAGGCGACGCTGCGTGCCGGCAACCAGCAGGGCACCGGGGCACTGAACGCGACGCCGCTGATCCGCCGCGTGGTCACACGGGCTGCCGCAGCGGGCAGCGCCAGCGCGTCCGGCCTCGCCGGAGAGGCCGCAGCGCTGTACGACATCAGCGACATCTCCAACAGCGACCTGCTGAACATCGTCCCGGTCGCGATCATCGCGATCGCGCTGCTGCTCGCCATCGTGCTGCGCAGTCTCGTCGCGCCGCTCTACCTGATCGTCAGCGTCGCCTTCTCCTATCTCGCCGCGCTCGGCGTCTCGACGCTGGTGTTCATCGACATCGCCGGCGACAACGGCCTGACGTTCATCCTGCCGTTCCTGATGTTCATCTTCCTGCTGGCGCTGGGCGAGGACTACAACATCCTCGTCATGACCCGGATCCGCGAGGAAGCGCGATCGCTCCCGCTCGGGCCGGCCGTCGTCCGTGCGGTCGGTCGCACCGGATCGACCGTCACCTCAGCCGGACTCGTGCTCGCCGGAACCTTCGGTGTGCTCGCGGTCGTCGCCGGGTCGAGCGCATCGGGCAGCCAGGTGCGAGCGATCGGCTTCGGTCTCGCGATCGGCATCCTGATGGACACCTTCGTCGTGCGGACGCTGCTCGTTCCCGCGACGGTGACGCTGCTCGGACGCTGGAACTGGTGGCCCGCCGCGATGAGCCGCGCGCGCGAGAGTGAACCGCCGGGGGGCCCGCGCCCCATCGCTACGTCTGACTGAGCGCGTCCTATTCGGCGGCGGCGCGGTGGCGGGTCAGCCGCTTGAGCTCGCTGAGCAGCTGTGAACCGCTCGGTGCGATGGTGGTGCGGATGAGGTTGCCATTGGTCACCGCCAAGCAGCCGCTGAGCCTGACGCCGACCGTGACGGCTTGCCCATCGGGGTAGGCAAAGAACACGACGATCTCGGCACCGCTGTCACTCGGGCAGGAGCTCGGGCCCGGCGGCGGCGATGGGAGACTGTCGAACGCAGCCCCGATCCCACTGACCAGGCTCGGCCTGGTTTCGAGTACCGAGCGTGCCAGGCGCAGCGGCGGGCGGGCGTTCAGTCCCAGATAGCGGCACAGCCGGAGCGAGCTTGCCCCCGCTGGCACCAGTTCGCTGCTCGTCGCCGACCAGCTGTTCGGGGCGATGCTCGACGGCGCGATCTTCGCGCAGCGCTGCGGCGGCACGAGGCTCGCCGCCGCCGTGGCGTGGAGCCCGCGGGCGTCGCCGGGACTCGCGCTCACGCAGCCGCTCGCGATGCAGGCGAGCAGGGTGATGGCGGCGACGCCGGCTTTGAGCACCCAGCCGTTATAGCGCGGCTGCGAGGTCTCCGTCGCTATGGCGATCGAGGCGAGAGCGCCGCTCAGCCAAAGGTGACGGGCCCGGTTTGCACGACCGGACACGCCCTGGTGCTGCCGATGTGCGTCGAGCAGGTGGCCGACGCGTTCGAGAAGTTGACCTCCGGCGAGAACAAGCCGAGCGCCAGCCTGTTGCTGGTCGGGTCGAAGGCCGTGGCGTTGACGCCGTACGCGCTGAGCGACGTGCCTGGCGTCCACGCTGCGGTGCTCGTCGCGAGGCCGGGAAGCGCGATCTGCTCCAGCTGCGAGGCGACGGGCGGGTAGACGCCTGGTTGGGAGTAGAGGAATGCGTAGACGTCGCTGCTCGTCAACGTCAGGCCGTCGAAGAACTGCGCCGAGTCGTCGCTCGGCGTGGTATCGGAGGTGACCTTGGCGATCAGCTCCGGTGCCGCGGCGCCGCTGTCGAGCCAGATCTCCGAGATGCCCATAGCCTGGTTCGCCACGGCCGGGGCCTCGCTGAACGCCACCGCGGTCCCCGTCGCGCTGATGTCGTCGATCGTCGCGCCGTCGGGCGTCGGCACCGTCAGCTCCTGGGCCGCGCCGGCACCACCCAGCTGCGCGGTCTCGATCTGGGCTGGCTGGCTGGTGTCGGCGGTGTTCGGCTGCACAGCGAAGAAGACGGTGCCGCCCACGGCAACCCCCATGCTCGTGTCCGCTGGCGCCGCACTGATCCGATGCGCGCTCCCACCGCTGGTTGGTGCCCACCACAGCCGGCAGCCATCGGTGCCGGCGTGCCCCGGCGTCCCGTTGGCGAACGGTGAGTGCGGGCAGTGCGAGTACACGACGAGCAGCTGGCCGGTGGCGTTGGTGCCGAGCTTGACGCCGTCGATCCAGCCGACGGCCGAGGTCGCGCTCAGCGCGTGCTTGTGACCGCCGCTTCGCACAACGACCTCGAAGCGGTGACCGCTGCCGGACGGAGCAGCCCAGGCGAGCGCGCCATTCACTACAGAGACCGGGCTGACGAACGCCGGTGTTGCAGCGACGGTGGCGGTGCCCAGCGACCCGGCGGCAGCCGCCGCGACAGGCACCGCGACCACCGCGGCGAAGAGCACGACGGCGGCCGTCAGGGAGCGACCAGCGATGCGGCGGCGCCGAGCGTCATGCCTCCCTACGCCGTTGCCTGTGTCTACAACAGTCACCGCGCCCCTTCCCAGTCGCGTCGAACTGCGAAGCCTACCGATCAGGAGGCGCCGGCGGGGCCATCATCTCGGGCCGTCACCGTGCGCCTGCGCTGGCAGCGTCAGCGATCGCTGCATCGCCGGCGATCCGCGACACTGTGCGCTCGATGCCTCGCCAGCGCTCGCCGGAAGCCGGGAGTTCGCGTCCAGGACCGCAGCCGCGCCGCCGGCTGATCGCGCGGCCCGCCGGTCTCGCCGCGCTCGTCGTCCTGCTCGCCACGGTCTCGGCGTGCGGCGGCTCGCAGCAGGCTGCAACGCGGGCCGTATGGCCCGGATCTGCCGCAACGCACCCCGGGATCGGTCCCAGCCACCTCAGCGTGGCCAAGGACACGTCGGCGCTGGCGCTGAACGTGCTCATAGCGGACGACGGCAACAACCGCCTCGTGTCGGTCTCGCCGCGCGGCCAGGTCGTCTGGCAGAAACGCCAGGCCGATCCGGGCGAGGCCTTCGTCAGCCGCACGGGACGCACCCTGCTGATCGCCGAGAACGCCCGCTCGGTGATGCTGATGCGCCGCGTGGACAACTACAGGATCAGCTACGTCTATGGGCTCGCCGGACACCCGGGCGCCGGCGAGGACCGCCTGAGCGATCCGCAGACCGCCCTGGAGACGGTGACCGGCGAGATCGTGATCGCCGACCACGACAACTGCCGCGTGCTGTTGTTGACAACGAGCTCCGTGCGCCCCGTCAAGGTGCTCGGTGCTCCCGGCCAGTGCGTCCACCACGTCACCTCCGCGCCGGTGAGCTTCGCCTATCCGGACGCCGCGTTCCCGACGCCCGATGGCGGCCTCGTGGTCACCGAGCAGCGCCCGGCGTGGGTTGACCTGCTGGGCCCGAGCGACGCCTTGCTCTCGGCGACGCCGCTGCCCACGTTCAGCGCGCCGTCTGACGCCAACGAGACCGCCTCCGGCGAGCTCATCGTCACCGACGCCACCGACCCGGGCAAAGTCGTCGAGCTGGACCCCACCACGGGCACCAGCGTCTGGACCTACGGACCGACCTCGGGCCCCGGCGAGCTGGACCGCCCGGCGATCGCGCGCGTGCTCGCGGGCGGGGATGTCCTCGTCGCCGACTCCGGCAACGACCGCGTGATCGTGATCGACCCCAAGACCGACGCGATCGTCTGGCAGTACGGGCACACGCACCTGGCCGGAACCGCGCCGGGCTACCTGCACGACCCCGGCAGCATCACGCTCGTGCCGATCGGCAAGTGAGCTAGCGGGCCAGCCTGATCGCGGCGATCTGTTCGATCGCCCGTAGCGGGCCCGCGAGCTCCGTGGACCAGATCCGCGCGGTGCCGTCATCGCCCGCGGTCACGACCTGCTTGCCGTCGGGGCTGAACGCCGCGCTCCACAGAGGAGTATTCCCTGGCTGGGTGAGCACCGTCAGCTGTTGATCGCTGCTCGCGCTCCAGATCCGCGCCGTGCCATCGTGGCTGGCGGTCACGATCTCGCTTCCATCGGGGCTGAACGCCGCGCTGTACAGGATGCCGAAGCCCGGCTCGCTCAGCACGCCCAGCTGCCGACCGCTGCTCGCACTCCAAATCCGCGCCGTGCCATCAGCGCTGGCGGTCACGATCTCGGCGCCATCGGGACTGAACGCCGCACTGTAAAGGCCGTAGAAGCCTGACTCAGCCAGCACGCCCAGCTGCTGATCGGAGCTGGCGCTCCAGATCCGCGCGGTGCCGTCATCGCTGGCGGTGACGATCTTCTTGCCGTCGGGACTGAACGCCGCGCTGTACAGGGGGTCATGACGCGGCTCGCTGAGCACGCCCAGCTGTTGGTCGCTGCTCGCGCTCCAGACCCGCGCCGTGCCGTCAGCGCTGGCGGTCACGATCTCCTTGCCATCGGGACTGAACGCCGCGCCGTACAGGCTGCCGTTGCCCGGCTCGCTCAGCACGCCCAGCTGCCGGCCGGAGCTGGCGCTCCAGATCCGCGCCGTGCCATCAACGCTGGCAGTCACGATCTCGGCGCCATCGGGGCTGAACGCCGCGCTCCACAGCGGGCCGTGGCCCGGCTCGCTCAGCATGCCCAGCTGCCGACCGGAGCTGGCGCTCCAGATCCGCGCCGTGCCGTCATGGCTGGCCGTGACGATCTCCTCGCCGTTGGGACTGAATGCCGCGCGGACCACAGCGCCGAGCGCTGGCTCGGTTAGCACGCCGAGCTGCTCGAGCGGTGCAGCGTTCCACACCTTCGCCGTCCCATCGGAGCTGGCAGTCACAATCCGCAGACCGTCCGGACTGAAAGCGGCGCTTCTCACGGGGCCGACATGACCCGCGAAGACGAGCAGCTGCCTGGTGTCGATGGCGCTCCAGATCCGCGCCGTGCCATCAACGCTGGCGGTCACGATCTCCTTGCCGTCAGGACTGAACGCCGCGCCGTAGAGGCCGTCGAAGCCCGGTTCGTTGAGCACGCCCAGCTGCCGATCCGTGCTCGCACTCCAGATCCGCGCCGTGCCGTCATCGCTGGCGGTCACGATCTCGTCGCCGGCGGGACTGAACGCCGCACTCAGCAGGCTCTCGAAGCCCGGCTCGGTGAGCGTGCCGAGCTGCCGATAGCTGCTCGCACTCCAGATCCGCGCCGTGCCGTCAGCGCTGGCGGTCACGATCTCCTTGCCATCGGGACTGAACGCCGCGCCGTACAGGCTGCTGTTTCCCGGCTCGCTGAGCACGCCGAGCTGCCGATCGGAGCTGGCGCTCCAGATCCGCGCCGTGCCGTCATGGCTGGCGGTCACGATCTCGCTGCCATCGGGACTGAACGCCGCGCTGTAGAGGCCGCCGCCACCCGGTTCGCTGAGCACGCCCAGCTGCTGATCGGAGCTGGCGCTCCAGATCCGCGCCGTGCCGTCAGCGCTGGCGGTCACGATCTCCTTGCCGTCGGGACTGAACGCCGCGCTGAGGACGCCATCGAAGCCCGGTTCGGTGAGCACGTGTAGCTGTTGATAGGACCGTGCGTTCCAAATCCGCGCGGTACCGTCATCGCCGGTGGTCACGATCTCCTTGCCATCCGGGCTGAACGCCGCACTCAGCTGGATGCCATTTGCTGGCTCGCTGAGCACACCCACCTGGTGGTCGCTGCTGGCACTCCAGATCCGCGCGCTGCCATCACCGCTTGCGGTAACGATCTCCGCGTCGTCCGGACTGAACGCCGCGCCGTCGAGATCGACAAGCCCTGGTTCGCTGAGCGCGCCCAGCTGCTTTTCGGAGCTCGCACTCCAGATCCGCGCCGTGCCATCAGCGCTGGCGGTGACGATCTCGCTGCCATCGGGACTGAACGCCGCGCCGTAGAGGATGCCGCCGCCCGGCTCGCTGATCACGCCGAGCGGACGATCGGAGCTCGCGCTCCAGATCCGCGCCGTGCCGTCATGGCTGGCGGTCACGATCTCCTTGCCGTCGGGACTGAACGCCGCGCCGTAGAGGAAGCCGCCGCCCGGTTCGCTGATCACGCCCAGCTGTCGATGTGAGCTCGAGCTCCAGATCCGCGCCGTGCCGTCGGCGCTGGCGGTGACGATCTCGCTGCCATCGGGACTGAACGCCGCCGTCAGCGGGACGCCGTTGCCCGGCTCGCTCAGCACGCCCAGCTGCCGATCGGAGCTTGCGCTCCAGATCCGCGCAGTGCCATCGGCGCTGCCGGTGACGATCTCCGTGCCGTCGGGACTGAACGCCGCGCTCAGCAGTTCGCCCTTGCCAGGCTCGCTGAGCACGCCCAGCTGCCGGCCGCTGCTGGCGCTCCAGATCCGCGCCGTGCCATCAGCGCTGGCCGTGACGATCTCGCTGCCGTCGGGACTGAACGCCGCGCTCCACAGGAATCCATTGCCTGGCTCGGTCTCCACGCCCAGCTGCCGATGCGAGCTAGCACTCCAGATCCGCGCCGTGCCGTCCTCGCTGGCCGTGACGATCTCGCTGCCGTCGGGACTGAACGCCGCGCTGGAAACCAGCTCACCGGGCCGCAGCGTGGCGAGGACGCGTAGCTGCGGCAGAGCGTCCCTGAGCGCCTGCACAGCCGGGACCGTGTCGCGGATGCGGAGCGCCTGGAGGGCGAGGCGTGTGCTCGACGCGGGGTCTTTGTCGAGGGTCGCCTCGGCGCTGGCGGCCAGCCCTTCCGACTGGGCAATGTGCTGGTTCGAGACCGCGATCTCCCGCTGCACGAGCGCCACGATCGCGAGCCCGATCGCGACGATCAGCGCGCCGGATACGAATCCCCGCGTGAGCCGCAGGCGGCGCGTGACCGCCTCGCGGCTGATGTCGATGAACTCGCCTTGCAGCAGTGTCGGCTCCGGCTGCTTGCCCGGCGCACCACGCCGCCATCGCTCGGCTGCCTCCAGCTCCCCACCGGCCAGCAGGAACCCGCGATCGTGCCCGTGGCGTTGCCATTCCAGCGCTCGGCGCCCCCAGTCGGTGTGCTGGTGAACCCACTCGGGATCGGAGTCGATCGCCGTGACGAGGAGCGTCAGCGATCGCTCGAAGTCCTCCTCGAAGGTGCTGCGCGCGGGGATCAGCTGGTGCTCGGACAGCGCCGGGGGCAACGCCGCGGGCTCGGTCGGCCGCGCGCGCACCGGCAGGATCCGCTTGTTCAGGCTGGCTGCGTGATCGAGCTCCTTGGCGCACTCCCTGGAAACCACGGACGCCGGGCTGACCAGGAACACGAACGCGTCCGAGGCTTCGATCGCGCGCTCCAGCTCAGCCCGCCACCTCGATCCGCCCGGAATGTCCTGCTCATCCATCCACACGGCCTTGCCGCGATCGGTGAGCCCCTCACGCAGCCGAGCGGCGAGCTCCCGGTCGCTGTGCGAGTAGGAGAGAAAGGCGTCGAAGCGACCTGCGTTCCCTTCGACCGCCAGCTCGGCGGTCGCTTCGCCCGGCTTCTCTTCGGCGCCTTCGCTCATCCGGTGCACCACTGGCGCCCGCGCCATCACAAGCAGTCAGCCCGCTCGCCTCGGCATCGCGCAGCCAACCTGGCACAGTAGCCGAAGGCTGCCGATGCGCTTGACGGGTCCACTCTTGAACCCAAGCGTCCTATCACGGATGGAAGCTGCTGCTCGCGCCCGTACCAGGATCGACCAAGCTCCCGGCAAGACGAAGCAAGACGAGAGGCCGGTCCTGCGGGCACGAATGGGGGCCATTCAGGGAGCTGTGCTGGAGATCATGGGCGCAGCAGCGGCTCCCATGAGCCCTCGCGAGATTCACGCCTCAGTCGAGCTACAGCTCAAGCGACGCGTGCCGCACGGCTCGGTCTGGAGTGCTCTATCAGTGTTGGCGCGTGATCCTCGCTCAGGCGTTGTCCGCCCCGTGCCGCACCGGTATCGCCTTACGCCCACGCTGCCGAACGGTCGCGGAGAAGCAAGCGCTAGGCAATGCTAGTTGCGGTGCCTTCGCCATCGGTGCCTCGGCTTTCTGCTGCGCGCGACCGAATCGCGTCGCGAACGCGCTCGACGTCGGTGGCCAGCCAGCCCTTGTCGCTCTGGATCATGAGCAAACCGCCGTTGAGCATCGATGGCACGAACGGGGCGTTGATGCTGGACCCGCGCAGCACGTAGACACTCTCGGCATCGTCCGACGTCGCGACCTTCACGAGGCGAGCCGCCCGGCCTTGGAGGTGGACAGCGATTATGCCCTCACCCGTCGATAGCGATGGAAACGGACACGCGATCAACTCGGCCGAGAGTTCACGTAGAACCGTGATGACAGCCAAAAGTGTCTTGCCAGGCCACTGCATTGGCATAGGCCCGGCCTCGCCAACGAGCTCGATTTGACCGTTGCCTTCGTTGTAGGCGAACGGGAAAGGGCCCATGACTTGTATCCGACTCCCTGGGAACAGCTGGTTGATCCTCCACAGCTTGAACTCGGCGCCGGCCCTCTCAATGTAAGCCCCCCTCGCAAAGGAGAGCTCCTCCTCAGTCGTTTCGACCCGATCCCAATGGCCGAACTCGAGCGGGCTGAATTCGACGAGCACCTTGTTCAGCGCGACCTCAATGTCTGCGGCGGATGCCGGATCGTGCGCAGTGGCCGTATTCGGCAGATCAGCGACGGCAACGCCGTGATGCCAACCTCCGCTCTCCAGCGGCGGGGTCATCGCGAACACAGGCAGGTCCAGAATGATTGGCGTTGCCCCGCTTGGGTCAAATCCCTCAGGCAGCCAGTCTGAGCGCGCTTCTAGCTGTTGGCAGAGATACGGCCAGAGGAGATCCGGTCCTACGACGATGAGTCTGTCGATGACGTCAGCCCTGATGCCGTCGTCACCGAGATAGAGAGTTGTCGGGATAGCCTGGCTAAGCTCAAGGCGGTTCGCGTTGGTGTTGAGCCGGTGCACGAGGGGAATCGAAAGCAGGCGCCGATACCAAACGTCGGCCTTCGGGCCGGGGAAGAGGTCTTCCGCTGTGATCGAGCCACAAGACGTGCCGCTCATTGGCCAATCAACCGCGATCGGCTCTGCCGCGAGCCTTGGCTTCAGGTCGCCATCTCCGTCCGTGGCCACCGTGTAGAGCAAGCACGCGCTCTGGGCCTGTAGCCTCGCACTCGAGGAGAAAACGTCTGGAGCCTGCGACAAATCGAGTAGCGAGCCGGTTTCAAGCTTTTTAGACCCATCCCAAACCGGAGCGTCGAAGACGTAGAGGAAGCCGCTGGCCTCGTGACGCTCGAAGCGGGTCCTGGGAAGGACCGCGAGAGCGTCGGTTGTAGCGTCGTAGGGGCCGGGCGGACCGAAAACGTGTCCGCTAGGTTCGGTTATCGCGCTATGCAGCGCGAACCACAGTGCGATGTTCAGCGATGTCGTGACATCGAGAAATTGAGTGCCCGGCCCGTAGTGTTGAGCGATCGCCTGTGACCAAAGCACCCAATCTTCAAGATCGTTCGGGGGAGCCCCCGCCTCTCGACGGAACCGATCTGCTGCGAGCGCTGTCCATGCTCTGAAGATGCCCGCGTCTTGACTTGGGCCGCCTCGCAACCCCGCCGGCTGCATTGTGGGGTAGTCGGCTGTCTGGCCGCGGAACACTCTGATGTGCCCCGGAGGTGTTGGGGGCAACGACGCAAGATGAGCCGCGACGGCGTCGAGTGTGGTCATTGGATCGCTCATAGGCAGTACTGAGCGCCACTATGCGCCAGTCGTCGCGGCGCGTCAACGACGGGCGGCTCCGTAGCGTGCCGTCCGGCGAGTTTGCTTACGTAACGCCAAACACCTAGCGACCGACGCAAGCGCGTCGAGGGCAGCACATGGCCAAGCGCAAACGTATCTTCGTGGCGTTCGCGATCGAAGACAAGCGGTATAGGGACCTCCTTCGCGGGCAGTCGAAGCTAGGCCATTGTCCGATCGACTACACGGACATGTCGGTGAAGCAGCCGTGGGACAGCGCGTGGAAGACAAAGTGCCGGCAGCGCGTCAGAGGCTGCGATGGAGTGATCGCTCTGCTAAGCCGCAACATGAAGGCCGCCGCTGGCGCTCGGTGGGAGATCAAATGTGCTGTCGACGAAGGCGTGCCTGTTCTCGGCGTGTACATCGTCCGGACCGACGTCTACAAACCCCCGGAGATTGTCGGTAGACGCGTCATATATTGGACCTGGGACGGCATCGGCAACTGGGTCGACAAGCGCTGAACAACATTGGTCCGGTTGTGCGAGGTTTGAAGATCGCTCGCTCGGGCGTATAATTTAGAGGTTAGAAGGAGACCGATATATGGCTCTGACACCCGTCTACATCAGTTACGATTACGACCACGATCAGGATTTATACATCCTGCTGCTTGGTCAGTCAAAAAAGGACGACTCGCCATTTGAGCTCGCTGACTGGTCGGTAAAGGATGAGTCGACAGCGTGGAAGGACGATGCGCGGAAGCGCATAAAGCGTGTTGATCAAGTTATTGTGATCTGCGGCGAGTATACCGGGTCCGCGACTGGGATAGATGCGGAGATCAAAATCGCGCGGGATGAGGACAAGCCGTACTTTCTGCTATCTGGCCGTGCCAGCGACAAGAACAAGAAGCCGTCCGCTGCACTCTCCACCGACAAGATTTACGATTGGACATGGCCTAATCTCAAGCTTCTCATAGGCGGTAGTCGCTAGGCCGCTATGGCAGGAGATTCAGATGCCATGCCCGACGACACCGCGGTCAGGCTCCAGCTTTACGGATCGGCAGTGGAGATGGCGGACAGGATGTCTGCGAGGCGTGCTGGAGCAAATACCTTCTTTTTCACGCTCCACGCCGGACTTGCTGTCATCGTAGGAATCGTCAGCTCGGCACGCAAAGGGTCTCCTCAAGGGAGCGTGCCGAGCTTCGACTCGTTTGGCCTTGTCGTGACTGCCGTCGCTGGCTTGACACTGTCACTTACGTGGTGGACATTAATCAGGTACTACCGCCGGCTCAGTCAGGCGAAATACACCGTGATAAACGAAATAGAGAAGGGGTTTCCTGTCCGGCCGTATACGGATGAGTGGAAGCTACTGCACCCGGATGAGACACTCAAGACGAACGCTCTTGAGCCAGACCGCAAGACTGCGTGGTGGAAGCCTCAAAAGCATCGGGAAGCGACGGCCGTTGAGCAGGTTGTGCCTCTAGTGTTTGCAGCTATTTACATCGTGCTCGGGCTGAGGGTGCTGACATGACTTATCTCGATGTAGTGGCGTCACAGATTCGAGACAAACTCCCGGGAGAGCTGATACCCGAATCTGGCGGTGACGATCTGTTCCGTGCTTATGCTGTGTTGGCGCTAGCGAAGGGTGAGGACGTCAGCCGCGCGGATGTTCACCACGCCTGGGTGGCGTGGATGTTGTCCCGCGGCGAGGAGCACGAGTCTATGGTTCCGTTCGCGGAATTGGATGCGGAAACGCAGAGCGAGGATTCGCCGTTTGTCGCGGCCATCCGCAGCGTCGCTAAGACCCATCGCGATTAGCCGACCTGCGTTTGGGCGAGCCGCCTCCCCGAGCGGCTCACGCGTTCACCGCCCCTTACCTGCCGGCGCGCCGCGTGTGGGCGTTGCGGCCCCGGCCTCATATGTGGCGTCGAACACGGTATCCGCGAGCCAGCGTTTGAACGATTCGTTGTCGCTGAATTGCTTGAAGAGCTCCGTGTCGTCCTTGAGCACGCTGGTCATAACTCGCGCCAGCGCCTTGTCGTGCTCGATGCGAGCGTTCTGCTTATCGTTGTTCTTTTGGGCGTTCTGGTAAGCCTTGTCCGCGGCGACCTGGGCTGGGATGTCTTCAGTGATGAGCCGCTGAACACGGTCGGCATCTTGCCAGTCGATGTTCCCGAACTGGTCGTTGAAGGCTTTGAGGATGTTCGACAGCCGATCGAGTTCGGCTTCGGGCGCATGGCCGCCACCTGCGGCAGGCACTGGTCCGATCTCTGCATCCTCGTCCGCGAGAGCGATCCTCATAGCGGCCTGCTTCTCGACTCGATAACTGTCCATGTCGATGGTTTCGAGTACGCCTCGCGAGAGGTCCTCTTCCTTGGGCGCGGGTAGCTTGGGAATGAGAAAATTGAGGAAGATCGAGAGGCGCTCCCAGTCGGCATTTGAGAACGGCAGGATCGACGCGAGGAAGCCGTAGGTTCGGACAAACGCCTTGGCCTTGCCTTTGAAGTCGACCTGGCCGTCCTCGTCCAGGTCGTCCTTGTAGGTTGCTACGCACGCATCGAGAATGGGATCAAGCTGATCGCGGTCGGCGTTGCTCAGGTAGCGCTCGACGAGAGTATCTACCTGGCTCCGGTCGTAGACCTCGTAGCTATCCAGGTCGCCTTGAAGGTCGTGCAGCTTGTTTGGATCGGTTTCCTCGCTCAGCACGGTTGTGCGGTAGTAGTCGCTGAAAGCTGCCTTGATCGTGTCGGCGTCGTTCATGAAGTCGAGTACGAACACGTCGTGCTTCTGCGGATGTGCGCGGTTGAGGCGAGACAGCGTCTGGACAGCCTTGATCCCTGACAGCGGCTTATCCACATACATCGTGTGCAGGAGCGGCTCGTCGTAGCCGGTCTGAAACTTGTCCGCGCAGACCAAGAAGCGGTACGGCTCCTCTTGGATGCGATCGGTAATAACGCTGCTCGGAAAGCCGTTTAGCGAAGCTTCGGTGACCTGCCTACCCTTGTAGTCGTGTTCGCCCGAGAAGGCCACGATTGCGGCATAGGGGCTCTTACGCTCAGCTAAATATGTCTTGATGGCGTGGTAGTACTGAACGGCGCGTTCGATGCTGCCGGTCACCACCATCGCCCGCGCTTGGCCGCCGATCTTGTTGAGTGCGATGACCTGGTCGTGAAAGTGATCGACGACGATCTCGGCCTTGAGCCGGATTGCGTGGTCGTTGCTCTCGACGTAGCGGCGTAGTTTCTTGTTTGCTCGCTTGACGTCAAACTCGGGGTCGGCTTCGACGGTCTTGACGAGCTTGTAGTAGCTATTGACTGGCGTGTAGCTCTTCAGCACGTCGAGGATGAATCCCTCTTCGATTGCCTGCTTCATCGTGTAGCTGTGGAAGGGTCGGTGCTTGGTTTGGCCGGCGTCAACGTATGGCTCGCCGAATATCTCGAGCGTCTTGTTCTTTGGCGTGGCCGTGAAGGCGAAGTAGCTGGCGTTGGGCAACATCTTCTTCGCCGTCATCAGACGGTTGATCTTGTCCTCTATGAGCTCGTCCTCGTCCGATGCGCCGCCCTCGGCCAAAGCTGAAGCCATAGCCGCCGAGGTACGACCGCCCTGGCTGGAATGCGCCTCATCGATCACGATCGCGAACTGACGCTGCCGGTGCTCTTTGCCGATGTCGTCAAGGATGAACGGGAACTTCTGGACCGTCGTGATGATGATCTTCTTTCCGCCAGCGATGAAGTCTCGGAGATCGCCTGAGCGCTCGGCGTGTCCGACAGTCGCGCCCACTTGCGCGAACTGCTTGATCGTGTCTCGGATTTGGCGGTCGAGGATGACCCGGTCGGTCACAACGATGATCGAGTCGAACGCCTCTTTGCCGTCGTGGACCAGACCGATGAGCTGGTGGGCAAGCCACGCGATCGAGTTCGATTTGCCGCTGCCGGCAGAGTGCTGAATGAGGTAGCGACGTCCAGCGCCGTTCTTCGCCGCGTCGGCAAGGAGACGCCTCACCACCTCCAGCTGGTGATAGCGCGGAAAGATTTGCGACGAGCGCTTCTTTCCAGTTCGGGGGTCCTTCTCGGTGACGAGTTGGGCATAGTTCTCAAGGATGTCAGTGAGCCCTGCTGGTGTGAGGATGCGCCGCCATAGATAGTCGGTCTTGAGGCCATTGGGATTCGGAGGATTGCCGGCGCCAAAGTTCCAGCCTTTGTCAAACGGCAGGAACCATGACTGCTTGGCGCGTAGCTGCGTGCAGAATCGGACCTCCTGGTCGTCCACGGCGAAGTGCGCGATGCAGCGTCCGAACTGGAAAATGAGCTCGCGCGGGTCCCGATCTCGCTTGTATTGCTCGACCGCATCCTCAACCGTCTGTTTCGTTAGGTTGTTCTTTAGTTCAAAGGTCGCGACGGGTAGGCCGTTGATGAAGATGCAAAGGTCGAGCGCCAGCTGTGTTTCGTCGCGGCTGTAGCGCAGTTGACGAGTGACCGTAAAACGGTTGGCGTCGTAGCGCTCCGCGGCCCTTGGGTTGCCTGGTGACGGTGTGCTGTAGAAGAGATCGATGTGATGGGGTCCGTGCTTAAGCCCGTCGCGCAGCACGGCAACTAAGCCGCGCTTGGTTATCTCGCCCTGAAGACGCGCGAGGAAGCTCCGACGGGTGGGACCGTCGCTACTGATGTCTACTGCTGCGGCCGCGTCTGGCTGCGTGTCGTCGAGAAAGCGTCCGAGCTGTGCGAGATCCACGGCGTACTCACGTTCGTAGTCTCGGGGATCTCCCTCTATCCAGCCGTCGGGCGACGACGTCATCTGCTGGACAATGAGAGCTTCGAGACCCAGCTCGCTCGTGTCGGTTGTCATGCCGCCTCCTCCACGTCCGCCTGGCCCGAGACGGTGATCGGACTCGGCGCGTCAGACATCGCGTCGCTGAGGTCGGGAAGCGTCTTCGCCACCGAGCGTACGTCCAGCTTGCCGGTCACCGCATCCGCCGCAAGGCGAGTCCAAAACTCACCGATGAGCGAAACCTCACGTCGCGCTCGATCGACGGCGTCGTCAATGGTTTGCGTCGCTTGCTGCATGGCGACAACGATTGCGCGCTGTTCGTCTAGAGGCGGCAAGGCGATCGGCAGCCGGCCATAGCGCGTCGGGTTGAGGTTCGATTGGTGCAGGCTCGGGATAGCTTCCCGACGAGCTGCAGCAAGCGCCCCGCGGTCATTCAGGACGAGGTTCAGATACGCCGGGTCGTGATCTTGTCTGGGCCGCATTCGCACTAGGTAGGATGCGAACGTAACAGGACCATCTGCTCCAGCGAATAGGCCAACCTTTCCCACGAGGGCAGCGCTGTTCGTTCGATTGAACAGAAGATCGTCACGGCGGAGTAGTAGCTCGGCTGGCACGTCCTCCACTCCCCCCGTGTCGGGCACCGTAACGCGACCATCGCGAATGTGACCCATCGTCAGCAAGCGGATTGCACCGTCATCCACCGCCGACTCGGAGATGCCATAGTCCATGCTCGCAAACGCCCTCTTGATCGGCATTACCCGCCAATGCTCAGGGACGTCAGGCTGCCAATCGATACCGGACGATTTACGCGGCACGGTCGGATCGAGCCCGCGCGTCACCGCTTGGTGGATCATGGTCTGCTTCTGCTCGTCGAGAAGCGCAATCATGCGCTGCTTCGACTTGGCAAAGCCGCGCAAGCGGAGTTCTGCGTAGCGCAGAAAGCGAACAATCGCGGCTTGCTCTGCGGCGGTCGGGACTAATACTTCGACGTCCAGGAGGTCAGATGCCGACAGGGTCGACCGAACGCCTGCGCCAAGCTGGTTGTATATGCCGCGCTGGTAAAGGTCGTAGTACTGATAATAGAAGTACCGCTGATCGCCGCCGTGCATCGGGGTCAGGCGCACGTACGCCGGACTCATAATGCCCTCCTCGTGGACGAGTCCGACCCGGCTAGTACGGAGGTTCTCGAGGTCGATTAGCTTGAAGACCAGGTCGCCCGCCTCGAAAACTTGATAGCTGGCGTAGTCCTTCGGCACAAGCCCCTCGGGGTTATCGGGGTCGTTGTTGACGACTCCCCGAAGCGTTAGCGACAGAATGTTGGTGTTCCGCCCGTCGGCATTGATCACCTTCCTCGACCGAAAGAGCCACTTGCCGCGGATGAGATCCCAGTGCTCCGGAACGTCCCCCAGCCATGGAACGCCTGTGGCCTTATAAGACGGATACGTTGGAGCTGACAAACTCATCCTGCGGCTCCGTCGGTGATCTCGGCGATGAGCCCGTCGGTCTCCTTCTCCAGCGCGACGAGGTCCGCTCGGATCTCGCCTAGGGAGCGGAGTGGCTGCGGCTTGAAGAAGTATCGGGCAAAGTTGATCTCGTAGCCGATCTGAGCGCTGTTTGGCACTATCCACGCGTCGGAGGCGTGCGGCAGGACCTCTCGTTCAAAGAACCCTTCAATTCCGCCGTCGGTCAGCAGCGGCACCTGCTCAGTGTCGCGTAGGTCGGGGTCGGGCTCGTACTCGACTGTGGCAATCGAAGGTCCGATCTTGGCCTCCCAGCGGCCGTAGAAGGAACTTGGCTCAACACCTCGCTTGTGGATCTTCCGAATGACCGGGCTTCCAGACTCGGATAACCCCTTCCGACTCCTCAGCGCCTTGATCTCGGCGGCCGAATAGGGACGAGTCGGATCAATGTTCGCCGCGCGAAGCGGACGCTCAACTGTCACCTTCCAGTAGCCAAACTCCTCGTTAGGAAAGATACGCGAATGTTCGTCGTTCGCGAATGCCATGTAGGTCTCACAGATCCGGTCGATGTCGACGTCTCCCAGCTCGCGGCTTTTGTCCCCAAGGTTCTTCCGAAGCGGTCGGTACCACTCAGTTGCATCAACAAGTTGAATATGGCCACGTCGGTGCTGGTCTTTGCGGTTGCTCAGCAGCCATATGTAGGTCGCTATACCTGTGTTGTAAAACATGTTCGACGGCAGAGCCACGATAGCCTCAAGCCAATCGTTCTCAATGATCCAGCGCCGAATGTTGCTTTCGCCCTGCCCGGCATCGCCGGTGAACAGGCTCGACCCGTTGTGCACCTCTGCGACACGACTGCCCAAGGTCGTGGCATCTTTCATCTTGCTAAGCAGATTTGCCAAGAAAAGCATCTGCCCATCGCTAGAACGAGTGAGCAGCGAGAAGTCACCATCGCCAGCATGCTCAATCACGAAGCGCGGGTCCTGGACACCCTTCTTGCCGCCCATGCGCTCCAGATCGCCTTTCCAACTCTTGCCGTAGGGCGGGTTGGAGAGCATGAAGTCGAACTCGCGAGAGGGGAAAGCGTCGTTGGATAGCGTCGAGTATTCGGGGCCACCGGCGATGTTGTCTGCGGCCTCGCCCTCGCCTTTGATGAGCAAGTCCGCCTTGCAGATGGCGTAGGTCTCGGCGTTGATTTCCTGACCATAGAGATGAGTCGCGACCTGCTTGCCTCGCTCGGATGCCAGCCGCTTCAATGTTTGTTCGGCCACGGTTAGCATGCCGCCGGTTCCACAGGCTCCGTCGTAGAGCAGATACGACCCCGATTCAATACGGTCGGCGATCGGCAGGAACACCAGCCTCGCCATTAGCGTGACCGCGTCGCGCGGCGTCCAGTGCTCACCAGCCTCTTCGTTGTTCTCCTCGTTGAAGCGGCGCACGAGCTCCTCAAAGATTGTCCCCATGGCGTGGTTATCAAGACCAGGATGCTTCTCTGATCCGTCCGGGTTCAAGACCGGATGCGGGCTAAGGTTGATCGAGGGGTCGAGAAAAGTCTCGATAATCGATCCGAGTGCGTCACCCTTGGACAGTCGCGGTAGTTGATTGCGGAACTCGAAGTTCTCGAGGATGTCCTGAACGCTGGGAGAGAAGCCGTCGAGGTAGGCTTCGAAGTCGGATCGGAGCTTCTGTTGGCCGGTGCGAGCCTTGAGGTCCCGCAGGGTGAATGGCGAGGTGTTATAAAAGGCTTGCTCTGATGCTTGCCGAAGCGCCGCGTCTTGGTTGGTAACGCCCGCCTTGTCGAGCGATGCCTTCATATCGAGCACAGCTTGCTTCGTGGGCTCTATCACCGCATCAAGACGACGTAGCACTGTCATTGGCAGTATCACGTCGCGGTACTTGCCGCGTACATATAGATCACGTAATACGTTGTCAGCAATCGCCCAGATGAAGCTGACAATGCGTGAGTGCTGCGCGTCGTTCATGCTGCCACGACTCCGCGGCCCGATAAGCCGCTGATGCTCGCGCGCCGTGGCGGCGCAGAATTGCCGATGTGCAGTTGTGTCATGTCACCTCAATAAGAATAGTATAAAGTCGTTTGCGGCCTGCCGCAAGACGATGTCGCTACGGCCTTTCCGCCAAGGTGATGAAACATGGATCGCTGACCCGCTCTCGCAGCGCTTATAGCCGGTTCGCGAAGCAGATGCCCCTTGCTCGGCGCATAGCCGCCGAATCCGTGGCCCACCGTGGCGAGCTTGACGCAGCTTGGCGTCAGCGACAAGAATCCGCCCAAAGGGATGGCGACAACCTAGGGGAGGCCAGATGCGACTCGTTATCAATCGCCGGCAGCAGGACGTAAAGGGGATGATGGGTGGACATAAGGGCGTCAGCTTCACGCTGGGGTACCGGCTCGAGCTGACGCCTGAGGAGTCCGAGCTGGTCCAACGCTACGCCCTCCAGTATTACCCGGTCACCTGGCACACCGACAATCGGGGGCAGCGGATGCCCGACGACATGATCGGGAACATGGTCGAGGGCCGCAGTCAGACGCTCACGGACGTCACGACGCTGATCCGGAACGAGAACATCGTCAAGGACGCGTGCGACGGCATCGTTGCTCTGTTCGACGTGTGCCGGAGCTTCGGTGGCGACGAGGTGATCGAGTATCCGCGCTAGCCGTCGGTTGCCGGCTCGGGGGGTGGCGTCTTGTCCGGTAGCTGTCCTCTGACGAGGACGAGCACGTCCAGGCCGAGTTGGTATCGATCTGGGAAGCAGAGCGCGCCGTCGCTATCGACCATCTTGAAGTAGGCGATGCTGGCGACGTCGTAGGTCGGTGCCTTGAGCGGCGCGCTGATCGCAGCGATGCTGCCCGGGTCGGTATCGGGCACGTCGTAATAGCGAACCGACGTGATGAGGCCCGGTCCGGTTAGCGGTCCTTGGCGCTCAAGTCTGCGGCTTCGCCAGGGCACTATGCCGCTGTTGCGGACGCGCCAGGTCTTGACGAACAGCTGGCCCGGCGTCATCAGCGTGCCGTGTGCGATTGTGTCGTCGACAAACGTCGATGCGTCGCCCGGGACGGCCAGCTTTATCTCAGGGCGGTGACCACCGGCTCGGCGCCGGTCTTGCTCAGCTGCGTGCTCGGTGACCTCGAGTAGCGAGAGCAATAGCCCGTCTCCTTGGAATGTCTCGTCGTAGAACAGGACGAGCGCTCGACTCGGCGTGCCTCCATGCTCGATCCGCGAGATATGACTCGGATGGCACCCGAACGCCTCGGCCGTCGCCTTGGCCGTCCAGCCGCTGACCATTCGTAGCTTCTGCATGCTCAAGCCGAGCTGCGTCTTCGGCTGGCGAGGCACGAGGTGCGGCAGCTTCTGGGGTCGGGGCATTGCCGAGGAATAGTTGCAAGTTCGTCACTTACCCCACTGGGCTGGACTCTGACGCTGTCACCCCGTCGTTTCGGCGGAACGGTCAACGAAAGGAGCCCAGTCTCGACATGTGCAACTCGGCAGACACCAGACGCCGGCAGCGGGGAGGCAGCTGATGCCTCACCCGTGCGCCGGTCATATGGCGACGTGCGACCACTGCTACCTGTGCGATGTCGTCGGCGTCTGCTGCGCCACCGTGCCCAGCAGCGTCCCGGTCTCGGCGTCCCCAGCTAGCTGCGAGCACGACGATCGCCTGTGCGAGGCCGTGGTTGCCGAGCGGCTGATGGCGGTCAACCTCGGGGCGCTTGTGCGCGCCGAGGCACTCAGAGACACCGCGATTCGGCTGGCGTTGCTCGCCGGTCCCGCGGGCCTGTTGCCGGACGTCAACACGAACTACAACCAGAAGGAGGGCCATGTCTATGTTGCCCGCTCGGAGCTTTGATTCCGGGCGCCCATCACGCGAGCTGGCACGGGCCGTTGATGCCCAGCGCCACACCGAGCTGGCGATCTTCCAGCACGGTCTGGAGGCTCGCTATCTCGCCGAGACCGACAGGATCGACAGCCAAGCGGTCTCGGACGTCATTAGAACGGCGCTCGAGGAGGAGCTGAGCGTCCTGGATTGGGGCCTTGAGCGCGCCAACGGCAGTGCGGCGAAGGCCGAGATGGTCGCGCGCAAGGTCACGATGCAGTCAAACATCAACTCAGCCCGGATCGCCCGGCGCTTCGGGGGGTGACCGCCATGCTCCTGACAGCGCTTGCTGTGGTGCTGGTCATCCTCCCCGGCGCGCTAGCCGGCGCGCTGGTGGCTGAGGTCATTGTCCACCGCGCCCTGCGCCAGCCTGACGAAGCCGCTGCTGGCGGCGAAGCCCCGATCGATGCTTCGGTCGACGACTTCATCGACAGCGCGGCCGCGAGCTGGGCACGGACCAACGACTGGCCCGAGGGCGAGGGCCTGATCGCCAACAAGATGCGCCTGGCGTACCGCCTGCGGCGTTCGCATCGCGCCGCAGATCCGGTGGATCGGGGGTGGTGGCAGTGACCGTTCTGCTCGTTGTGATCGTCGTGGTTGCTGTCGTTCTGCTCATCACGAAGGGCACGCATACGTCGCCCGCGCCGGACGTTGATCCGGAGCGCGCGGTTGAGGTGGCGGTGGAGCTGCACGCCATTCGCCGGCGTCTGGATGTGGCGTGGGCTCGGAGTGAGCTGCGCGACGCCACGTCGGCGCTGCGCCGGGAGCTCGACGAGGACCTGCGGGGCTTCGACGAGCGTGGATCGGATGGGCGCGGCGCATGAGCCACCCGGTCGGCTGGTTGGTTGGTTCGATCGTCGGGTTGGCGGTGCTGGTATCCGCTGGCCCGACGGTCGTCGCCCTGGTTCACGCAGTGGTGCCGCTGATCGTCGTGCTCGCGGCTGTCGTGGTTGTCCTGCGGCTGCTCTGGTACTTCACGAATCGGTATTAGGTCGTGTTGTTAATTCTACCGTTCACATTGTGAACAACCACGCGCATACTGGACATACGTTCACATTGTGAACAAAAAGAGTGATCCAAGTAAACGAAAGGAGGGAGGCAAATGGGAAAAAGTAAGCAAGCACCAGGGCCTGGCGGAACGCCGCCGGGCGTGTGGAATCGGGGGAGGCGCAGCGGGCCGGTGAATCCGATACGAGTGCGGACGAAGCGGTTGGACGAGATCGATTCCGACAAGATCGCCCTGGCCTACTGGCTACTGGCCAAGCAGATCGTCGCCGACGAGAGCGACACGCGCGATCTGAACGAGGCCGAGGTTCGCCGTGCTGCAGACAGCACGGGCGACAAGTCCGCTAAGCGTAAGCATGGTGAGGCCGAATCATGAACGACCTGGGTGCTGCCGTCGGCGTGCTGACTGTCTGCCTCGCCGGCTTCGCGCTGTGGCTTCTGTGCCTGCCGGGCGAGTCGCTGCAGTGGCGGGAGGTCGAGGTGCCCGATCGGCTGACGGCCGACCAGGTTGAGGCGGTGCTTCGTCACGTGGCTGGAGCACGACACGGACCGGTTGTGTTTGGCGTCCAAGCCACTACGGGCGATGTGCGACTCCGCGTCGGTGCGCCCGAGCGGGCACTCAGCTCGCTAATGGCAGCAGCGAGCGGACTGGCGCCTGAGCTGCGCTTCGAGGAACCGGCCGAGCCGGCCGGTGGTGGATCACGATCGTCGAAGCGTTTTAGCTTCGGTGCGCGGATCAGCTGGGCTGGACCGTGGCCGCTACTGCGTAGTGATACACCGGAGCTTTCGGTGGCAGGGCTGCTTGGTGCCCTCGCGAGTGTCGAGCCCGGTGAGCAGTTGCAGCTCATGGTGCGGCTGTGGCCGGTTGGCCGGGTGCATCGTCCGATGGCTGCAAGTGAGCGCTCGGAGGTGCCGCCCAATCCGTGGTTCATGCGTTTGTGGTGGCCAGCGCAGCCGCCGCGCGAGGACATCCACGCGATCCGAGCAAAGTTCAGTGACCTGCTGCTGCGAGCCGAGGTCATCGTCGGAGCGACAGCAGGGTCGCGGCTACGGACGCGAGCACTCACGCACCGCGTGATTGCGGCTGCGCGCGTTTCGTCTGGTAGTCGCGGCGTGCTCCGCTGGCGGCCAGTGCGCTCCGAGAAGCGGCTGTCCGAGGTGGTGGTGCGGCGGCGCTCTCCCTGGCCGTGGGAGCCGAGCACGCTGCTGTCAGCGCCAGAGCTGGTCGCTCTGGTCGGACTGCCGATCGAGGCCCCGTCGGTCGCCGGTATCACCTACGGCGTCGGGCCGCGGCTGATGCCACCGATGGCGCTGCCAACGACCGGCCGCGTGTTCGCGGTCTCGACGTGGCCATCAACGGCTGGCCGACCGTTGGCGCAGCCCGTGCTTGGTGGTCTCCAGCACTCGGCGATTGTCGGGCCGACCGGATCTGGCAAGAGCGTCCTGGTTAGCCGGCTGGTTGAGCAGGACATGGCCGTTGGGCGCGGCGCGCTGGTTATCGACATCAAGGGCGACTTGGTCAGCGACCTGCTTGCTCGGATACCGGCTAGGCGGCGCGACGACGTGATCGTCCTTGAGCCGGCGCGCGGCGGCGCACAGCCCGGTCTGCGGCTGTTCGCTCCCGGCGGTGACGCCGAGCTGACGGCGGACCTTCTGCTCGGGACGTTGCGTGAGCTGTTTGCGGACTCGTGGGGCGTGCGCAGCTCGCAGTACCTCGGCCTCGGCCTCCGCACACTCGCCGGCATGCCGGGCGCCACGCTGATGGATCTGCCGCGGCTGTTTCATGACCAACACTTCCGCGGACAGGCGCTGAGCGGGGTACGCGACGGCTGGCTGTTGGCGGCGTGGCAGCGGTTCGACGCGCTCTCACCAGGCGACCGCGCAGCGCAGCTGTCATCTCCGCTATCGAAGCTCGAAGAGCTGATTGGGCGCAAGCGCCTGCGGCTTGTGCTCGGACAGCGTGATTCTCGCCTGGACTTCGCCGAGGTACTCGCGCGGCGGCGGATCGTGCTAGTCAGTCTGCCGCCCGGATTGCTCGGCACGCCAGCCACCCGACTGCTGGCGGCGCTGACGCTGTGGCAGTTCTTTCAGGCCGTCGAGGCCCGTGCGGCGTTGCCGCCAGAACGGCGCTCGCCGTTTATGGCCTATATCGACGAGGTTGCAGTGCTGGCGTCCCTCCCCCTGCCGCTCGAGGGTCTGCTGGAGCGCGCGCGTGGCCACGGAGTGGGCGCGGACATCTGAACTGGCCCCAGTGTGGACGTTTGAACTGGCCCCACCTCCGTCCGATCGGCTGCTGACTGTGTCGGGCTCATTGAGCTCGAGCGGAAGGCGGCGGAAGGGATGGG
>JBEKXB010000019.1:0-52087 GCA_049512455.1 Solirubrobacteraceae bacterium | reverse complement strand
CCCCCCAGCCAACCCGACCGCCCCGGCCGCCCCAGCGAGCCCGACCGCCCCCAACCCCGCTACCGCGACAGCCGCCCGAACTTGTCGCGCAACCGCACGTAGAACGTCGATCCCGGCATCTGCGCCAGCGTCGCGACAGCGTTGACGAAGCGCGCGTGGATCACCTCACCGACAGCGATCTCGGCCACCGGCCGACCGTCGATCGACACGTCAAGCGCGTCCTGCGAGCAGTTGTGCAGCGCCAGCACGTCGCTGGGAGCGATCACCAGCGCACGGGCGCTCAGCGAGTGCGGTGCGACGAACGACACGACCATCCCCTCGACACCCCAGGCGAGCACCGGCCCACCGTTGGCAAGGCTGTAGCCGGTCGATCCGGCCGGCGTCGCGACGACGATGCCGTCGCAGCGGACGCTCCCAACCTCCTCGCCACCGAGCGTGTAGGAGAGCTCGGCGACGCGCCCGCCGACCTTGCGGTGCAGGCCGACGTCGTTAAATGCCCGGCGCGTGCTCCCCGGTCCGTCGATCTCGATCGCTGGCAGGCTGAGCAGCTCCAGCCTGCCGGCGAGCGCCAGCTCGAAGCCCTCGCGCATCTGGGCCGGCTCTACCGTCGCCAGAAAGCCGACCTCGCCGAAGTTCACGCCGAACACCGCCGCTCCGCTGCTGGCGCTCTCGTGCAGCGCCCGCAGGATCGTGCCGTCGCCGCCGAGCGCGACGCACAGCTCAACCTTGCCGCCCGGTGGCTGATCGCTCCTGATCCCCGGCTCCGAGCCGTCCAGGCGGTGCTTGCGGGTCTCCGCGGCGTCGAGCAGCAGCACCGCGCCGTGCGCCATCGCGATCTCGCCGAGCTCGCGCAGCGCGCCGTCGGTCTCCTGCGGGCGGCCGTGGCTGACCACGCTGACGAGCCGGGCGCTCACAACAAGTCGGCCTCCGCCGCGAGCGTCGCAAGCTCCCCGACGCTGCCCCGCCCAGGCTCGGCGAGCTGGATGAACGTCTCGCGGTTGCCCTTCGGGCCCGGCAGCCCCGAGGTCCAGAAGCCCCTCACCGAGGCGCCCGCGGCTAGCGCCGCGTCGGCGACCTCGACGAGCGCGCGCACCCGCTGCGCGCCGTCGCGGACGACGCCGCCCTTCCCGATGTGGGCACGCCCAACCTCGAACTGCGGCTTGACCAGCGCCAGCGCGTCGAACCGCGTGGCGGCACACGCGAGTACGGCCGGCAGCACCGTGCGCAGTGAGATGAAGGCGACGTCCACGACGATCAACTCGGCAGCGTATGGCAGAGCGGCGGCGAGTAGGTACCGGGCGTTGCATCGCTCGATCACGGTGACCCGCGGATCGCCGCGCAGCCGCCAGCTCAGCTCGCCGTAGGCGACGTCGACCGCCACGACGTGCCGCGCGCCGGCCTGCAGCAGGCAGTCCGTGAAGCCCCCCGTCGAGGCGCCGATGTCGAGCGCACGGCGTCCCGCGACCGGCACACCGCTCGCGGCGAGCGCGTTGGCAAGCTTGATGCCGCCGCGCGACACGAACCGCGGCGCCGGCGCCACCACCACTTCGACGTCTGGCGCGACGAGCTGTCCGGGCTTGCATGCGCGATCCGCTGCCGGCCCGATCCGCACGTCGCCCGCAAGCACCGCAGCGCCGGCGCGCGAGCGCGACTCGAACAGCCCGCGCTCGGCGAGCAGCGTGTCCAGCCGGAGCTTGGCTCCGGCGCGCCCGCCACTACGCTCCGGCAAGCGCCTCCGTTTCGTGCGCACCACCGCCGTTGGCGCTCGCTCCGCCGCTGGCCGAGCCGCCGCCCTCGCCCCGCCCAGCGAGTGCTTCGCGCACGCGCTCAGCGATCCGCTGCGCGGTGAATCCAACCTCCTCGTGAAGCAGCGCCGGGGCGCCGTGCGTCACGTAGCGATCCGGCAGGCCGACGCGGATGATCCGTGGCAGCGGCACGCCCGCGTCATTGAGCAGCTCCCACACGGCACTACCGAAGCCGCCCGCCAGTACACCCTCCTCGACGGTCACGAGCAGCTCGTGCTCAGCGGCCAGCCGGAGCAGGAGACCGCTGTCGAGCGGCTTCGCGAAGCGCGCATCGGCGACCGTCACGGCGATCCCGTCTGTCCCAAGCAGCTGCGCGGCGGCGAGCGCTTTGGCGACGCCCGTCCCGTAGCCGAGCAGGGCAACGCTCCCGGCCGGCCGCCTGCTGCCGCCGCCCCCGTCGATCAGGATCTCGCCGGTCCCGATCGGAATCACGCCGGGCTTGCTCGGCAGCGGCACGCCTTCGCCCTCGCCACGCGGGTAGCGGATCGCGCTCGGCCCTTCCTCATAGGCCAGCGCGGTGTGCAGCATGTTCACGAGCATCGCCTCGTCGCGTGGCGCCATCAGCACGATGTTCGGCAGGCAGCGCATGAAGGCGATGTCAAACGCGCCATGGTGCGTCGGCCCGTCGTCGCCAACGAGCCCGGCGCGGTCGATCGCGAAGACGACCGGCAGGCGCTGCAGGCAGACGTCGTGAACGATCTGGTCGTAGGCGCGCTGCAGGAACGTCGAGTAGATCGCGGCGACCGGTCGCGCGCCCTCCAGCGCGAGGCCCGCGGCGAACAGCACCGCCTGCTGCTCGGCGATCCCGACATCGAAGTAGCGCTCCGGCATCTCAGCTTGAAGGATGTTCAGCCCGGTGCCGGTGTTCATCGCCGCGGTGATCCCGATCACGCGCTCATCGGCCCGGCATTCGCGCAGCAGGGCCTCACCAAACACCGTCGTGTACTGCGGTGGTGGCGCCGGCTGCGCCGGCGTGCTCGCTGGGGTCTCCTCGCCATGCGAGATTGACTGCGGCTTGGCCGCGTGCCAGCGCTCCATTCCCTCCAGCCCGCCGCTTTCGGCAGGCGCAAAGCCCTTGCCTTTGACCGTCGCGATGTGCACGACAACCGGGCGTCCGGCGGCGAGCGCCTCGCGCAGGGCGATCCGCAGCCCGCGCACGTCGTGCCCGTCGATCACGCCGGTGTACACCCAGTCGAGCTCCTCCCAGAACAGCCCGGGCGCCCAGAACGCCTTGATCGACTCCTTCAGGTGCGGCCCGAGGCGCTCGAACCGCGCGCCGATCCCCGCCGGCAGCTTCGTCAGGCTGCCCTCCATGCCTTCGCGGGCACGCCACAGGCGCGGGTTGAGACGGACCCGGTTGAAGTAGCGCGACAGCGCGCCGACGTTCGGCGCGATCGACATGCCGTTGTCGTTGAGCACGACAACGATCGGTGTTCCAAGGCCGCCTGCCTGGAGGATCGCCTCGAACGCGACGCCACCGGTCATCGCGCCGTCACCGATCACCGCGACGACCTTCCCGGCGTCGGGCTCACCACGCCTGCGCATCGCCTCCTTGATGCCGACTGCGTAGCCGATCGACGTCGAGGCGTGACCGGCGCCCATGATGTCGTGCTCGGACTCCGCGATCGAGCAGAACGGCGCGAGACCGCCGTAGTGGCGAATCGTCTCGAGCTTGTCGCGCCGACCGGTCAGCACCTTGTGCGGGTAGGCCTGATGTCCGACGTCCCAGAGGATCTTGTCGCGCGGCGAGTCAAGCAGCGAATGCAGCGCGACAGCCAGCTCACAGGTCCCGAGGTTGGCCCCGAAATGGCCGCCGACCTCCCCTACCGTGTCGATGATGTGCTGGCGCACCTCCTCGGCGAGCACCACGAGCTGCGCGTCGCTGAGGCCATGGAGGTCGGCCGGGCCGTCGATCCGATCGAGTAGGCGCTTGCGCTGCGAGGTGCTCACGAGGTGCGGGTGTAGATGAAGTCGGTGATCTGCTCTAGCTCCGTCGCGCCGGTCGGCGCGGCCTGTGCAAGTGCGGCGCGGGCCGCCTCATGCGAGCGACCGGCGAGCACGCGCGCCCGCCCTAGCCCGTGCTCTGAGACGTAGGTGCGCTTGCCGTGACGCTGGTCGCTCCCGCTCGGCTTCCCAAGCGCGGCATCCGTTCCGGTGACGTCGAGAATATCGTCCACGATCTGAAACAGCACGCCGAGCTCCGCGGCGTATTGACCGAAGTACAGTGTCTCATGTTCGCTCGCGCCGCTCAGCAGCAGCGGGCACTCGACCGCCGCAGCGATCAGCCGTCCGGTCTTCAGCTCGTGCAGCCGGCGCAGCCCATCCGGCCCGGCGGGCGCGGCGCTCGCAACGTCGAGGTACTGCCCGCCGACCATCCCGTCAACCCCGGTCGCGCTGGCAAGCCGGCCAAGCGCGCGCAGCAGGTCGGCGGGCGCCGCCTGCTGCTGCTCGACGACGTGGCGGAACGCCTCGGCGTAGAGGGCGTCACCGGCGAGGATCGCAACGTGCTCGCCGTAGGCGACGTGGCAGGTCGGTCGCCCGCGCCGCAGCTCGTCGTCATCCATCGCCGGCAGGTCGTCGTGAATCAGCGAATAGGTGTGGATCAGCTCGAGCGCCGCGGCCAGCGGCATCACCCGCTCGCTGCCCATCCCGACAGCCGCGGCGCTGGCAAGGCAGAGCACGGGCCGGATGCGCTTTCCCGGGGCAAGCAGCGAGTAGCGCATCGCCTCCTGCAGGCCGGCTAGGTCCGCCGCATCGCTGAAGCTGATCTGTTCGAGGTAACCATCAACCTGCTCGCGCAGGTGATCCGGATAGCTGGCCGAGACCACTACAACAGCGTTTCCTGGGCCGGCGCGGGCTCCTCCGCACCCACCCGGGCGCGGTGCTCGAGCTCGGCGCTGGCCTCCCCGGCGAGTGCTGCGCAATCCTCGACGAGCGTCGCCGCCGCGTCGGGCGAAAGCTCGCCGGAGCGCAGCTGCGCCGCCGCGCGCCCGAGCCGGTCGATCAACTCGTCGAGGTTGTCCCCAGGTGCACTCACCCGGTCATTGTGCCGCACCGAGGGGATGTTTTGGGCGGTCAGTGTGGGGCGTCCGCGCGCACTTCACGGAGTATCGCGTCGAGGATGCCGTTGACGAAGGCCGGCGCGTCGGCGCTGCAGAAGGTCTTCGCGCTCTCGACTGCCTCGTCGATCGCGCCTTCGGGCGGGATCGGTCGCTCGCCCTCCACGGCGTCGCCGTGCAGCATCTCGACCAGCGCTACGCGCAGGATGGAGCGCTCGAGCGGAGCGATGCGCGACACGCTCCAGCCGTGCGCGTGGCGGCCGATCAGCTCATCCAGCTCATCGCAACGGTCGGCGGCCGCGTGCGCGAGCGAGCGCGTGAAGGCGGTGGCCTTCGGGTCGAGCGTCTGGGACAGCGGGCGGGCGGTGACGTCGTGCTGGTAGAGCGCGATGACTGCGGCGCGGCGCTGCTCGCTGCGGCGCATCCCTAGGCGCTCGCTGACCTCATGCCCGCGACATGTACTCACCGGTGCGGGTATCGACGCGGATCCGGTCGCCGATGTTGACGAACAGCGGCACCTGGACCGTCGCGCCGGTTTCGAGCGTCGCCGCCTTGCTGCCGCCACCCGACGCCGTGTCGCCGCGCAGCCCGGGATCGGTGTCGCTCACCTCGAGGTCAACCGCGCTCGGCAGCTGAACATCGGCTGGAGCGTCGTCGATGAACAGCAACTCCACCTCGTCGCTCGCCCGCATCCAGCGGAGCGCATCGGCGAGCTGGCTCTCCGCGATCGCCAGCTGCTCGTAGGAGTCGCTGTCCATGAAGTGCGCTTCGCCGCCGTCGGCGTAGAGGAACTGCATCTTGCGCGCCTCGGTCCGCACGGAGCGGAACCGCTCGCCGGCGCGGAATGTGCGGTCGATCACCGCCCCATCCGAGACACGCCGCAGCTTGGTCCGCACGAACGCCCCGCCCTTGCCCGGCTTGACGTGCTGGAACTCGAGGATCTTGAAGATGACCCCTTCGACCTCGATGTGGTTGCCGTTCTTGAACTGGTTGGTGTTGATCACGGTCCACGCAGCGTAGCGGCGCCGGGCGCGCCTCGCGCGCGTGCGCGCCACGCGACGCCCTCCAGGACGAGGAGCGTCAGTGCGATCGGGACCGTCGCCGGAAGCGTGTCGACGGCGAAGAACAGCAGGTTCAGCGCGAGGGCGAGCAGCGCAGCGAGCAGCGCGGCGCGACGCTGAGCCGCCAGGTGGGTCGCGAGCAGGGCGCCGAGCAGTCCGGCGATCAGGAGATCCTCGTAGCCCATCACGGCCGTGCCGAGCAGCTCCCGCTGCAGCTGCGGCAGGTGAGCAACGGGCGCAACACCGTTCAGCGCGCTGTTCGGGGCGCTCAGCAGGTTGCTCGCGACAACCCACACGTCCAGCAGCGCGATCACGACGATCGCGACCTTCACGATCCTGGCGGGCGTGACGGCAACCAGCAGCACCCCGAGCGTGACGACCGACAGGGCATCGAGCAGCACTCCGGCGCTCTCACCGGCGAGGCCCTGGCGGTCAGCCCAGGCGAGCGCGAACAGCGCCGCCGCCACCAGCGCGAATGCCGGGCGCGCGCCACGCATCAGCCAGCCGAGTGCGACGGCCGCGAGCAGCGGCACCGCGATCAGCGAGAGGTAGGTGAGGCCCTCCGCGGTCCCGCTGAGCGCGCGCTGGGCGAAGATGAAGGCGAGCACCGAGCCGGCCGGAACGAGCGCCCACCACCCGGACCGGAGCCGGCGGAGCGCAGGAAGCTCGCGCGGCGCGGGCAGCGCCACCAGGCCCGCCTGGAGGAGCGAGAGCACAGCTATCGCGACGGCGAAGCGAATTGCCGAAGAACCATGCAGACCGTCGAACGCAACACCGATCGTGAACATCGCGCACCACCATCTACCACACGGGCCAGCGTCGCTCGCCCGACCGTCCTGCAGATCGGCGTCGGCCCGGCGGCGATCGGCTCTACCACCGCCGCTGCCGGCGCGATACTGCCCCGATGGTTCGCCGTCTACGTGAGAACGGGCTCGCGCTCGTCTTCGCCGGCGTGGGGGTCTGGACGATGTTCTACCTCGGCCTGTACGGCTTCGCCTGGACCGACTACGACTTCGAGGCGGCACCGGCCTATGGCGCTCTGCTCGGCGGACACCTCTGGCGGTTCTTCGAGCTCGCTCCGGCGTACGGCGGCTCGCTCGAGCTGCGCGCGCCGTTCGCGCTCCTGCCAGGTCTGTGGGGCGGTGGCGCGTTCGCCACCTACCAGCTCGCGGCGCTGCCGTGCCTGATTGCCGGCGCCGCGATCGGTGTCTGGCTGTGCGCGCGCATGCGTGCGCTTGGCGCGAGCCGCCTCGCTCGCGGCACGGCGCTCGCGCTCTGCGCCGCCAACCCAATCACCGTACGCGCGTGCGAGCTCGGACATCCGGAGGAGCTGCTGGGCGGCGTGTTGTGCGTCGCGGCGGTGCTCCTGGCCCGGCACGGCCGCGCCGGCTGGGCCGGGTTGGCGCTCGGCCTCGCGATCGTCAACAAGGAGTGGGCGCTGCTGGCGATCGGGCCGGTGCTGATCGCCCTGCCCGCTCATCGCTGGCGCACGCTGGTGCTCGGCGGGGCGATCACCGCGGTCCTCTACGCGCCGCTGGTGATCGCGCAGCTGACGGTGAGCGCCGGCGCCGGCATCTTCTCGATTGACACCACCGGCCCGATCTTCCAGCCGTGGCAGGCATGGTGGTTCCTCGGCTCGCACGGACACATCGTGCGCGATGCGTTCGGAGTGATCCTTGTCGCCTACCGCACGCCACCAGCCTGGCTTTCGAGCCTGGCCCATCCGTTGATCATCGCCCTCGCACTCCCACTCACGCTGCTGGCGCTGCGGCGCGGACGCGGACGAGGCGGTGCCGACGCGCTGCTGCTGCTGGTCGGGCTGCTGTTGCTGCGCTGCGTGCTCGATCCCTGGGACAACGTCTACTACCCGCTCCCGTTCATCGTCGCGCTGGTCGTCTGGGAGTCGTTGACGTTCAGCCGTCCGCCGGTGCTTGCGCTGGTGGCGACCGTCGTCGTGTGGGCGCTGTTCGAGCAGCTGCCTTCGCGTGTGAGTCCCGACTTCCAGTCAGCGCTTTTCCTGCTCGTTGCGCTGCCTGCGCTCGCGGCCATCGGCCTCGCGCTCTACCGGCCGCGGCGCCCTGGAGCCTCCAGCCACCAAGCGCGCCCCGCCGCGACACTCCACCCATCCGCGACCGCCTCGCCCGGGTGAGCGGCGAACATCCCCGCGGCCTGAGCAGGCGCGAGCTCGCGGCGATCGCGCTGCTCGCCCTCGCGGGATCGTTGGCGATGCTCTGGCTGAAGGCCTGGAACGTCAGCGTCAACGACTACGCCGAAGAGGCGCGCGGGCCGCTCACGGCTCTTCTGCACGGCCACATCTCGCTGTTCCTGGAGACGGCGCCGTCCTATGGCGCGTCGTTGGAGCTCCGCGCGCCGTTCGCCTTGATCCCCTCGCTGGCGAACGCCGGCGCTCGGACGATCTACCGCTTCGCGGCGCTCCCGTGCCTGCTCGCAGCGGCTGGCCTCGGCGTATGGATCGCGCCACGGCTGCGCCTCGCGGGGCGCGGCTGGCTCAGCGTGGTGGTTGCGCTCGCGGTCTGTGTCGCGAATCCGCTGACCTACTACGCACTGCTGATTGGCCATCCGGAGGACCTTCTCGGCGGCGTGCTGTGCGTCGCCGCGGTGCTCTCCGCGATCCGTGGGCACGCGAGCTGGGCCGGGGTTCTGCTTGGCGCCGCGATCGCCAACAAGGCGTGGGCGCTGCTGGCGATCGGGCCGGTGCTGATCGCCCTGCCGGCGCACCACTGGCGGGCGGCGCTCGCCGCCACCGCTGTCGCCGCCGTGTTGCTGGCCCCGATCGTGCTCACATCGGGAACGATCGCCTCGGGCAGTGAACGGATCGGCGTGAGCGACGGCGGATCGATCTTCTACCCCCAGCAGGTGTGGTGGTTCTTCGGCACGCCCGGTCACTGGGTGCCGTCGATGGCGGGAGAGATCCTGCGCGGCTACCGCTGGCCGCCGAGTTGGTTGGCGGGACGCGCGCATCTGTTGATCGTGTGGCTCGGAGTGCCACTCACGCTGATCGCCGCACGCCGCCGGATGGCGCGTGAGACGGCACTGCTGCTGCTCGCCCTGCTGTTCCTGTTGCGCTGCATGCTCGACCCATGGGACCTTGTCTACTACCCGCTGCCGCTGGTCCTCGCACTGCTCGCGTGGGAGACGACGGTGAGGCGCCGGATGCCGCTCGGGGCGCTCGCGGTGAGCGTCGCGGCGGCGGCGATCTTCAGGTGGCTGCCGCCGTATCTGAGCGCCAACCAGCAGGCGCTGTCGTTCATCATCCCGTCGGTGCTCATGCTGCTCGTGATTGCGCCGACCGTCTACCGCAGGCCGGCCGAGCGCGTGCCGCCGCCGGCGTTCAATCGATGACGAGCAGGTCCTTGGTGAAGTGGCTGAGCAACCGGGGGCCGTCTGACGTCACGACCACGAGATCCTCGATCCGCACGCCAAGCCTGCCCGGAAGGTAGACCCCCGGCTCGATCGTGACGACGTTGCCGGCGAGCAGCGGCTCGTCGCTGTCGTGACGCGACAGCCGCGGCGCCTCGTGTATCTCGAGCCCGACGCCGTGTCCGAGGCCGTGACCGAAGCGCTCGCCATAGCCCGCGCGCTCGATCACGTCGCGCGCCGTCGCGTCCACCGCCTGCCCGGTGACGCCCGGCGCAACCGCTTCGAGCCCAGCCAGCTGCGCGGCACGCACCAGCTCGTAGATGTCGCGCGCCTCGCCGCTGGGCTCGCCGATCGCGAACGTGCGCGTGCAGTCCGAGCAGTAGCCGTCGAGCATCGCGCCGATGTCGACGGTCACGAGCGTGCCTGGATCGATCGTGACATCGCGCGGCGCGGCGTGCGGCAGCGCCCCGTGCGGACCACTCGCGACAATCGAGTCGAAGCTCGGGCCGCTCGCGCCGCGCAGCCGCATCTCGTGCTCGAGCTCGAGCGCGACGGCCCGCTCGCGCCGGCCCGCAAACCCGCGCCCCACCAGCCACTCGTAGATCCCATCGACCAAGGCCGCCGCGGCGCCGATGCGGTCGATTTCGTGCTCGTCCTTGACTGCGCGCAGACCCTCCACCAGGCTGCCGGCGGCCACCAGCTCGACGCGTGCGCCGAGCAGCTCACGAAGGCCCTCCAGCTGGTGGACGGTCGTCGTCAACTCGTCGAAGCCGGCGCGCCCGGACGGGAGCGCGCCGGCGAGCCCGTCGAGCAGCGGGCCCGAGACGATCTCCTGCTCGAACGCCGGATCGACTTCCCCGCGCGCCTGCTCCTCGTAGCGGAAGTCGGTCAGGAAGCGGGAGCTGCCCTCGGCGCAGACCACCGCTGCGCCGCTGCTTCCCGTGAATCCGGTCATGTAGCGAAGGTTCGCGCCGGACTGCACGATCAGGGCATCGAGCTCGTGCGGCTCGAGCAACATGCGGACGCGCTCGACGCGCGTCCCGCTCATCCGTCGAGCTCCTTGCTCAGACGCACGAGAGCCTCGCGGTACCCCTCGACGCCTTGCCCGCTGACGCAGGCGACGCACAACTCGCGCACGACCGACACGCGCCGCCACTCCTCGCGGCCGTCGACGTTCGACAGGTGGACCTCGATCGCCGGCAGCCCGGCGATCTCGAGCGCGTCGTGGATCGCCCACGAGTAGTGCGTCCAGGCGCCAGGATTCAGCAGCAGCCCGTCCGCCGATCCGGAGAGCTGGTGGAGATGCTCGACGAACTCGGCCTCGGAGTTCGTCTGGAAGAAGCCCACCTCGAGCTCCAGCTGGCGCGCGAACTCACCGATCTGGCGCTCGAGCTCCGCGAGCGTGAGCGTGCCATAGTGCGCCGGCTCGCGCCGACCCAGCATGTCGAGGTTGACGCCGTGCATCACTTCGACGCGGCTGCGTGGATGGCTCATCGCGGCCACCGTAGCCGGGCTCGCGCAGTCATGTCAGCACCTCGCGTACCGCCAGCTCCAGATCAGCGTCATCGACATCCGCACCGTGGCGGACGCGCCCCGGTTCCGCCACCAGCACCATCGGCACTCCCTTCGGTCCGCGCTTCTTGTCGAGCTTCGTCGCGGCGAGGACGGCGTCCACGTCGATCCCGGTCGCAGCGGTCGGCAGGCCGTGCGCCGCGAGCAGCCCTGCGACCCGCTCGCGGAGGTCGTCCAGCCCCGACAGCCGCAGCGCGACGAGCAGGCCGAGCGCCAGCGCCTCGCCGTGCCGATAGCGGGAGTAGCCGGTGACCGATTCGATCGCATGACCAACGGTGTGGCCGAGGTTGAGCGTCTGCCGGGTGCCACTGTCGCGCTCATCGCCGGCAACGACACCGAGCTTGCAGCGGATGCACTCGATGATCAGCCGCTGGTCGATCGGCGCATCGGCGGCGATCCACTCCCACAGCTCGCCGCCTGCGATCAGCGCAGTCTTCAGCACCTCTGCGTAGCCGGCGTTCAGCTCTACGGCCGGCAACGTGTCGAGCGTCGCCGGATCGACGAGCACCCCGGCAGGTTGGTGGTAGACGCCGACGTAGTTCTTCGCTTCCGGTATGTCAACGCCGGTCTTGCCACCAAACGCCGAGTCGACCTGGGCGACGAGCGTCGTCGGGACCTGTACCACCGGAACACCGCGCTGGTAGGTGGCTGCGCAGAAGCCGGTGAGGTCGCCAACGACACCACCACCGAGGGCAACGAGATGGTCGCTGCGCGTCACCCCGGCCGCCGCCAGACCACGCCACACGGCCTCGGCGCTGGCGAGCGTCTTGTTGGACTCGCCGGCAGCGATCTGCAGCCGGCCGTCGAGATCCCCCAGCCGTCCCGACCACAGTGGGGCGACGTGCTCGTCGGTGATCAGGAAGCGCCGGGAGGGCGGGCGCGCTATCGGCCACACGCCGGCGCCCAGCAGCTCGCGACCGACCCACACCGGGTACTCCGCCGACTCGCTCACGGCCCACAGCAGGCGCGTTCCGGCGGGCGCGAGCCGCGCGGACTCGAGCGCGTCATAGGCGCGCGGCACCGCATAGCGGGCAGCGGCCGGCAGGATCGCATCGGCGACCGACTCGTACAGCGATCGGCGCTCCCGGTACAGCGCCTCGAACGCCGAGCGGTCGCGTGCCAGCGGCCGTTTGCCGCCCGCGCTGCGCCGCCAAGCGTGCGCCACGTCGACATCGATCCACGCCACCAGATGGCGACCGAGCTTCTTGCGCACACGCTCCGAGGTGACGGCGCCGCCGCTCAGCGAGATGATCTGGTCGGGCAAGGACCGATCGAGCAGCTCGGCGACGACGCTCTCCTCGACCGCGCGAAACGCCGCCTCGCCATCGCGCTCGAACGCTTGGCGGATCGTGCAGCCGAGCCGGTCCTCGATAAGCCGGTCGGCATCGATCGCCGACGTGCGACGCGCCGTCGCGAGCGCCCGCGCCGCCGTCGTCTTGCCGGCCCCCATGAAGCCGACGATGACCGTCGCGCCGCGAGAGCTCAGCGCGCGTGCCATCCAATCCGCTCGCAGTATGCGCGGAGCGCCGCGCGCACGTCGTCAATGTGGTCGCCGCCGAACTTCTCGCGGTAGGCGTCGGCAAGGACGCAGGCGACCATCGCCTCGCCGACCACGCCGGCCGCCGGCACGGTGCACGAGTCTGTTCGCTCGCGTAGAGCCCCCGCGGGCTCGAGCGTGGCGATATCGACGGAGCGCAGCGGCTTGGTGAGCGTCGGCAGCGGCTTCATCGCGCCCTGAACGATCAGCACCTCACCGTTTGTCATGCCGCCCTCGACGCCACCCGCTCGGTTGGTCTCACGATAGAAGCCGCGCTGCCCCGAATGGAAGATCTCGTCGTGGGCGCACGACCCCGGCTGCTCGGCGAGCGCGAAGCCGTCCCCCAGGCCGAAGCCCTTGATCGCCTGGATCGAGCAGATTGCCCCCGCCAGGCGGCCGTCCAGTCGCTGCTCCCACGAGACGTGCGAGCCGAGTCCCGGGACGAGGCCGAACGCGCGCACCTCGAACACGCCACCAATCGACTCGTGGGCCTTCCGCTGGCGATCGATGTGGGCGACCATCGCCCGCGTCGCGGTCTCGTCCAGGCAGCGGACCGCCGAGGAGTCGACGTTCGCGAAGCGCTCGAGCGTCAACGGCTCACCGCTCGCCGGTGCGTGGACCGATCCGATCTGGACGACGTGCGAGACGACCTCCACGCCGAGCGCACGGAGGAACTCCTTGCATACGGCGCCCCCCGCGACGCGGGCAGCAGTCTCGCGGGCGCTCGCGCGCTCGAGCACATCGCGCACGTCGGTGAAGCCGTACTTCTGAAGGCCCGCCAGATCGGCGTGCCCGGGCCGTGGCAGGTGCACCTCCTCGGTCGCCTGATCGACCGGCCAGGGGCTCATCCGTTCCTCCCAGTTGGCGAAGTCCCGGTTGGCGATCGTCAGCGCGATCGGCCCACCGAGTGTGCGACCGTGGCGTACGCCGCCGGTCGCGTCGGCGGCGTCCCGCTCGATCTTCATTCGCCCGCCGCGACCGTGACCGAGCTGGCGCCGCGCCATGTCGCGATTGATCGCGTCTCGGTCGAGCTCCAGCCCGGCCGGCAGCCCTTCGACGATGCAGGTCAGTCCCGGGCCATGCGACTCGCCTGCGGTGATCATGCGCACCAAAGCCATCAGGTGACGAAGCTTACGGAGCGAGGCCCGCTGGTTGCCCTGCCAGGACGCCGGAGCGGCCGCTACGCACCTCTGCGGGCGCTCGCTACGTTGCGCCGCTGGAGCCGCTGGCCGCCGTGCTCGACGTGGTGCCGGTGGACCCCGTGGCCGAGCTCGACGGCGCCTGGACGATCGAGTCGAGCGCGAGGTCGAAGTTGAAGCTCGGCAGCGCTGTCGACGTCGAGGCTTCGATCAGTTGCTGTCCGGCCTGCGAGCTGCTCTCGCGGGCGGCTGTCGCTGCGGCCGCGGTCGGGTACTTCTTCACGCCGATCGATCCGAGCGCGAACGTGAACGTCGAGATACCGCTGTCGCTGCTCGTCGGGGTCAGCTCGAGACCCTCGTCCGGGGCGAGCTCGACGATCTGGCACTGATCGAGCGCCGGGTAGCAGGTCACCCCGCCATGGAAGGTCAACGTGACCGGCACCGCCCCGGTCAGCAGGAACACCGCCCGCTTGCCACCCTTCAGCACGCCGAGGTAGACAACCTCGGGGGAGATGTTCGCGGGTAGCGGCGTAAGACGCTGGACATCCAGCAGGAGGTCCTCCTGACTCCCGTAGTCGGTCTCGACCTCGACGGTGTAGGCCTCGGTCGCGGTGACGCGTGACGGGCCGGTGGTTGGCTTCTTGGGCTTCGTGGTCGTGGTCGTCGTCGTCGTCGTGGTCGTCGTGGTGGCGGATGTGGCGCCGGTGGCGGACGTGGCGCCGGTGACGGACTTCGCGCCGCTCGCGGTCACTTCGCGGAACGGGTTCAGCTCTCTGCCCGGGAACACCACTTGGGTCTGCGTCGGCGCGGTCTGCGCGACCACGATCTCCTGCGCCGGCGGGAGCACTCCGTGCGGCGCCGCCCCGGACACCTGCGGGATGTTGGCCGGTGCAGGCGCGGCGCTCTTGGACAACGCAATGTGTGCTGCCACAGGGATCGCAATCGCGAGGACGGCAAGCAGCACAACCGCCGGCAGGATCTGGCGCTCCCGTAGATCGGTGAGCAGCGAACGCAGGAAGGTCATGGAGCAGCCGCCGTGCTCGCCCCGGTCATTCCCGTGCCCCCGGTCGCTCCGCTGGCCCCGGTCGCTCCGCTGGCCCCGGTCGCTCCCGTGGGCACGGTCGCGGCGGGCGCCGTGCTCTGGTACACGGTCACGATCACCGTCGCCTGAGTGTCGTTCACCCCGTGGGGCACGAGCGAGATGGAGCTGATCGCTGCGAGGCGCCCGCCGGCGCGCACGTTCACGCCGTTGGCGAGCGTCAGGTCGTCCAGCGCGCCGAGGAACCGCTGCAAGTCGATGTAGCTGGCCTCGAAGGTGAACGTGAAGGTGAGCGTCGGGAATCCGGCGGTGGTCGGCGAGCCCGGGCCCAAGTCGGTGATGGTGTAGTTGACGTCGTGGCCCTCCTCCAACGCGTTTACCAGGTCGATCAGCTGGGGCTCCTGGTCGCTCCGCGGCACCGACCGTTCGAGCCGCTTCAACCAGATCACATTCGTGGCGTATCCGTTCCGAGCCTGCTCAGCCGACGCCAACTGCTGCTCGGCCGCAGCACGGTCCGCCTGCTCGCTCGCGACCTCCGCGAGCAGCTTGCTTGCCTCGCTGCGCTTCGGCGCGACGAGCAGTATCCACATCGCGCCGACAGCGACGATGGCGACGACGACGCTGATGATGAGCCGGGCGCGGGACCCCATCTCACCCTCTCCCGCTACCAGCTGGCACGCTCACGCCGGGCGGAAGATGCGGCGCGGGAATGCCGTAGCCGGCGTTGTAGCTGAGCGTCATGTTGAACATCACGTAGGGACAGGCTCCTGCGTCCGCGAGCGCGACAACATTGCGCAGCCCCAGCGGAACGCCTTCGGGCTTCGTCCAGCTCTGAACAGTCACGCTCGCGACGTCCTTGAGCTCGCGGAGCCTGCTGAGGGTCGTCGCGACGACCGGCTGGTTGTCGGCACAGCCGCTGAGGCTGAACCCCGCCGGCGGAGCGGTCGTCGGCGTCGAGGAGCTGGCCGTGGCGCCGCTGAGCGACAGCAGCGTCACCGTGGGTGGCAGCGCGAGGGCAATCTGCGCCATCGCACGGGCCCAGTCGAAGCGCTCTTCGGCGAGCTCGGAGACGGCGACGATGCGCTCGCCGGCGAACGCCTGGAATACCGTGTACGGGTTCAGCGTGGCGGCTCGCTGCTGCAAGGCCAAGACATCGTTGGTGACCTCAGCGAGCGTCGTCGTGCGCTTGGCGACGTCGCGCACGGCGTACGCGTAGACGACCCCGAGCACGACGAGCGCGAGCAGCGCGCCGATGATCACGTACACCGCGCCGCCGGTGCGACCTGCAATGCCACCCGCTCCACGCCGTTGCTCGGGCGGGATGAGGTTGACGGCTCTCACGACGGGCCTTCCGAGACGGACAGGCCGGCCGCCACCGCGATCAGGCTCGTCGGCACGCCGCCGGCAGCATCGCTGGACGCGAGCGCCACTGCGCCACGCGCGACGGGAATGCCGAGCTCGCCTGACAGCGCCGCCTCGAAGCCGGCGATCTCCAGGGCGGGCCCGCACAGCACGCCACGCGCGACCGGGCCCTCACCCTGCGCGGATACGTAGAAGTCGAGCGAGTTGCGGACCTCGGCGGCGATCCGGCGAATCCCCTCGGTGAGCGTGGTGCGGATGATCGCGGTCCGATCGCCGGCGCTCTGCGGCATGATCTCCAGCGGCTCGATCCCGCCGGATTGGATGTCTGCCGAGCCCGAGCCGGGAGCGCCGTACGCCCCGGGGATCGGCGGCGCCGGCGCCAGCGGCGCGTGCTGAGTCGGCCCCAACGACGACGCAGTCCCGGCAGAGCTCACGAGTCGCCGCGCCTCGCCGAGCGAAACGCCGCAGCGCGACGCGACATCCGCCGCTATCTGCTCGACACCGGACGCGATGACCCGCGTGAACTCGCACGTGGAGCCTTGGCTGATGGCGAGGTTCGTCATCCCGCCGATGGCGAGATAGAGGATCCGTGTCGTGGGGTCAGCGTCGGCGGGGCGCAACGCGCGCACCATTCCGAACGCCGCCAGATCGACGCCATCGACTCTCAGACCGGCAAGGCTCGCCGCCTCCAGCACGCGCTCGACCATGTCGCGGCGCGCGGCCACCAGCAGCACGTCAAGGCGGGGACCGGACTCGCTTGCGACGATCCCCAGTGAGCGGTAGTCGAGCACGACGCTGTCGAGCGGCATCGGGATCTCGTCCTGCGCCTGAAACCGCACGGCCAGATCGATCTCCTTCGCGTCGACGAGTGGCGGCAGCGAGATGCGGCGCATGACGATGCGCTGGTTGGCGATGCCGATCCGCACACGACGCTCCAGACGACTCGTGTGGAACAGCTCGGCGAGCGCTCTGCCGAGAGCGGGGATGTTGTTGACCTCGCCGTCACGGACGACATCGAGCGCGAGCGGCGTGTAGGCCGCGCGTTCTACGAGCAGCCGGCCCTCGACGCGGCACTTCGCTGCGACCAGCAGGCCCGGTTGGATATCCAGTCCGACGACGGGACGCTCTCGCCCGCGAGCCTCACGCGATCCTCGCGCGGCGCCAGGGCTCGCGTCCGGCACTGCGGACTCCGCCTTGACCGATGCTCCACCACCCTCCGCGTTGGCGGTTTTCGTGGAGGTGGTTGGTCGCAGGCGCTCGAACATCATTGGGGGACCGACACCGACACAGTTCGGCGCCCATGCAGTCAGACATCGACCATGCGTCGGTGCAACCTTAGCAGCGCAATCGGCCCCGATATCAGAGCAATTCGCAGCTTCCGGGCACTACCATGTGCCGTCCGCGCAGCCGCCTGCAACCTGGGTCAGCGCGGCTCCGCTGCTGGCCACGCCCTGGAGGCTTGAGGCGGGAACTCCGCCACTCCCGGCGACGCAATAGCGGCTGACGGTGCCGTTGGCGGAGCGGATGATCTCGAACTGATCGGCGGTGTTCGCCGCGGTCGTCGTGACGTAGTAGCCGGCCCCGCCGGACAGCGGGCCGGCGGCGCTGAGCCAGGCGTTGGGGGAGCCGGCGGCGGTCAGGATCGAGCTCTCGGTGCTCGCCAGCGTGGCCATGCTCACGGTGGCGTAGCTGCCGTTGTAGTCGGTGCCGATCGTCTCGGCGGTGGTCTCGGCCGTCCGCGCGAGCTCCTTCGCCGACGCGTCGTAGGCCTTGGCCCTCTGGTTGAGGAACGCCGGGATGGCGATCGCGGCGAGAATGCCGATGAGCAGCATCACGACCAGCAGTTCGATCAGCGTGAAGCCTCGCTCACCTTCCAGCTGCTCGCGCATCCTCCGCACCACCGGTACCTCCCGTCGCGTCGCGGCCCACGGCCAGCGGCCTAATCCCCGCAACCTAGCTGAATGCGTGCAGGTACGCCGTGACGATGGCCCGCCCCGCGAACAACCCGACGAGGCCACCGAGGGCGAGGAACGGGCCGAACGGAAGGCCCGCGTTGCGGCGCACGGCGGGCGGTGTGCGCGCGATCACGGCCGCGCCGACGATGACGCCGGCGAGCAGCGCCGCGAGCATCGCCGCCGCGACCGCGCGACCGAGCAGCAGGCCGATCACGCCGGCGAGCTTGACGTCGCCGATCCCCATGCCCCGCGGGTAGGCGAGCGCCGCAAGCAGCAGGAATCCGGCCGCCGCGGCCCCCGCGATCAGCCGCTCCGGCTCGCCGGACACGTCGAGCGCCGACCCGAGCGCAAGCGCCGCGAGCGCTCCCGGAACCGTGATCCGGTTGGGGATGATGTGGTGGTCAAGGTCGATCAGCGCGACCGGCACGACGACGAGGACGAGCACGAGGCCGAGCACGACCCGGACGAGCGTGGACTGTGTCAGCACGACCGCCACGCACAGCGCGGCGGTCCCGCCTTCGACGAGCGGGTAGCGCGGCGAGATCGGCGCCCGGCACGCCCGGCAGCGCCCGCGCAGCCAGATCCAGCCGAGCAGCGGCACGTTGTCGTAGGGCTTGATCGGCGCCGCGCAAGCCGGGCAATGCGACGGCGGCGAGATCAGCGACTCGCCGCGCGGGAGCCGGTAGACGACGACGTTGAGGAACGAGCCGACGGCGGCCCCGAGGACACCCGCGAGGATCGCGTAGGCGACGGTGGTGCTCACGGCTGCCGCCCATGCAAGCGACGGGGCGGCCCCTGAGGGCCGCCCCGTAACGCTGTGAGGCCTGAACTGCTGTGCGTGGCGCTACCAGGTGCCGCCGACGCAGGTGGTGCTGCTGCCGCTGTTGGCGCAGCTACGCGTGATGGTGCCGCCCGTGCGGACAATCGAGTAGGTGTCGCCGGTGTTGTTGGCGGTCGCGGTCACCGTATAGCCGGTAGCCGTTCCGCTGGCCGCGGAGATCCACGCGTTGCCGTTGCCGGTGGCGGTCTGGATCGACGGCTCGTAGGAGTTGAGCGTGGTCTGGTTCAGGCCGACGTAGCTGCCGCCGTTGTCGGTGGCGTACGTCTCGGCGGTCGTCTCAGCGGTACGCGCGAGCTCCTTGGCCGACGCGTCATAGGCCTTGCTCTTCTGGTTGAGGAAGGATGGGATGGCGATCGCGGCAAGAATGCCGATGATCAGGATCACGACGAGCAATTCAATGAGGGTGAACCCTCGCTCGTCTTGTGCGCGCTGGCGCAGCTTATGCAGCATTGATCCTCCTAGGATCCGAAATGGTGGGTGCGGCGCCAGCGCAACGGGCGTGGATACGCCCGGCTGGCCTTCCTAGCGCGTCCTATCGACCGCGCCACCAGGAACCTTAAGCGTCCAGAACGGAAATGGACAACTGTGAATGACCCCGTGCACCCCTTTCTACGCGACGGGTGACGCCTCGACTGTACGCCAGTGAGCCTGCGCATCGTGTGCGGGAATCCAGATCCCCGCACCGTCACACCATGGGCAGCGCACCGTGTGCTGCTCGCCGCCGAGGCTCGAGCTCACGCTGCCGCTCCCGCGGCATGCGCTGCAGGGTGTCGGCGAGTCGGGTGAATCGGCGCTCTCGGCCATGCGCCGAGCCTAGCGGGTGGCGCCGGGAGAGGACATGCGATGATGCGCCGGCCGTGGCGGCCCCGCAGACAGCGAAGCGCACGCGGCTCCCACGACCCGCCCGGCCCGCGGGCGAGCTGGCGGCGCTCGCGCTCATCACGATCCTCGCCGCAGGGCTGCGCCTGTGGTCGCTGCGAGCCGTCCCGAACGACCCGTTCTACGACGCCGCCGTGCGCAGCATGTCGCTGTCAGCGCACAACTTCTTCTTCGGCGCCTACGAGCCGGGCGGGACGATCGCCGTCGACAAGCCGCCGATCGACCTGTGGCTGCAGGTCGTCTCAACGCAACTGTTCGGCTACAGCTCGGTCACGCTGAAGCTTCCGCCGGCGCTCGCCGGGACGCTCGCGGTGCCGTTGCTCTACGACGCGGTGCGGCGCATGCTCGGGCCGCTGGCAGGGCTGGGAAGCGCGCTCGCGCTGGCGGTCCTGCCGATCGCGGTGCTCAGCTCGCGCAGCGACACGATGGACAGCGTCGCGATGGTGCTCAATGTCCTCGCGTTGTGGCTGCTGGTCCGCTTCGCCCAGACCGACCGCTCGCGCTGGGCCTATCTCGCCGCCGCCACGATGGGCGTCGCTTTCAACGTCAAGGTCTTCCAGGGCCTCGTCTGCCTGCCGGCGCTGCTGGCGTTCGGGCTGCTCGTCTGCCGCCGGCGCCGCGTGGCACGGATGGCGGCGAGCGCTGCGGTGTTCCTCGTCGTCGCGCTGTCGTGGCTGACCGCCACGCTCGCATTTCCGGCGTCGCAGAGGCCGTATGCGATCGGCTCGACGAACGGCAGCTCCTGGAATGCCGCGTTCGTCTACAACGGCTACGACCGGATCGCCGGCTCGGCCACGCAGGGGCTGCTGAACGCACAGGGTCTCGCCATCACCAAGCCGGCAAACAACAGCGAGCTGGCTCGCTCGCAGGTCGCGATTGCGTCGCCCTCGCCGCTGCGGCTGTTCGATCACAACGACCCTCTGTCGGGCTTGCGAATCGGCTACGTGCTGCTCGCCGCGCTGTTGCTCGGGCTGCCGGCGCTGGCGCAGACGGCGATCCGCGCGCGGGCACCCGATGAGCGAGCGCGCCGCGCGTTCGCTGTGACGATGCTCGCCTGGCTGGCGATCGGCTTCGTGCTCTACAGCGCCATGGCAAGGCTCCATCCGCGCTACGCCGAGGGGTTCACGCCGGCGGTTGCCGCCGGCGCTGGAATCGGCTTGGCGTGGGCGCTCGGCGACGGTCGCTACCGACGCGTCGCTGGATCGGTCGCGGCGGCCGCCCTCGCTCTGTACGCGCTCTACCTGCTCGGCAGCTCGAGCGCCGTCTGGCTGGCGAGCCTCCTGGGAGCGGTGATCGCCCTCGGCGCATTCGCGGCCCCGCGTGGCCGCTGGCGCAAGTCGCTGGCGGCGGCCGGCCTCGCCGTGGTCGCATTTGGCCTGCCGCTGGGAGTCTGCATCGGCCTGATCGACAACCACGAGTACGACAGCGGCCATACGGGCGTCATCGCCACCAGGGAGGTCGATGACATCAGCAGCTACATCCGCACGCATCGTGACGGCGCCCACTACGAGTTCGTCGTCGCCGACCCGAGCGAAGTGGGAGCGATCATCGTCCATGACGTCCAGCCGATCCTCTCGCTCACCTCCTACGATCAGCATGAGCTGCTGCCAGTCTCCAAGCTGGCCTCGCTCGTCGCCCGCGGCGAGGTCCGCTTTGGCTACATCGGCGGACCGTGCGTGCCGAGCGATCTGCTGGAGCTCGCGCCGTGCTCGCCGGGGGCCCGCTGGATACGCGCCCACGGCATCGACGTGTCGCACGCCGCGGGCCTGCCGCACGGTGCGGTGCTGTATCTGCTGCCGAGGCGCTAGCGTCCGGGGCGTGCAGATGCCGTTGCAGGGCACACCAACGCTGTCGATCCTCGTCGTTGATGACGAGGCGTCACTGCGCGACACGCTGACTCGCTCGTTCACGCGCGAGGGACATCAGGTAAGCGCGGTCGCCGACGGCAACGCCGCAATCGAGCGCGCATCCACCGAGCATTTCGACGTGGTGCTGCTCGATGTCGCCCTTGGCGCCGGGCCGAACGGCTATGAGGTTTGCCGCGCGCTGCGGGCAGCGCGGAATGTCGTGCCGATAATCATGCTCACCGCGCTCGACAGCGAAGCCGACGCCGTCCAGGGACTCGAAGCGGGAGCGGACGACTACGTCACCAAGCCCTTTGGGCTCGCCGAGCTACGCAGCCGCATCCGAGCCGTTCTGCGTCGCAGCTCGCCGCGCACGGCCGGCGCCGACCAGCTGAGCGTCGGAGGCGTAACGCTCGACCGCGGCCAGCGCGAGGTGAGCGTGCGCGACGAATCCGTGCGGCTGACGTTCTCCGAGTTCGAGCTGCTGGCGTGCCTGATGGCCGAGCCCGGTCGGCTGTTCAACCGCCAAGAGCTGCTGCGAACGATCTGGGGAGACTCCGCCTACCGCGATCCGCGAGCGATCGACGTGCATATTCGCCACCTCCGCGAGAAGCTCGAGACCCAACCGGAGACGCCCCGCCTGATCCTCACGGTGCGTGGCGCGGGCTACCGCTTTGCCGAGGTCTAGCCACCTGACCCGCCGCGCGGCCGCACGCATCGTCCGCGACGGGCTCGACAATGCAACGCGGATCGCTCCGACCCACAGCGTGGTGAGCGTCCACGCTGGCAGACCCGGCGATCCCGCCTCGCTCGAGGTCACAGACCGCGGGCCGGGCATTGGTCCCATGGAGCGAGACATGATCTTCAAGCGATTCCAGCGCGGCAGCCGGCGGGGCGACGAGGGCGGCTTCGGCCTCGCATGAGCGACCCGACACTCGAGCAGTTCACAGCGCGCGCCCGCGCCGCGGGGCGGATCGGCCTCGACACGGAGTTCGTCGGCGAGCGCCGCTACCGCACGCTGCTGTGCCTGATCCAGCTCGCGGTCGCAGACGCGGATGGCGTCGCGGTCATCGTGCTCGACACGCTCGACGATCAGCTCGATCTGACGCCACTCGCCGGGCTGCTCGCCGATCCGGCGGTGAGCGTCGTCGTCCACGCCGGCCGCCAGGACATCGCGCTGCTGCGCCGCCGTGCGCAGACCGAGGTGACCTCGATCTTCGACACGCAGCTGGCCGCCGGGTTTGCCGGCCTCAGTGCTCAAGCGAGCTATGACACGTTGTTGCGCGAGCTGGTCGGCGTGCGGCTCGGAAAGACCGCGAGCTTCACGCGCTGGGACCGCCGGCCACTCGACGCCGAACAGCTCTCCTACGCCCGTGAGGACGTGCTGCACCTGCTCGACCTCGCGGGCGAGCTCGAACGCCGGCTGACCGCGACAGGCCGCATGGGCTGGGCGCTCGAGGAGTGCCGCTCGCTCGAGCGTGCCAGCGACGTCCGCGACCGCGACCAGGTCTTCGCGCGACTGCCACGGATCGGCTCGCTGAGCCCAGCGGCACGGGCCATCGCCTACGCTCTGGTGGTCCACCGCGAGGAGCTCGCGGAGCGTCAGGACCGCCCCGCGAGCACGGTGCTCAGCGATATCGCGATCATCGAGCTCGCCAAGCGCGCGCCGCGCACGCCTGAGCAGCTCGAGCAGATCCGGGGCGTCAACCCGGGGAACCTGCGCCGTCGCGGCGTCGAGTTGCTGGCGGTCATCGCAGACGGCGCCCACGGCCCGGCGATCTCACTCGAGGAACGCTCCCACGATGCGAGCTCGCCGATCGATGCGCCGCAGATCGCGCTCGCCGAGGCCGTGGTCCGGGCACGCGCACTGGAGTCGGGGCTGGCCTACGAGCTGCTGGCCGCGCGCGCCGATCTTGCCGCGGTCGTTTCCAGCGTGCGTCTCGACAAGCCGGACCCCGACGTGCGCACACTGACCGGGTGGCGGCGTGAGCTGGTTGGCGAGGAGCTGCTCGCGATGCTGCGCGGTGACCGCACGGTCAGAGTTGGCGTGAACGGGCGCCTGCAGATCACAGGCTGAGCTGGAGCGCGACGCGGCCGCTGCGGCGCGCCGACACCACCAGCCAGCCGCCGCCACTCTCGCGCAGCGACGCCCGCCCGCTGCGTACTTGCCACGCGGGCTCGTAGTGGACGCGCACCAGCAGCCGGCCGGGCCGGGTTAGGTCGAGCACGATGCTGGAGCCGCGCTCGCTCACCAGCCGCCCCGGCCCGCTGACGATCCCGCTCGCCCCCGCCAGCTCGTAGACGCGCCAGTGGGCGCTGCGCCAGACAAGCTTCAGCCCCGGTACGCCCGCTCGCACGAGCCGCGCCTCCGCAACCCCCGCATAGTCGAGTGGCGCATCGGCGAGCGCGACGAAGCGGACACCGTTGCGCATCAGCCACGCTCGGTAGGACTTCGCGTTCAGCGCTCCCGCGACGTAGAAGATCGGGTTCTCGACGGTGTCCACCTGTCGCTCCCAGCCGCGTGCGACCGGCAGGTCGATTGCGACGTAGTCGGCCTCCCAGTGTCCCGCTGTGGGCACGACCTCAACTCGCGCCAGCGGATGGTCATGTGGCTCTAGATAGCCCAACAGCGGGCGGAAGTACGCCGCATTCACCCCTGGGTTGCTGGCCCCACCCAGCGCGGGGGCGGCTGGTACCCACTCGCCCAGCGCGAACGGGACGAGCGCGACAGCCAGGATCAGGCGCGAGCGCCAGTTCCGCCAAAGCGCGGGCATGCAGACGAGCAGGCCGAGTCCAAAGCTCGTACCGAGCCGCGTGATGTTCACGCCCACCGCACTGGGCACGAGATAGGAGCCGACGACGGAGACCATGTACAGCGCGATGCCGATCCGCAGTGCCCGCGCAGTGACAGGCGTCAGCGCCAGCAGTGCCGTCGACGCCACCATCATGCCGACGAAGTCAAGCGAGGCGAACGGCATCGCCCCGAGGCCCTTGAAGGCCAACTCCATCGCAGCGATCGGCAACACCGCGGCGATGGCGAGGGTGCCGGCGCGCAGGTTCAGCGCCGGCAGGTCAGCGAGCAGCCAGGCGAAAGCCGCCAGCGCCAGGAAAGCCCCGGCCAAAGGACTTGCGAGCGACGCTGCGAAGGCAAACACGCCGGCAAGCGGCCACCACCGCCTCCATCCGCCGGCGTGGCGCTGCACTCCGAGAAGAGCCACCAGGGCGAGCGTCTGGCCCAGCAGGAACGGGACGCGACCGTCGGCGACCTGCACCAGCGTGCCGGCAGCGAAGACGATCGCTCCGACTCGACCGGCGCGGCCGAAATGGGGCACGGCAAGACGGTCGAAAGCCCATGCCGACACCACGGCGCAGAGCACATCGGTGGCCGCAATCCCGAGCGCCGCCCCGACCGGCGGGAACAGCAGCGAGTAATCGAACGTCCAGTGCCCGGCGTACCAGCCGGAATCCCACAAGGTCAGTCCAACCTGGCGGAACAGCGCCACCCGGTAGGCCGCAGCAGCCACATCGCTGCCACTGGCCCCCGTCGCCAGCGCGATCGCTGCGAGCGTGCCGGCAACCACTGGCGCCAACAGCCAGCCCCGACGGGGCATCATCAAGTGATGTACACGAGCGATGACTGGATGCTAGAGCCATCCAGCGCAGTGAGTGGCGACGCCCGCAGCCGGCCAAAGGCCGGCGAGGACGGAGCTATTGCACCTCGTTGTAGACCTTGAACAGCGGCAGGTACATCGAGATGACGACGAAGCCGACCATGCTCCCGATGAACACGATCATCACCGGCTCGATGATCGAGGTGAGCGCCTTCACGGCGGCGCTGACACGCTCCTCGTAGAAGTCGGCGATCTTCGTCAGCATGAAGTCGAGCTCGCCGGTGGACTCGCCGACCGAGACCATGTGGCTCACCATCATCGGGAACACCGGTGCCCTGCCGAGCGGTTCGGCAATCGTGCCACCGGCCTTCACCGAGGCGATCACGTCGTCCATCGCCTTGTGCACAACCTCGTTGCCGGCCGTCCTGCCGGTGATGTCGAGCGCCTCGAGCAGCGGCACGCCGGCAGCTGTGAGCGAGGAGAGCGTGCGGGCCCAGCGCGCGATCGAGATCTTCTGAACGATCTCGCCGATCTGGAACGGGAACTTCAGGCGCAGCGCATCCCATTGCGCGCGGCCTTCCGTCGAGCGCTTCCAGCGGTAGAAGAGGTAGGCCACGAGACCCACCCCCAGCAGGATCGCCCATCCGTAACCGGTGACGGCATGGGAGATGTCAACGCAGACCTGCGTCATCCACGGCAGCTGCGCACCCGAGGCGTTCGTTGCGAACTGCGCCAGCACGCTGGCGAACACCGGGACGACGTAGGCGACGAGCACGACCATCACGATCAGCGCGACCGTTGTCACGACCGAGGGGTAGACCATCGCTGAGCGCACCTGACGCCGCAGCGCGTCTTCCTTCTCGAGCTGATCGGCGATCCGCACCAGCGAATCCTCGAGCATGCCGCCGACCTCGCCCGCGTGGATCATCGACGTGAACAGCGGGCCGAAGACCTTCGGATGACGGCCCATGGCGTCGCTCAGCGGCAGGCCGGCCTCGACATCCTTGCGCACCTCGACGAGGATCTCCTTGAGCTTGACGCGCTCCGTCTGCTCCTCGAGCACGAACAGCGCGCGGAGGATCGTCATGCCCGATGAGACCATGGTCGCAAGCTGGCGCGAGAAGATCGCGAGGTCGCTGAGCGTCACGCGCTCCCACAGCGTCACGTTGAAGCTGCCGAGGCTGCGCTTCTCGACGATGTCGAGCACGATCAGCCCGCGTGTCTTGAGCTGATCGGAGACCACCTGCTTGGAATCGGCGTCGACCGTCCCATGCATCTGGGCGCCGCCCAAATCCATTGCCTTGAAGGCGAACGTCGTCATGCGACGAGCGTGACGCCGCCGAGCAGGCGGCCCAGCTCCTCCGGCGTCGATGACCGCAACTGGGCGAGCTCCTTGGTTATCTTCCCTGCGCGCACGAGCGTCGCCAGGGCGGCATCCATCGACTGCATGCCGACCGCGCTTCCGGTCTGGATCGCCGACGGAATCTGGTGCGTCTTGGCCTCACGGATCAGGTTGCGCACGCCGGGCGTCGGGACGAGCACCTCACAAGCGACGCAGCGCGCTGAACCGTCGGCGGTCGGCAGCAGCTGCTGGCTGACGATGCCCTGAAGCGTGACCGACAACTGAACCCGCACCTGGTTCTGCTGCTCCGGCGGAAAGACGTCGATCACGCGATCGATCGTCTGCGGCGCGTCCTGCGTGTGCAGCGTGGCCAGCACCAGGTGGCCGGTCTCGGCCGCCGTCAGCGCGGTGCCGATCGTCTCGAGGTCGCGCATCTCACCGACCAGGATCACATCGGGGTCCTCACGCAGCGCGGCGCGCAGCGCCGTGGCGAAGCTGGTCGCGTCGGCGCCCAGCTCACGCTGGTTGACGAGGCAGCGCTTGTGGTGGTGGAGAAACTCGATCGGATCCTCGATCGTGATGATGTGCTCCTCGCGGGAGGAGTTGATCTCGTCGATCATCGCGGCCAGGGTCGTCGTCTTGCCCGAGCCGGTAGGGCCAGTCACGAGCACGAGACCACGCGGCCGGCGCGCGAGCGTGTGCAGTGCGGCCGGAAGGCCGAGCTCGTCGATCGACACCATCTGCGCCGGCACGAGGCGGAACGCCGCGGCGATCACACCACGCTGGAAGAACGCGTTGACGCGGAACCTCGCCTTGCCCGGCACCACGTAGGCAAAGTCGAGCTGGAGATCGGTTTCGAGGCGCCGGCGCTGCTCGGTGGAGAGGATCGAGTAGATGAATTCGCGCGTGTCGTCTGGCGTCAGCGCCGGATAGCCGGCGATCGGGCGGAGTTGGCCCCGCTCGCGAAGCGTCGGCGGAGCGCCCGCGGTCAGGTGGAGGTCGGAAGCGCGTCGCGCAACCACCTCGAGAAGAACTTCGGAGAACTCAATCGCCATGGACGCTCACCAACCTATCGGCCGCTGGCGAGGACGCCTCAACGCCCGGCCCGTCGACCGCGCCGCCGGTCATTCGCCGTTGGCGTTGCGGTTGACAACGCGCGCAACCTCACTCACCGAGGTGCGGCCCTGCTTCACCTTCTCCAGCCCGTCGTCGCGCAGCCGCCGCATGCCCTGAGCGACGGCGAGCTCGAGCATCTCAGCCGCCGAGCGACGCTCGAGCGCGAGCGTGCGCACCTCGGGCGTCACGGTCATCACCTCGTAGATGCCGGTGCGCCCGCGGTAGCCCGAGCCGGTGCAGTGCTTGCAGCCGACGGCCTCATAGGCCTCGATGTCGGAGCTTGCGGTGTAGCCGTACTCGCGCAGCGTGTCCATCGGGAGAGTCACGCGACGCTTGCAGTGCGTACAGAGCACGCGCACGAGGCGCTGCGCGACGACGCAGTCGATCGCCGACGCGACGAGGAACGGCTCGACGCCCATCTCGATCAGGCGCGTGATGGAGGTCGCCGCGTCATTCGTGTGAAGCGTCGAGAGGACGAGGTGGCCGGTGAGCGCCGCCTCGGTTGCGATCTTCGCCGTCTCGCGGTCGCGGATCTCGCCAACCATGATGATGTCCGGGTCGGCTCGGACCATCGCGCGCAGGCCGGTGTCGAACAGCAGCCCGGCCTTTGGATTGACCTGGATCTGAGTGATGCCGTCGATCTGGTACTCGACCGGATCTTCGATCGTGATGATGTTCTTCTCAGTCGTGTTCACGGCGTTGAGCGCGGCGTACAGCGTGGTGGACTTGCCCGAGCCGGTCGGCCCCGTCACGAGCACCGCGCCATAGGGCTGCATGTACGCGCGCTCGAAGCGCTTCAGCTCCTCCGGCGCCATCCCCAGCTCGCTGAGGTCCAGCGTGACCGCGTTCTTGTCGAGGATGCGCATCACGATGCCCTCACCGCGGACGGTGGGCACGCTGACGACGCGAAGGTCGACCTCGTGGCCGTCGATGGCAAGCCCAACCCTGCCGTCCTGGGGCACCCGCCGCTCGGCGATGTCGAGCTCGGCCATGATCTTGATCCGCGAGACGACGCCGGCAGCCATCCGTCGCGGCACGCTCGTCACGTCGCGCAAGACCCCGTCGACGCGGAGGCGAACGCGGAGCTCCTTGCCGATGGGGATGATGTGGAGGTCGGACGCGCCGGCGTCCACGGCCTGCGCCACCAGCTGGTGCACGAGCTTGACGACCGGAGCGTCGTCAGCCGACTCGTGCAGCTCGAGGATCTCGGCCGCCCGGGTCTGCTGCTCCGCATCCTCCTCCTCGGCGCCAGTCTGCACGACATCGCCGAAGCGGGTCAGGCGTGCGATGACGGCCGCCAGGTCGTAGCTCGTCGCGACCGCGGCGCGCACCTCGAAGCCGGTGAGGATCGCGATGTCGTCGATCGCCAGGACGTTCGCCGGGTCGGACATCGCGACGAGCAGGGTTCGCTCATCGACGAATGCGATCGGCAGCGCGTCGTAGCGCTTGGCGAGCTGGCTCGACACGAGGTTCGCGGCGGCCATGTCGACGTTGAAGTTGGAGAGATCGACGTAGTCGAAGCCGTAGCGCTCAGCGCGCGCCTGCGCCAGCCCATCGGGGCTGATCGCGCCCTGGCGCAGCAGCACCTGCTCCGGAGCGTCGCCGCTGGCACGCGCGACCTCGATCGCCTCTGCGATCTTCTCGCGCGAGCACAGGCCGAGCTCGACGATGACGTCCAGCAGGAAGCGGTGCCCACCGGCGCGGGATGGCGGCTGCAACCCTGCGGCGTGCGTCGAGAACGCGTCGCTCGCCGGTGGCGCTGGAAGGCGGCCGTTGCCGGACGTGCCCTGCGCCTTGGAGGAGCCAGACTTCGCGGCAGACGCCACTGCGCGCGCGGAGCTAGCCATCTCGCTATGCCTCCGCGGCCGCGCTGCGCATCAGCTCACGCGGTGCATCATGCCCGGTCCAGAGCTCGAAGCTGAGGGCGCCTTGTTCGCTGAGAATCGTCAATCCGTCCACTATGTTCACACCGAGATCACTGGCCGTCATCAGTAGTTGGGTTGGGCGGCTGGCGTACACGAAGTCGACCACGATGGCACACCTACCAACAAGATCGGTTGTGAGACCGAGCGAGGCGAGCGCCGCGTTTCCCTCACTCGACCATTTGTCCAGCCCAACAGTAGTGCAGTTCAACAGCATATCTACCGGCTGCACGCGGTCAACCACCTTCACATCGAGCGCCTCGGCAAGCGCCCGCGCGCGCTCTGGGGTGCGGTTCCACACGGCAACGCTGGCACCCGCGTGGCGCAACGCCCACACGGCGGAGCGCGCCGTTCCGCCCGCGCCGAGCACGACCGCGCTGAGCCCGGCGGGGTCGATGCCGAGCGCGGCGATCAGGCCCGGCGCATCCGTGTTCTCGGCCCAGATCGTCCCGTCGGGCGTGAAGCTGAGCGTGTTGGCCGCGCCGATCGCGCGCGCACGCTCGCTCGCGTGATCGGCCAGCGTGAGCGCCGCCTGCTTGTGCGGCAGCGTCACGTTCGCACCAACGAAGCCGGCGCCCGGCAGCGCCCGCACCGTCTCTTCGAACAGCTCGGGCGGCACCGGGAGCAGCTGGTAGCTCCAGCCCTGCAAGCCGAGCGCGGCAAACGCCGCGCGGTGCATCGCCGGCGAGCGGCTGTGAGCGACCGGCCAGCCGAGGACCCCCAGGCGCCCGGAGCGCGGCTCCCCCGCCACGGCGACCACTACTTGCTTGTCGCCGACGGGCAGCCGTTGGCGGTGCCCACCTTGACCGCAGCGTTCCACGCGGCTTCGTCTACCTCGAACTGTGGAAAGCTGGCCGTGAACGTGAGCGCGCCACAAGCGTCGGGTTTGTCGATGAAATAGAGGTAGTTGACGTTCGCCGGATGCGCGGCCCAGTCGAGCGCCTGGAGATCGGGGTTGCTGATCGGCGTCGGCGGAAGGCCGTAGCTGCGACGCGTGTTGTATGGCGTCGTGAGCCGCAGATCGGCATTCGTCAGCCCGCCCGGCGGGTCGTGCAGGTAGTAGAGGAGCGTCGTGTCGAGACCGAGCGGCATCTGTAGCCGCAGCCGGTTGTAGATCACGGCGGCGACCTTCGGCCCGTCGCTCGCGAGCTTGGCCTCGCGCGGGATGATCGACGCGATCGTGATCACGTCATAGGGGGTGAGGTTCTTGCTCTCGGCGTAGCTCAGGTTGACCTTCTTGAAGTTCGCCCGGAAATCGTCAAGCTGATCGAGGACGAGCCCGCTCACGTTCTCGTGCGGGTAGAGGTAGTAGGTGTCCGGGAAGAGGAAGCCTTCGGGCGAGTAGACACCTGGGTGGGCGCCGTAGGCCTGCGGATCCAGCCCGGTGACGGAGATCTCCGAAGCCCGCGCGTAGTTGCCGCGGAGACCCGCCTTCTTGGCCAGCGCCGCGACCTGCGCCCGCGTCAGGCCCGGAGGGACGGTCACGATGATCTCGCGCGTGCTGCTCCCGGCGGCGGTCAGCGCGGCAAGCGCCGCGCCGTAGCTCATCCCGTGCTTGAGCGTGTAGACGCCGGGCTGGAGCTTCCCACCATCGCCCGCGAGCGAGGCGCGCAGGTTGAAGAAGAAGCTCGAGGAGATCACGCCATCGTGGGACAGCAGATCGCCGATCTGGCTCGCCGAGGAGCCGGGCGGTATCTCGACCGTGACGCTGCCCGAGCCGGAGCCATGGAACGGTTGGAACAAGGCGACGAGAAACCACACGCCGAAGATCACAACGGCGAGGATCGCGAGCGCGACGGTGCGGCGGATCATGATCCGGCGGCTCTTGGCCGATCGCGGGCCGCCACGCGGGAACGAGAAGAGCAGGCCACGCAGTCCGCCGGTCTTCTTCGGCGGCGGCGGGGCATGCGGGTCGACCCAGTCGAGATCGCCGGCCCAGTCGCCACCGCCAGCCGGATGAGCGCCCCGCCGCCGCCCCGACTGCTCGCCTCCGCGACCACCTCCCCACCAGCTCATCTAGCGCTCCTCGACACGACCATGGCCAACGCCACTCACACTACCGCGCGACCAGTCAAGCCAGCTCTCGAGCAGGTGGGCAGCCGCCCGCGAGTCCTCGCTCGCCTCGCGCGAGATGTCGCGGGCGGCGAGCCGCGTCGTCAGGCGTTCGTCGTAGAGCTCGACCGGAGTCTGCGGGCCAAGGCGTGCCCGCAGACGCTCGGCAAACGCCAGCGCCTCCGCGGTCTGCGCCGTCTCGCGACCGGACATCGCCAGCGGCAGGCCGACCACCACGGTGGCGATGCCGCGCTCGCGGACGAGCGCCGCGATCCGCCCGATGCCCGCCCTGGTCGCGGCCGCCAGCACCGGCTCGATCGGCGTCACCACGGTCCCGGTCTCATCCGCGACCGCGCAGCCACAGCGCGCGCTGCCGTAGTCGAGGGCGAGCACGCGCATCAGCCGCTGAGCGCCGCGCCGATTGCCGCCCGGGCCGCGGCGAGCGCGTCGCCGAGCTTGCCGACCTCGCTGCCACCGGCCTGCGCGAGCGTGTCGCGCCCCCCGCCGCCGCCGCCGAGCACTACCGCCGCCGCCTTGACGATCTCGCCCGCCCGCACGCCGCGCGCGACGATCGACGGCGCGACGCTCACGATCACGCTGACACGGCCGTCGATCGCACTCGCCAGCACGATCACCCCGTCGCCAACGAGCTGGCCCTTGACGCGATCCGCGAGGTCAGGCAGCGCCTTCGCATCACCCACCGCAATCGTCGCCAGCACCACCGGCACACCCCCCACCTCGACCGCCGCCGCCGCGAGCGCCGCCGGATCCAGGTCCGCTGCCACCTTGCCGCGCGCGGCCCGTTGCAGCTCGCGCAACTCCTGCTCCTGCGCCGCCGCCACCGCCAGGACGTTCTCCGGCACCGTCCGCAGCAGCCCCGCAACGGCCGTCAGCTCTCGGTCGTGCGCCAGCACGACCGAGACTGCGGCCGCCCCACTGACAGCCTCGATCCGCCGCACGTTCGCGGCGCTCGAGGTCTCGCTCAAGATCCGCAGGAGCCCGATCTCGGCTGTGCTGCGCACGTGCGTCCCGCCGCACAGCTCGCGCGAGAACTCCCCGTGGCCGACCTCGACCATCCGCACGACCTCGCCGTACTTCTCGCCGAACAGCGCCATCGCACCGAGCTCACGAGCCTCGTCGAGCGTCGTCGTGACCGCTCGCACCGGATGGTTCTCGACGATCCAGGCGTTGATCTGGTCCTCGACGTCGCGCAGCTCCGCAGCGCTCAGCGCCTTGCCGTGACTGAAGTCGAAGCGGAGCTTGTCGGGACCGACATACGAGCCGGCCTGGCGGACATGCGTTCCGAGCCGCTGGCGCAGCGCGGCGTGGAGCAGGTGCGTAGCGGTGTGGTTGCACTCCGTTGCGTGGCGCGCCGCGGGGTCGACGCGCGCGCGGACGCGCTCGCCCTCGTGCAGCTCACCCCGCTCGAGCACCGCTAGAAGCGCCTGGTCGTCGCCGAGCCGCACGACGTCGGCGACGCGCGCACGGCAGTCGCCGCGCTCGCACTCGATCACGCCGAGATCGGACACCTGGCCGCCGCCGACGGCGTAGAACGGCGAGTCGGCGAGCTTGACCAGCACGGTCCCGTTGCGCGGCTCGATCGCCGCTACGGTCGTCGCCTGCTCGGTCGTCTCGTAGCCGACGAAGCGCGTCAGGAAACCCGCCTGCTTCGCGAAGCGCCCGGCGTCCGCCCTTATGTCCACCGCACCAGAAACCCCACCCCCCGCGCTGCCGCTGGGCGAATGGGTGCGGCTGCGCTCGCGCTGGTCAGCCATCAGGCCCTCGAAGCCGGGCTCGTCGACCTCCAGGCCCGCCTCGAGCACCAGCTCGCGCGTCAACTCGAAGGGGAAGCCGAACGTGTCGTGCAGGCGAAAGGCGTCGTCGGCGCTGACCGGCCCGCCGGCGTCGCGGGCGCGCTCGATGTGCTCGCCGAGCGCCGCGAGGCCCTGCTCGAGGGTGTGGCCGAAGTGCTCCTCCTCGGCGGCAAGCCAGGTGTCGATCGCCTCCCGCTCACGCTGGAGCTCCGGGTAGGCGGCGCCCATCAGCTCGCGGACGAGCTCGCCGTAGCGCACGAGGAAGCCGGGCTGTAGGCCGAGCGCGCGGCCGTGCTGGATCGCCCGGCGCATCACGCGGCGCAGCACGTAGCCGCGGTCCTCGTTGGACGGCACGACACCGTCAGCGATCAGGAACACCATCCCGCGGGCGTGGTCAGCGAGGATTCGCAGGCTGCGGTCGGTGGACGGGTCGCCGCCGTAGCTGCAGCCGGAGAGGGTCTCGCCGAGCTCGATCAACGGCGCGAACTGGTCGGTCTCGAACACCGACGCAACGTCCTGGAGGATCACCGCGAGGCGGTTGAGCCCGAGGCCGGTGTCGATGTTGCGCGCCGGCAGCGGCGTGAGCACGTCACGCGGATCCTGGTTGAACGCCATGAAGACGAGGTTCCAGTACTCGAGGAAGCGCTCGTTCTCGCCGCCGGGGAGATCGTCGGCTGAGCCGAACTGCACGCCGCGGTCGAGGTACAGCTCGGAGCACGGACCGCACGGGCCGGTCGGCCCCGACTCCCAGAAGTTCTCCTTGCGCGCGCACGCCACGATCCGCTCGCGCGGCACGCCGACCACCTGCCAGGCCTCGATCGCCTCCTCGTCGGGCCCGAGTCCGAGCGCCTCATCGCCTTCGAACACGGTGACCCAGATGCGCTCCGCCGGGAAGCCGAACACCTCGCGCGAGAGCTCCCAGGCGAAGCCGATCGCCTCGGTCTTGAAGTAGTCGCCGAACGAGAAGTTGCCGAGCATCTCGAACAGCGTCAGGTGGCGCGCGGTCGTCCCGACGACGTCGAGGTCGACTGTGCGAAAGACCTTCTGGCAGCTCGTCAGGCGCGGCGCCGGAGGCTGCTCCGTGCCGGCGAAGTAGGGCTTCAGCGGGTGCATCCCCGCGACCGTCAGCAGCGCCGAGGTGTCGTTGGCCGACGGCACGAGCGAGTAGCTCGGCACGCGCAGGTGGCCGCGCGCCTCGAAGTAGGCGAGGTAGCGCTCGCGGATCTCATCCGAGGTCATATACGCGGAGATTACGGCGCGCGGCTAGACGATCGTCGCGTGACCGACGACCAGCTCGCCGTCCATCAGGCAGGCGAGCTGGCCGGGAGCAACGCCGTAGGCGGGCTCGTCGAGCTCGAGCGCGAGCGTGCCGCCGGCTCCTTCGCGCAGCCGCGTGCACGGCAGCGGGCGCTGGCGGTAGCGCAGGCGCACGCGGTCGAAGTGCGGCCGGTGGAGCACCGCGTCGCGCAGCGGAACGGTGCTGGTCGCGAGCGCCTCGCGCGGGCCGACGGTGACCGTGTTCGCGTCGGCGTCGGTGGCGAGGACGTACAGCGGCGTGCCGCCGCCGACGCCGATACCGCGGCGCTGGCCGACCGTGTAGTGGTGAGCTCCGCGGTGACGGCCAAGCGTCCGGCCGCGGGCGTCCAGCAGCGCGCCGTCGCGGTCGCCGAGCTGGCCGTGCCGGGCGAGGAAGTCGCTGGCAGAAATCCCGGCGAGGAAGCAGAGGTCCTGGGAGTCCGGCTTCGTGGCGACCGCCAGCCCGTAGCGGCGGGCGAGGTCGCGAACCTCGGCCTTGCGAAGCTCGCCGAGCGGGAAGCGCAACCTCGTCAGCGAGTCGGGGTCCAGCGCGGTCAGCGAGTAGCTCTGGTCCTTGTGGGGATCGGCGGCGACGCGCAGCAGGCCATCTCGCAGCCGCACGTAGTGGCCGGTGACGAGCTCGCTGGCGCCGAGGCGCTCGGCGAGGTCGAGCATCGCGTCGATGCGCACCTCGCCGTTGCAGCGCACACACGGGTTCGGCGTGTTGCCAGCCGCCTGCGCGGCCAGCCAGGGCTCGACGACGCCGGCACGGAACTCGGCGCGCAGGTCGATCGAAAGGTGCGCCATGCCGAGGGTGTGAGCCAGCGCGCGTGCGCTGCGCACGGCACTGGGCGAGCAGCAGCTGCGCTCGCCGTCGCCGTCTGCGTCGGACCACAGCTCGAGCGTGACGCCGACAGAGCGCGAGCCGGCGAGCACTCCGGCGACCGCGCTGTCAACGCCGCCGCTGAGCGCGACGAGCGCGCGACCCGGCGCGGGCGCGAGCCTTGCGTCGAAGCGCGCCGCCTCGCCGAGTGCCCGGTGCAGGGCATCGGCGGCGATCTCAGCACCATGGCGCTTGCCCGCCGACAGGCCGCCGAGCTCGCGAGCGATGTCGTCGGCGCTGACCCGCGCGGCCTCCAGCAGCGGGCGGCCCTCGACCAGCGACACCGCGGCGCTGCCCGCGGCAAGCGTCACACCGCAGCCCTGGGCGTCGAAGCCGGCGGCTGCGATGCGCTCGCCGTCGAGCGCGAGCGAGACGCGCAACAGATCGCCGCACGGCGTGCCCCCGGCGGCGCCGGTGTGCGACCCGCGCGGGGTCACGCCACGACCGAGCGGAGACTCGAGGTGCAGGGCGAGACTCACGCTCCCAGTATCGCGCGTGCGCGCGGCCCGAGGGAGGGGAGTTAATACCGAGCTCGCCGCGGGGTTGCGCCGCGGAGCGCCCCGAGAAAACGCGCAGGGCGATCGCTGAGCGCCCAGTCAGGCGAGGAGACCGTCGGGCGAGCGGAACGGACGCGTCCCCGGCAGGACACAGCACAGCGTCAAGTACCCGGTGACCGGCAGGGCCCAGGCCAGGTAGATGTCGTTCAGCTCGACCGCGTTGCCAGCCGGGGCAACCCACTGCACCAGCACCCACAGCGCCGCCACCGAGATCACCGTCACAACCGGGAAGCCGCGCCTGCGCAGCGCTTCGCTCACGGCGATTGCGACCAGGAACGGGACGTGGTGGTAGCTGATCGTCAACGGGTCCAGCAGGCAGCGGATGAGGAACAGCAACGCCAGCAGCAGCAAGGCGTCCGCGGCCGTCGGCTTCGCGAAGCGGCGCCAGAAGATCAGCGGTAGCAGCACGGCGAGCGCGAACACCAATGGGTGGCTGACCGCTGCGAGCGCGGCCGGTATGCCGTAGTCGGTAGCCACAGCGGCGCCCCCAGGACCGATGATCAGGTTGGTGTGGACGCGGTAGGCGAACCAGATGTTGGTCGGCGTCACATTCGATGTCGAGCCCTTCACGAGGACGAGGCCGGCATCCAGATTCTGCGACAGGAACCGACTCGGGTCGCCGATGAGCATCGGAGCGAGCAGCAGCGCGGCAACCCCGGCCGCGACCGCCAGCAGCCGCAGTCGATCTCGTGGGCAGACCAACAGAACCGGCAGGATCGCGAGCACCGCCCACTGCTTGGTGGCGATCGCCAGGCCGAGCAGGAGGCCGGCGAGCAGCGGGCTGCCACGGCTGGAGAGCAACACGGCGCAGGCGCAGAGCACCGCGCCGACGATCTCCTCGGGGTGCCCCCACCACAGCGCCTTCACCGTCAGCGGTCCCGCCAAGACGAACGCGAGCAGCAACGCCTGGAGCAGCCACCGCCATCGGCGCGCCGGCACGTTGGCGACCAGAAGGCCCATCGCCGCCGCCGCCACGAGAAGGCAGATGAGCGCGCCAACCCGGTACTGCGTCAGCTCATTGCCGGCGGCGGCGCGCACGACCGCGACAACCGGTGCGCGCAGCAGCAGCGTGGTCGGCCCCATGAACGGCTGGGTCTCGAAGAAGCGCGTCAGCGAACCGCTCGCCAGGGCATCGATCGGCGGGCCGGCGAAGTCGCAGCCCTTGCACGTCGGTCCCGGGTAATCCGCACCCAGCGGAGTGTTGAAGGCCGCGTAGGAGCACGCCGCGAGCGCCACGACGACCAGTGCCGCGCGGCGCACCGTCCCGCCGGACCAGGGCAGCATGCCGCCAACGTAGTCCGCTCGGCGGACGCCTGCTATCGGGCGGGCGCGGTGAGGCTACGGGGTCGCGCCGACCTGCGGGTTCTGCAGCTCCTTGGCGACGTTGTGCGCGGCCTGGATGTCATGCTGGAAGCCCGGCAGCGCCGGCTTGCCGGCCTTGATGACTGCTGGCGTGCCGCAACCGGCGAGCACCGCGCACACCACTGCGAGGACCGCGGCCGTGGATCTGCGACATGTGAGGAACTGTGCCATCAACGGGGTGATCGGTCGGAGCCGGGCGTCCGTCCAGCGCATTGGACATACGTGCCACTCGCGCTGAACGCCTCCAGTCCGTAGGCTGTGAACACAACGGTAATGCCTGACGGCGTTCTCCATCTTTCCTCGCTGGCTGGCAGCCCGCTGCTCGACTCGGCAAACGAGCGGCTCGGCCGTGTCCAGGATGTCGTTGCCCGCCTCGATGCGAGCGAGGATCTGCCACCCGTGATCGGCCTGCGCGCGGCCGTCGGCGGCCGCAGCCTGTTCGTGCCGATAGGGCGCATCGAGCGGCTCGAGCCGGACGGCGCTCACGCCGCCACGACCAAGCTCAACCTCGCCCAGTTCGAGCGCCGCCCCGGCGAGGTGCTGCTGCGCGCCGACCTGCTCGGGCACAGCTTGATCAACGTGAACGTGGCGCGCCTGGTCACGGCACGCGAGGTCGAGCTCGTCTGCGAGGACGGCGTCTGGCGTGTCGCCGGGATCGACACGAGCTTTGCAGCGCGCCTGCGCCGCCGGCTGCCGCGGGTGCTGCGGGGCAGCCGCGACGACGCCGGATTCGTGCCGTGGGGGCAGCTCGAGCCGTTCGTCGGCCACGTCCCGACGGCGCGGCTGCGCCTCGGCTACCGGCGGATCGCCCACCTGCACGCGTCGCAGATCGCCGACCTCGTCGAGGCGGCCAGCCACGATGAGGGCGAGGAGATCCTCGCCGCGGTGCGCCACGACAAGGAGCTCGAAGCCGACGTCTTCGAGGAGCTCGACGACGAGCATCAGCTCGAGTTCCTCGAGACCCGCTCAGACCGCGAGGTCGCCTCCGTCCTCGCGCGGATGGCGAGCGACGACGCCGCTGACCTGCTGCTCGAGATCAAGCAGGAGCGCCGGCTGCCGGTGCTCGAGCTGATGCCGGCGACCAAGCAGCGCAAGCTCCGGAGCCTGCTCGGCTACAACCCGTCAACCGCCGGCGGCGTGATGAGCCCTGACTTCGTTGCCGTGGCGAGCGGTGCGACCGTCGCCGACGCGCTGGCGGCGGCGCGCAAGCACGACATGCCGCCTGAGGTGCTCCATTCGATCCTGCTGACCGGCAAGGGCGGCAGGCTCGACGGGCTTGTCACCGCCGGTGCGTTGATCAGCGCCGAGCCAGGCGAGGCGCTGTCCGAGCTCGCCGTAGCGAACCCGCCGTCAGTCAGCCCCGAGGCCGACATTCCCGAGATCGCGCGGCTGATGACCGACTACAACCTGGTCTCGCTGCCGGTGCTCGACAGCGAGGGGCAGCCGATCGGAATCGTGTCCGTCGACGACATCCTCGAGCTGATGCTGCCTGACGATTGGCGACGGCGTTTTGGCGTCGCCCGCGAGTAACATGCCGGCGATGGACGATCCGACGAGCGCACTGCAAGACAGCGAGCCTCCGCGAAGTCGCGGTCGCACGGCCGGCCACGTCGGCACCCTCGTCCGCGCTCGCTGAGTCGCACCTGAGGGCCTCCGAACGGCCGCCGCGCGATCGTCGCCGCGGAGCGCGAAAGGAGGTGAATCAGGATGGCAGGCTCGACGCCGACGCGCCCCGGCGCGAAGATCACGCGCGAGCGCGCGGTGCTCGACAGTGCCCACGTCGGCGACATCCAGGGCGCCTTCGGCACGATCGACCAGTACGACACGAAGCGTCGTCGCGGCTCACGCGCACGCCTGGTCGCGCTGCTCGCGATCATCGGTCCCGGGCTGATCGTGATGGTCGGCGACAACGACGCCGGTGGCGTCTCGACCTACGCACAGGCCGGCCAGAACTACGGCACCAGCCTGTTGTGGGTGCTGCTCCTGCTGATCCCGGTGCTGATCGTCAACCAGGAGATGGTGGTACGGCTCGGCGCCGTCACCGGAGTCGGCCACGCACGGCTCATCGCCGAGCGCTTCGGCCGGTTCTGGGCCTGGTTCTCGGTCGGCGACCTGTTCGTCCTCAACTTCCTGACGATCGTCACCGAGTTCATCGGCGTCAACTTCGCGCTCTCCTACTTCGGCGTTTCGAAGTACTTGTCGGTGCCGATTGCCGTGGCGCTGCTCGTCGCGATCACGGCCGGCGGCAGCTTCCGCGCGTGGGAGCGGGCGATGTTCGTCTTCGTCTTCGCGAACTTCCTCGTCATCCCGCTGTTGTTCCTCGCCCACCCCCAGGTGAGCCCGATCGCGCAGCACTTCGTCGTCCCGGGCGTTCGGGGCGGCGCAAACTCAACCTCGATCCTGTTGATCATCGCGATCGTTGGCACGACCGTGGCGCCCTGGCAGCTGTTCTTCCAGCAGTCCAACGTGATCGACAAGCGGATCACGCCTCGCTGGATCAACTACGAGCGGCTGGACACCTGGATCGGGGCATTCATAGTCGTGATCGGAGCCGCGGCGCTGATGGTGATCTGCGCGTTCGCCTTCGCAGGCACCCCCCACTTCGGCAGCTTCTACAACGCCGGCGACACCGCACTCGCGCTCCGCTCGACGCTTGGCTCCCTCGGCGGTGCGTTCTTCGCGGTGGTGCTGCTCAACGCCTCGCTGATCGGAGCCGCGGCGTTGACGCTCGCCACCAGCTACGCGTTCGGCGACCTCACGAGCACACGAAGCTCGCTGCACCGCAGTTTCAGGGAAGCCAGGTCGTTCTACCTGATCTTCGCCGTCCTGGTCGCCGGCGCGGGCGCAATCGTGCTGATCCCGGGCGCTCCGCTCGGCGTGATCACCACGGCGGTCCAGGCGCTCGCCGGAGTGCTGCTGCCGAGCGCAACCGTCTTCCTGCTGTTGCTCTGCAATGACCGCGACGTGCTCGGACCGTGGTGCAACTCAACGTGGCTGAACGTCCTTTCGAGCATCATCATCTCGGTGCTCGTACTGCTATCGCTGATCCTGATGGCGACGACCGTCTTCCCCCACATCGACGTCGCCGCTTTCGCGTTGATCGGTGCCGCAGTGCTGGCGCTCATCCTGCTCGGCTTCGCTGCGGCAACGCTGCGGGCGCAACGCTCCAGCGGCGGCGTCACGGTGGTCGATGGCGGCCCGCAGATCCCGAAGCAGCAGTGGACGATGCCTCCGCTGGCGCTGCTCCAGCGTCCCGTAGCATCACGCGCGCGCAGCGCCGCGCTTGCCGGAATGTGGGCCTATCTGCTGCTGTCGGTCGTGATGCTCGCCGTCAAGGCAGCGCAGCTCGGCGGAGCGTGAGCGGTGGATCTCGAGACCGCGATCCGCACCCGCCGAACGCACAAGGCGTTCGCCCCCGAGCCGGTGAGCCGCGCCACGCTGCTCGAGCTGTTCGAGCTGGCGCGCTGGGCGCCCAACCATCACCTGACGGGCCCCTGGCGGTTCCGCGTGCTCGGCGATCAGGCGCGCACGCTGCTCGCCGCGGAGGCGGAGCGCGACGCCTCAGGGTCCGCAGCCAAGCTCGACCGCGCCCCCACGCTGATCGTTGCCAGCGCCGCCGGCAGCGAAGCGGTCGCCGAGCGGCGCGAGGACCTTCTCGCAACCGCGATCGCCGCCTACATCGTGCTGCTCGGCGCGCACGCTCGCGGGCTCGCCGGCTACTGGCGCACCGTGCCGCTGCTCGATCAGCCGCCGGTCCGTGCCGCCCTGTCGATCGCCGCCGACGAGCAGCTCGTCGGCCTGCTGCACCTCGGCTATCCGATCCAGGAACAACGCGTGCCCGCACGCGCGGGCGTCGAGGATTTCGCCTTCTTCCTGCCCTAGCTGGAGCGCTTCAGGCCAGGCGCAGTCCCAGCTCGCGCAGCGCCGCCGCGTCGACCGGGGCCGGTGCGCCGGTCAGCGGGTCGGCGCCGCTGGCGGTCTTGGGGAAGGCGATCGCGTCGCGGATCGAGTCGCGCCCGCAGAGCATCGCGACGATCCTGTCGATCCCCAGCGCGATCCCGCCGTGCGGCGGCGCGCCGTATTGCAGCGCGTCGAGCAGGAAGCCGAAGCGCGCCTGCGCCTCCTGCGCGGACATGCCGAGCACCTTGAAGACCTGTTCCTGGATCTCGGGCGTGTGGATGCGGATCGATCCGCCGCCAAGCTCGACGCCGTCGCAGACGAGGTCATAGCCGCGCGAGCTCAGCGCGGCGGGATCGGCGAAGTCGAGCTCGCTCGTACCCTCCGCGGGGGCGGGCGCCGTGAACGGGTGATGCACGGCGCTGAACCGCCCCTCGCCCTCACTCCACTCGAACATCGGGAAGTAGCGCACCCACAGCACGTCGTGGCGGTCCGCCGGGACCAGGCCGAAGCGCTCGCCAAGCTCAAGCCGCAGCGCGCCAAGGGCCTGCGCAGCGACCGCCTCGCGGTCGGCGACGAACAGCAGCAGGTCATCGTCGCCGGCACCGAGCTCGCGATTCACGGACTCGATCGCCTTCGTCGTGAAGAACTTGGCCAGGTTGCCGCGCCAGCCGCCCCCCCCAACATAGATCGGGGCTACAGCCCTGGCGCCGTAGCGCTGCACGACATCGTTGAGTCCGTCCTGCTCGGCGCGCGAGAGCTCGCGCGGGCCGGCGTTGATCGCGCGCACGACGCCGCCGGCGCCGAGCACCGACTCGAAGACCTTGAACTCGCTGCCGGCGACGAGCGATGAGACGTCGTGGATCTCCAGACCGAAGCGGGTGTCGGGGCGGTCGATGCCGTAGCGAGCCATCGCGTCGGCGTAGTGCAGCGCCGGCCACGGCGGCGCCGGCACGGTGAAGCCGGCGGCCGCGAAGACGCGCTCCATCACGCCCTCGGTCAGCGCGATCACGTCGTCCTCGCCGACGAACGACATCTCGATGTCGAGCTGCGTGAACTCCGGCTGGCGGTCGGCGCGCAGATCCTCGTCGCGGAAGCAGCGCGCGATCTGGAAGTAGCGCTCGTAGCCGGCGATCATCAGCAGCTGCTTGAACAGCTGCGGCGACTGCGGCAGGGCGTAGAAGCTGCCGCGCGCCATCCGCGCCGGGACGAGGAAGTCGCGCGCACCCTCCGGCGTCGCGCGGGTCAGGATCGGCGTCTCGATGTCGAGGAAGTCCTGCGCGCCGAGGTGCTCGCGCATCGTCGCGATGACCTCGTGGCGCAGCGTCATCGCGTCGCGCATCGACTCGCGGCGCAGATCGAGCGCGCGGTGGCGCAGGCGCAGCATCTCGTCGACCGCAACCTCCTCGTCGATCGGGAAGGGCGGCGTCGGCGAGGTGGCGAGGACCTCGAGCTCGGCGACCTCGAGCTCGATCTCGCCGGTCGCCATCCCCGGGTTGATCGTCTCTTCGCTGCGCGCGACGATCGTCCCGAGCACGCTGATCACCGCCTCGCTGCGCAGATCGTGCGCGCCGGCGTGGGCGGCGGGCGCACTGTCGGGGTGGAACGCGAGCTGCAGCAGGCCGGAACGGTCGCGCAGGTCGATGAACACGAGCCCGCCGTGGTCGCGGCGGCGGTGCACCCAGCCCGCGACGCGCACCTCCTGACCCACGTCAGCGGAGCGGAGGTCGCCGGCCCATTTGGTGCGGTAGCTGTTGGGCGCTGGCTGACGCTTCACGACGAACGCACCTGACTGACTACGTCGTCGCGAGCGATGGCTCGCTCCGTGCCCGCTTCGCGGTCACGGAGCCTCGCCGAGTCGGGCTGGAGGATTGCGACATAGCGGGCATTCAGCCGCTCGGCGTGCTTCAGCTGACCCTTGAGCGAGCGACCGGCCAGCTCCATCTCCGCGCGCAGGCCGGCAGCCCGGGCTTCTCGCGTCAGCTCGAAGGCGTCGACACGTGCACCCTCGTGTGCGACGTAGAGGTCAAGTGGCGTGTCAGTGAGCGTGTTTTGCTCGCCTGTGGCGAGCAACACCCGCTCGATTCCCGCCGCCCAGCCGATACCCGGCGTCGGTGGCCCGCCGAGCAGCTCGACGAGGCCGTCGTAGCGACCGCCGCCGGCGACCCCCGATTGCGCGCCGAGCGCGTCGCTGGTGAACTCGAACAAGGTACGGGTGTAATAGTCGAGACCGCGGACCAGCGTCCAGTCGATCTCGTAGGCGATGTCGGCGCGGTCGAGCAGGCGGAGCACTTCCTTGAAGTGCTCCGCGTCTGCGTTGGTCAGCCGGTCGAGCAGCCGCGGCGCCGCGGACATCACCTGGCGTGTGCCCGGATCATCCGAGTCGAAGGCGCGCAGCGGGTTCAGGTCGATGCGGTCGCGGACGTGCGGCGCGAGCTGCGCCTCGTGTGCGTGGAGGTAGGTGGCCAGCTCCTCGCGGTAGGCGGCACGCGTACTCGGGCTGCCCAGGCTCGACAGCCGCAGCCTGAGCCCTGTTGCGTCCAGCCGCGTAAGCAGCTGATGCAACAACAGGATCGACTCGGCATCGAGCGCCGGGTCCTCGGAGCCGAGCGCCTCCGCGCCAACCTGCGAGAACTGGCGGTAGCGGCCGGCCTGCGGGCGCTCGGCGCGGAAGAAGCTGCCGACGTAGTAGAGCTTGACGGGCGCCGGGAGCTTGTGCATGCCGTGCTCGACGTAGGCACGGCAGACCGGCGCGGTGCCTTCGGGTCGCAGCGTCAGCGAACGCCCACCGCCGTCGTCGAAGCTGTACATCTCCCGCTGGACGATGTCGGTCGCCTCGCCGACGCCGCGCGCGAACAGCTCGGTCGCCTCGAAAGCCGGCGTCTCGATCCGGCCGTAGCCGGCGGGCTCGAGCACGTCGCGCGCGGCTTGCTCCAGGCGCCGGCGCAGCTCGGACTGCGCAGGCAGCACATCGAACGTGCCGCGCGGAGCGGTGAGCTTCGCGCTCACCCGCCGGCCGACACGCGCAGCTCGGCAAGGAACGGGTTGTGGGCGCGCTCCTGGCCGAGGGTGGTGAGGGACATGTGACCCGCGTAGACGCGCGTGTCGTCCGGGTAGGCGTCGAGCAGCGCGCCGATCGACGCCAGCAGCGTCGACCAGTCGCCGCCCGGCAGATCGACGCGCCCGACCGAGCCGGCGAACAGCACATCGCCGCTGAAGATCGCCGCGTGGGCCGGGATGGCGTACGTGAGGTGCCCGGGGCTGTGGCCGGGTGTGAAGTGGACGTCGATCTCCAGGCCCGCAAGGTCGAGGTGCTCGCCGCCGCTCAGCAGCTCCTCAGCCTCATAGCCCTCGAACGGCCCGAACCCGGTCATCCGCATGTAGGTGTTGATGTCCGCCAGGATGTGGCGCTCGAGCGCCGGGCAGTAGACGGGCGCGCCGGTGTGACGCGCGAGCGGCGCGACCGCCCCGACGTGATCGAAATGGGTGTGCGTAACGAGGATCGCGTCGATCGCGACACCGAGCTGCGCGATCGCGGCGATCAGCCGTTCCGCCTCGTCGCCGGGGTCGATCAGGAGCGCGCGCTCCGAGCCATCGGGCCGGACGATGTAGGTGTTCTCGCCAACCGGCCCCACGATGAGCGTTTGGACATCGAGCCCGCTCATCGTGCGGCCTTCTTCCGCTGCGCACGCCGGTACATCCACAGATCGGTGTAGTAGATCATCGGCGTGTAGAGCAGCAGGATGATCGGCAGCCATGGGAGGTTCACCACTGGCGACTTCTTACTCAGCAGTGTGACGATCACATAGACGACAACCGCCGCCGCCGCCCCGCGCCACAGCGCGCTCTTCCATGTCGGCGGGAGCTCGTAGCGCTTCACGCGGGTTGTGCTCGTGCTCTTGGCGCCTTTCGGGGTGCCCGTCCGGCCGCCGCCGCTCCCCTTCTCCGCCGCGGTTGGCTTGCGCCCCGTGCGTCCACGGGCTTCGATCATCCCGGCGGCGTTGCCGCGATGCTTGGTCGAGCGCCGGCGTCTCGTAGCGCGTGCCATGACTAGGCGAAGGGTAGTGGTAGCGCGTTCTCGGCGAGCTGGCGGTCGCGATCGAAACCGCGCAGCTCGAGCTCCGGCGGGAAGCCATCGAGCGCCGCCCGCGGAACGAGCCCGACGATCTCCCCGGCCGCAACCGGCGCGTAGCCGGCGACGCGCTCGACGATCGCAGCGAGCGGCGTTGCGTACGGATCCTCGACGTTGATCGATACCTGCACGATGTTGCCGCGCGAGGTGAGCTCAACGGCGATCGCGCCAATCGATCCGCTGACGCGGATGCGATCGGCGATTTCCCTCGCCGTCGCGAGGGTCGCCGGTGCGGCTAGCTCGAGGTTGAACGCGACGAGCGGTGGGCGGGCGGCGACGAGCGTCGCGCCTGCGGTCGGGTGCAGCTGGTGTGGTCCGAAGTCCGGGGTGAGCTCACCGGAGACGATGCGGCTCTGGAGTCCCTGGCGTCCACCGCGGCGAATGTCGGCACGGGCGCGGCCGCCGGCCAGGGCGCCGTAGAGGAACACGGGGACCTCGAGCGCTGAGGAGATCAGCTCGGCGGTGAGCAGAGCCTCGGCACAGGCGGCCCCGCGAAGCTCCGGCGTGAAATGGACGATCGGAGCCACGTCGAGCGCGCCGACGTGCGGGTGAGCTCCGCGCGGATCGTCGAGGTCGATGCGTGCGACCGCCTCGCGGGCGCCGGCGAGCAGCGCCTGTGCGAGCGAACCCGGCTCGCCGGCCAGCGAGAACACGGAGCGGTGGTGGTCGAGATCGCTGTGGCAGTCGAGCAGCCGCGCCTGGAGGGCGAAGGCCGCGCCGATCGCATCGATGACGCCACGGTCGCGCCCCTCCGACACATTCGGCACGGCGACGAGCGGCATCACCTCACGCACGCCCCTGACGATACGACGCCCACCGGCTCGCTCTACACTTCCCCACTCCCGCCGGAGTAGCTCAGTCGGTCAGAGCAGCGGAATCATAATCCGCGTGTCGGGGGTTCGAGTCCCTCCTCCGGCATACCAGGACAGCGCCAGAATCCCCCGTATTTGCTGGCGTATTGGGCGATCCGAGTCGGCCGGACGCAACCGCCACGAACGGCTGCAAACCGCTCCGATCCTGACAATTGTTTGCACTTTGTTTGCACTCTTCCCGGTTCGGGACGCGCTGCGGTCGGCTGCGGCGAGTAGCGGCGACCAGTCGCGGAGATCGAGGTCGATCCACGGTGACTGATGCCGCGGCGTCATCGAGCGCTGTTGCGTGCGGCGAGATAGGTATTCAGCCGATCCGCGGCCCCGTCCGGGCCGGCGGGCTGGGGTAGCAGCTTTACGTAGCGCTCGGTGGCCTGGAGTGAGCTGTGGCCCATGTACTCCATCAGCTCGCGCAGCGTGTACCCGGCAGCCATGAGGAAGCTGGCGTAGGTGTGTCGGCATTCGTGCAGGCCGATCGGTTCGAGCGCGAGCGGCTGCTTGTGCTTTTTCGCGTCGGCGACTGCGTGGCTCCACGCCTTTGTCGCGCGTGGGATCAGGCGTCCGGATGTCAGCGAGAGGCGGCCGAGCACGCGTCCGTGTTCGGGGCGTCCTTGTGACTCAGCCGCGCGGACGAGGATCGGCTTGAGCGGTTCGGCGATCGGGAGCCGGCGGTTGGTACCCGCCTGGCTCTTTGACTTGCGCACGATGAGCCAGAGTTGGTGGAGGTCGACGTCCTGCCATTGGAGGCGGTCCATCTCGCTGCGGCGCAGGCCGGCGTAGAACGCGAGCGCGAACGGCACGCGGTCTGATGGAGTGAGCGGTTCGAGCAGGGCCTCGGCCTCCTCAGCGGTCGCGACCCGCTCGCGTGGGACCTCGTCGACGGGCGGCATTTCGACTCCGGTCGTTGGGTTCGTTTCGACGAGACGTCGGGTCGGTCGCGCGGCCCAGCCGTAGATCGCTCGGGCGACGGCGAGGTGGTTGGCGATGCGCGAGCGCGAGAGGCCGTCGCGGGAGAGGCGATCGACAAACAGCTGCCATTCTCGCGGGCTCACGTCACCGGCCGGGCGCGCGCCGAACTCTGGCATGAGGACCATGCGAAGCGAGCGGTCGTAGCCCTCCAGCGTGGTGTCGGCGTAGGCGCGACGGTTGCCGCGACGCTTACCGATGCGTCCTTGCGCGACGCCTTCCCACCATTGATCGGCGAGATCCTTGAAGGTCGGGCCGGCGACCGCCCGTTCTAGGAGGAGCTCCTCTGCGTTCTGTCCCGCGCCGGCGAGCCATGAGAGCGCCTCGTTGATGTCGCGGTAGCTGCGGCTGGTAATGACCTTGCCGCTAGCGGGATGGCGTCGGCTCGCGCGGTAAGCCGGATTGCAGCGGCATCGCTCGCCGCCGTCGTCCGTTCGCGGGCAGCCCTTGCGATGGCGGACGTAGACCCCGGGGTGTTTGGTGCGCTGCCAGCTCGCCGCACTGGCGCTGGTCATAGGTTCGTAAAGGTGTTGCGCCACTTGCTAGTAGCTCGCGAGCCGGGAGGCTAACGCTCGGATGCGTCGCGTCGGTCGTGTCGGGCGAGCTGCGTTCAGCACATGCCGGCGAAGTGGTGTGCGTGCTCGTCGCACCAGCGCTCGAGCTCCCGCAGTGGGACGAGCACGAGCTGCCCGCAAGGGACGAGTTTGATGACGGGTTGGACGCGGCGCTCGAAGGTGTCGATGCTCATTCCTAAGCTGGCCGCCGCTTCTTTGCGCGTGACGAGGTAGCGCGGCACGTTCTGTACCGGCCGCGCCGTCGGGCGCCTCACGGGAGCGACGATGGTCGTCGTCTGCCCGTTGACTGCCGCTGGCGCTGCCGGCTTGGTGCTCTTCGCGGCGCGCGTTCGCGTGGGGCGACCTGCAGGAGTTAGCGCGGTCTCCTCCGGTCTCACGCTGTCAAGCAGGAGCTGCAGCTGGGATGTGGGGTCAACCGTCCTGCTTCTGCGCGATGACATTTTGTCCGGTGATTCCGATGTTCGAGGCTTGCGATGGGCAAAGCAAGTTAGCAAAGTTCAAGCGATTTGGTAACTTTGAAGATATGGTTGCGACCGATACCCATACGCTCGGCGGCGGTAGGCGTGAGCGAGCCTGACGATCACGCTGGCGAGTCTGAGCTGGAGCGGGTGCTGCGCGTCTCCCAGGAGATGTGGGACGAGGCGGTAGCCGGGCACCGGTTGGCGCCGCCGGACGCCGGGTTCAGCGACCGGCTCGGGAGGCTAGCCGTCGCAGCCCATAGCCAGGCTGAAATCTGTGAGATCGCCTACCACGAGGGATTCAACTGGATACCCCGCACGGGACCGTCCGATCCGCCGTGGGAGCTTCACCCTGAGTCGGGACGTCGGGGGCCGGTCGAGCTCTGGCGTCGCTTCGACGAAGCAGTCGCCCAGTTCGCCCGCGTGGGGCGAGGCACCAACCTGCTGGCGGTTGCGACCGCTCTCGGCCGGATCGCGGGCGCCGCAGGCTATTTGTCTGAGGCCATCGGGCGCGCGGATCGAGCAAGCGGCCTGCTGCCGCCCTCAGACGAAGACACGCCCGAGTACTGGATTAAGGTCGTGGATCCGTGGGGCGTCGCGCCATCTGAGCCTCCCGCGCCGCCTGAGAACTGACGCCATCGGGATCACGATAGATGGGAGTCGGCGCGGGATCCCATACGCCGCGGCGCGTGGTCCTGACCCCGGCGGTGGCGTGTGCGCGTGCCAATAGCTCATCCACGTCCTCGCGTCGCACGCGAAACGCGCGACCAACCCGAAGCGCCGGCAGCGTGCCGCGCTCGATCCAGTTCCGGATCGTCTGCGCGGTCACATCTAGGGTCGCAGCGACCTGCGGCACCGTGAGAAACGGGCCGCCGTCGGGGGATGCGTGTTCGCTGGCGTCGGTCACGAACACAGCTTAAGTGTCTCCGAGTCACGCAGTGCTCGGTGAACCGGTCGCCGGTATCGCAGCCGTGGCTCGCTGCGGTTCGTTGCGGCGAGTCGCGGCCCTGCTTGTAGCGGGAAGCTGCAGCTCGACTGCTCGGTCGTCGAACACCGCGCGGACCTCTAACCGACCGCCGAGAGCGCCGATGTAGCCGCCGAGCGTCGCAAGGCGTGGATTTGGCTCATGCTCGACATGGGAGATCGCGCGCTGCGACGCCGCCATCCTTTCGGCAAGCGCGACCTGAGTGAGACCAGACGCCTGACGAAGCCTGGCGAGCGTTTCCTGCCTGCCCTCCCCCGCAGCGCTGTCGGTCCGAGACGCTGCCGATCCGGGTCGCGAGTGCTGCGGTCGCGCGCGACGCTGCCGTTTGGACTTGGCCATGTTCGGTCCATTCTATACGTTATAGCGGCTAGCCGGAATAACGTCACCCTGGGTGATACTGTGTGCTGAGCGAGCGAAGCGAGAGAGGCAGGGTAGCTTTGGTCGGAGGTGGGGTTGCGGTTGGGAGTTGGCAACAGTGTGCTGACGGTGGGGGGATCGGTAGCGTTGATCCAGGTCGCGCTGTAGCTGCCGTCGTCGGCGAGTGCGAGCTGGATCGAGTCGGGTGGCGTTGGGTGGACTGCGACTGCCGCAGCCATCGTTTCCAACTCGCGTCGTGAGAACTCGAACGGGCCGACTGGGATGAGCTCGAGCGTCGGCTCGCCGCCGCGAGGGATAGCGATCGTCTCGAACTCGTCGACGATCGCTTGCAACTCGGTGGCGCTGAGGCCGATCGTGGTTGGCTGGCGTTCGCTCATGTCAGCTACTCGATCGGTGAGGCTCCGCGGCCGCGCAGCCCGGCTTACAGACGCGCCAGCGCTACCAACCCGCCTATCCGCATACGGTGACGTGCCCGGGAGCCCGCAACGAGCCTACTGGAGAGCGGCGGCCCAACCGCAGTGGGACCGCCGGCGTGGCCGACTGGTCCGGGGTTACCGGTGTCGCCATCGGGCGCGGTGTGGGCTACGATTTGGTGGCGCTCGCTCTCGTGGAGTTCTCCGAGTCTGCTGTGAACCGCACCCCCCCTTTAACGACTTCGCCTAGGCACGGTGACGTGTTGACCGCGATCTCCGATGGGATGGTCGCGCTGTTGAAGGAGTTCTACGGTCACGGTCCGACGCGGACGAAGTCCTATTACGCGGATGACCTCGTCGTGTGCGTGCTGCGCGGCGGCTTCTCGCGCGTCGAGCAGACGCTGCTGGAAGGAGGCCGGGGTCCCGCGGTGATCGAGCAGCGCATGGCGTTTCAAGACCTGATGCGCCACCGCTTTGAGGAGGTCATCGAACAGGCGACCGGGCGGCGCGTGATCGGCTTCATGAGCGGCAACCAGCAGCACCCGGACATGATGTGCGAGGTCTTCGTTCTCGCCCCGACGGACCTGGTGGACCACGCCGAGCTTGCAGCCATCGCGCCGCGCTCGTTCGCTGACTGACCGACCCGCCCGCCCGCCCGCGTGGACTGTTCAGGCGTGGTGCTCGGGTTCGTGTCACCAGGGGCAAAGTAGCCGGCTCCCGCGTCCTCCCTCGGGGCGGATCCAGTAGCGGGAGGCCTGGGTCGCGCGCTGCTCGTCGGTTCTGGGTGTGCGGTTCGCGCAGGTCACGGCTCGTGCCTGGGCGTGGAGAGAGCGTGGTCGTGTGCCTTGTGGGATGTGTCTCGCTGCAGCGTGCCGACGATGGGATGTCACTCGCTCGCTCGCACTGGTGCCGCGCTTCGTGACGGTGTATCGGTTCCTCGTCGCCGGCGACCGTTGTTAGCGGTCGTGTAGTTTGGTGCGCGCGCGGTCGGCGCGTTGAACGAGCTCGTCAGCGCGTTCGCCTGGTGCGAGGGCGGCGCAGCCGACCCTGATCGCAGCCGGATCTGGGTCTGCTGCGAGCGCGGCTTGGACCGAGCCGAAGCGTCGGGTCGCATCTTCCAGCGTTGCGTCCGGCAGCACGTACAGGAAGTCGTCGCCGCCGAGGCGAACGCTCAGGTCGCAGGAGCGAAGCTGAGCACGAATCGCCTCGACCACCCGTCTCAGCAGAGCGTCGCCCGCCGTGCGGCCGCGGGTGTCGTTGACGTGTTTGAGGCCGACGACATCGACGTAGGCGACAGCAAGAACGCCACTACCGCGGCGGGCGCGATCGATCTCGTGATCGAGACCAGCGAGGCCAGGCGCCCGTGCGCGCGTACCGGTCAATCCGTCAGCCTCTGCTCGCGCCACCTGAGTGCGCAGGGCCGCCCGAGCCTCTTCGACGTCCGCGCGATCACGTGCAGCCCGTTCGCGACCGGCGGCAGCTTGTTCGCGGTCAGCCGCGGCGCGAAACCGGCATTCACGCGCCGCGGTGCGGGCAGCTGCGGCCCGCCGGCGAAACTCGGCGGCGCTCGACACACGCTCCCAGCCCGATGCAGGAGCCTGGTCGACTGGATCGTCACCTGACCTGCGACGCGCCACGGATGACCTCCGACTACCGTGCGACATCCTCGCGTGACTATGCCAATTGTATCAATCGTGTCCAAGGTATCGACGCGTACATCCGCGCGAAATCCAACGCTCAGTGTTTGTCGCCAACCGACTCCGCGCGGCGGTGTCGGCCCAGCGCTCGGGTTCGTCACCACGGGCAAAGTAGCCGCCCCACGCGTCCTCCCTCTGGGCGGTTGCGGTAACGGAGGCGTGGCCGGGTCGCGTCCCAGGATTGCTGTAAATAGCCGTCGGGTGCTGTCGAGGTGACGGCGTAGGTTCCCTCAAGTCCTGCAAGACGATGAAGGAGGCCTACGCCGTGAAACGCACCGTACCGCCATC
>JBEKXB010000018.1:0-57043 GCA_049512455.1 Solirubrobacteraceae bacterium | reverse complement strand
CCGGCGTGGAGGTCTCGCACCTACGCCACGTGAGCGCTGCGACGGCGTGCCCCGTCGCGCTGTCGCTGTACAGCTGGGAGAACAAGGAAGGCAACATCCCGAAGCTCTACAAGTGCACGGGCAGCCCGCCCATGGCGCTGCTCAAGCTCCACAAGTTCGACGGTTGGAAGCTGAGCATCGCGCAGTCCGGCTACTTCGAGATGTCCCGCGGCCAAAGCTCGTTCTACGTGAGCGGCACCGACTTCCCGCTGGCCTGCAACTAGGAGGCGCCGACTGGTAGCTGAACGCGAGCGCCAGTGCCGCTCAGGCGATCGTGTCGAGGCGGGCGATCAGGTCTGGCACGTGGCGCGTGAAGGCGCCGTAGTCGAACAGCTCGTCGAGGTCGAGCGAGGCGGCGAGAGGGTCGGCTGCGAGCAGCTCGCGCAGCGGCGTGCGCTCGGCCCAGGCACGCTGGGCCTGCTCCTGGACGATGCGGTAGGCGTCGTCGCGGCTTTGACCCGCAGCGACGAGCGCGAGCAGGACGCGCTGGGAGAACAGCGCGCCGTAGGTCAGCTCGAGGTTTGCGCGCATCCGGTCGGAATCGATGACGAGGGCGCGGACGAGGCGGATCGCAAGGTGCTGCATGTAGTCGATCAGGGTCGTCGAGTCGGGCAGGATGATCCGCTCGACGCCGGAGTGGGAGATGTCGCGCTCGTGCCACAGAGCGACGTTCTCGAGCGCCGCCGCGGCGTTGCCGCGGAGCACGCGCGCCAGGCCGCAGATCCGCTCGCTGATGATCGGGTTGCGCTTGTGCGGCATTGCCGATGAGCCCTTCTGCTCGCCGGTCCGGAACGGCTCCTGCGCCTCGAGCACCTCGGTGCGCTGGAGATGACGGATCTCGGTCGCGAGACGCTCGAGCCCGGCGCCGGCCAGGGCGATCGCGTCGAGCAGCGCGGCGTGGCGATCACGGGCGACCACCTGCGTGGAGATCGCCTCGCGTGCCAGGCCGAGGCGCCCCAGGACGCGATCCTCGAACTCGGGCGAGTGGCTCGCGTGGGTACCGACAGCGCCGGAGATCGCGCCGACTGCGGCATCGGCAAACGCCTGCTCCAGGCGCACCGAGTTGCGATGCGCCTCGAAGGCAAAGCCGGCGAGCTTCAGGCCGAAGGTCGTCGGCTCCGCGTGGATGCCGTGCGTGCGCCCGACGCACAGGGTGTCGGCGTGCTCGCGGGCACGCTCAACAAGAACGCTGACCAGCTCGCGGGCGCCGGCGACGACGATCTCGCCGGCAGCGCGCAGCTGCAGCGCGAGCGCCGTGTCGAGCACATCGGACGACGTCAGGCCGTAGTGGATCCAGCGCCCGCCGTCGCCGGCCGACGCACTGAGCACGTCGACGAACGCCGCCACGTCGTGCTCGGTGATCTGCTCGCGCTCATGAACCGCCCCGACGGTGAAGGTCGCCGCGCGGATCGCGGTCAGATCGGCCGGGCTCGGGCCTTCCATCTCCTCACAGGCGGCAACCTCGACCTGGCGCCAGTACTCCATGCGCGCCGAGTCGGTCCACAGCGCGTCGAGCTCAGGCCGGGTGTAGCGCTCGATCACAACGTGATTATCGCCGCTGTCCCGGTGCAGCGCGCCTCGGCGGACGATGTTTGGGTCGCGCTATGCTGATGCCACAATGATGGTACGAACGCAGATCATGCTCGACGCGGAAACGCATACGCGCGCCAAACGGCGAGCCGCCGAGCTCGGGGACTCGCTGGCGGCGTACGTGCGGCGGTTGGTCGAGGCGGACCTCGGCGAACCGGCGCCGAAGGCTGACATCAGCGAGATCTTCAGCATGTTCGACTCGGGCGGGTCAGACATCGCGCGCCACAAGGACGAATACCTCGCCGAAGCGATCATGAAGGTTCACAAGCGGGAGTGACGACCTTCGTCGACAGCTCTGCGTTCTATGCGGCAGCTGATTCACGTGATCAACATCATTCGCGCGCGATGGCGGTGCTCGACGCGAGCGATAGCCTGCTCACAACTGATCATGTGCTCATCGAGACGTGGCTGCTGATCGCGGGTCGCGGCAACCACGCTTTGGGAGAGCGATTCTGGCGGAACGTGCGTGGCGGCCTGGCCGCGGTGGAGGTTGTGCTGCGGGCCGACCTCGACAACGCCTGGCGGATCGGCGAGGAGTTCGCCGATCAGGACTTCTCGATCGTCGACCGGACCAGCTTCGCGGTGATGGAGCGGCTCGGCATAACGCGCGTCGCGAGCTTCGACAGCCACTTCGCTGTCTACCGCTACGGGCCGCAGCGCAGCCGGGCCTTCGACGTCCAGCGCTAGGCGACGGCGGTCGGGCGTCCGCCCGGGGGACCAGCGGTGTCGATGATCCGGGCGGCGAGGATGCCGGCGTTGCGCGCGTTGTCGAGCCCAACGGCGGCGACCGGGACCCCCGGGGGCATCTGCACGACCGAGAGGATCGCGTCGAGACCGCCGGACACCGACAGGCGACTCGACAGCGGCACGCCGATCACGGGAAGATCGGTGTAGGCAGCCACGACGCCGGGGAGCGCGGCGGACAGCCCGGCGCCGGCGATCAGGACGCGGATCCCGCGCACGCGCGCGTTACGCGCGTAGTCCGCGACCTCGTCGGGTTGGCGATGCGCCGAGAGCACGAGGATCTCGTGCCCGATACCGCGCTCGCTGAGCTCCTTGGCGGCGCCCTGCATCGTGTCCATGTCGCTCTGCGAGCCCATCAGGATCCCGACCAACGGTGGCGCACCACCGGTCTGCTCGGCGACGACGGCTAGCTGCGGCTCGCCAATCACGCCGACACCTCGGCCGCCTTCGCGGCGATGTCGCTGCGCAGCTGCTTGCCGGGGAAATCGATCATCCCGGCTCCAGCATACGCCGCCGCGCGGGCGCTGGCGGGGTCATCGCCGAGCGCTGTAACGCCGAGCACACGACCGCCGGCGGTGACGATCTGCTCGCCCTCGCGGGCCGTGCCGGCATGCGTCACCTCGATGTCCTGCGGGACGCGATCGAGGCCGGTGATCACATCGCCACGCGAGTCGCCCTGCGGATAGCCGGCGCTCGCAAGCACCACGGTGACCGACGACTGAGGGCGCCAGTCGAGCTCGAAGTCGCGCAGGCCGTGCGGCTTCGTCGTGCGCAGCAGCGCGTCGAGCAGATCGGAGCGCAGCCGGGGCAGCAGCGCCTGGGTCTCCGGGTCGCCGAAGCGGACGTTGAACTCGATCACGCGCGGGCCTTGCGCGGTGAGCATCAGACCGCCGTAGAGGACGCCGCGAAACGGCGTGCCGCGCGCGCGCAGCTCATCGACGATCGGCTGGTGGATCGTCGCGACGAGATCGTCGAGATCGGTCGCGGTGAGACCGCCGACCGGCGAGTAGGAGCCCATGCCGCCGGTGTTCGGTCCGCGGTCACCGTCGAAGATCCGCTTGAAGTCACGCGCCGAGTCCATCGCCACGGCACGCTCTCCGTCACACAGCGCGAGCAGGGACAGCTCCTCGCCCTCGAGGTGCTCCTCGATGAGGACTGTCTCGGTGGCGAAGCGGCGCTCGACGAGGAACGCCTCCAACGTCGCGCGGGCTTCCGCGTCGTCGGCGACTATCACGACGCCCTTGCCGGCGGCGAGTCCGTCGGCCTTGAGCACCGCCGGGTACGAGCCGATCGCGGCGAGGCCGTCGGCCACCGTGCTTGCGCGCGACCAGGCGGCGGTCGCAACGCCCGCTGCGGCCATCACCCGCTTCGCGAACTGCTTGGAGCCTTCGAGCGCGGCGGCTGCGCGCCTCGGGCCGAACGCCGTGATCCCTGCCGCATCGAGCACATCGACGAGTCCCGCGACCAGCGGCACCTCGGGGCCGACCACTACGAGGTCGATCGCCTCATCCCGCGCGGCGGCGACGAGCGCGCCGACGTCATCGGCGGCGATCGCCAGCAGCCGCGCATCGGCCGCGATCCCCGCATTGCCCGGCGCACAGAGGATCTCCGGCCGCTGCGGCGAGCGCATCAGCCCACGCACCAGCGCGTGCTCCCGACCACCCGAGCCGACGACGAGAACCTTCATCGCTCGTAAGCCGCGCTCGCCATGCCCCGGGTTCTACCGCATCGTGAAATCGAGGACCGGCCGCTCAGCGTTTCGGTACGTGGCGCGTGCGTTTGACTAACAGACGAGCGTCTGTTATCACGTACACACATGGCGACGCGTGACTGGAATGCGGCGAGCTACGACGCGATCTCCGCCCCGCAGCAGGAGTGGGGCGCGAGCGTCGTTGCACGGCTGGCGCTGAACGGTGACGAGACCGTGCTCGACGCCGGCGCCGGCACCGGCCGCGTCACGGAGATGCTGCTGGAGCGGCTGCCGCGCGGGCGCGTCGTGGCAGTCGACGGCTCGGAGGCAATGGCAAGGATCGCGCGTGAACGGCTCGACGCGCAGCGCGTCAGCGTGATCTGCGCCGACCTGCTGGAGCTCGAGCTCTCAGAGCCGGTTGACGCCGCGATATCAACGGCCACGTTCCACTGGATCTTCGACCACGACGCGCTGTTCGCCCGCATCCGCGCCGCGCTCCGCGATGGCGCCCAGTTCGTCGCGCAGTGCGGCGGCGTCGGCAACATCGAGCGGGCTCGCAGGATCGGCGCAGAGGCTGCGAACCAGGCGCCGTACGCGGCGCACCTCGCGGCGATGGGCGCCCTCTGGCACTACGCGACCGTCGAGGACACGCGTGAGCGGCTCGAGCGAGCCGGCTTCGCCGTGAGCGCGTGCTGGCTGGAAGCGAAGCCCACGACGCCGCCCAAGCCGCGCGAGTTCCTCGAAACGGTGATCTTCGCGCCGTACCTCGAGCGGCTCCCGCCGGAGCTTCGCGCGCCGTTCATCGACGAGGTCGAAGGCCGGCTCGGCGAGCCGCTGGTGCTCGACTACGTACGGCTCAACTGGGACGCTGCCGCGGTCTAGGCGCCGGCGAGCGGGTCTCCGGCAGTCTGCGCCTCAGCGATCGGCGCCAGCTTGCGCGCGTCCTTGCGGGCCTGCTTGTCCGCTCGGCGTTCGCGCAGGCGGCTCTCGCGCATCAGCTTCGCCATCGTTGTCTTCTTCTTGCCATTTGACGCCATGCATGTCCATTCGTCGCTGGTGGATGTCGGAGGCGATCCCTCGGCCCCCCTAGGACCCTACTGTCTGGCACTGCCGGGGCCGCTCGCTGGGTGCAAAAACGACGACCGCCCCCCGCAGATGCTTCGCGGAGGGCGGTCGTCGCCGGTCAGGCATGAAGCCGACTCAGTGGCCGAAGCCCCAGTGCTGCTGGTCGGTCGAGCCCGGCGTCAGCGAGACGCCACGGATGACCTGGCCGAACTTGGCCGGGACGATCGTCGTGAACTTCTCGAACGGCGCCGGCGTGGTGGCGGCGAGCGGATCGGTGATCGCGACGACCTCGTTCGGGTCGGCGCCCTGATCGCCATTGCCGCTGACGGTGGACGTCCCCGCCCAGATCGTCGCGGTGCCGTTCGCGTTGACGCGGCCCGCGATGTTGCGCAGGCCGTCGGTCGCCGGCGCCCACGGCAGCCCTGTCGCGGCGTTGTCGCCGGTCGGGTAGTCCGGCACGCTGTAGGGCTGGCCGAGGTTCAAGCCCGCCTGCAACGTGTAGGCGAGGTTCCACTGCTGGGTCGTGGCGTCGAAGACCCACTTCTGCAGACCGGCCATGGTCTGAGCCGCCGCGTCGGTGTAGGTGCCCGTGGTCGTCGAGTACGTGTTGGTGCCGTCGCCCTCGTCGGCGACGTACAGCGTGTCGGGGTTGGCGAACCAGATGCCGAACGGGTACGCGAGCGGGTTCGCCTTCTTGGCGAGCGCCGTCGGGAACCCCTTGAGGATGCACATGTCGCTCGGTAGCGGCCCGCCTGCCGCGATCGTCGCGGCGTTGTAGGCGAGCGGCGAGCTCGGCAGCGCCGCACCGGACGCCGGCAGACCGACGCCACTCGGGCATGCCTTGCCGGTGGTGTCAACGAAGTACACGGTGTTGACGCCGTTGCTGCCGCTGCCCTTCGCGTAGTAGAGGACGTTGCCCGCGATCGTCATCCCGCGGAAGTTGTCGTCCTTGCCGATCTTGTCCTGCTTGTCGCCGAGCTGCGTGACGTCGAAGCTGCCGACCGGTGTCGGCGCCCCCGGATTCTGGAACGCCTCCGAGCCGATCGACGGCGCGACCGACTGCGCCCCCGCGCCGAGGACGACGCCAGGGAACTGTGTCGTGCCACCGGGAGTCGGGAAGCTGGCGTTGCCGTTACCGGCGTTGCCGGCGGTGAAGATCACCGGATTGCTGCCCGGGCTGTCGGCGAGGATCGCGGCGCGGCCGTTGTCGCCGGTGTAGGCGTTGGTCTCGGTGAAGTGGAACTGTCCCTGGCTGTCGAGCGTCGCGACCGTGCGGTAGTAGCTGGTCGAAACGGGGTTGGTCGGATCGACCTCGCCGGGCGCGTTGGACGCCGACACGTCGAGCGCAGCGCTCGGCGCGGCGTAGCCCATGAACGACACGTAGCGGCCGCTTGTCGACAGGTTGAGCGCCAGCTCAGACTTGGAGGAGAAGCTGGTCACCAGATCGCTCGTCGGGACGGGGATCGTGTTGATCAGCCGGCCGCTGTACGGGTCGACCTGGTCGAGGATGATCGGCGAGCTGACGCCGAAGCTGCCGTCAGCCGAGTCGTTGTTGAAGACGTACGGGTAGGTGCCGTCGGCCACCGCCGGCGTGCACGGGTCGCCAGCGGCACCGCAGCCGGTCGGCAGCTCGGTCACGCCCGGCGTGATGCTCGGGATCTGGTAGGTGCTGGTGGCAACCAGCAGGTTGCCCGGGTATAGGTCGGTGGACGACGAGCCCCAGAACGGCACATCGCCGTAGGCGCTCGCGACTGCAAAGCCGACGGCCAGCGTCACTGTGGCGGCGGCAACGAGTCGCCGGCTCACGCGGCGTCCTCGGATGGCATGGTCCCTTCGCAACATGTCTTCTCCTAGGTCGAACATGGAATTCCCCCGGTCCCGGAGAAGCTAGGAGCGCCGGCGCGCCGTGCCGTGACGATGCCGTGACCCCACTGTGACGAAGGCGTTATCGAGGACGCTGCTTCGTGAAGCGTCCGCTCGCGCCCCACACAGACGCCACCAAAGGATCGGCTCAGGAGTGGGCGGGCGCGGTCGCGCCGGCACTGCTCAAGGAGATCTCGCCGCCGACCGCCTCGACGCGGACCGTCTGGCCGTCGCGGTAGGTGCCGTCGAGCAGCCCGATCGCGAGACGGTCGACGAGCTGCTTCTGGATCACCCGCTTGAGCGGGCGGGCGCCGTAGACCGGGTCGTAGCCGAGGTCGCCGAGCAGCGTCGTCGCGTCATCGGTCAGATCGAGGGTGATGCCGCGAGCCGACAGCATGTCGGCGACGCGGTGGAGCTGGAGCGCGACGATCTCGCCGAGCTGCTCGCGCGACAGCGGGGCGAAGACGACGACCTCGTCGAGGCGGTTGATGAACTCCGGCTTGAAGTGCTGCCGGAGCGCCTCGCGAACGTCGCCGTCGGCGGCGCGGATGTTCGAGGTCATGATCAGCACGACGTTCTTGAAGTCGACGGTGCGGCCCTGGCCGTCGGTCAGGCGACCGTCGTCGAGCACCTGGAGCAGCGTGTTGAAGACCTCGGGGTGGGCCTTCTCGATCTCGTCGAGCAGGATCACGCCGTAGGGGCGGCGGCGGACCGCCTCGGTCAGCTGACCGCCCTCCTCGTAGCCGACGTAGCCGGGCGGCGCGCCGACCAGCCGCGCGACGCTGTGCTTCTCCATGTACTCCGACATGTCGATCCGCACCATCGCGTCCTGGGTGTCGAAGAGGAACTCGGCGAGCGCGCGGGCCAGCTCGGTCTTGCCGACGCCGGTCGGGCCGAGGAAGAGGAACGAGCCGATCGGACGCGTCGGGTCAGACAGGCCGGCGCGGGCGCGGCGAATCGCCGAGGCGACGGCGTCGACCGCCTCATCCTGACCGATGACCCGCTCGTGGAGGCGCTCATCCATGTGGACCAGCTTCGCCACCTCGCTTTCGAGCAGGCGGGTCAACGGGATCCCGGTCCAGGTCGCGACGACCTCGGCGACGTCTTCGGCATCGACCTCCTCCTTGAGGAAGACGGCGCGGCGCGGCGAGGAGGGGGCTGCCTCGCCGGCTGAGAGCTGGCGCTCGAGCTCGGGGATCGTCCCGTAGCGGAGCTCCGCGGCGCGCGCGTAGTCGGCGGCGCGCTCGGCGCGGTCGGCCTCCTCGCGAGCCTGCTCGAGCTGCTTGTTGGTGTCGGAGATCGTCGTGATCGCGGCCTTCTCGGCCCGCCACTGCGTCTTCATCGCCGCGGAGCGCTCGCGCTGCTCGGCGAGCTCCGCCTCGATCGCGCGGCGGCGCTTCGCCGAGGACTCGTCGGTCTCCTTCGCCAGCGAAGCCAGCTCGATCTGCAGACCGGTGACGGCGCGATCGACCTCGTCGATCTCCGTCGGCAGCGAGTCGATCTCGATCCGCAGCCGCGACGCCGCCTCGTCGATCAGGTCGATCGCCTTGTCGGGGAGGAAGCGGTCCGCGATGTAGCGGTGCGACAGCTCGGCCGCGGCGATCAGCGCACTGTCCTGGATGCGCACGCCGTGATGGTTCTCGTAGCGCTCCTTCAGCCCGCGGAGGATCGCGATCGTGTCGGGGACCGACGGCTCATCGACGACGACCGGCTGGAAGCGGCGCTCGAGCGCGGCGTCCTTCTCGATGTGCTTGCGGTACTCGTCGAGCGTCGTCGCGCCGACCGCGCGCAGCTCGCCGCGCGCGAGCATCGGCTTGAGCAGGTTGGCGGCGTCAACTGCCCCCGGAGCCGCGCCCGCGCCGACGATCGTGTGCAGCTCGTCGATGAACAGGATCACGGTGCCGGCGGCCTGCGCGACCTCGGCGAGCACCGCCTTGAGGCGGTCCTCGAACTCCCCCCGGTACTTGGCGCCGGCGAGCAGCGCGCCGATGTCCAGCGCGATGACGCGGCGATCACGTAGCGACTCCGGCACGTCGCCGTCGACGATCCGCCGTGCGAGGCCTTCGACGACCGCCGTCTTGCCGACGCCGGGCTCGCCGATCAGCACCGGGTTGTTTTTGGTGCGGCGCGCGAGGATCTGGATCACGCGGCGGATGACCTGGTCGCGGCCGATCACCGGGTCGAGCTTGCCTTCGGCCGCCGCAGCGGTGAGGTCGCGGCCGTAGCGCTCGAGCGCCTGGAAGCGCTCCTCCGGGTTCTGGTCGGTGACATGGCCCGTCCCGCGGACCTCCTGAAGCGAGGCGAGCACCTTGTCGTGCGTCACGCCGGCGGCGCGCAGCGCGTCGCCGGCCGCTCCGGGGTGAGCGCTGACGGCGAGCAGCAGATGCTCGGTCGAGACGTAGTCATCGGATAGCGCGCGCGCCTCGCCGTCAGCGGTGTTGAGCACGGCGGCAAGCTCGCTTGCGAGCGCCGGCGCCTCCGCAGCCTGACCCTTGATGACCGGAAGCGCGGCAAGCGCCGCGTCGAGCTGCGCGCGGATCTTGACGGGATCGGCGGCGAGCTTGCCGAGGATCGCGACGGCGATGCCCTGGGCGTCCTCGAGCAAGGCCGCGAGCAGGTGGGCGGGCGTGGTCTGCGGATTGCCGCGCGATTGGGCGAGGCGAACCGCGGTGGCGAGGGCCTCCTGCGAGCGGATTGTGAAGCGTTCGGGCTGCATGTAAATCTAAGTGTGAGCGTAGCAGATCTTGCGGGGTTGTCCAGGTCGGGAGGGCGCCGGCGGAGGAGGCACTGTGGAGCGCGGCGGCGGGCGGGAGATCTTCGACGCGGACGGCCGCGAGGCAGCCGTGGTGGTCGACACGGGCGTATGGAGCGACTTCTTCGCCCACGCCCACACGCCGCAGGTGGATCGGCTGCACGAGCTGATCGACGCGGGGGCGCCGATCGCAGTCACCGACATCGTGCTCTACGAGCTGCTCGCCGGCGCGCGCGAGGACGCGCCGGCGCTCGAGCGGGCGCTGCGCGCGTTCATCGTGCTGCGTCTGGAGAGCATCGATGACTTCGTGCTGGCGGCGTCACTGCGGCGGGCGGCGTGGGGCGGGCGCGGCGCCACCTCCGACGCCTTGCGCTACCTCGTCGCCGCGGTCTGCATCCGGACCGGCACGCCGATCCTGCACGCCGACGCGGAACTCGACCGGCTCGCCGGGTGCTCGGCGCTGCGGGTGTTCGAGTGAGTGCGCGCGGCACGATCGACGTCACGTGTGCCGTGGAGGCCAGCGACGGCTACGAGGCCTTTGAGCGCGGGCGCGCTGTCTTCGCCTCAGCCACCGCTGAGGTCGCGTTTGCGCGGCCGGTTGTGGGGGTCAGCGTCGAGCTTGCCGAGGGTCGCGAGCTCGAACCAGCCTGAGCGCGTGCGCCGGCGCAACGGCCTGCGCGGACTAGTGGACCACGATGCCCGGGTGGTTGTTGCAGGTGGCCGGGGGTGGCGGTCGCGAGGTACCGAAGTGGAGGTAATAGAAGACGTCCGGACACAGCCAATAGGTGTGCGACGACGCCGAAAACGCGGCGTCGCTGCTCGCCTCGAGCTCGCAGGTCCCCGCCAAGTAGGGGTTCGTGAGCGGCGACGGATCACACAGCCCAAGCGGCTGGTCGACCATGAGACTGGAAACGACACCGTCGTTCAACGTATCCACCTGGGGCGTGTAGCTGACCCAGTATGTGGTCGGTCCGTCGGCCGCGACGGCTGTGATCCACAGCTGGACGACCGGCACCGCTGGGCCCGGGGCCAACTGAGCCGTCCGCCACTTCCCGCTCGCCGGTGTGAACGACATGAGCTGCGTCGTGGCATAGGCGCCGTCGCTCGCCTGGCGCCAGTAGTAGCGGATCGATCCGCCGACCGCGCTCGGGGACCCCGGGAGTGAGATGCCACCACCGTTGCAGCTCCCGGCATCGCCGGTCTCGACGAGTGTTTGCTCGCCGGTCCTGAGCTCGTCCGCGAGGACCTCCCAGATCGCACCCCCGGTCGGAGTACAGCCGGCGTTCATGACGTGATAGCCGGCAAACTCCCAGTCGATCGCGAGAAGCTGGCCGTCAAGCGACATCGATAGCGGCCACGCCTGCCCGTTTGGGCAACTCACGCCCGCGGGACAGGGCGGGGCGCCGCTAGGCAGTGTGCGCAAGGGCTTGCCGGCCCGCCAGAGGTAGATCGTCGGGACGCGCGGAGAAGCGTGCGCCGCAACCCTCGCGAACGCGATCGCGCCACGCCAGATCGCCGGCACCGTGTCGGACGCTGCCGGGCTGGAGATCCCGCTTACGAGCGCCGGTGCACCACCCAGGGGGCTGAGCTCCCAGATCCTGCAGCCGCGCGCCCGCGCCCAGTCGATGTCGCCCAGCCCATCTCCATCCCCATACGTATTCCAGCTTTCCTGGTAAGGCGGGTACGTCGCGCACTGCGAGTAGACGACCTCCGGATCGCCGTTCGCATCCGGGCCGATGTCGGCGTCGAACGGCACAGATCGCGGCGGCACGGGCAGTGTCGTGATCGCACCGTCGTTCCAGACCATCAGCTGCCAATCGCCGCCGGTCGCGGCCCGCGCGCTGAACACGACGTAGCCGTCGTAGGCCGACACGCCCCAGGCGCCGTCGGGCAGCGCGGCGAGGTCGCTCGTCGCTGTGGCGCTCGCGGCCGACGCCGTCGAGGACGCCGACGCGCTGCTGGCGGCGAGCGCAGCCGCCGCAGCGCCTCCGGCCAGACACGCGCCGGCCGCCAACAACGTGGTCAGACGGCGCATCGGCACCCTTCGCGGTGGCAGCCCATCAGCCTCACACGCCTCAAACGTTGACCGCGCCCGGGATGTCGCGCAGACGCGCGCCCACGCCGGTGAAGTTGCGCTGCGTGCGTACAAGCGCGACACTGGCGCCCAGCCGTTGAAGGGACTGCGAAGCTCGAAGCAAACGGAGGACAGCCGCCGTGATCTACGTCGTCACTCGTCAGCGAGGCGCCGGCTGGCAGGACGCGTTGCCGCTGAGCGCCCAGCGGGATTGGTCGGAGCACGCCGCGTGCATGGACGCGCTCCACGACGAGGGGTTTCTGCTGCTCGCCGGGACGCTCGAACATGGGGCTCTGCTGATCGTCGACGCCGAGCGCGAGGAGGACGTCGAGGCCCGGCTGAGCGCCGATCCCTGGACGGCAAGCGGGCTGCTCGCCACCACCAGCATCGAGGCCTGGGAGATCCGGCTCGGCGAGATCGCCGGTAGGTAGCCCAGGTCGCCCGCGCCAACCGCTCAGCGGTCGCGCTTCCTTGCGCGCCGCCCCAACTGTGAAACGGCGTCCACGCGGCGAACCAGATCGGTCGAGCCGGTGTAGGGAACGATCTCGGCGCGGAACGAGCGGCGCACGCGCTCGAGCTCCGCAGCCATCTCAGCCCGCGCGCGCTCGGCCTCCAGCTCGAGCTCGGCGAGTCGCGTGTGCGCCGCGTCGAGCTCGGTCTCGAGCGCCAGCACGCGCTCGACGCCGGCGAGGTTGAGGCCAAGATCGGCCGTCATCTGCTGGATGCGGCGTAGCCGCTCGACGTCGTCCTGCGAGTAGAGCCGTGTCCCCTTTGGCGAGCGGCTCGGCTCGATCAGCCCGCGCGCCTCGTACATCCGCAGCGTCTGCGGGTGCATCTCGGCGAGCTCGGCAGCGACCGAGATCATGAACACGCCGCGATCGACGGCGACGTCGACGCGCGTCGTGCGCCGCGGGCGGTCACGCTCGGGCCGGCTCACTTCCCAGCTCCCTCGCCGGTGGGCGCATGGGTGCCGCCACCCGCATGGGTGAACAGCTTCTTGCGCGGGTCGCCGTCGATCGTCTTGGCGAGCGCCTCGACCGCCTTCTTCTGCGTCTCGTCGAGCTCGTCGGGCAGGTCGATCACGAAGCGGTAGTGGATGTCGCTGTGGCCCTCGCCGGAGAGCCGGGGCGGCCCCTCACCGCGCAGCCGCTGAACGGTTCCGTGGTGGGTACCCGGTGGGACGCGCAGCCGCTTGGAGCCCGTCAGCGTCGGCACCTCGATCTCGCCGCCGCGCAGCGCCTCGACGACGGTGATCGGAACCTCGACCTCGAGATGCTCGCCCTTCTGCTTGAAGACCGGTGACGGTGTCACGCGCGTGATCACGTAGAGGTCGCCGGCGGGTCCGCCGTTCTGGCTCGGCTCGCCCTTGCCGGGAAGGCGGATGCGGCTGCCGTCGTGCACGCCAGCGGGGATGTTGACGCGGTAGCGCTTGACCGACCGCGTCGCGCCGTTGCCGGAGCACGTCGGGCACGGCTCCTCGATGATCGTGCCGCGACCGCCGCAGCGCGAGCACGGTTGGGAGATCGAGAACATGCCCTGCCCTTGAGACTCGATACCGCGTCCTTGGCACACCGGGCAGACGACCGGCTTCGTGCCCGGGCGGGCGCCCGTTCCCGAGCAGGTGGCACAGCGCACCGACGTTGGCACCGCGAGCGGTACCTGGCCGCCCGTGACGGCCTGGTCGAAGCTGATCTGGAGCGTCGCCTCGAGGTCGCGCCCGCGGGTTGGCTGGGGTCGCGCGCGGCGAGCGCCGCCGCCGCCACCACCACCGCCACCGCCGAAGAGGTTCGAGAGGATGTCGCTGAACGAGCCGCCGTCGAAGCCGCCTCCGAACGGGTTCGCGCCGCGCATCCCGCCAAACAGCCCCTCGCCGCGGTCGAGCGCCGCCCGCTTCTCGGGATCGCTGAGCACGTCGTTGGCCTCGTTGATCTCCTTGAAGTGAGCCTCTGCCGTCGCGTCGCCCTGGTTGCGGTCCGGGTGGTAGCGCCGCGCCAGCTTGCGGTAGGCCTTCTTGATCTCCTCGGGGGAGGCCTTGCGATCGACGCCAAGGACGGTGTAGGGGTCCTTCCTCGCAGCCATTGCCCACGACCCCCTACGCGGCGACCAGGACGCGTGCCGGCCGGATCACCGTGGCTTCGAGCCGATAGCCCGCTTGGTAGACCTCGACGATCGCGCCGCTGTCGTGCCCGTCGAACGGCTGCTGGGCTACCGCCTCGTGGAACGCGGGATCGAAGCGCTCACCCGGCTCACCGTAGCGTTCGATGCCAACTCGCTGGAGCGTGCTGAGCAGCTCGCGCTGCACCAGCCGCAACCCCTCGATCAGCTGCACGTCGGGCTCGCGCGGCGGCTCGCCGTCGTCGGTCGGCGGCGCGGCGGGCGCGCAGGCGGACGCCAGCGCGCGTTCGAGGTTGTCGAGCGCCGGCAGCAGCTCACGAGCAAGCCGGCCGGTGCCGCGAGCCTCGGCTGCCGCCGACTCGCGCACCATGCGCTTGCGATAGTTCTCGAAGTCGGCCTGGGTGCGCTGCGCCAGCGCGAGGTACTCGTCGCGCTCGGCAGCCTTGCTGGTCAGCTGTTCCAGGTCGAACTCGACCTCCTCCGCCGCGGGATCGTCGCTTCCTTGCTCACCGTCCGGCTCCACCAAGGCCGCGCCGGCGGCGTCTTCGCGCCCACCGTTCTGCTCCGGCTCTGCGTTCTGGGCCGCCGCGGTGCCGAGGACGGAATCCTCGGCAGCCGCGGCCTCGTGCTCGCCCATCGCTACTGACTCGACTCGTCGACCACTTCGGCGTCGACGACATCCTCGTCGCCGGACGCCGCCCCATCGGTGCTCGCTCCGTTCTCGGTGGCGTCACCGGCCGCGGCGGCCCGCTCGTAGATCGCCTCCGAGACCTTGTGGAATGCGGTGTTGAGCGCGTCGGTCCGCACGCTGATCGCCGCCGGATCGTCACCCTCGAGCACCTCCCGGAGCGCCTTGACCGCCTCCTCGATCTGCTCCTTGGAGGAAGCGTCGACGGTGTCACCGAGGTCCTTCAGCTGGCGCTCGGCCTGATAGGCGGCGTTCTCGCCGTTGTTGCGCGCCTCCGCCAGCTCGCGCGCCTTGCGGTCGTCCTCGGCGTGCGTCTCGGCGTCGGCGACCATGTTCTTGATCTCGGCGTCCGACAGTCCGGAGCCGGCCTTGATCTCGATCTTCTGCTCCTTGCCGGTCCCGAGATCCTTGGCCGAGACGCTGAGGATGCCGTTTGCGTCGATGTCGAACGCGACCTCGACCTGCGGGATACCACGCGGCGCCGGGGGGATGCCGGTCAGCTGGAACTTGCCGAGCGACTTGTTGTAGTTGGCCATCTCGCGCTCGCCCTGGAGCACGTGAATCTCGACCGAGGGCTGGTTGTCCTCGGCGGTCGAGAAGACCTCGGCCTTGCGCGTCGGGATCGTCGTGTTGCGCTCGATCAAGCGTGTGAACACCCCGCCCTTGGTCTCGATGCCGAGCGTCAGCGGGGTCACGTCGAGCAGCAGGACATCCTTCACGTCACCGGCCAGCACGCCTGCCTGGATCGCCGCGCCGACCGCGACGACCTCATCGGGGTTGACCCCGCGATGCGGGTCCTTGCCGGTCAGCTCCTTGACCTTCTCCTGCACGGCCGGCATCCGTGTCATGCCGCCGACGAGGACCACGTGATCGATCTTCGCGGCGCCCTTCTCCTTCGCGTCGCCCAGCGCCTGACGCACTGGAGCCACGACACGGTCCAGCAACGAGCTCGTGAGCTCGGCTAGCTTGGCGCGCGTGAATCGCGCGTCGAGGTGCTTGGGGCCGCTCTGGTCGGCGGTGATGAAAGGAAGGTTGATCTGCGTCTCCTGGGTCGTGGAGAGCTCGATCTTCGCCTTCTCCGCCGCCTCGTAGAGCCGCTGCAGCGCCATCGGATCGGCTTGCAGGTCGATCCCCTGGTCGCGCTTGAACTCGCTGACGAGCCAGTCGACGATCGCCTTGTCGAAGTTGTCGCCGCCGAGATGGTTGTCACCCGCGGTGGACTTCACCTCGAACACGCCGTCACCGATCTCGAGCACCGACACGTCGAACGTGCCGCCGCCGAGGTCGAAGACAAGGATCGTCTGGTCGGACTCCTTGTCGAGCCCGTAGGCCAGCGCGGCGGCGGTCGGCTCGTTGATGATCCGCTTGACGTCGAGACCGGCGATCCTCCCGGCGTCCTTCGTCGCCTGACGCTGATCGTCGTTGAAATACGCGGGCACCGTGATCACGGCGCCGTCGACGCTCTCGCCAAGGTAGGCCTCGGCATCGGCCTTCAGCTTCTGCAGGATCATCGCGCTGATCTCCGGCGGCGAGTAGTCCTTCCCGCCGGCTTCGGCACGCGCGTCACCGTTGGGGCCGGTGACGACCTTGTAGGGGACGATCGACTCCTCCTCGCCGACTTCGCTCTCCTTGCGCCCCATGAAGCGCTTGATCGAGAAGATCGTGTTCTGCGGGTTGGTGACAGCCTGGCGCTTGGCCACCGTCCCGACGAGCCGCTCTCCGGAGGGGGCGAAGGCGACTACCGAAGGGGTGGTCCGCCCACCCTCGGCGTTCTCGATGACGGTTGGCTCACCGCCCTCGAGCACCGCCATGCACGAGTTCGTCGTACCCAGGTCGATTCCGATGGTCTTGCCCATGTGTTTCTGACTCCCTTGATGGCTCCGCAATAAATCTGAGTGCGAGTGTAGAAGATATTACGCGGGTCGTCAACACCGCCGGCCGTCCGCGCTCGCCACCGCAGCGCGGTCCCCGAGAGCCTCAGATGCGAGTGCGGCGGCGGCGCGCAACAAGCGGCCGCCCTCCGCCCTACGTTGCGCCGCTTGCGCCGGTGGTGCCGCTGGGACCCGTCGCACCGGAGAGAACCGCGTTGATGTGCGTGTCCATCGCCGTGGCGAGCAGTATCGCGTCGGACTGGGGAATCTTCTCGTTCGTCTCGCCGACGAGCAGAAGGCTCGCCGAGACGCTGCCGACGTTGAACCAAGCGAGGACCTCGCGGACCTTTTTGTGCTTGACCGTGATCGTGAGCGTTTCGACGAACGAGTCGGTGCCGACGCCCATGCTGCCGGCGCCGCTGAACTTGAAGTCCTTGGCAACGAGGTGCGCCTTCTTGCCGGCCTGCTTGATCGAGGCCTTGACGAACGCCTTGCGGCCCTTGTGGGATGTCACGCTCTGCGTCTCGGCCGCAATGAACTCGTTTGCGAGAGTCGAGCTCGGCGCGAGCGCGACGTAGTCCTCGAGGTCGTAGTAGCTGACCCCATCAGGGGTCGCGGACGTGCTGAAGTAGCTCCCGTAGTCCGCCGTGAAGCCGGTCGGGGGCGTCACATAGTTCTGTCCGCCGATGACCGCGCCGGCGGTCAGGTCTGACGGCTGGATTGCCATGAGCGCGAGATTGGGCGTCCCGGCCGGCGGCGTGACCACGGCACCGAGCGCGGTGCCGGCGCTGGCGAGTGCAGCGACGACGCCCAGCGTGACGGAAAGACGGCGGCGGCGGGTCATGTGCTCCTCCCGGTGGCGATGGCGGATTGCACAGGCGAGTATGACGCGCGCCGGAGGCACACGCTGTTACCTAGTTGGAGCCCTCCGCGCCGGGCCCGGCCCGCCCGCGCAGCGCCAGCTCCAGCTCGAACCGCGCGTCCGGCTGATCGAGCTGTTCGCCAAAGCACTCGCGCAGCCGCGCTAGGCGGTAGCGAACGGTCTGCGGGTGCACGTGCAGCTCCCCGGCGACGGCGGGCACGTTGCCTTGCCAGCGAAGCCACGCCAGCAGCGTCGCCTCCAGCCGGGCACGCGCGGCCGGCGTGAGGCCCTCCAGCGGCGCCAGGCGCTGCTCGGCGAGCTCGCGCAGCAGCACCGTGTCGGCAAACAGCGCGAGCGCACCGAGCGCCTCGTCGGCGAGCACGAGCCGGCCGGCCGGCAGCACGCCCGCCTGCAGCAGGCGAACGCAGCGCAGTGCCCGTCCCCAGCTGCGCGGCAGCTCGCCGACAGCGACGCTCGGCCCGAGCGCCGCATGCCCGCTGATCAGCATCCGCGCCAGTCGCTCGCGCCGCCCCGGAGCCTGCGGGTCCCCAATCAGGACACAGACGAGGTCGTCGATCCGTGCCGCGATCGACCCCTCGCCGACGAGCGTCGCGAGCCGTTCCGCATCGTGATGGTCGGCGGCAATCGCCGCGAGCCGCCGGGGCAGCTCCCAATCGGCCGCGCGGGCCGCCTCACGGGCCTGCGCGTCGTCGAGCTCGCCGAGCACGGCGCGGCGCACGAGCGCCTGGCGGGCTCGCTGGCGCTCCCCCGCACTCGCCGCCTGCTCGCTCGCGTAGCCCTCGACCGACTCGGCCGACACCTCATCGATGTAGGCGAAGATCGACTCGGCGAGCAGCGACAGCGTGGCCGCGTCGAGGCCGGCGTCGCGAGCGACGGCGGAGATCCGCCGCCAGGCGATGCGCGCCCCGAGGCGGTAGGCGGCCTGCAGCGCGTCGAGCCGGCGCCCCGCCCGATACTCGCCGCGCCCCAGCGCGATGTAGACATCGCGCCCCGGCCGCACGCCGGCCGCCGGCTGGCCGATCTGCTCGAGGAACTGGCGCAGCGTCCCTTCGATGGCGGTCCGCACGCCGCGCCCGAACGCCCCGGTCATCGGTGCGCGGTACTCGTCGTTGGACTGCGCGATCGCGGCGGTGATCTCCTCGGCGACGTCGCCGATCACGGGCGCGACGATGTCGCGCACCGCTGGATCAAGCGCCTGCCAGGGACGCTCCAATGGCAGTTCTTGATGGTTCATGACAAGTTTTGCGCTTCTGCGTTCGCCCCGTCCCAAGAAACCCTCGCCCGACAACGGTACTCTCATCTCCAGTGACCCGGCTCGAGCGCAACGTCAACATCGCGGCCGTCTTCGTCCCGTTCGCCGCGACGATTCTCGCGGCGATCTTCGCCTGGGGCACGTTCCTGCACACCCGCGACATCGTGATCTTCGTCGTGATGTACGCGCTGAGCGCGTTCGGCGTCACGATCGGCTTCCACCGCCACCTGACCCATCGCGCCTTCGACACGTCAAAGGCGCTGCACTACGCGCTCGCGGTGATGGGCTCGCTAGCGGTCGAGGGCCCGGTCCTCGCCTGGGTCGCCGACCACCGCAAGCACCACGCGTTCTCCGATGAGGACGGCGATCCGCACTCGCCCCACGTCGGCCGCGGCTCCGGCGTCGTCGGCATGATCGGCGGCCTCTACCACGCCCATATCGGCTGGCTGTTCGCCACCAACGGCCGTGCCGAGAAGCACCGCTACTGCCCGGACCTCGCCGGCGACGCCGGGATGCGCCGGATCCACCGCTCCTTCCCGCTGATCGTCTTCGCGACCCTCGCACTCCCGTTCGTGGCCGGCTACGCCTGGGGCGGCTCACTGACCGCCGCGCTGGAGGCCCTGTTGTGGGCGGGCCTGGTGCGCGTCTTCCTGGTCCACCACGTCACCTGGAGCATCAACTCGATCTGCCACTTCTTCGGCACTCGGCGCTTCGACACCGGCGACTACTCGACCAACGTCTTCTGGCTGTCCCTGCCGAGCCTCGGCGAGGCCTGGCATCACAACCATCACGCCTTCCCGCGCTCGGCCTACCACGGCCTGCGCTGGTATCAGCTCGACCCCTCCGGTTGGGCGATCTTCATCCTCGCCAAGCTCGGCCTCGTATGGAACGTCGTGAGCGTGGATCGCGAGCATCAGCGCGCGAAGCTCGCCGCCGCAACCCACTGAGCGCTTATCTTGGTGGCGTGGTCGGTCCGCGCACGCTGACGCTTCACGAAGCAGGTGGGCGCTGAGCACTCCCACCCATGAGCGCAAGCCGCGCCTGCGCGGCGTATCCCACGAGTGGGGCTTCTACATCTCGCTGCTGTGCGGCGCGCTGCTGATCGCGAGCGCCCACGGCGGGCGGGCGATCCTCGGCGCGGCGGTCTTCGCAGCCGCCGTGTCGGGACTGCTTGGCACGAGCGCGCTGTATCACCGCGTCGACTGGCGAGCCAAGGCGCGGCGCTGGATGCGCCGGCTCGACCACGTGATGATCTTCGTCCTGATCGCGGCGAGCAACACGCCGTTCGCGCTGCTCGCGCTGCACGGAACGCTCGCGACCGTCGTGCTGTGCGTCGCCTGGTCGGGCGCGCTCGCCGCCGCGATCGTGCAGCTCGTCTGGACCGAGCACCCGAAGTGGGTCTCGTCGGTCTGCGCGATCAGCCTCGGCTGGGTCGCGATCGCCACGCTGACACAGCTTCCCGCGACGATCGGCTGGGTCTCCACCATCGCCGTCGTGGTCAGCGGCGTGCTCTACACCGTCGGCGCCGTCATCTACGCCCGCGAGCGCCCCAACCCGCTGCCCGGCGTGTTCGGCTACCACGAGCTGTTCCACGCCTTCGTCCTCGCCGCCGCAGCGACGCAGTACGCCGTGATCGCGTTCGTGGTCTTACCGAAAGGCTGATGGGGCTGCGGGCGGCCGCTTTCGCGGCCGTCCTCGCCGACTCCTACGCGACCTTGATCTTCGTGGTCTTCACGAGCTTGCCGCCGATCTTGAACGTCGCGGTGTAGCTGCCGGTGCTGAGCTTGCCGACGTTCCACTTGAACGTGTGGCTCGCCGAGACCGTCAGCGTCGCGCTCTTGCTCCGCGTTCCGCTGAGCTTGGCATCGACGCTCGCGCCGACCTTTGCCTTCGCGTCGTCGCCGACGATGATGACGTCGGCGTGATCCTTGACCGACACGTGCGACCCGGTCGGCGAGCCGCCGCCCGACGACGCCGAGCCGGGGTCGAACGTCGCCGCGTCGCCGTTGAGATCGACCTCGGTGCACTGACTCGATGACGGGCAGGCCACGGCCGACTTCATAGTGCTTGTCGTGCTCAGAGCGAACGGCGCCGGCATGCTTGGCGAGGCCGGGTTGAAGACCAACGTGTTCACGTTCCCATCGGTGCCGACGCAGACGTTCGCTGACGGGCACGCGAGACCGCCCACGACCCCAGTCTCCGACGCCTTGTCAATCGTCGTCATCGTCGGGGTACCTGGCGAGGCCGGGTTGAACATAAACTCGGAAAAGTCAAGCGTGCCGACGCACTCGCTGGTCGACAGACAAACCAGTGCATTCATCGGCACCGCGTCAGTAGACCACTGTGCCGGCGTCGCCGAGCCTGGCGAGGCCGGGTTGAACGTGACGAGGTGTCCACTGTTGTCGGCGGCTGTGCATTGGCTGGAGGTCGGACACGCCACCACGGTCAGGAACGCGCCGGGTGTGGTGAACGTGAACGGCGCGGCGGTGCCCGGGGCGGTTGGGTTGAACGTCACCTCGACGGGCGCGGGGGTGCCGGTCCCGCCAACCGCCGTGCACTGGCTCGAGGTCGGACACGCAACGGCAAACAGGCCCCCGCCGCTATCGACCTTGACCGGAGTCGGGGTCCCAGGCGCGGTTGGGTTGAAGGTCACCTCTGCGCCGATGCTGTCGACCGCGGTGCACTGGCTCGACGAAGGACACGCAACGCCCAAGAGCTTCGCGCCGCTGTCAATCGTGACCGGAGTCGGCGTCCCAGGCGAAGCCGGGTTGAACGTCACCTCGGCACCGCGACCATCGACGGCGGTGCACTGGCTGAGCGACGGGCACGCGACCGAATCGAGTCCAAGACCCGCTGGGGCCCCGGTGTCGATCTGCTTCGAGGCGGAAACCACCGTCGGCGCCGCCCCGGCGGAGCCGGCGAGGACCGCCGCCAATCCCAGTGCAAGCACGAACGGCAGGACCATGCGCAGCTTGCTGCGCGTGGTCTGACCCTTAAGCGTCCCGCTACGCGCAGCCCCCATCACGCCAGCCCCCCCGGTCGAGATTTCGCGGCAATCTACCACGCGACAGGAGGTTCGTGGGGCAGCAGGCCGAAGGCTTAATCTCGCGTGCCGCCCAGCCCAGCGCTGCTAATAGCGCGCTCTACGCGCGCTCGACCGGCTCGAAGTGCTCGACCATCGGTGTCGGGGCGTAGAAATGATGCAGCAGGGCGCGCCACCGCTCGAAGCGCTCGGAGCCGCGAAACCCCTCGGTGTGATCCTCGAGCCGCTCCCACTCGACCAGCAGCAGGTACGAGCCGGGCCGCTCGATGCAGCGCGACAGCGTCAGCGAGCGGAAGCCGGCGGCGCCCGCGATGATCTCCCTGGCCTGGCCGAAGGCTGCCTCGAACTCGGCTTCCTGCCCGGCCTTCACCGGCAACAGCGCGTGCTCGACGATCACCAGCGCATGATCGCAGTTGCCGATCGCGCGGCGACGACTCACACAGCGATCAGACTGCGAGCAGTTCGAGCGGAGCGTGGCGGGCGATCGCTTCGAAATCGCTGTCGCGGTGAAGCAGCGCGCTACCGGTGCGGATAGCGACAGCCGCGATCAGGCAGTCGGGCATCTTGCGCGGCGTCGTCCCGGCGCGTCGACATTCCCGGTAGATCGCGGCGGCCGTCTCGTAGTCGGCGGGCTCGTCGGTCGCCACGTAGGCGCAGTGGCCGAGGGCGCGGCCCAACTGAGCGGCGTGCCGTTCATCCCGCGCGCCGGCCAGCACCTCGAGCACAACCGCACCGACAGTCGCGAGCTCCTCGCCGCCTTCGACTGCCTCGCGCATTCGATTCCCGACCGGACTCCCGGTGGCGCGCAGGTACTCGACCCAGCCAGAACTGTCGACCAGGATCACACGATCACAGGCTCACAGGCTCAGAGGGCGCCACGAGCGCATCGCATCCAGATCTCCTTCCCAGCCGCTGCCCTCCATCGCGAGCAGTTCCTCGCGCGTCATCGGCTCCACATCCAGACGACGCAGCGCGAGCTCCACGGCAGCGCGCTTCGTGCTCGCTCCCGTCCGCTTCATCACGCGTTCGATCAGCGCGTCATCGATGTCGATGTTTGTGCGTGTGATGTGTATATCGTACACCTCGCCTGCCGGGGTTTCTGCGTCTGCATTAGCCAAGTCCGACGCGCGGGCACATTCGGGACAGAGCGCAGGCGGAGCACTCGGGGTTGCGGGCGTGGCAGGTACGGCGGCCATGGCGCAGCAGGTTGAGGTGCAGCTCGAGCTCCGCACCGGGTGGCGTGAACGCCAGCATCGCGTCGTGCTGCTCCTCGAACGGCGCCCCGGGACGCAGCAACCCGAGACGCGTGGCTACGCGCGAGACGTGCGTATCGACCGGTACCTCGCGCAGGCCGAAGCTGAACAGCAGCACGCAGGCTGCGGTCTTGCGACCGACGCCGGGCAGCTCGCACAGCGCGTCGCGGCTGGCCTGTACCGGCGCGCTCGCCATCCAGTCGAGGCTCAGCGGATCGCCGATCGCACGGAGGATCTCCTGGATTCGGCGGGACTTGACCTTCGAGATGCCGCCCGGGCGGATCGCCTCCTCGACCGCCTCCAACGGTGCGTCGCGCACCGCCTCCCAGCCCTCGAAGCGCTCGCGCAGGGCGCGGAAGGCGACGTCGCGGTTGCGGTCGTTGGTGCTCTGGGAGAGCACCGTGAGGATCAGCTCATCGAGCGGGCGGCCGTGCGGGGCCGCCGACGGGATCCCGTAGAGCTCACGCAGCCGCGCCCGAACGCGCCTCACGCGAGCCCTGCTCGGGGGTGTCCAGGTCGCCGGCGCCACGCGGCTATCCTCGCTCCTCGCGCGCATGAACGTCGCGTTGCGTCGCGTTACGCCCGCTCGCCAGAACGGCCCGCATGCCGTTAGGATGCGGGCTCACGATGTTGCGTCGCCTCCCCGTCCCGCGGGAGCGGCTGCTGCCAAACGGCCGGGTCGATGTGCTTCGTCAGGTCGGTCTGTTTGGCGGGGCCTACCTCCTCTACCGCCTCGTCGAAGGCGCCGTTGTCAACAACGGCGCGGTCGCGTACACCCACGCCACCGATGTGATCTCGTTCGAGCGGGCGCTGCACGTCTTCGTCGAGCCGAACGTGCAGGCATGGGCGATGGGCAGTCATCTGCTGATCGAGGTCGCGACCTACATCTACATCAACGCCCAGACGACGATCCTCATCGGCTTGCTGGCGTACCTCTACCTGGTGCACAACCGCAGCTACTACTTCGTCCGCAACATGCTGTTCGCCGCGATGGCGATCGGGCTGATCGGCTACGCCTTCTTCCCGACGATGCCGCCGCGCCTGCTGCCGAACTGGGGCTTCGTCGACACCACCTCCTACATCACCGGCGGCGCCAACACCAGTCCCGTCAGCATGGCGTTCTTCAACCCCTACGCCGCGGTGCCCTCGATGCACGTCGCGTTCGCGGTGATGCTCGGCTGGCCGCTGGCGCGACTCGCCCGCTCGTACGTCGTGCGCGCCTGGTGGATCTTCTGGCCGGTCTTGATCACGTTCGTCACGGTGATCACGGCCAACCACTTCTTCTTGGACGCCGTGCTCGGGCTGGCAACCGCGGGTGTCGCCGCGATCGTCGCACGCCGGCTCGCGCGAGTGCGGCCGCACGTCTGGGCGTTCGCCGACCCGTCGGCCGCCCGCGTGGCTGGCTCGTGAGCGCGCCGGCACCGAAGGCCGCCGCGCGGCCGCCGAAGCGAGCCACGCGGCCACGCAGCCCAGGCGAGCGGCGGACGATCGTGCGCAACCGGCTGATCGAGTCCCGCCTCACGCCCAACGCAATCTCGCTCACCGGCCTGGCCCTCAACGTCCTCGCCGCGGCGCTCATCTGGGAGCGCTACTTCTTCCTCGGCGGGATCGCTTTCATCGTTGGCTCGGTGCTCGACACGCTCGACGGCCGTTACTCGCGGATGTCCGGCAAGGGGACGCCGTTCGGCGCGTTCCTCGACTCGACGCTCGACCGCTGCGAGGAGGGGATCGTGCTCACGGCGGTCGCCGTGAACTTCGCCCGGGTGCACGACCAGCTCGCCGTCGCAGCGGTCGTGATCGCCGTGCTCGGCTCGCTGATGGTGTCCTACACGCGTGCGCGCGCCGAGGCGCTGGGCGTCGAATGCAAGGTCGGACTGGCAACCCGCGCGGTGCGCGTCACGATCCTCTCGATCGGCCTGATCTTGGCCCGCGGCGCGTCGCTCGGGCACTTCTCGCTGCTCGCGCCAGCCGTCTACGTGCTCGCAGCGCTCAGCGCTATCACTGTCCTCCAACGCATCTTTCATGTCCGTTCTTCTCTACGCGGCCCGTCTGCGGTGTAATCCCCGTGCGGCTTTGGTGTAGAGACTCCGAGCGCATCCAGGAAGGGATCGAACCGTGACAACAATCGCCACAAACGGCAGCGCGCGCTACCAGCACGAGAAGGTGCGCGTAGCGATCATCGGCGTCGGCAACTGCGCCTGCTCCCTCGTGCAAGGTGTCCACTACTACCGCGACGCCGACCCCAACCAGTCGGTCCCCGGCCTGATGCACGTCAACCTCGGCGGCTACCACGTGCGCGACGTCGAGTTCACGGCGGCGTTCGACATCGATGTCGAGAAGGTCGGCAAGGACCTCGGCGCGGCGATCTGGTCAGGCCAGAACAACACGATCAAGTTTGCGGAGGTGCCTGACACGCTCGGCGTGCACGTCTACCGCGGCATGACGCACGACGGCCTCGGCAAGTACCTCTCACAGAAGATCACGAAGGCACCCGGCGAGACCGCCGACATCGTCTCGATCCTCCGCGACACGCACACCGACGTTGTCGTGTCCTATCTCCCGGTCGGCTCCGAGCAAGCGACGAAGTGGTATGTCGAGCAGATCCTCGAGGCCGGTTGCGGGTTCGTCAACTGCATCCCGGTGTTCATCGCCCGCGAGGACTACTGGGACCGGCGCTTCAAGAAGGCCGGCCTGCCGATCCTCGGCGACGACATCAAGTCGCAGGTCGGCGCAACGATCGTGCACCGCTCGCTGGCGCGGCTGTTCGCGGAGCGCGGCGTGAAGGTCACGCACACCTCGCAGCTCAACGTCGGCGGCAACATGGACTTCTTCAACATGCTCGAGCGCGAGCGCCTCGAGTCGAAGAAGATCTCGAAGACCAACGCGGTGACATCGGTGATGGGCGAAGCGATCCCCGCCGACGATATCCACGTCGGTCCGTCGGATTACGTCCCCTGGCTCACGGACCGCAAGTGGGCGCACATCCGCGTCGAGGGGCAGGCCTTTGGTGACGTCCCGCTCAACCTCGAGATGAAGCTCGAGGTGTGGGACTCGCCGAACTCGGCCGGCGTGGTGATCGATGCCGTGCGCTGCTGCAAGCTCGCGCTCAACCACGGCGTCGCCGGCCAGCTGGACGGACCGAGCTCATACCTGATGAAGTCCCCGCATCGACAGCGGCCCGACGAGATCGCGCGGCTCGACACGGAGAAGTTCATCACGCGCTACGCCGGCCTTCCAGCCAGCAAGCCACACGCGCCCGCGCGCACGCGCGCCGTGCGCTAGCAGCGACGCGGCGGCACTGAGCCGCGTCGCTGCGGTCGTATGCTCCCGGCGTGCCGTTTGCGATCGCCCATGTGTCCCCGCAGCCGTGGGAGGCTGGCGGAGAGCTGCGTGAGTACGTCGAGCGGGTGGCGGAGGTGCTCGCCGAGCGCGGCCACCGCGTCCTGATCGTCGCGCCGTCGCACTCGCCGCGGCTCGCGTCGGCGTCGCGGCGCGCCCTGCGGGACGCTCGCGAGCAGCCGCAACGATTGTGGAACGCGGACGGCAGCCCGACGCTGTTCGCCGCCGGCGAGGTCGTCTCGGTCGGAGCCGGCAACCCTGCCAGGCGCGGCACCGGTATGCGCGTCGATGTGGCACGAACCGTCGAGGAGCTGCTCGGCACGCTGCCGCTCGATTTCGTCCACGTTCACGAACCGTTCGCTCCGAGCACCGCGAGCGTCGCACTGCGCCACTCGCGTTCGCTCAACGTCGCGACCTTCCACACGCCTCCCGAGCGGGTCATCTCGACACAGGTGGCAAGACGCTTCGTCGAGTTGTTCTTCAGCCGGCTCGACGCGAGGATTGCCAGCTACCGGGCGACCGCTGAGGTGATGGCCGCGCACTTCCCCGCCGCCTACCGGGTCCTGCCACCCGGAACACGAACCCTCGATCGCCCGCGCGAGGCGCCGGGGGCCAGAACGCGGATCGTCTTTGTCGAGGAGGAGGAGCGAGCGGCGCTGCGAGTCTTCTTGCGGGCGCTCCGCCGGCTGGGACGCGAGCTCGACTGGGAGGCGACGGTGCTCACTGCACGAGGCTCATCGAGCCGCGTGCCGTTGCGCGCCGACCTCATCGAGAGAGTGCACTTCGTGGGGCTGGACGAGCTGGACCGCGACGACGCGCTCGCCGCGGCGGACATCGTCGTGCTTGCCTCTGACGGGGCCAGTCCGGCACCCGGCCTAGCGCTCGCCGCGCTCGGGATGGGAGCAGTACCGCTCGCCTCGCGCCTGCCCGTCTACGAGGAGACACTCGCCGAAGGCGACTGCGGACTGCTGTTCGACGCCCGCGACGCCGACCTGCTCGCCGCCCAGCTCACCCGTCTGATCACCGACGAACAACTGTTCCGACGACTGCGTAGCAACGGCGAGGCCCAGCGGAGCCGTCTCTCTTGGAGCCGCGTCACAGACGAGATCGAGGATGTCTACGCATCGGTCGCGAGTCACAGGCGGGACGGAGCAGGCAACGCCGCGCTGCGGAGCCGCCTGTTGCGCCGCCGGCTGATAGACGTCGATCTGCACATGCACACCGACCACTCGCCGGACTGCGCGACGCCAGTCGAGGTGCTGCTGGCGACCGCCCGTGAGGCCGGGCTCGGCGCGATCGCCGTCACCGACCACAACGAGATATCGGGGGCGCTCGACGCTGTGCGCAAGGCAGAGGGCATCAAGGTGATCGTTGGGGAGGAGGTCAAGACCGCGACGCAGGGCGAGGTGATCGGACTGTTCCTCACGGAGAAGATCCCGCGTGGCCTGTCACTCGAGCAGACGGTCGCTGAGATCCACCGCCAGGGCGGGCTCGTGTACGTCCCCCACCCCTTCGACCGCCTCCACGCCGTGCCTGGCTACGAGCACCTGCTGACGATCATCGACGAGATCGATGCGCTCGAGGTGTTCAACCCGCGGGTCGCAATCAGCTCGTTCAACGAGGAGGCGGCGAGATTCGCCGCCAAGTACCGCCTGATCGCCGGCGCCGGATCCGACTCTCACGTCGCCGCGGGACTCGGTTCGGTACGTGTGCGGATGCGCGACTTCGACGGGCCGGCCGAGTTTCTCGAGTCGTTGCGCAGCGCGGAGATCGTGACGAAGCCGACAAGCCTCTTCTACGTCCAGGCATTGAAGTTCATCGAAACCAAGGCGACCCCGCCCGCCGCTCGCCGGGCCCGGCGTGAACGGCGCGTGCGACGCGCCACGCGCAAGTCCTGATGCACGGTCAAGGACAAGCTCGCGCATCGGGGAAGATCATCGAGCCCATGCCCGTCACCGACGACGAGATCCGCGAGCGCTACCTCGACCGAGCGATCCGCGAGCTGAACCTGCTGACGCGGGAGATCCAGTCTTGCGACCGCTGCCCCCGCGGCTCGCTGATGCCGGTGCTCGGCTCCGGCCATCCGCAAGCGGACGTGATGCTCCTCAAGTACGCGCCGATGCCCTCGGAGATCGAGGAGGGCGTCGCGTTCTACGGTCGCTCCGGCAACGCCTTGATGAAGGCACTGCGACGCCTGCAGATCGACCCCCTCGCCGTCTACGGGACGCTGTTCGTCAAGTGCCCCGTCGCCGACAGCTCGCTTGCCGATCCGAGCTGCCTCGCTCGCGTCGCCGAGGAGATCGCGATCGTCTCGCCGAAGATCATCGTCGTGATGGGCGCCGACGCCCTCGAGGCGCTGAACGACCTCGCACTCCCGCTCGCAGCAGAGCTCGAGATGATCGAGGGCACCCTTCAGCAGCTGACTTCCCAGACATCCGCCCTGGTCGTGCCGAACATCGACCTCGCGCTCGACGAAGAGCAGAGCAAGCGCGCCTTCTGGAGCGCCTTCCGGGTACTCGGCGACTGGTATGCAGCGCTGCCGCCGTACTGATCCGCTCTCCTGACGAGGAGCACGATCATCGACTGAGCGCGGCGACGCACTCGATGTGCGGCGTCTGGGGGAACATGTCAACCGGCGTGACCCGCTCCAGGCGCCAGCCAGCCTGCACGAGCTGGGCGGCATTTGGCGCGAGCGTGCTCGGGTTGCACGAGACGTAGACGATGCGCTTCGGCGCCGCCTCGATGACCCGCTGCACGACCTTCGTCGACAGGCCGGCGCGCGGCGGATCGAGGATCACGACATCGGGGCGTCCCGCGCGCTGCTGCAGATCGCGCATCGCCAGCCGGACGTCTCCGGCAAAGAAGCTCGCGTTGGGGATCTCGTTGCGCTTGGCGTTCGCGATCGCATCGGCGACAGCCTGCTCGGCCAGGTCGAGCCCGTACACGTGGCCGGCACGGCCGGCCAGGCCGAGCCCGATCGTGCCGGTGCCGCAGAACAAGTCGAAAACGCGCTCCCAGCCTTGCAGCTCGGCAGCCTGGGCAGCGAGTGCGTAGAGGCGCTCGGCCATCTCGGTGTTGGTCTGGAAGAAGGCCTCGGCAGAGACGCGCAGGGAGAGCTCGCCGATCCGCTCCTCGATCGTCTCGACGCCGGCGATCAGCTCCGTGTCACCGCCGACGGTCGTCTCCGACAGCGCCCCGGTGCGTGTCCAGAGAACCCCGTCGGCGCGCACCGCACTCGCGAGCGAGTCGCGATCGAGCGTGCCGGGCCCGGTTATCAGACGCACCTGGAACTGCCCGGTTCGGCGTCCCTCACGCACGACGAGGTTACGCAGGAAGCCACTGTGCCCGCGGCGATCGAACGGCTGCAGTCCCTGCGCACGACACCACTCGAGCACCTCACGACGCAGCTCGTTACCGCGCTCCGAGGCGAGCAGGCAGTCCTCGACGTGGTTGATCCGCTCCCAGGAGCCAGGGGCGTGAAAGCCACAGATGAGCGTTCCGTCGCCGGCGGCGCCGAACGAGTACTCGAGCTTGTTGCGGTAGCGCCACTGCTGCTCCGCGGGGACGATCGGATCGAGCTGGAAGCCGTCGAGATGCCCGATCCGCCGTAGCGCCTCGTCGACGAGCTGGCGCTTGGTCTCGAGCTGGCGCGGATAGGCGAGCTCCTGCCAAGGCGCGCCGGGATGATCAGCGAGTGGCTCGACGCGGTCCGGCCCGCCCTCGAGCACTGCCGTCGCCCGCGCCTGGGCGTACGCGCGCTTTCGATGGTGCACGCGAGCACGCACGAGGTCGCCGGGGAAAGCGCCGTCGACGAACACGACGTAGCCGCCCGAGCGCGCGACGCCGGCGCCGCCGAACGCGAGCGAATCGATGCGCAGCTCGAGCTCGTCACCGACCGCCGGGCGACTGCTCGCGCCGACGCTCATGCGAGCAGCCATTCGAGCAGCGCCTTCTGGGCGTGCCGGCGATTCTCGGCCTGATCCCAGATCCGCTGGCGCGGCCCGTAGAGAACCTCTGCGCTGATCTCCTCACCCGCGTGGGCAGGCAGGTCGTGTAGCGCAAACGCCTCCGGGCGCGCGAGGTCCAGCAGCGCGTCGTCGAGGTGGTAGGCGGCGAAGCTCGCTCGCCGCTCCGCGGCCTCGCTCTCATCGCCCATCGACACCCAGACATCGGTGTAGAGCGCGTGAGCTCCGCGCGCCGCCTCTGCTGGATCGCGGACGAGCGTGGCGCCGCAATCGGCTTCGAGCTCGTAGCCCTCGGGTGATGCGACCACCACCTCAACGCCGGCGAGCGATCCGAGCAGAGCGAGCGACCGAGCCACGTTGTTGCCGTCGCCGATATAGCCGAGACGCAAGCCGGCGAGCGTGCCGTATGCCTCGCGCAGCGTCAGCAGGTCGGCCAGCGCCTGGCAAGGGTGATGCTCAGCCGTGAGCATGTTGAAGACGGGAATCGTGCTGTGGCGGGCGAGCTCCTCGAGCGCCGCATGCGGCCCCGTCCTCACGCCAACCGCGTCGAGGTGGCGGGACAGGACCAATGCGGTGTCGCGCAGCGCCTCCCCGCGCGAGATCTGCAGCTCGTCGCCGCGCAGCAGGAGTGGATGGCCTCCAAGCTCGACGACACCGACCTCAAAGGAGACGCGGGTCCGAGTCGAGGGCTTCTCGAAGACGAGACCGATCTGACGATGGGCGAGCGCAAGCGAGCCCCACGGTGCCAGCTTGAGCTCGGCCGCGCGACCGAGCAGCGCTGCGAGCTCGTCCGCGCTCAGCTCCGTGCCGGTAAGGAAATGTCGTGGCGTCACCGAGCAGGACAGGTTAGCCCGCGGCGAGATTCGCCATTCCCTCGCGCGGACTCGACGCGTTAGCGACCTCGCGCCGCGGAATGCGCCCCGCGAGACGCGCCGCGCGGCCCGCATGCACCGCCGCGGCGATCGCCTCCGCCATCGCGACAGGGTTCTCGGCACGCGAGACCGCGCTCGCACAGAGCACCGCCGCGCAGCCAAGCTCCATCGCCAGCGCGGCATCCGACGCCGTGCCCACCCCGGCATCGAGGACGACGGGCACGCCCGCCTGCCCACAGATCAAGGAGATGTTGTAGGGGTTGGCGATGCCCATGCCGCTCCCGATCGGCGAGCCGAGCGGCATCACCGCCGCGCAGCCGATGTCCTCGAGACGGCGAGCCAGTATCGGGTCATCGGTCGTATACGGCAGCACGACGAACCCGTCCGCCACGAGCTGCTCAGCGGCTGCGAGCAGCTCCAGCCCGTCGGGCATCAAGGTGTGCTCGTCGCCGATCACCTCGAGCTTGATCCAGTTCGTCTCGAGCGCCTCCCGAGCGAGCTGGGCGGTGCTCACCGCGTCCCGCGCGGTGTAGCAACCCGCGGTGTTGGGCAACACCCACACGTCGAGCGCCGTGAGGGTGTCGATCAGCGAGCCGCGAGCGGCTGGATCGATCCTGCGCAGGGCCACGGTAACGACGGCGGTCCCGCTTGCCTTCACCGCGCTCGCCAGCAGATCGAAGCTCACGAAACCGCCGCTGCCGAGCAGCAGCCGTGAGCGGAGCCGCTGCCCTGCGATGAGCAGCTCATCGGCGTCCAGCGCAGCACCTGCGTCAGGCTCAGCCGCCTTGGATTGCACTGACCACCTCCACGCGTGTGCCAGGGGGCAGTGGCGAGGATCGCCACTGCGAGCGAGGCAAGACGACACCGTCGAGCGCGACCGCTACGCCGCGCGCCTGCGCGCCGATCCCGAGCCGCTCGAGCAGCGCCGCGACCGTTTCCGCGTCGGGCTGCTCGCTGCCGTTGACCAGTATCACGCGAGTACCGCCTGCGCGTCGTAGCGAGTTGGATCGAGGCAGCCAGGGGTCGCCCCACCGTCGAGCGCGTCCAGCACGATCGTTGCGGTGACGGGCGCCAGCAGGATGCCGTTGCGATAGTGCCCGCACGCAAGGATCAGGCCGTCCTCGCCCGATCGCCCGATCAGCGGGAGGTTGTCGGGGCTGCCCGGCCGCAGCCCTGCCGTGATCTCCTCGACTTCGAGCTCGAGCAGCCCGGGCACGAGCTCCGCGGCGTCGCGCAGCAGCGCGTACAAGGCCCCCGCAGTGACATGCAGGTCGAAGCCGCGTTCCTCGACGCTCGCCCCGAGGATATAGCCGCCGTCGGCGCGTGACACGACGTAGCCGCCTTCGAAGCGCAGCGTCCGGCTGAGCAGCCCCGGGCCGCCAGGGTCGCGCAGCCGCATGATCTGTCCCTTTACGGGTCGCACAGGCACAGCCGCGAGCCCGCCCGACCAGGCGCCGGCCGCAACCACAACATGGTCGGCGGCGAGTCGCTCGCCGCCCGCCAGCTGGACGCCGCCAACGCGCCCGCCACGGCGCTGGAGCGCCACGACCTCGACCTCCTCGCGCAACTGGGCGCCGGCAGCCCGCGCGGCCGCCGCAAGCGAGTCGCACGCCCAGCGCGGATCGACGGCCGACTCCGACGGAATCTCGAGCGCGAGGCGCAGCGTCGGCGCAAGCGCCGGCTCGAGCTCGCGGGCCCGGCTCGGCGCCAGCCGCGCGACGTCGAGACCTAGCCGCTCACGGTAGGCGAGCTGCCGCTCGAGCTCCGCTGCCTCATCGCCGTCACGGGCCAGCAGCAACGTCCCGTCAGAGCGCAACCGAGACGGCGTGCCGGAGATCTCCGCCAGCTCGGCCGCAAACGCGGGCCAGGCCGCGAGTGAGGACAGCCCGAGCTCGAGCAGCGACCGGCCCGCCGCGCCGAAGTCCGCCTCGGCGACCGGGGCGAGCATGCCGGCGGCGGCGTGGGTGGCGCCGCACCCGATCTGGGCGCGCTCGAGCAGCGTCACGTCGAGCCCCCGCTGGGCCGCGCGCCACGCGATCGAGCAGCCGATCACGCCACCGCCGACGACGATCACATCTGCTCGATCCATTGCGTTCCATGCTGGCACACTTGAACCGTTCACCAACCCGGAAGGACGATCCCGATGAGAGAGAGCACGTGCTCGCAACAGCCACAGCGGACGGGCCGGCCCGCTGGCTGGCAAGCATCGCCGACCCGGCCGGGAACGCGGTAGGCATCGTCGCCCACGTGCGGCGCTGAGCGAAGCGCCCCACCGCTGCGAGCCGGATACTTCCAACATGACCCGTGAGAGGCTCGCTGACGCTCGCCTTTACTTGATCGGCGACGTGGCCACGCTCGAGCGCGTCCTCGACGCCGCCCTTGCGGGTGGCGTCGAGGTCGTTCAGCTGCGCCAGGAGAACCCAACGGCGCCTCGCGCCGCCGCGCTTGCCTGCAGGGAACGCTGCCGCGAGGCGGGGGCGCTGTTCATCGTCAACAACCACGCTGAGCTGGCGGCTGAAGTCGATGCGGACGGCGTGCATGTGGGGCAGGACGACATGGCCGTAGAGCAGGCGCGGGCGATCGTTGGGACGGAGCGGCTGGTGGGGCTCTCGACGCACAGCGAGGCGCAGATCGACGCGGCCACGGGAGTTGACTACCTCGGGGTCGGCCCGGTGTGGGCCACGCCAACGAAACCTGACAACGCGCCGGTCGGGCTCGAGCTCGTGCGCTACGCAGCAGCCCACGCGAAGATCCCCTTCTTCGCGATCGGCGGCATCGACCCCTCGAACGCGGCACAGGTGTTCGCCGCCGGCGCAAGGCGGATCGCCGTCGTGAGGGCGATCGGCGCCGCGGCCGATCCGCAAGCAGCAGCCAGATCGCTGCTCGAGGCGGCAGCGGTTGTCGACGCCTAGCCGGCGCAAGACGCGACCCGCGACCCGAGCGGCGGAGCCGAGCCGCTCCGAGCTGCGCGACGGGGCGGCGCGCGCAGCGCTCCTCCCGCTGGCGCCAGGAGAGCGGCCCGCCCCGCTGCTTGTCGCGATCGCCGCCGCGGCTGCACTAGGCCTCGGAAACCTGATCGCCTACGCCGTCGGCGCGACGATCGGCGGCGAGCATCCTGGCCCAGGCGTTCTCGCGTTCACCGGCCTGATGGGGTTGATGGCGGGCGGCATGTGGACGACGCGCTACTGGGCGGTACTGATATTCGAGGCGTTGCTCACGCTGATCATGCTCGCCTTCTCGCTGTTGCTCGTCGCGGCGGTGAGCCTCGCCGCTGCGGCGGAGTGCGCGGCCGTGATCGGTGCCTGCGGCTGGCTGTTCTGGAAGCTGATTCGCGTCATGGGGCGGCTCGCGGTCACGCGAATCGAGCGCTGACTACTCGATCTCGGGGGAGCGGCGCCCGAGCTTGCGCTCCGCCTGGCTGCGCTTGCTCGCAAGGCGACGCTCGCGTCCGGCGGCGCTCGGCCGCGTCGGGCGGCGGTGCGGCTTGACGTACAGCGCGTCCGCAAGTCGCAACCGCAACCGCTCGAGCGCGATTGCGCGGTTGCGGAGCTGACCGCGCTCGTCCTGCGCGACCGCACTGGCACGCGGGCCCAGGCGTTCCAGCAGACGGTCGCGCGCCCAGTCCGGCAAGGCCTGCGAGGACTCGATGTCAAAGCAGGCCTCGACCCGCGAGGCGGTGACGTTGGCATGCTGCCCGCCCGGCCCGGACGAGCGGCTCGTGCGCAACTCGATCTCGCTCAGCGGTACGACGACGCGCTCAGCGATCTGCAAGCCACCAGCCTCATCAGGTCCGCTCACGCCCACAGCATTGCTGATGGCGAAGCAAAGCTCCGCTAGGAACAACAGCTAGGGTACGGCGTATGGCGAAGAGGAGCTTCGACTGCGTCGTTATCGGCTCGGGGCCGGGCGGCTACGTCGCCGCGATTCGCGCGGCCCAGCTCGGCATGGCAACGGCCGTCATCGAGAAGGACGCCGTCGGCGGACGCTGCCTCAACTACGCCTGCATCCCGGCGAAGGCGCTCCTGCGAGCCGCAGACATCCTCTCCGAGGTGCGTGAGGCAGGCGACTTCGGCATCCGCGTCGGTGAGCCGAGCGTCGACTTCGCCGGCGTGAGCGAACGCCGCGCAAAGGTCGTCGCGACGCTCACGGGCGGCGTGAGCGGGCTGTTCAAGAAGAACAAGATCGAGCTGATTGCCGGTGAGGCGTCGCTGACGAAGAACGGCGCCGTCCGCGTCGGCGAGGACGAGCTCAGCGCAAAGACCGTGATCCTCGCGACCGGCTCGGTGCCGCGAGCGCTTCCCGGCATCGACTTCGGCGGACGCATCATCGGCACCGAGGAGGTTTGGGCGCTCGCCGCCCTGCCGGGCCGGCTCGCGGTCGTGGGTGCCGGGGCCTCGGGAGCGGAGATCGCGTCGGCCTATGCACGGCTCGGAAGCGAGACATACCTGTTTGAGGTTCTTGATCGCGTGCTGCCGACGGAAGACGCCGATATCTCGAAGATCGTCCAGCGCGGACTATCGAAGCAGGGCATCCATGTGCACACGAGCACGGCGATCGAGGGCGTCAAGAGCACCAAGACGGCGGTGTCGTTCACACTCGGTGAGGAGAAGGTCACGGTGGACTGGCTGGTGATCGCCGCGGGACGCGGACCGGACATCGCGGCGCTCGGGCTCGATGTGGCCGGGATCGCGCTCGATGACCGCGGCCTGATCGCCGTCGATGGCGCACAGCGCACGTCGCGCGAGGGCGTCTACGGGATCGGCGACCTCGTCGCCGGGCCGGCGCTGGCGCACAAGGCCTCCGACGAAGGCATCATCGCGGTCGAGGCCGCCGCCGGCCTGCAGACGTATCCGCTCGTCCACGAGGACATCCCGCGAGCGACGTTCTGCACGCCGAACGTCGCCAGCTTCGGTCTGACGGAGGCCCAGGCACGCGAGCGCGACTTCGACGTGGTGGTCGGCAAGGTGCCCTACGGCGCTGTCGGCGCCGGCACCGTCTACGGCGACCGCAGCGGCCTCGTCAAGATCGTCGGCGAGCGCCGTTACGGCGAGCTGCTCGGAGCCCACATCGTCGGGGCGAAGGCGACCGAGCTGATCCAGGAGCTCGTCAACGCGCGCTCCCTGGAGGGCGGCTTTGCCGAGGTCGCCCGCATCGTGCACGGCCACCCGACGCTGTCGGAGGCCGTCATGGAAGCCGCTCGCGACGCGGACGGCTGGCTGATCCACGGCTAGCGATGGGCGCCCCGGCGACGTTCTACTTCGACCTGGCGAGTCCCGCGGCCTACTTCGCAGCCGAACGCGCGCTGCGCGTTCTGGAAGCGCCGTGTCCCTGGCAGCCGATCCTCTCGCGGACGCTGCCCCAGGCCGAGCGCTACGACGCCTACCGCTGCGAGAGCGACATGCTTGCGGCGCGCGAGCGCCTCGAGCGCCGCGCGCGCGCGCTCGACCTGCAGCCGCTCGTCTGGCCGGCGCCGTTCCCGTTCGAGAGCGACTTCGCGATGCTCGCCGCCACATACGCCAAGCGGATCGGCAAAGGTGTGGCGTTCGCACTCGCGGCGTTCCGCCAAGCGTTCGCCGGCGGCCACGCGCTAAGCGTGACCGACAACGTGCTCATCGCCGGCGCGGCCTGCGAGATGCACCCCAACGCGATCCTGCGGGCAGCGCAGACGCGCGGGGTGCGCGACGAGCTAGAACGGGCGAGCGCCGAGGCACTCGAGCTGGGCGTGAGCGACGTGCCGGCGGTACGGATCGACGGGCAGGTGCTCGTCGGGGAGGGCCGGCTCGAGGAGGCGAGCACGCTGCTCGCCGCCGCAGCGACGCGGACATGACCTCGCTGCGAGTCGTGGGGCAGTCGCCGCTGCCAAACATCCCCTGGGAGGACCGGCCGGACGGCTGCTCGGATCCGCTGTGGCGCTACTCGCGCAATCCGATCGTTCCACGGGACCTCATACCGTGCTCGAACAGCATCTTCAACACCGCCGTCGTGCCTGTAGCCGGGAAGTTCGCCGGCGTCTTCCGTTGTGACGACCGCAGCCGCAGCATGCGTTTGCATCGCGCGTTCAGCGCCGACGGGCTGAGCTGGGATCTCGATGCGGAGCCGATTCGCTTCGCTTGCGAAGAGCCGGAGATCGCTGACTTCGTCTACGGATATGACCCACGCGTCGTCTGGATCGAGGACCGCCACTACGTCACCTGGTGCAACTGCTACCACGGGCCCACGATCGGGATCGCCTGGACCACGGACTTCACCACCTTTCACCAGCTCGAGAATGCGTTCCTGCCGTTCAACCGCAACGGAGTGTTGTTTCCGCGGAAGGTGGGCGGCAACTTCGCGATGCTGTCCCGCCCGTCGGACAATGGCCACACCCCGTTCGGTGACATCTACTACAGCGAGAGCCCGGACCTCACGTTCTGGGGCAAGCACCGCCACGTGATGGGCCCGCTGGCCAACTCGTGGCAGTCGACGAAGATCGGCGCTGGGCCGGTCCCGATCGAGACATCGGAGGGCTGGCTGCTCCTCTATCACGGCGTCCTGGAGTCGTGCAACGGGTTCGTCTACAGCGCGGGTGTCGCCCTGCTCGATCTCGAAGCGCCCTGGCGCGTGCTCGCGCGGGCGAGGTCATACGTCCTGGCGCCGCAGACACCGTACGAGTGCGTGGGCGATGTGCCGAACGTCGTCTTCCCGTGCGCGGCGCTGTGCGACGCCGACAGCGGGCGGCTGGCGATCTACTACGGCGCGGCCGATACGGTGACGGGCCTCGCCTTCGCATTCGTCGATGAGCTCGTCGAGCTTGCGCAGCGGGACTCCGTCTAACGACGTCGTCCAGCTCAGATGCGTGTGTCATCCTGGATGGCGTGCAGGAGCTATGGGTTTGCTGGATCGGAGAGGTGCCGTATCGCGAGGCCCTGCCGCTGCAGGAGCGACTGCGTGATGCGCGGCAGGCCGATGCGATCGCGGACGTGCTGTTGCTGCTGGAGCATCCGCCGGTGTACACGCGCGGACGGCGCTCGACGGAGGCCGAGCTGCCCTACGGCGAGGCCTGGTACTCGCAGCGAGGGATCGAGATCGTCGATGTCGACCGTGGCGGCAAGGTCACCTACCACGGCCCGGGTCAGCTCGTCGGCTACCCGATCATGCGGGTTGGCTCGATCATCGGCTTCCTGCGGACGATTGAGGGGGCGATCGTCGCCGCCTTGAGCGATGAGGGACTCGAAGCGAGTGGCGGCGACGACCGCCCGACCGGGGTCTGGGTGGGCGAGCGGAAGATCGCCTCGATTGGAATACATGTGGCGAGGCACGTGACGACACACGGGTTCGCGGTCAACGTGGACAACGATCTCACGCCTTTTGACTGGATCGTGCCGTGCGGGCTCGAGGGAGTCGAGATCACTTCGGTGTCCCGGGAGACGGGGCGTAGCGAGTGCCTCAACGGTTTCCGTGAACGGATGGCGCTTGAGTTTGCGCGCGCGTGCGGCATGCGGCGGCGGGTCGTGACGCCGGCGCAGTTGCAGGCCGCACTCGGCGCGCTGGTCGGCGGGTAGGGTTTGGGAATGGCAAGCACGCGCGCACGCTCGAAGCCGGGCGGCATGGACGTCACGACCGTGCTCGGCACGGACACCGTCAGCCTGGGTGCGAGAAAGCCGGCGTGGTTCAAGGTGCCGGCGCCCGGCGGGCCGCGCTACCGGTCGCTGACGCGGCTGATCGAGGGCGCCGAGCTGCACACCGTGTGCCAGGAGGCGGCCTGCCCCAACGTCGGCGAATGCTGGGAGCGTGGGACAGCGACGTTCATGATCCTCGGTGACACATGCACGCGCCGCTGCGGCTTCTGCAACGTCAAGAGCGGCAAGCCGACGTGGCACGACCCGCTCGAGCCGGCGCGCGTCGCTCGCGCCGTCGCACAGATGGGGCTGCGTCATGCAGTCATCACCTCCGTCGATCGCGACGATCTGCCGGACCTCGGCTCGTCCGCCTTCGTCGGCGTGATCCGCGAGATCCGCCGCCAGGCGCCCGGCTGTCAGATCGAGGTCCTCACACCCGACTTCCAGGGCCAGGAGATGCCGTTGGCGAGGGTCGTCGCGGAGCGACCGGATGTCTTCAACCACAACGTCGAGGTCGTCCCGCGGCTCTACCCCGTCGCGCGGCGCGGCTCACAGTTCCTTCGCTCGGCGCGCGTGCTCGCGAACGCCAAGCAGCTCGGCGGCGAGGCGGTGACGACCAAGTCCGGGCTGATGGTCGGGCTTGGCGAGACCCACGAGGAGATGGTCGAGACGTTCGGAGTGCTTCGTGAGCACCACGTGCAGGTGCTCACGATCGGCCAGTACCTGCGGCCCAGTGCGCAGCATCTGCCGGTCGTCCGCTACTGGCACCCCGACGAGTTCGCGGCGCTCGAGCGAGCGGCCTACGCGCTCGGCTTCGAGCACGTAGCCGCAGGCCCACTCGTGCGCTCGTCATACCACGCCGATCAGCACGTCCCGCAGTCGCTCGCCGGCGCGGGCCCGCTCGCGCGCAGCTGAGCGCTGCGCAGGCGCCGCAAGTGATCCCGATCAAGGACAAGGTCCGGCTCGCACGCGTGCCCGTTGTCACGATCGCGCTGATCCTCGCGAACGTCGTCGCGTATCTGCTGGCGATCGGACACGGTGGCTCGCTGATCGGCGGGCCGACGAGCGAGACGCTCGTCCGCTACGGAGCGATCCCCTACGAGTTCAGCCACCTCGGAGCGCACTGCGATCTCGGTCTGAGCGGGCTCGGGCAGGCCGTTCTGTGCACCGGCCAGCACGGGGTGCGCGGAACCGCGGCACCCCAGCCAGCGACTTGGGAGACCGCGTTCAGCGCGATGTTCCTTCACGCCAACATCCTCGCGCTCGCGCTGAACATGATCTTTCTGGCCGTGTTTGGGATCACGCTCGAGGGCACGCTGGGCCGGCTTCGCTTCCTCTGCTTCTACATGCTCGGTGGGCTGGCCGCGCTCGCCCTGCAGGTCGCCGTGGCGCCTGGCTCGGTCGCGCCGCTGCTCGGCGCATCGGGCGCGATCGCCGCCGTGCTCGGTGGCTACATCCTGCTCTACCCACGGGAGCGGATCCTCAGCGTGGTCGTGCTGATCTTCTTCTTCAGCGTCGTCGAGATCCCCGCCTGGACGTGGCTCGCGATCTGGCTGGCGCTTGACTGCGTGCTCGGGATGCTCGGCGTGCTGACGCCGTTCGGTGCCAGCGCGAGCGCCGCCTACTACGCGCAGCTCGGCGGCTTCGCCATCGGCCTGGTGACGATCCGCACGTTTGCCGGCGCGAACCGCAGCGCAGCGCCCGCGACCTAGCCGGGTTGGCTCACCGCCCACTGGACGGTGGAGACGCCTGAGACGACCGATTGCCAGGCGGCCACCGCGCGATCGGTGTCCGGGTCCACCGCGACCGACGGGTTCGAGTTCATCCCCGCCGCCGCGAGCTGCTCAAGCGGAGTGAAGTCGTAGGGATGCCCCTTCGTCTGGCCGTCACGCGTCGCAAGGATCTGCTGGCGCGTCGCGTCGAACCCGGTCGCGGTGCGCGGCGCGACCTCGACGAGGACGACGATCTCGTCCCGCGGGCCGGTCGCGACCGCCCCCAGCCGTAGATCCTCGCCCGAGACCGAGATGAGCGCAGGCGTGAGGATCTTGTGCGCGGTGACGCCGGCGGCTTCGAGCGCGTAGTTGCCGCCCCGCATCATCGGCCAGACGAGCGCGAGCCCCTCCAGCGACAGGCGATCGATCGACAGCGCCCCCGGGGTGAGGCGAACGTCGGCGGGCTCGGTGAACGACGCGATCTGCTCCGCGCTGTGAAAGATGACGCCAGCGGCGGAGTGATCGAGGAACACGCGCGTCACGCCGCTCGTCCCGAGCGGCGGCTCGTCGGTCCAGGCGACGAAGGCGCGGTCGTCGTCGCTCAGCACGGTGGAGATCTGCGGCGCGTAGCCGCTCGGTCCGAGCGGTTGCGGCGCCCCCTTCACGCGGTCGTGGTTGGTGACCCATTGCGCCCAGATCTCGCCGCCCGCCGCCCAGACGACGATCGTGTCGGCGCGGAAGTCCATCCCGAGCGCAAGCGCCGTAACCGGGGCTGAGCCTACCGGCACGAGGAACACCGGCGGGCCGAAGGAGAACGCGAAGTGGCGCTGAGCCAGCAGCTCGATCTGCTCGCTGCCGCCCGGCGTCTGAACGACATCGGCGATGTCGGCATCGCCGATGAAGCCGTTTGCGGTTGCGAGAAGATCGGCCGAGCCACCGAGCGCGCTCAGCTTGTGAAAGCCGGTTGTCGCGAAGCCCTCGCCGAGGACCGCCTCGGGGCTCGCCAGCGCCGTCTGCGCGCTGGAGCCGGCGATCGCCACGACTTGCCCGTTCGTCGTCCCCAACACCGTAAGCGGGGGCGCGAGCGAAACGCCGGCAGCCGGCGCGCCGGCGAGCGGTCGCGCCGCCGCCGGCTGGTCGTCGCTGTGGAGCCCCGCGACGTCAACCGTCGTCGGGCCGGTGGCGCCGGCCGGGCAGCCCGGCGCCGCCCCGAGCCAGAGGATGCCGCCCTCGCCGCTGCGCCGGCTCGGGTAGCTGAACGGGAAGACGACCTTTGGCTGGGTGGCGCCGCCGCATGTCGCGATGCTTGCCGGCGCGCTCCAGGTCTGCGCGCTCGCCGAGGAGAGCGCAAGCGCAAGCGCGACAGCAGCGATCGTCAGGATGAGCGCGGCGCGGAGCCTGCGCATGCGTGCCCGCATCGCCCGAACGCTAGCGCTCCTACCAGCGCGGTCACGGCGCTGCGCCGTGAAGTGCGAGGGTGCGCGCCGCACAGACACCTCAACTAAAGACCGGTCGGAATCGACTGCGCGAAGTGGAACACATCGTCGGGGTCGTAGCGTCGCTTGACCGCGACGAGCCGCTCGAGGTTGGCGCCGTAGTAGGCCTGCTGCCAGTCGGCGAGGGTCGGGTCGATGTAGTTCTGGTAGGCCTGGCCGTCGCAATAGGGCGCGAGCGCGGTCGCGGTCTGGCCGAGCCAGGACTGCACGTCGCGCAGGCTCGCGGGATCGATCGGCGCCGCCAGTGATCCGCTCAGCTGGATCTGGCACAGCGCGTCGCGGTGGACGAAAGCCGTCGCGTCGGCGGCGACGCGGTTGATCGCCCCGCCGTAGGAGTCGAAGGAGAGGCCGCCGCCGACCGTCGGCAGCTCGCGCTGGAAGCTGGACACCGCGTCCACCGCGGCAGCTATCGCGGGCGAGGAGAAGGCGCTCGCCACATAGGCCGACTTCGCCACGAACGCCGAGCGCGGCAGCGTGCCCGCGCCGGCGCCGCCCGCCAGGTGGCACTGAGCGAGCGTGCGATCCGCACAGCCGGCTTCGATCAGCATCGCCGTCAGGTAGCTGTTGGCCGCGGCGAACTGCGAGACGGGTTGCGTGCCAACCGCCGCGATCAGCCGGTCGATCAGCGAGCTCAGCGTGGATAGCTCGCCGGCGTAGACACCGGCGCTGCGGGCGAGCAGACCCGAGCCCCCTGCGGAGAGCAGCAGGCAGTTGGACCACAGCTCGTCGGGGGCGTTCTCGATCCACGCCTGCCAGGCGCCCAGCAGATCGCCGGCCGCGCCCCACGGGAACTCGATATCGAACAGCGCGAGCGGCGGGATCGGATGCGCGGCGAGCTCGAACGAGGTGACGATCGCGAAGTTGCCACCGCCGCCGCCGCGGCAGGCCCAGTAGAGATCGGGCTCACTGGACGCGGACACGCTCAGCAGGCGGCTGTCGGCAGCGACCGCCGTGAGTGCCTCGATCGCGTCGCAGGTGAGGCCGTAGCGCCGGCCCAGCACGCCGATGCCGCCGCCGAGCGCGAGGCCCGAGATGCCGACCGTCGGGCAGCTGCCGCCGGGGACCAGCACGCCAGCGCTGGCGGTCGCGGCGTAGAGGTCGATCAGTCGCGTGCCCGCGCCGACCGTGGCCGTCGGCGCCCCGGCGGCCGCGGAGACGGTGACGGCGCTCATCGGCGTGACATCGACGATCAGGCCGCTGCCGGTGCTGTAGCCGGCGTAGCTGTGGCCGCCGCAGCGCGGGATCGGACGGATCTCGTGGATGCGCGCAAAGTCGATGACCCGCTGGACATCGGTGGCGGACGCGCAGAAGGCGATCGCGGCCGGGGTCGCATCCTCGAAGCGCATGTCATAGACGAGGCGCGCGGTGGGGTAGTCGCTGTCGGACGGGAGCACGAGCTGGCCAGACAGCGATGCGGCGAGCGCCGACCATGCGGCGGCGCTCGGCGGGCCCGCGGGCGGGCGCGCCGGTGTCGGTTGCGTGGCCGTGGCCGGACGGGCGCGCGGCGCAGCGGCACATCCGGCGAGCGCGCTGGCGGCAAGTGTGGCGAGGACCCCGCGCTCGATGAACTCGCGACGACTCAGCTGCTCGTACCCCACCGCCATTACGCTAGCCCGCGGGGCGGCGGGCGCGCAAATCCGTCTGCCAGCAGCTAGGCTGCCTGCCCGGTTGGTCGGACCCGGCGGCACGGTTGAGTTGGCAGCGCCGCATCACGACGACAGGTGGCACCACAAGCGATGATGGCGGCGAGGACGAGAGCCGGAGCATCCAAGGGCACGGCATTGCGCCGGCGTTGGGGCGCCGCCACCGGCTTGGCCGTGGCGTTGCTGACCGCGCTCGCGCTCGGCAGCTGCGGCTCGGCCGCCAGCGGCAGCGCGGATGGCTCGTCGGCGTCAAGCGCCGTCGCTCCCGCGTGCCTGCCGGCGACGCTGAACGCCAGCGCCAAGCTGCCAGGGGTGGGCGTCGAGGTCTCGCCGGGGCCGGGAACCGTCACAGCGGACCCGCGCACGCAGATCAGCTTCCTCGGCGTGCCGGCGGGCGAGGTCGACGTGCTGTCCGTCGTCGGCAGCGCCAGCGGCGGTCACGCCGGCCGCCTCGAGCGCTACTCGCAGGGCGATGGCGCCAGCTTCGTCCCCGCCACGCCGTTCACGCCCGGCGAGAAGGTGATGGTGCGCGCCGCGATCGGCACGGCCGGAGCCCGCAAGGAGTATGCCTTCGCCTTCCATGTCGACACACCGTGGTCGACGGCAACCACCAGCGAGTTTCCCAATCCGGTGGCGCCGACCGCCGACTCGCAGAGCTTCGACACGCTGCCCGGTGCGCAGGCGCCGATCCTGACCGTCACCGTGCCGGACCGCGATCCCGGAGCAGGCGACATCCTGACTACCAACGGGCCCGCGCCCGGCCAGTACGGAGCGTTCATCTACACGCCGCAGGGCCGACTCGTCTGGTTCCACCAAGTTCCCCGCGGCATCAACGCGGACGATCTCAACGTGCAGAGCTACGGCGGCCAGCGCGACCTGACGTTCTGGCAGGGCAGGGTGCTCGCACTCGGCTTTGGCCAGGGCGAGGACATCGTCATGAACTCCCGCTACCGGACGGTGGCCACCGTCAAGGGCGGCAACGGGCTGGCGGCGGACCTGCACGAGTTCCAGATCGCGCCAGACGACATCGCCTACATCACCGCGTACAACCCGATCCGCTGCAACCTCGCCTCAGCTGCGGGACCGCGCAACGGCGTGATCCTCGATGCCACCATCGAGGAGATCGACATGAGGACCGGGCTGGTGCGCTGGGAATGGCACGCGCTCGACCACGTCAACGTCAACGACTCCGAGACCTCGCCACCGGCATCGAGGGCGTGGGACTGGTTTCACGTCAACTCGATCGATCCCGAGCCGAACGGGGACGTCTTCATCTCGGCGCGCAACACGTGGGCCGGCTACCAGCTCCAAGGCGGCACCGGCGAGATCGTCTGGAGCCTCGGCGGCCTGGAGAGCTCGTTCAAGATGGGACCGGGCACCAAGACCTACTGGCAGCACGACGGTCGCATCCTCCCCGACGGAGACGTCACCTTCTTCGACGACGGCTCCGATCCGCCCCACGAGCCCCAGTCGCGCGCCGTGACGATCGCGCTTGACTTCCAGACCCACGAAGCCACGCTGGTCTCCGCCGACACCCACCCCAACCCGCCGCTGCTCGCTGCCAGCCAGGGCAACATGCAGACGCTGCCGGACGGGAACACCGTGGTCGGCTTCGGCGGGGTGCCGGACATCAGCGAGTTCGCGCCGAACGGCACGTTGCTGTTCGACGCCCACCTGCCGTACGACATGATCTTCTACAGGGCCTATCGCTCCCCCTGGGGCGGGCAGCCACAGGTCCCGCCGGCGGCGGTGGCCAACCTGAACAACGTCGCGGAGACGGTCGTGCACGTGAGCTGGAACGGCGCGACCGACGTCGCCTCCTGGCGCGTGCTCGCCGGAGAGAGCCCCGGAGCGCTGCAAGCGCAGACCACTATCGCCTCTACCGGCTTCGAGACATCGACGATCCTGCCGAGGAACTTCGATCGCAAGAGGGCCGGCGTTGAGACCTACGGCTACGTGGCGGTGCAGGCACTCGACAGCGCAGGCGCCGTGCTGGGAACCTCCGACACGGTGCCGGTCAACAGCTATGCCGCCGCGTTCCCGACCGGCCGGCGGTCGGGGTGAAGGCGACGCTCAGTAGCCGCTCGCGTTGGAGGGAGGCTTCGTGTGGGTGCTGCTCGTGCTGTGGTGGGAGCCGCTCGGCGTCTTGCCGCCGCCGCACCCTGCCAGCGCCACCGCAACCGCAGTGGCGAGCAGTAGCGCTCGCGCGGCAACCGTCAGCGTTCTGCGATTCATGCCCTGGACTCCTAGTGTCGCTCGAAGACTTTGACCGCCACACTACCAGGCGTTTGCGCCGCCATTCGTCAGCGGCTCGTTGGTATCGTCGCCAACCGATGCGACTGCGGCAGACAAGCTCGTGAACGCGAGCATCGAGGCTCCGGCTAGCTCAGGGGCTCTGGAGTCGCATCCGTTCGGGCGCCGGCTGGGTTCGCGAATGGGGTGGCTGCTGGTCGTCTGCTGCGTTGCGCAGTTCATGGTCATCCTCGACCTGAGCATCATCAACGTGGCGCTGCCGTCGATCCAGTTGAGCCTCGGCTTCTCCGCGCCCGACCTGCAGTGGGTCGTCGACGCGTACTCGATCACGTTCGCGGGCTTCCTGCTGCTCGGGGGACGCGCGGCTGATCACTTCGGCCAGCGGCGGATGTTCGTCGCTGCGATGTTGCTGTTCGGTCTGGCCTCGCTGGCGGGCGGCCTCGCGCCAGATCGTGGACTGCTGATCGGCGCTCGCGCAGCGCAGGGCTTCGCTGGCGCCCTGATGGCGGCCTCTTCACTGGCGATCATCACCGCGTCGTTCCCACCCGGCCCGAAGCTCCACCGCGCGATCGGCGCGTGGGCGGCGATGAACGGGCTCGGTGGCGCCGCGGGAGTCCTGCTCGGCGGGATCATCACCCAGGAGCTGACCTGGCGTTGGGTCCTGCTGATCAACCCCCCGATCGGGATCGTCGTCGCGCTGATCGCGTACGTGGTCGTGCACGAGCGCCGCAGAGCGAAGGACGGCGCGAGCTTCGACATCGCCGGAGCGCTGACTTTGACTGCCGGGCAGATGATCCTCGTGTACGGGGTCGTCGAAGCGGGCCTGATCGGCTGGGACACGCCCAGAGCGCTCGGCTCGATGATCTTCGGGCTGGGGCTGCTCGTGGCGTTCGGCGTGATCGAAGCGCGCCTGGCGTCCGCGCCGCTGGTCCCCTTCAAGGAGCTGACCAAGCCGCTACAGGTGGCAAACACCATCGTCCTGCTGTTCAGCGCGTCGCTGTTCGCGATGTGGTTCGTCAGCTCGCTGTATTTGCAGCAGGTGCTGGGACTGTCGCCGTTGGACACCGGTCTGATCTTCCTGCCGATGACGTTGATGATCATGCTCGTCGCCTCACGCGCCGGCAGGCTCGTCAGTCATTTCGGTGTGCGCGCGGTGCTCGCCAGCGGCCTGACGATGCTGACGGCAGGCATGCTGCTGCTGGCGAGGATCGGCCCCAGCGGCAGCGGTGTCGTTTACATCATGATCCCCGGGCTGCTCGTGGCAGCGGGTATCGCGATGTCGATCGTGCCCTCGACGATCGCAGCCACGCAGGGCGCCAAGCAGGGGCAGGCAGGGCTCGCGTCGGGCCTTGTGAACACATCGCGACAGGTCGGCGGCGGGCTCGGACTGGCGATCCTGGTCACGCTCGCGACGCAGCACACCAGCCATCTGATCGGCGCTGGTGTCCAGGTGCCCCAGGCGCTGACCGGCGGGTTCCGCCTCGCGCTCCTGATCTGCGCCGGTCTGCCCGCTGCAGCGCTGCTGGTCACGCTCACGGCAATGCCGAAACCCCCCGCTGCGCTGGGCGTCGCACCGCGGCGTCTGGCCACTGTGATCGGCGTCGTGGTCGTTGCCTTCGTCGCAGGCGACATCGCGTTCGCGAACTCCAAGGGCGCACCTGTCGGCGCGTACGTCACCAACGGCTCATACAGCTTCGTCACCGCGCCGTCGCTTCACCCGCCGCAGCTCACGGTCGACAAGACCGCGCCCGCCGATGCGCTGAAGGGCGGCTACATCCTCACCGGGAGCTTCTACGACCTGAACTACCCACCGCTGGTCGGCCAGAGCGGTCCTTTGATCCTCAACGACAAGCTGCAGCCCGTCTGGTTCAAGCCGGTGCCGGTGAAATGGGTCGCTTCCGACCTGACCCTTCAGACATATCAGGACAAGCCGGCGCTGTCCTGGTGGCAGGGGATCGTCACGAACACCGGCGCGACCGAATTCGGCGAGGACGTCGTTGTCAACCAGCACTACCAGACCGTTGCCACGCTCACCGGCAAGGACGGCTGGAACATCACGCTCCACGAGCTCCAGATCAGCGGAGACGACGCCTGGGTGACGGCGAACAAGGACATACCGATGGACCTCTCCCGCCTCGGCGGCGCCTACAACGGCGCGCTGGAGGACTCGGCGGTGCAGGAGTACAACCTCAAGACCGGCAAGCTGCTCTACAACTGGGATGCGCGCGATCACATCCCGCTAGGCCAGTCGATCGCCTCTCTGCCGACTAACGGATTCCCGTGGGACGCCTACCACGTCAACTCGATCCAACTGATCGGCAACGACAGCTTCCTCGTCTCGATGCGCGACACCTGGGCCGTATACCTCGTCAACATCCGCAGCGGCCACATCGAGTGGACTCTCGGCGGCAGGGCCTCGAACTTCAAGCTCGGTCCGCAGGCCGCATTCTCCTGGCAGCACGACGTTCGCCTGGCGCCCGGCGGGATCGTGACGATGTTCGACGACCACTGCTGCCAGCTCACCGGCGGCGGCACCTACGTCCCGGCCACCGGTCCGTCCCGCGGACTCGTGCTCAAGCTCGATCAGCAGACGCACACGGCGACGCTCGTTGGCCAATACGGCGAGGACCGCGATCTCCACGCCGACTACATGGGAGACACACAGCTGCTACCGAACGGCGACGTCTTCGTCGGCTGGGGCTCGTCAGAATACCTGTCCGAGTACAGCCGGTCAGGCAAGCTGCTGTTCGACGGCTACTACCCCGGCCCGGACCTCAGCTACCGCCAAACCGTGGAGCCCTGGGTCGGCCTGCCGGAGCTCCGTCAGCTCGTCGGCGCCGCTCGCCTGGCCGATCGCAGGACAACGGTGTACGCGAGTTGGAACGGCGCGACCCAGGTCGTCTCGTGGAGAGTCCTCGCCGGACCCAGCGCCAGCCGCCTGGCAGACGTCGCCAACGCCACCAAGTCAGGGTTCGAGACGGCGATCCCGCTGCCACAGAGGCTGCCACAGAGCTACAAGACCTTCGAGGTCGAGGCGCTGGACTCGAGCGGCCGCGTGATCGGAGCTTCAGCACCATTCGCATCACGCCGGTGACGTGAGCAGCCGGGTTGATCGGGGCGGCTGCTGCATGGAGCCAGCCGAACATCGTCTCGCTAGGCGGAGGCGGCGTTGTTGGGCGCCTTGGTAGGGTCACCTGCTGCCGCATCCAGCGGCACGGTCACGTCCAGTTCGTTCCAGGAGGCTTATCCTCATGTCAGACGCCGTAGCGCTGCCACGCCGGCAGCCTCTCGTGCTCGCCGACCTGCTGCCGGGTACGCTCGCGCGGGACGCGCTGCTCGTGATCGGTGCTGCCAGCTTCGTCGGGGTGCTCGCACAGATCTCGATCCATCTCTCCTCCACGCCCGTTCCAATCACCGGCCAGACGCTTGGCGTGCTACTCGCGGGCACGGCACTCGGCTGGAGGCGAGGCGCCGCCGCCATGGCCCTGTACGGATTGGCGGGCGTCTTCGGCGTCCCGTGGTTCGCTGGTCACGCGAGCGGCTACGTGGGCGCGTCGTTCGGATACATCGTCGGCTTCGTGCTGTGCGCCGCACTCTGCGGGTTCCTCGCTCAGCGGGGTGCCGACCGGTCCATCGTCAAGTCGATCCCTACCATGGTCGCCGGCGAGATCGTGATGTACAGCGTCGGCGTCATCTGGCTCGGCGTCAGCCTGCACGTCGGGCCGGCGAAGGCAATCGCGCTTGGTTTGACGCCGTTCCTGGCGGGCGACGCGATCAAAGCGGGCATTGCCGCGGCGCTGCTGCCCGGCGCGTGGAGAATGGCCGCCAGACGCTGAGCCCCACGACCTTCGGGTCTCCGCGGAGCCCGTAGCTGCTGGCCTTGTGCTAGCGGAGCCAGCCGGCCAGAACCGCGACCTCTGCTCATCCCTCCGTGACGACAACCGCGGCTCCGCCTCGGCGCGGATCGCCGCCGCCCGAGAACGAGCCGTCCGGGTCGCGGGCCGCTGCCTGCGCCCCGCCAAAGAAGAGGTTGCGCTCGCGGAACGGTCTCAGGGTACGTCCGGCGTGCTGGAGCGCCGTCGCGTCGATCCCGGGTTCGGTGTAGACGACGCCGTCCTCGAAATGCACGCGGGGGGCGTCGATCGCCTGCTGAGCGAGCATGCCTTCGTCGAAGCAGCGGATGATCGTCTGAAGGATCGCCGAACGGATCCGGTTGGAGCCGGCGCTGCCGACCGCGAGCTCGGGTATCCCGTTGCCGAGCACGATCGTCGGGGCCATCATGCTCGGCAGCCGCCGGCCGGGAGGGTGGCGGTGGAAGCCGAGCGGGTTGAGGTCCTGCTCGCCGAGCATGTTGTTGAGGTGGACACCGGTACCCGGCACGATCACGCCCGAGGCGGAGCCGGCCGAGGATGTCACCGAACAGGCCCAGCCCTCCCGATCGAGCGCCGCGATGTGGGTCGTCGAGCCGAGCGGCCCGGCCCCGCGGCGGATGAAAGCGTGCACGAACTCCGGGTCGTCGAGCCCGACCAGGAACTCCGGTGTGCGCTCGGTCTGGGTTCGTTCCATCACGTCGACGATCTGCGTCAGCGAGGGCGGCGACGGGCTGGTATCGAGCAGCCCCAGGGCAAGGGCGATGAGGATGCCGCCCGCCGCGGGCGGTGGGTTCGTCAGCACCTCCCGCTCGCGGTAGGGCACGCGCAACGGCTCGCGGTCGACGACCTCGTACGCCCGCAGATCGGCTGCGGTCACGAGCCCGCCCCGCTCGGCGAGCCAGCCGACGATGGCGGTTCCGATGTCACCCTCGTAGAACGGCCGCGCACCCTCTGCTCCCAGGCGCTCGAGCGCGTCGGCGAGCTCGGGCTGGCGCAGACGGTCCCCGGCGCGCAGCAGCCGCCCACCGGGAGCGAACAGCGCTGCCGCCTCGGCCGTGGAGCTGATCGTTGCCTCGAGAATCTCGACGACATAGGCCTGCTGTCGGTTGAGCTCGACGCCGTCGCGGGCCAGTGCCGCCGCGGGGGCAACGAGCTGCTCGAGGGGAACTCGCCCGAACCGGCGCGCCGCCTCACACACGCCGGCTGGCATACCGAACGTTCCGACCGAGGCGGCGCCGACGTTGAAGGTCTGGATCGCGTCGCCGAACGAGACGCGAACGGGGATCAGCACACCATGGCGAGACGCATCGCTCTCCCTTCCGGGTGCCTCGACGAAGAAGTCAAGCAGTGTCGGAGCCTGCCCGGGCGCCACAACGAGCATGTAGCCGCCAGCGCCGAGCCCGGTGAGCAGCGGCTCGCAGACGAACGACGCGAACATCGAGGCGAGCGTCGCATCGACGGCATTACCGCCAGCGCGCAGAACGTCTGCACCCGCGCGGGCGCTGACTGCGTGCCCTGCGGCCACCACGCCCAGCTGTCGTGCCACCGGCCTCACGAGAGCGGAGATCATCGCACCGACAAGCGCTTCGCTCACAGGACATGACGAGAACAACGACGCCTCGAGTGGCTAGGCCGGCGAGGCGCCGACGCGCGATGTGCGGTCCCGCGAACGTCATACTTTCCGCGATGGGCCGTCTGCCCAGCGCCGAGGCGCAGCGCTGAGGAGTCAGGCGACTGACCCGCAATGCATCCGTCCTCATACGAAAACATGCGCCACTGCCTGAAGCAGCATGTGCGGGGCGCGTACTTCGACGCACATGATGTTGTCCGTGTCGCGGACATCGGCGGTGGCGATTACAACGGCAGCTACCGTCAGCTCTTCGATCACCCGAAGTTCGAGTACCTCGCGGTCGACATCGACAGCACTAGGGGCGTCGAAGTCGTGATGACCGCACCCGACCACATCCCCTTTCCTGACTGCTCGATCGACGTTCTGATCTCCGGTCAGATGCTCGAGCACTGCGACGCGTTCTGGCTCGTGTTCGCCGAGATGGCGCGTGTGCTCGCTGCTGACGGCTTCATGGTCGTTATCGCCCCCTCGGCAGGACCGATTCACCGGTATCCGGTCGATTGCTATCGGTTCTACCCGGATTCGTTCCACGCGCTCGCGCGCCTCACCAACCTTCAGCTGGTCGAGCTATTTCACGATGATCGCGGGCCGTGGAACGATCTCGTGGGCGTCTTCCGCCACCGGTCCGCCCCCTCCTATTCATCCACCGTGAACGGTGGCGCTGAGTGGACGCTCGGGGAACACCAGAGCGTTGGCGATGGTCCATGGGACGAAGACCCTCGCCACAACGTCGTCCGCGCAGCGCCGAGCTACCTGGACGTGCTCGCCTCGGTTCACGAGACGCTCCAGCCCCGTGGGTACCTCGAAATCGGTGTGCGCAACGGGGCAAGCCTCGCACTGGCTCGATGTCCAGCCGTCGGCATTGACCCTGCTCCAGACCTGACAGTCGCTCTCCCTCCGACGACGTCGGTCGTCGAGTTGACAAGCTATGAGTTCTTTCGCGCCCTCGACGGCGACTTAGGGCTCACTCTCGATCTGGCCTTCATCGACGGCGCCCATCTGATCGAGGAGGTATTGAAAGACTTCATCGCAGTGGAGTCGCTTGCGCACGAGCGCGCCGTGATCGTCATCGACGACGTGCTGCCAGCCCACCCGCTCCAGGCGCAGCGTCGGCGGGCAACCCGTGTCTGGTGCGGGGACGTGTGGAAGATCGTCGGGTGCCTGAGGAGGTTGCGGCCGGATCTGACGTTGACGATCGTCGATGCCGCGCCCTGCGCATTGCTCGTCGTCTCAAACCTCAATCCCCAGGACAGGACTCTTCGCCAGTCCTACAACCCAATCGTTCGCTGCCTGCGAGAGAGCGACGCGTACTCGCCCACGGTGGCACTCGCAGGTCTTGCACCGATCGACCCGCGTAGCCGTCCATTCACCGAGCTGATCGAACTCGCGGCGAGCAGACCCTAGCTCGATGGGTGAGCTGCTCGTGAGCCGTCACGCTCAAGAATCCACGACACCGACGCTGTCCGTAGTGCTCGTCGGTTACGACATGCAGCGGGAGCTGCCCCGCACGCTACGGTCGCTGTCTCCGGCGTTGCAGCACGACGTGTCCCCTGAGGACTACGAGATCATCGTCGTGGACAACGGCTCGCCGGTGCCACTCGACCTCGGGCGGCTAGACGCCTACGGAGTCAGCGTCACCCTCGTACGCCCGACCGACGCATCACCATCTCCTAGCCGGGCGATCAACCACGGGCTGAGACTGTGCCGAGGTGGCTACATCGGAGTAATGATCGATGGAGCGCGACTGGCGTCACCGGGAATCGTCGCCGGTGCACGTTCAGCCACGAGTCTCGGCCCGCGGGTGATCCTCACGACGCTTGGCTTTCACCTCGGCCGCAAGCCGCAGACACAGAGCATCCACGACGGTTACAACCAGGCCGAAGAGGACCGGCTGCTCGAAGCGATCGACTGGGAGACCAACCCGTACGGTCTGTTCAAGGTGTCATCCTTTGCCCTATCGTCGGCTGGAGGCTGGTTCGCGCCCATCGCCGAATCGAACGCGCTGTTCATGAGCCGGCAGTTGTGGGATCAGCTCGGAGGCTACGACGAGCAGTTCGAGTGCGAAGGCGGCGGGCTCGTGAACCTCGACACCTATCTGCGCGCCTGCGCGATTCCTCACAGCGAGCTCTTGGTGCTGCTCGGCGAAGGCACGTTCCACCAAGTCCATAGGGGCGCTGCAACGAATTCGCTGACCAACCGCTGGGACGAGTTCCACGCCGAATACGTCCGGGTCAGGGGACGGCCGTTCGTGATCCCAACCAGACAACGAACCTACTTCGCCCGCGGCCGGCGTCTCTGTGGTCAGCCAGCTGTCACGCCGGCCAACGCGCGTGTGAGACCAGGTCCAGCTGCCGCACCAGCCAGCCCTCAGGTTGCCGCATTGCACGCCGGTCCGATGAAGACTGGTACGAAGTTCATCCAGCACTTGCTGTGGGCCGCCGCCCCGGCGCTCGCAGAATCGGGGCTTTCCGTTCCGCCCGCCGCCGCATGTCATTCGCAAGCGACCGCAGCGATCCACGCAGCCGCACTGGAGTATCTACAGCTCGAGCCGCTTCAGCACCCCGACATCGCGACCGTATTCCACCCCGGAGCGCTGGAAGACCTTCTCGGATGGCTGCACGCCAGCGCCAAGCCCGCCGTGCTTAGCTCCGAGGTTCTGTCGTGGTTCAGCGGCGACGAAGCCGCCGGGTTTGCCGAGTCGGTCGGCGGCATTGGTAGGGTTCTGATCGGCACGCGGCACTATGCGCACCTGTGTCGGTCGGCCTGGGGCGCCGCCGTGCGCCGTCGTCGCTGCGGCGATCCGTACGCCACGTTTCAGCTGAACTTCGCCGCCGCGGTCGCAGAGCGCTCGACGCGCACCGATTGGCGCGGCGCATCAACCAACCGGGGAGATCGGCTGCAGTATTTCAGTCTTCCGTCGCTGGTGAGGGCCTGGGATGGGGCGTGTCAGCAGATCCATCTGATTTCGGCCGATGAGATGACGGATGACTCCTTGAGCTACGCGATGATCGCGGGGCTCGGGATCGAGCACGCGGAATTGCTTCACCTCGATCTGGCTGCGCTGATGACGGCACCGGACAGCAATTCCGGATCGATCCGGAACCCCGGTCCGAAGGCTGATGAGATTCACGCGTTCCTGGATGCGATCCGCGGCGAGTCGCGCCAGCGCCCAGACGCTGCGTACGGTTGGGTGAGCCCAGCGACCTGCGCATGCGCTGATTGTCGCTCGGACGCGCGCGTGGATGCCCGACTTGACGAGCTCTACGTTGCCGACCTGGCTTGGGTCCACGGGCGCGGGAGTTGACCCGCATTGGGCTTTCTGGGCGATCGCAATCGCTGGGCGGATTGACCTTGCCGGCCGCGCTCCATCGGGGTGCTCAGCTGGATTCCGCCGACTGAGGGACTCTCGCCGCAGCTCCAGTCCCCGTTGCTTGCCGCCCTGGCCGCCTGATCCGCTCGGTTTCAGCCTTGGCCGCTGGATCCGCTCGGTCCGGTGCGGATGCCGCTGGCTCCAGTCGTGCCTATCGGTGGGTTACCGGCTGGCGTGCGCAGCGCGGCGTTACCCGGCGACGGCAGTGTCTCCTCGTTCCCATTGGCCTCGTGGATCGTGACGCTCTGTAGGCGCGCATCGATAGGCACCTCGAACGCGGCGCCCGACCGCAGGACTTGCGCCGCCGATCCATCACTGTTCGCCGCGGTGATTGACGCGCCGTCGGGTAGCGCTCCGACGAACGTCGCGCCGGCGCCCACGAATCCTGAGGTCACGACAGGGTCGTCGCGGGCGCAGATGGATCCCTGGTTGCTGGTGTAAAGGCACGCCCCGGTGCTGCCGGCTACGAGCCAAAACGACGTGCCGTCGATCGTACCGACGAACCGGGACAGTGAGGTGTTGATGCCGTAGTGCGCGGCAACACCGCCGGCGACGGCGTTTGCGCCCGCGCCAGATGGAAGCGCGTCGCCCGGCTGCGGCGCGCGGCGCATGACCGCAAACGCCGACGACAGGACGCTCGGGACCGACTGTGCAGTACCGAGCGGCGAGGGAGTGCTGAGGTTCCAGTCGGGGCCCAACACGCCGGAAGCATCGGCGGCCGCCACCGACGTGATTGTCGCGGCGATAAGCGCGATGAGCACGTTGCGCCGCCTGTGACTCGACAGCCGCGCGCGAACGGGCCCGAACGTCCCGACGTGGCGAGCAACAGGCTTGTCGGCCCGTCTCCGTATCGCAGCCGCCAGCTGTACTTCCAGCAGATCCAGATATCTCATTTCAGCTCCGCTCCGATCTCGCTTCGCAGACGAGCGAGGCCGCGACTCACGCGCTGACGCACCGTTGCCTGCGAGCTGCCAGTGCGTTCGGCGATCTGCGCGTACTCGCGCTCGAGCACGACCCGCTCGATTACAGCCGTCCGCTCCACCTCGGTCAGCGCGCTCAACGCGCTCCGCACCGGACAATTACCGCTCGCAGCGAGCTCGTTGATTTCCTCTATGTCCTCGTCGAGCAGCTCGAACCGCTCGAGTTGAAGCTCGCGACGCGCGGCCTCTTCCAAGCGTCCCGCGCGGTAGCTGTCAACGATCTTGTGCCGCGCGATAGCGCACAACCATGCCGCGCCATCGGCGATGTCGCTCCCGTGACCACGGCGAACCGCAACCACGGCGGCCGCGAACGTTTCAGCCGTCAGATCAGCCGCATCCTCCGCGCTGCCGACACGACCGCGCACATAACGAAGGACCACCAGACTGTGGCGGCGGAAGAAAGCGCTGAACGCCTCACCGTCGCCCATCCGGGCTGCCTCCAGAAGCTGCGCATCCGATGCGCGAGCAAACCCTTCCACAACCTTATTGTCGCGACGACACGCGCTTTGTGACGCTCAAGCAGGAGCCCGGCACGGCCGAGGAGATTCAGACCTTCTGCTCGCCAAAATACGGCGTTGGCTTCCCGCTGACCGAGAAGATCGAAGTCAACGGCCCGGGACGCCATCCGCTGTATCGGACGCTCACCGGCCTCGCCGACACCGACGGTGAGGCCGGCGATGTGACGTGGAACTTCGAGAAGTTTCTCATCGCGCCCGACGGACACCCAGTGGCGCGCTTCCGCCCGCAGGTCGATCCGCAATCCGTTGAGGTCGTCGCGGCAATCGAAGCAGCGCTCCCCGGCTGAGCGAGACCCAGTCCACGTCCAGCACCCCCGCAACGCCACCGGCGCAGAAGGAGCGACATATGACCAGCGATACCGGCCGGTCGGAGCCTCATGAGAGGTTCAAGTGCCGGATCACCGTCCTCAGGAAGGCACTTCAATGAAGACCTCTACAAAGAGCATCCCTACGGCGACGCGCTCGCTTGCGGCAGGTTCGAGGTAGGGCAGGAGTTCACGACAGACACCCCTGGGACGCTCCGGAGGGCTTCTGCCAGTGGGCATGGGCGGATCTGCGCTCGATCATCCATCGCATCCACGCCGGCAACCCCACAACGATGGTCTCCTGCTGCACGGACGGCCTCCGCCCGGTCTTCTTCAAGTTCGAAGCCGTCGACATCGACGACCAATCGTCGCTCCAAGAAGAGCAACCGACGTGATTCGCCGGTCGCAGGAACTAGCCAGCGCCCGAGGCCACGCGCACTCGCATGTCGCGCGGACCAGCTGCGTGACCGTCGGTCGGGCTCGTGTCTGCGTCCGTGGTTTGCGACAACGTCGCGCTAGACGTGGACGGGCTGACCAGCCGGGGTAATGTGTGGCCGTGATGAGCTCC
>JBEKXB010000017.1:0-64587 GCA_049512455.1 Solirubrobacteraceae bacterium | reverse complement strand
CACAGCCAGTCCGGCATCCGCCAGCCATCATCCTTACTCACCAAGTAGCCCATACGAACCTCCTGATCGAGTGGCACACGGCCGGCCGATCAGAACATTCGACCCAGCTCTACATAATCCTTTCGGGATAGGCCCTTAGACGCCTACTGTTGGGCGTTGCGAGGCTCAGATACCCGGGCCGGCGAGCTCGCGCAGCGCGGTGAGCGCCTTGCGATTGCCGACGAGGGCGATCGGCGTCCAGATGATGGCGAACGGGATGCCCCACCAGCCGAGCAGCAGGTTGTGTGTGAGGACTCGCGCGTAGGTCCTCTCGAGGTCAGCGAGGCTCCCGGTGTAGGTGCGCGTACGACGCTGCGCGAGAACCACCATGCCGGTCACAGTGGTCAGCCTGACCCGGTAGTTACCCGTTGCGGCAGGAGTGGTTGGCGATGTCAAAGGCGCCGCGAATGACGGATCCGATTGTGAGCCCTGTTCCATCTTTCCTCCCGACGATGGTGGTGGCAATGCACCTGCGCTCGTGTCTGTGCGGCGCTCAGGCGGCACTGTCGCATAAATACGGCGCGTCCACCCGGACGCGTCAGCGGTGAGCTCTAGCTGCGGCGGCGCTCGCGGCCGGTGCGGGTGCTCCAGCGGCGGGATGAGGCCGCGGTAGCTGCCGCCGATCGCTGCTTGTCGGCGGCCGCGAACAGCATCTCGAGCAGCTCCAGCGCGGTCGAGGTGCCGATCGCGATGATGACGTCGCCGGGTTGCAGGACGGTGTCGGCCGGCGGCTGAGCCTGGAACTCGCCGCCGCGCCGCAGCCCGACGATAACGGCGCCGCCGTGAATGTCGCCGACCGTCTGAGGTGCGGTCGCGTAGCCGTCACCGACGACGATCTCCTCGACGCGGTATTCGGAGTCGACGTCGACCACGCCGCTGATCTGCGGATGCAGCGCCAGGCGCGCCATCTCCGTGCCGCTCGCCTTGTAGGGCGATATCACGCGATCGGCGCCGGCGCGCTTGAGCTTCTTCTCGGAATCCTCGATCCCGGCTCGTGCCAGGATCGCGATGTCGGCGCGAAGCTCGCGCGCGGTCAGCGTGATGAAGACGTTGTCGGAGTCGGAGTCCGCGCAGGCGAGGATCGAGCAGGCGCGCTGCACCCCGGCCTGGATCAGCACGGCATCGCTCGACGCGTCGCCGGCGATGAACGGGAGGCCGTCGCGCTGGGCCAGCTCGCGCACCGCGGGATTCGAGTCCACGATCACGTACTGCGCGCCGGCCGCCTGCAGGTCGCGGACGACCTGGCGCCCGACGCGACCGTAGCCGCAAACGATGTAATGCCCGGTGAGCGAATCGATCATCTTCTGCGTGCGTTTTGCGATCAGCAGCTCGCCCAGGTGGCCGGCGACGAAGAACTCGGCGACGGTGACCAGGCTGTACAGCAGCGTACCGATACCGAGGATCTCGATGACCGCCTTGAGCGCTCGCGCAGCCGTCGAGGTCGGTTCTCCGATCGCGCCGACCGTGGTGACGGTGTCGACGGCCCACACCAGACCGTAGGCGAACGACGTGCCCGCCATCAACGCGTAGGCCAGCGCGCCGAGGACCAGCAGGCTGGCGATCAGGCATCCCAAGAGCGCAAGCCGGCGCAGGAACGCGCGCATCTCAGTCCGGCTGCGGAACTCTGGCGAGAGGCTGATGCGGCGCCGCGCCGCCGTGCGGGGTTCGGGCATACCGCGCAATCCTCTCGCTTCGCGGCGCGGTCTGCGCTGCGGCGTGCCACCGCCCGTGGCGCATCACTGTGGCTCGCAGATGATGCGCTATGATGATGTGTATGGCGCGCACCACGGTGGACATCGACCCGCAGGCGCTTGGGGCGGCGCGCGCTGCTCTCGGTACCGCCGGGCTCAGCTTGACGGTGAATACCGCGCTTCGCGAGGTCGCGAGGCGATCCATGCTCGCCGGCTTCGACATTCGTCGTGACATCGACGGCGAGCCCGCGGATGTCGCGGCAGGTCGCGAAGGGCGCGGTCCTGCCGGCTCCGGCTGAGCCCGCTGCGCTCGATCGGCCGGCGCTGATCGACACCGCGGTCTGGACCTGGTCGCGCGACAGGCGCTTCCCGGCGCTGGCCGGTTGGTTCAACGACGCGGCGAGGGCCGGTCGCGTGCTCGTCTGCGACCTCATCGTCTTGGAGCTCGTGCGGCTCGCTGCCAATGAGCAGCGCGCGTACGCCATGGCCGAGAGCCTCGCGAGCTTCAGCGCCGTCGCGATGGGCGAGGGCGTGTTGCGCCGTGCGCGGGAGGTTCAGCTGCTGCTGGCAAGCAGCAGCGGTCATCGTCGCGTGCCGCCGGCGGATCTGCTGATCGCGGCCAGTGCGGAGCTGGCGAGCGTGCCAGTGGTTCACTACGACCGCGACTACGAGCGGATCGCTCACGTGACCGGCCAGGAGCACCTCTGGTTCGTGCCGGACGGAGCGCTGGCTGCCTGAGCGAAGACCACAGTTCAATTCGGTCCAGCAGGACAGGGGTCGTTGGGCATTACCAGCAAGAAAGGCCTTGCAACCGGTACATCTGGTATGCGATAATCGCAATATCCCCTGACGCGGGGGCTACGCTAGAGGAGACCGATGCAGAATGACATGCTTGGGATTGCGGCGCGCATCCGCGCGCTCGTGGAGGACCGTGGCGACACGCAGGCGGACCTCGGCCGGCATCTTGAGATAGACCCCACGGCCGTGTCAAGGCTGCTGTCCGGCCAGCGCGGGCTTGCCGCTGGTGAGCTCGCGGCTCTATGCGTGCGCTATGGCGTAAGCAGCGACACCATCCTCTTCGGCGAGCAGAACGAGGCGCGCGTAGGTGTGTTGCTGCGGGCGGACGAGGGGGCCGACGCGACTCGCGTAGTTGATCGAGTAGAGCGAGCATTTGCGGACTACCGCTACGTGCGAGCTCTCGTCGGCCCATGACCGCGCCGGCGTTGCATTCAGGCGAAAGCGCCGCTCGAAAGCAACGCCGAGCGCTCGGCCTCGATCTTGCACACCCCATTGCTGACCTGCTCGATATCGCAGAGGCCGGTCTGCACATTCCAGTACTCGTGGACCCGTTCGGAGACGATGTCATCGCCGGTGTGCTCCTACGAAATGCCGAGAGCGACTGCTTCGTAGCGATCAACGCCGACTTTGGCGCGGTGCGGCAGCGCTTCACCCTGGCCCATGAGCTGGGCCATATTCACATGGGACACCAGCCTCGTGTGGACCTAGCCGCGGACGTGTTTGGCCGCGGACGTAACCCTCAGGAGGTCGAGGCCAACTACTTCGCCGCTGAGTTCCTTGCTCCGCGTCCAGCGGTCATGTCGTGGCTGGAGGAGCATGAGCTTGTCGCTGCCGCCGACCAAGCTGCAACCGTCGTGCAGTTGGCCCTGGTGTTCGGCATCGCGTTCTCGACGACGTGCTTTCGGCTGGAACGTACAGGCGCAATCAGTTCGCGGGCCAAGGACAGGCTGGTTGGGGAACTGAGCGGCGGAAGCAGCCTGAGCGCGGAGCTGCTGCAGCGCTACAAGGGCCATCGGTTGACGGACTCGCTCGAAGCGCTTGCCGATTTGGGAGCTTACCCTCGGACACCTCGTCAGACCGCCGAATACGCCGAGAGGGCGCGCACCAGAGGTCTGCTCGACGACCAGGAGTACCGAGCCATCGTGCCGGCACCTCGCGAGCTGGACCTCAGTGACTGGGTGTCATGAGCCTCATCTCGGAGCGAACGCTCCTGGTGGATACAGGGCCCTTGTGCCGCTTGGCAGAAGCCGGCGAGGTGCACCTCGATGTCGCCGTGACATACCTACGAGAGGTGCTGACGGTCGTCATGGACGTCCACCGAGAGTTGCGAAGGCGGTCCGAGCAGCCCGTCCACGCTCGTCTCAAGCGACTGGAGCAGCTCGGCGTACCAAGGGACGAGCCGATAACGATTACGGATGCGAGCCTCCTCAGTCGCATCGACGCAATCGTGGAAGGACGTCGTCGGCACAAGCCCGGACACGAGAACGAAGACCGGGGCGAGGTGGCGACTGCGCTCGTTGCCGCGTCGCGGCAGGTCCCAGCGCTGATTGACGACGGTTTCGGCAAGCGACTTGCGGAGAGCGAGCGGGTCGAAGTGTTTACGACGGAGGACCTTGCGGTAGAGCTCGCCGCCGTCGGGGCTCTGAAGCCGATTCACGCGTGGGGCATGTACCGCATCGTCTACGCCGACGCCAAACGGGCAGAGTTCGAAGCCCGCGTCGCCGCGCTGAAGGCCAAGCTCTGAGGTTGCGACGCCGCCGAATCGCTAGTCGGCGGTCCACGGTGCGGTGGCACCTCGCGTAGAATCCTTGTGAATGCGTGACGAAGCGACGTTCGCTGTCAAGGCCGGCCTTGCCGAGATGCTCAAGGGTGGGGTGATCATGGACGTCGTCAGCGCCAAGCAGGCGAAGATCGCCGAGCAGGCCGGCGCCTGTGCGGTGATGGCGCTCGAGCGCGTGCCGGCCGACATCCGCCGCGATGGCGGCGTCGCGCGGATGAGCGACCCGTCGATGATCCGCGCGATCCAGGACGCGGTCACGATCCCGGTGATGGCGAAGGCACGGATCGGCCACTTCGCCGAGGCCCAGGTGCTGGAGGCGCTCGAGGTGGACTACATCGACGAGTCGGAGGTCCTGACGCCGGCCGACGAGCACAACCACATCGACAAGTGGCCGTTCAAGGTCCCGTTTGTCTGCGGCGCGACGAACCTCGGCGAGGCGCTGCGGCGGATCGGCGAGGGTGCGGCGATGATCCGCTCCAAGGGTGAGGCGGGGACCGGCGACATCGTCGAGGCGGTACGCCACCTGCGCGCGATCCGGGGAGAGATCCGCCGCCTCGGCACGCTCGACGACTCCGAGCTCGCGGCAGCCGCGAAGCAGCTCGGCGCGCCGTTGGACTCGGTGGTGGCCGTCGCGCGCACCGGCAAGCTGCCGGTCGTGCTGTTCTGCGCCGGCGGCATCGCGACCCCCGCCGACGCGTCGCTGGTGATGCAGCTCGGCGCCGAGGGCGTGTTCGTCGGCTCGGGCATCTTCAAGTCCGCCGAGCCCGCGATCCGCGCCCGCGCGATCGTCGAGGCGACGACCCACTTTGCCGATCCTGCACGCGTCGCCGCCGCCTCCGAGGGACTTGGCGGTGCGATGGAAAGCCTCGAGTCGCGCAAGCTCCCGAAGGAGCAGCTGCTCGCGCCACGCGGCTGGTGACGGGTAGAGCGCCAGTCGGCGTTCTCGCGCTGCAAGGAGACTTCGAGGCTCACTCGCTGGTGCTGCGCTCGCTCGGCGCGGTCGTCCGCGAGGTCCGCGTCCCCGCTGATCTGGACGGGATCGGTGCGCTCGTACTGCCCGGCGGGGAGTCGACGACGATGATGTTGGGGGCGGCTCGTGAGGGGCTGGAGCCGGCGCTTCGCGAAGTGGCCGCCTACGGCCTGCCGATCCTCGCGACGTGTGCGGGGATGATCCTGCTGGACCGCGACCACCTCGGCATGCTCGACATCCGCACCGAGCGCAACGCGTTCGGCCGCCAGGTGCGCAGCTTCGAGACGGACGTCTCGCTGCACGGCTTCGACGATCCGATTCACGCGCTGTTCATCCGCGCGCCCTGGATCGTCGAGCACGGCGGCGACGTCGAGGTGCTCGGCGAGGTGGATGGGCACGTCGTCGCGGTGCGCTCCGGGCGGATCCTCGCGGTCGCGTTCCATCCCGAGCTCGTCTCGGACGCGCAGCTGCACCGCTGGCTGCTGGAGCAGGCCGCCGATGCCGTGGCGGACCAGGCCCGCGTCTGACGGGTGCGGGTTTGACGCCGCCCAGCCTGCAAGGATTTGCGCATGGACGACAACCGACGAGAGCGCGAGAGCGAGAGCAACGAACGGGCGCGCCTTGCCAGGCTTCGTGCCGACGGGGCACGCCCACTGGGCGAGAACCTCGAGCAGGCTGACGCGCTGGTCGAGGCCGCGTTTGCGCTCGCAAACGGTCTCCGAGAGTACTGAGCGACACCCTCGAGATCGGGGAGTTCCTACGGCGCCTCGCCGCCGCCGGTGTCGCCTACGTCCTGATCGGCGGTCTCGCCGTCAATGCCCACGGGGTGATCCGCTCGACCCCGGACATCGACGTGTGCCCGTCGGGCGAGCCCGGGAACCTGGAGCGCCTCGCCGCGCTGCTGGCGGACATCCAGGCGCTCCGGCTGGACGTTGACGAGGAAGGCTTCACGCCGGCCGGGAGCACCGCCGGCGAGACCAGTGCCGAGGATCTCGCAGCGGGTGGCAACTTCCGCTTCGACACGTCGCTGGGCGTGCTCGACGTGATGCAGTGGCTTGCGGGCATCGACGAGGACGACCCCTACGCCGAGCTGTCGGCCGACGCCGCGGTAGCCGAGGCGTTCGGGGTGCGGATCCAGATCTGCTCGCTCGCGCACCTGCGGGCGATGAAGCGCGCCGCCGGCCGCGCACGCGACCTGACGGACCTCGCTGACCTCGACGCTGCGCACTCGTCGGGGCGCTAGGAGCGGATCAGCGCGAGGACCTCGTCGCGGCGGCGCTCCATATCGGCGTGCGAGACGAGCGACTCGAGGCACAGCCGCAGCAGCGGCTCGGTGTTGGACGGGCGGACGTTGAAATGCCAGTCGGGGTAGTCGATCGAGATGCCGTCGAGGCGGTCCTGCTCGGCGTCCGGGTAGTGCGCGGCGATCTGCTCCAGCTTCGCCTCGGGGTCCGCGACCTCGCTGTTGATCTCGCCGGAGATGAAGTAGCGGTCGCGGTAGGGGGCCAGCAGCGCTGACAGCGGCGTGCCGGCGCGGGCGCGCAGCTCGAGCATCAACAGCGCCGGCAGCGTCCCCGAGTCGGCGCAGTAGAAGTCGCGGAAGTAGTAGTGGCCGGAGACCTCGCCGCCGAACAGCGACCCCTCCTCGCGCATCCGCCGCTTGAAGAACGCGTGACCGACGCGGTTGCGGTAGGCGGTGCCGCCGGCAGCCGCCACGGTGTCGGGGACGGCGCGGCTCGCGCGCAGGTCGTAGAGGATCGCCGCGTCGGGATGCGTGCGCAGCAGCGACTGCGCGAGCAGCGCGGTGAGGAAGTCGCCGGCGATGAAGCTGCCCTGCTCGTCGATGACGAAGCAGCGGTCGGCGTCGCCGTCGAAGGCGAGGCCGATGTCGGCGCCGCTCTCGCGCACCTTCGCCATGATGAACTTGCGGTTCGCCTCGAGCATCGGGTTCGGCCCGTGGTCGGGGAAGTGCCCGTCCGGCTTCCAGTAGGTCTCGATCAGCTCGATGTCGAAGCGCTCGAGCAGCGGCCCGATCGTCGGTCCGGCCATCCCGTTGCCGCCGTCCACGACGACGCGCAGCCCCGTGATCTCGTCGGGATCGACGAACGCGAGGACCGCCGCCTGGTAGGCCGCGAGCGGGGCGACCTGCTCGACCGTGCCTCCGCCGGGGGCCTTCGGCAGTCCGGCCTCGATCAGCCGGCGGACGTCCTGGATGCCGGTGTCGCCCGACAGCGCGAGCGCTCCCGTGCCAACCAGCTTCGCGCCGGTGTAGGCCGCCGGGTTGTGCGACGCGGTGACGATCAGGCCGCCGTCCAGCTCGTGCGAGCCGACGAGGAAGTAGCAGACCTCGGTCGCGACCTCGCCGGCGTCGAGCACGTGCACGCCCTCGCTGAGCAGGCCGTCGCGGTAGCGGCCGGTCAGCTCCGGCGAGCTGAGGCGCATGTCGTGTCCGAGCCCGATCGCGAGGTCAGCGGTCGGCTTGCCCTGGAGCCCCGACAGCACCCGCGCGAACGCCCGCCCGATCAGCTCAGCGGTATCGCCATCGATCTGCGAGCCGTACAGGCCGCGGATGTCGTAGGCCTTGAAGATGTCCGGGTCGAGTGGCACGGGCCGAAGATGCTACGGGAGGTGTGTGCCGGTCGCGCCGGTCGGCCGCCCGGAGCGGTGAGGGCCCCGTTGGCGTTCGCTCCGCGCTAGACGAGTGGCGCGGTGTCCGGGATCCAGTGCCGCAGCACGGCGGCAAGCTCGTCGCGCCGCATCGGCTTTGCGATGTAGTCGTCCATGCCCGCCTGGAGGCAGTGCTCGCGGTCTCCCTCCATCACGTGCGCGGTCATCGCGATGACCGGGGTGTGCCGGCCCGAGCCGGCTTCTCGTCGACGTAGCTCGGAGGTTGCCGCGTAGCCGTCGAGAACGGGCATCTGGCAGTCCATCAGCACGGCGTCGTACGGGTGGCGCTCGAGCTCGGTGAGCGCTGCGTTGCCGTCTGGGGCGACAGCGGCGCGGCAGCCGCAGCGCTCGAGCGTACGTGTCGCGACGAGCTGGTTGACGCTGCTGTCCTCGACGACGAGCACGAGCGGCGGCGCGCTCCAGGCTGGCAGCGCGCGATCCGCAGTCGGAGACAGGGTGTCCGGCGTCTCACCGGCACGGGTGGGGCGGTCCATCATCAGCTCGACGGTGAACGTGCTGCCACGCCCCGGCTCGCTCTCGGCGGTGACCGTGCCGTCCATCAGCTCGACAAGATCGCGCACTATCGCGAGGCCGAGGCCGGTGCCTCCGTAGGTGCGGGTCGTCGAGACGTCCGCCTGCGAGAACGGCTCGAACATCCGCTCGAGGACCGCAGGCTCGATCCCGATGCCCGTGTCGTTCACGGCGATCCGCAGAGCGACCTGCCGCGCGTTTGGCGTCAACGCGGTGACGGACACGGTGACCGCGCCGTCTGTGGTGAACTTGACCGCGTTCGATGCGAGGTTCGCCAGCACCTGCGCCAGGCGGCGTCTGTCGCCGCACACGACGCGTGGAACCTCGGGCGCGATCTTGATCTCGAAGCCCAGGCCCTTTGCTGTTGCGTCGGCGCTTGGCGCGGCGCACGCGTCGTCGATGCTCTGCGGCACCTCGAACGTCGTGACGTCGAGCTCGAGGTGTCCGGCCTCGAGCTTGGAGACGTCGAGGATGTCGTTGATGATCTCGAGCATATGCAAGCCCGAGCGCGCGACCTGCTCGGCGAAGCCGCGCTGCTCGTCATTCAATTCGCTCTCGAGCAGCAGATTGTTCATCCCGATGACGCCGTTCATCGGCGTGCGCAGCTCGTGGCTCATGTTGGCCAGAAACGCCGACTTCATGTTCGACGCCTCGACCGCGCGATCGTAGGCGCGCTCCAGCTCGGCCGCGACGCGGTTGCGCTCCGTCACATCGATGGCGACGCTGATTCTGCAGGGTCGCCCGTCCAGGTCGATGTTCTGGTTCGAGAGCTCGATGTCGACGATCGTGCCGTCCTTGCAACGGGCACGCTGAGGAGTGTGGCTCATCTCGTTGCGCTCCCAGCGGGCGCGCCCTCCCGGAGTCTCCTCGATGAGGGTCCGCAGGGCTGCGGCGTTCTCTGGCGCCAGCAGGTCGAGGACCGACATCGCCCGGGCCTCCTTCTGTGAGTAGCCGACATGTGCGACCTGGGCGTCGTTGAAGGCAAGGATCTGCAGCGTCCGGCGGTCGAACAGCAGCATCGGCTGCGGATTGCGGTCGAACAGCAGCCGGTAGCGCGCCTCGTTCGCGGCGAGCTCCTCCCGCGCGCGCGCCAGCTCCCGCGCAGCGGCGTTGCGCTCCGTGACGTCGGGGCAGAAGGCTACGCGGCAGGCGCGACCGTCGAAGACGATGTCGTTGCCCGTGACGTCGATCTCGATGATCGATCCGTCCTTGTACTTGTGGCGCCAGGTGCCGGTCCAGTGCTGGCGCCCCGGATGCTCGCCCTGGAGCACCCGCTCCCTGTACGCGTGGTAGGCGGCGAGATCCTCCTCGGGATTGAGATCGGGGACGGTCATCGCCAGCAGCTCCTTGCGCGAGTAGCCGTAGTTGTCGAGCACCGAGTTGCTGACCGCGACGATGCGCAGCGTCTCGCGCTCGTAGATGAAGATCGGGATCGGGCTCTCCTCGATCACCGCCCGGTACTGCCCGTCGGCCGCGAACGACCGGCTACGTCTCAGACGCCATGGCACGCTGCGCCGCCCCATCGCCGGCAACCGGTGATGCGAGGCCGTTGTGGCACGCGCCACGTGAGCAAGTCCATGGCTACTCATCGTCTTCGGCGCACAGCTTGATGAGTGGCCGGAGCTCGCCGAGCGCCAACCCAACCCGTGGCGCCACTGATCCAGAAGTAATCTGCCCGGCGCCGGCTCGCGCGGGTCCGGCCGGCCGCCACCCGCCCGGGCTCGTACAATCGGCCGATGTCCGGACATTCGAAATGGGCGGGGATCAAGCACAAGAAGGCGATCGTCGATGCGCGGCGGGGCCAGCAGTTCACGAAGCTGGCGCGGGCGATCACGGTCGCGGCGCGCGAGGGCGGGGGGGACGCGGACACCAACGCGACGCTCGCCAACGCCGTCCAGAAGGCCAAGGACGCCTCGATGCCGAAGGACAACATCGAACGGGCGATCGCCAAGGGCGCCGGCGCCGGCGCTGACGCCGAGGCGATCGAGACGGTGATCTATGAGGCCTACGGCCCGGGGGGTGTCGCCCTGCTCATCGAGGCCTACACCGACAACCGCAACCGCACCGGGGCGGACGTGCGCCACCTGCTGTCGCGCGCCGGCGCGAGCCTCGGCGCGCCCGGCAGCGTCAGCTACCTGTTCGAGAAGCGCGGTGTCGTGATCGTCGACGGCGGTCGCTACAGCGAGGACGACCTGCTCGTCGCGATCGAGGCCGGCGCTTCGGACATCGTCTCCGACGACGATGAGCTGGAGGTGATCTGCGAGCCGAGCGACCTCAGCGCCGTGCGTGGCGCGCTCGCGCAGGCCGCCATCGAGATCGAGACGGCCGAGGTGGTGCAGCGCCCGACCGTCCGCACCGAGATCGACGAGGAGGCGGCGCGCAGGCTGTTCCGCCTGATCGAGTCGCTCGAGGAGCACGACGACATCGGCGAGGTGCACTCCAACTTCGACGTCTCCGAGGAGATTCTCGAACGCGTCGCGGGCTGAACGGCGAGCTCCGCTGACGCTCCGCTCGCTGAGACTTCTCTGGCCGATCGCCGCTCTCCTCACGATCGGCTTGGTCATCGTGCTGGTCGCGTCGTCAGGCTCGACTGCCGTACCTGGGGTCGTGTTGCCGATCAACGATGCGCAAAGCGGCGCTGCGCGCGTCTGCCTGATCCTCGGCTCCTCGCAGCCGACAAGCACAGCGTCGTGCTCCCCAGGCCACGACTCGGTTCCGATCACCGGCCTGCCGGCGCACACCGGCTCGCAAGACGTCGCCGTCGCCTATGTCGGTGAAGTCAACGGCGCGCGCTACGGCGACATCGCGGTGAGCGACTCGGCCGCCAGCTTCGACGGCCGCGCCGGCGCCGGCGTCACCTGGATCGTCGGCTTGAGCGCCAAGCCGCGCGCCATCGACCTCAACAAGCTCGGCCGGGACGGCTTCGAGATCGGCGGGGCGGCCGCCGGCGACGGCGCCAGCGTCACCGACGAGCGCGGCGGTCCGGGGATCGGCGACGTCAACGGCGGCGGGCTCGACAGCGTCGTCCTCACCTCGACGCAGCCACAGGACGGCGCCGAGCGCGACCCCAGCACGGCCTGGGTCGTGTTCGGCCGGCGCGGCACGCGGAGCGTGGACCTCGCGCACCTCGCGGGCCGCGGGTTCGCGATCGACGGGCCGGCGGGCGGCACGATCGAGCAGGCGACGATCGTCGGCGACGTCAACGGCGACGGGCTCGCGGACATCGGCGTCCAGGACAGCGCGACGCTCGGTCAGGACGCGGTGGTCTACGGCAGCGCCTCGAGCGCCGCGGTCGATCTGGGACTCCTCGGCCGGCGCGGCTTCCTCGTCACCGGCCTGGCGTCGGCCTCCGGCGGCCCGATCGCCGGCGCCGGGGAGGGGAACGGCGACGGGCTCGGCGACCTGCTCGTTGGGGACCCGTGGAGCGGCGGGGAGTGCGGGCCGGACTCGCCGATCGAGGCCGAGATCTGCCCGGGGACGGCGTACCTGATCTATGGCGAGCGGGGCAACCGGAACGTCAACGTGCAGGACCTCGGCGCGCGCGGCTACACGATCTCCTCGCACGGGACCGACGGCCTCGGCGCAACCGTCGCTGCCGTCGGCGGCGGCGGCCGGCCGGACCTTCTCGTCGGCGACAACTCGCACGTCTTCGTGATCTTCCCCCGTGCGGGGGGCGCGCGGACGAAGCCGATCAACCTCGATCGGTCCGGCTTCGGCGGGTTCGTGATCAGCTTCCCGACAGGCACGGGGATCGCCCTCGGCCCCGGCAGCGGGCCTGGGCTTGCCGGCGTCGGCGACCTCAACGGTGACGGGCGCGGCGACATCCTCGTCGAGCCGGCGACCCCCAACGGCAACGCCACCGACTTCTATGTCGTCTACGGCAAGACCTCGAGCAGTGCCGTCAATCTCGCGCAGCTTGGCAGTGCCGGCTTCCAGATCCACTGAACGGGCGCCCACGTCGTGAAGAGCGGCGCGTGCGCGCCGCACAGACCGCCCCAGCAAAAAGGCAGGCGTCCGGTGCGCGGCGCAGAATCACAGGCGAACAGATGATCGTGCTTGGAATCGACCCCGGCCTGGCGAACACCGGCTATGGCGTTGTCGCGCGCCGTGGCGGGCGACTCGTCGCGCTCGACGGCGGCGTGATCGAGACCGCGGCCGGGGAGGCGACCGAGCGGCGGCTCGCCGAGCTGCACGCCGCGCTCGCCGGGCTGATCGGCGAGCACGCGCCGGATGCGATGGCGCTCGAGGACCTCTACTTCGGGGCCAACGTGCGCAGCGCGTTCGCGGTCGGGCAGGCGCGCGGCGTCGCGATGCTGGCCGCCGGGCAGGCCGGCACGGCGTGCTTCACCTACACCCCGCAGCAGGTCAAGGCGGCGGTCTGCGGGTCGGGGCGTGCCGAGAAGGAGCAGGTCTCGCGGATGGTGACGAGCCTGCTGTCGCTGGCCGTCGCGCCGGCGCGCGACCACGCGGCGGACGCGCTGGCGGTCGCGATCTGTCACGCCAACCATGCGCCGCTGGCGGCGGCGCTCGCCGGGGCGTCGCGATGATCGCGCTGCTGCGCGGGGAGGTTGCGGCGCGCGAGGAGGATGGCGTGGTCGTGATGTGCTCGGGCGTCGGCTACCGCCTCGCGGTCTCGACGCAGACGCTCGCGGCGGTCGGGCCGGTCGGCACGCAGGTCACGCTGCACTCGCACCTGATCGTGCGCGACGACGCGCTCGCGCTGTACGGGTTCGCCAGCGAGGCCGAGCGTGAGCTGTTCCTGCTGCTGCTGGGCGTGCAGTCGGTCGGGCCGAAGGTCGCGCTGGCGGTGCTCGGCGGCGGTGGCGTCGATGAGCTGTACGGCGCGATCGCGCTCGGTGACGCCGCGCGCTTCCAGGCGGTGCCGGGGATCGGCAAGCGCACCGCCGAGCGGATCATCGTCGAGCTGCGCGACAAGGTCGGCGAGGCGATGGGGGCCGGGATCGTCGTGCGGCGCGGCGGCGCGGACGAGCCGCGGCTCGTCGCACGCGAAGGGCTGCTCGAGCTCGGCTTTGCGCTGGCGGAGGCGGAGAGCCTGCTCGCCGACGCCGCCGGGGACAGCGCGGAGGAGCTGCTCGCGGCGGCGCTGCGCGCGACGCGCCAGGGGCGGGCGGCGTGACCGGCGGGCGCATCCAGACGCCGTATCTCGCCGAGGAGGACGAGTTCGAGCTGACGCTGCGGCCGCGGCGACTGGACGAGTTCGTCGGGCAGACCCAGCTGAAGGAGCAGCTCGCCGTGGCGATCGAGGCGGCGAACGCCCGCGGTGACGCGCTCGACCACGTCCTGCTGGCCGGGCCGCCGGGGCTCGGCAAGACCTCGCTGGCGCAGATCGTCGCGGCCGAGCTGGGCGTGCCGTTCGTGGCGACCGCCGGTCCCGCGCTCGAGCGCAAAGGCGACATCGCCTCCTTCCTCAGCTCGCTCGAGCCGCGCAGCGTGTTCTTCGTCGATGAGATCCATCGCCTGCCGCGGGCTCTGGAGGAGACGTTCTACCCGGCGATGGAGGACCACCGGCTGCCGATCACCGTCGGCCAGGGCGCCGGTGCGCGCGTCGTGACGCTCGAGCTGCCGCCGTTCACGCTGATCGGAGCGACGACGCGCAGCGGTCTGCTGACCACGCCGCTGCGCGACCGCTTCGGGATTCAAGCGCGGCTCGATCCCTACACCCACGAGGAGCTTGCGGCGATCGCGCGGCGCGCTGCGCGGATCCTCGACGTCGATCTCGACGAGGGTGGCGCGCTGGCGATCGCGAGCCGCTCGCGCGGCACGCCGCGCGTCGCGAACCGCCTGCTGAAGCGGGCCCGCGACTACGCCGAGGTGCGAGGCGACGGACGCGTCAGCGCGGACGTCGCGCAGGCCGCGCTCGCGCTGTTGGAGGTTGACGCGCTCGGGCTCGATCGGCTCGACCGCGCGATCCTGCGGGTGATCTGCGAGAAGTTCGCCGGCGGCCCGGTCGGGCTGTCGACGCTGGCGGTCGCCGTCGGCGAGGAGCGCGACACGATCGAGGACGTCTATGAGCCGTATCTGCTGCAGCTCGGGATGCTGCAGCGCACGCCGCGCGGCCGCGCTGCGACGGCGCACGCCTACGCGCACCTCGGGATCCCCGATCCGGGGAGCGGCGAGCTGCCGCAGGCCAGCCCGGCGCTGTTCTGAAATGGGCCTCGCGGCGGCCGCGGAGAGGAGCGTTGCGGCGGTCGTGGCGACGGGCATCGTGGTGGTACCGGCGCGTTGCGATGCTGCGCCTGTAGGCTGTCCATCGGTAATGAGCCATCCGTTCATCTGCCCGAACTGCGGCGAGCGGTCGCTCGCCTCCGATCGCTATGAGGCGTTCCGGCACGACGAGCGCGGCTGCGCGAACTGCGGCTTCTCATTCCTCTTCGAGCTGCTCGACGACTACTACCCGGCGCCGGACGCCGCGTTCTTCGTCGCCGACAAGGAGGGGCGCGTGATCGGCTGTGGGCGCGGCTCCTTCGAGCTGACCGGCTACGAGGAGGAGGAGGTCGTCGGCCAGCCGATCTTACAGGCGCTCGGCCTGAGCTTCGACAGTGGCGAGGACCACGTCGCCACCGTGCTCGAGTGGGGGGTGCGCGCGCTCGGCAAGCCGGCGACGCTGCGCACCGAGAGCGAGCGCGCCGCTAACGCCACAGCGGACCTGTTCCCCGCCTATGACGACGACGGCGGGCTGCTGCTCGTCCTCACGCCGTCACGCTGAGATTGGACCGCGTAGCAGCAGATGAGCGAGCGTAGACGCAACTCCTTCGTGCTGGCGATCGTCGCCGGCCTGATCATCATCTCGCTGCTCGTGACGATCCCGATCCCGGGCTTCACCAAGCCGCGCAAGACGCTGCTCGGGCTCGACCTGAAGGGCGGCGTGGAGTTGATCTTCCAGGGTCGTGCGTCGGGCTCCTCGAAGGTTGACTCGGCGACGATCAACGCGGCGATCAACATCATCCAGCAGCGCGTCAACCAGCTCGGTGTCAGCAACGCGACGGTCGTCAGCGCCGGGCAGAACCAGATCGATGTCAGCCTCGCCGGCGTCAAGAACGTCTCGCAGGCCGAAGCCGAGGTCGGCACGACCGCGCAGCTCTACTTCTACGACTGGGAGCAGAGCGTCATCGGGCCCAACGGCAAGGTCGCCGGCCCGAACGACCCCGCTGTGACCGGCGACGCCAACGGCGGCGGCAGCCCGGGCTTCCAGATCGGGGCGACGACCGAATACGACGCGGTGATCGCCGCTTCCAAGCAGCCGGAGATCACGCAGGCGCAGATGAAGCCCTACCACCTCGAGGCGGCGCCCTACGGCACCTACTACTACGTCGACGACAAGACGCAGACAGTTCTGACGCCAAAAGGGGAGACGGCGCCGAAGCCGAGCACCGCGATTGCCTACCTGAAGGCGGACATCGCGCAGTCGGGCGAGAAGCTGCCGGCCGGCGCGCGGATCGTCTGGGTCAAGCCGGGCACCGTGGTCCGTCAGGCGGTGACGCCGCACGACACGGTGGACGCCAACTACAACTACTGGTACGTCCTGCGTGACGACCCGGCGATCGCGGGCAAGGACATCACCAACCCGATCGAGCAGATGGACACGCAGACCTCGCAGCCCGTGGTGTCGTTCGGCTTCAAGGGCTCGGCGACGGGGACATTCGAGGGCGTGACGGCGCGGCTCGCCACGCGCGGCTCCAACACCTCGTTTGGAGGCAACAACAACTTCCAGCACTTCGCGGTCACGCTCGACACCCGGATCATCACGGTCCCCTACATCGACTTCACGCAGTACCCGGGCGGTATCGACGCCAGCAATGGCAGCGAGATCTCCGGTGGCTTCACGATCGCGACCGCGCAGCAGCTCGCCAACCTGCTGGCGAGCGGTGCGCTGCCGATCACGCTCGCGGTGATCTCCAGCCAGGAGGTCTCCGCGACGCTCGGACACCAGGCGCTCAACCAGGGCCTGCTCGCCGGCGCGGCGGGGTTGCTCGTCGTGGCGCTGTTCCTGTTGCTCTTCTACCGCGTGCTCGGCGTGATCGCCGTCACGGCGCTGGCGATCTACGCGTTCTACTTCTACGCGCTCGTCAAGCTGATCCCGATCACGCTCACGCTGCCGGGGATCGCGGGCCTGATCCTGACGATCGGCGTCGCCGCCGACGCGAACGTCGTGATCTTCGAACGCGTCAAAGAGGAGTCCCGCGCAGGGAGATCTCCGGCCAACGCGATCGCCGCGGGCTACAAGCGCGGCTTCGCGGCGATCATCGACGCCAACGCCGTGACGTTCATGACCGCGTTCATCCTGTTCATGCTGTCGCAGTCCGACGTCAAGGGCTTCGCCTTCACGCTCGGCATCGGCACGCTCGTCTCGCTGCTGACGGCGGTCGCGGCGACGCGCGCGATCCTCACGACGATGGGCACCACGCGCTTCGTCCGCCGGCCGGCGGCGATCGGCGTGCGCAAGCACTTCCACCGCTGGGGCTTCGACTTCATGGGCAAGTCGCGCTGGTTCTTCAGCCTGTCGGGGACGATCCTGCTGATCGGCGCGCTGGCGATCGGCGGCAGGGGGATCAACTTCGGCATCGACTTCGTCTCGGGCACGCAGATCCAGACGACGTTCGTGCACAAGGCGAGCGTCAGCCAGGTGGACAAGGTGCTCGCCGCGCTGCCCGGCAAGAAGCTTCAGACGGCGCTGCAGAACCCGGTCGTCCAGCAGGTCAGCGCGAAGACCCAGGGCGCCGGGGCCAAGGCGGTCCCGATCGCCAACAGCTTCCAGATCTCGGTCAAGACGCTGACCCCGGCGCAGATCGGCAGTCCGTACCTCGCAACCACCGTCGAGGGCGCGCTGGCCCACGCCTTCGGCTTGAAGAACGGCAACTTCAGCTCGACCTCGGTCGGCCCGAGCTTCGGCAAGACCGTCGCCGACAGCGCGCTGGTGGCGATCATCGCCTCACTGCTCGCGATCTCCGCCTACATCGCGCTGCGCTTCGAATGGAAGTACGCGGTGCCGGTGCTGATCGCGCTGATGCACGACCTGCTGATCACGGCGGGCGTGTACGCGCTGACGGGCCGCCAGGTGACCGACTCGACGGTGGCTGCGCTCTTAACCATTCTCGGTTACTCGATCTACGACACGATCATCGTCTTTGACCGAATACGCGAGAACGTGGCGCGAATGCAGCATGCGGCGTTCTCGCAGGTCGTCAACCGCTCCATGTCCGAGGTCCTGACGAGGTCTCTCGCGACGAGCTTCTGCACCCTGCTGCCGGTCGTGGCGCTGCTGATCTTCGGCGGCAGCACGCTGAAGGACTTCGCGTTCGCGCTGCTTGTCGGCGTCGCCTCCGGTGCCTACTCGTCGATCTTCATCGCCTCGCCGGTGCTGACGCACTGGAAGGAGCGCGAGCCGGTCTACCGCCGTCGACGGGCGCGGATCGCGGCGGCTCACGGCGGCGTCGTGCCGGCCTACGCGGTCGAGGGCGAGGAGGCCCGCGAAACCGTGCCGACACCGGCGCGTCGCGCCAGCCGCCCGGGGCGGCTCACGGAGCCCGCGCTGCCCGGTGCCGGGGTGTCGCGTGCCGAGTTCAGTGACATGGTGCGCGATCTCCACGCCGACCGGCCGGCGCCCCGCGGTGTCCTGCCCGAGGTCGATCCGACTGCCGATGCGCGACCGGAGGATGTCGTCATGCCGAAGGACGCTTCCGGCACGCGGGCGTTCGGGGCATCGAAGTCGCGTGCACGCCGCCACCGCCACGGGAGGAATCGCTAGCCATGGGTGTACTTGCGTGGGTGATGATGGGTCTCGCGCTGTGGCACTACACGATCTTCCTGCCCGACCGTTTCTGGGGCGGGATCGTTGGCGCGTTCGTCGCCTCGATCATCGGGGCGATCATCGCCGGCCTGATCATCTTCGCCGTGGTGCATCACGGGGTCGCGATCCCGGGCCGCCACGCGACGCACCTTGTCACGGTGCTCTACGCAATCCCCGGCGCGATCGTGGCGATGGGCATCGCCTACGTGGCTGGTGGCAGCCGCGACCGCCAGATCCGCCGCGAGGGGTAGGCGGGTGGGCAGCTAGGTGTAGTTCCAGGCCCCCCGGCGTCGTTCCCTGCGCCGCCGAGCGGTTCCGTCGCCGCGTCTGCGTAGGCTCGTCTGATGAGCGCGACCACGCGATCCGGGCTGGGCCCTGCCTCCTTCGCGCTCGCTGCGGTTCCGTTCTCCACGACGACGGCGCTGGAGCACGAACTCGGCGTCAGCCACGTCGTCGCGCAGGTCCTCGCGCGGCGCGGGTTCACCGACGCCGCGCGGGCGCGGGCGTTCCTCGCGGCTGGGGACCGTCATTCGCCGGCGGCGTTTCGCGGCATTGCCCAGGCGGTCGAGCTGGTCCTCGGCCACGTCCGCCGCGGCTCGGTGATCACCGTGCACGGCGACTACGACTGTGACGGCGTCTGCTCGACGGCGATCCTCGTTGGCGCCCTGCGCTCACTTGGTGGCGACGTCGATTGGTATCTGCCGGATCGCGTGCAGGACGGCTACGGACTGGGGCTGCGCACCGTGGCGCGGCTGGCCTCGCGGGGGACCGCGCTGCTGATCACGGCGGACTGCGCGATCACGGCTGTGGACGCGGTGGACGCCGCGCGCGCCGGTGGAGTCGACGTGCTGATCACCGACCACCACGCGCCCCGCCACGACGGCGTGCTGCCGGCGGCGCCGATCGTGCACCCGGCGCTGTGCGCCTATCCCTGCCCGCATCTGTGTGCGACCGCCGTCGCGGCGAAGCTCGCGCAGGCGCTGCGGGGCGGCGCCGGGCTCGGCGACGACGAGCGTCCCGAGGAGCTCGAGCTCGTCGCGCTGGCCACCGTCGCCGACGTGGTCCCACTGCTCGGGGAGAACCGGCGTCTGGTGCGGGCCGGGCTACGCGCCCTCACGGGCACGGCGCGTCCTGGCCTGCGGGCGCTGATGAGCGTCGCCGCCGTCAACCCGCTGGCGATCGACGAGCACGCCGTGGCGTTCCGGCTCGCTCCGAGGTTGAACGCCGCGGGGCGGCTGCACCGTCCGGACAACGCGCTCGAGCTGCTGCTCACCGACGACGAGGCGCGCGCCACGGAGCTCGCGGCGGAGCTTCACCACCTCAACGCGGAGCGACGAGGAGTCGAGACGCGGATCCGCTTCGAGGCCGAGGCGCAGGTCGTGCAGACCGGCCCGGCGGCGGCCTACGTGCTCGCCGGCGAGGGCTGGCATCCGGGGGTGATCGGGATCGTCGCGGCGCGGATCGCGGAGCGTCATCACCGGCCGGTGGTGCTGGTCTCGCTGCCCACCGATAGCGGTCAGCCGGCCGTCGCCTCGGGCCGCTCGATCCCCGCGTTCGACCTGCTGGCGGGGCTCGACGCGGTGAGCGAGCAGCTCCTCGCTCACGGCGGGCACCGCGCGGCGGCTGGGCTCCAGCTCCGGCCCGAGCAGCTCGCGGCGTTTCGCGCCGCGTTCACCGCTCACGCCGAAGCCGTGCTACGGCCAGAGGATCTGCTCGTGACGGAGCGCGTGGACGCCGTCGCCGACGCCGAGGATGTCGAGCTCGCGCTCGTCGAGGAGCTCGCCGCGCTGGCACCGTTCGGAGCGGCAAACCCGGCGGTGTCGCTGCTGTTCGCGGCCGCGACGCTCAGCGACCCCGAGGGCTTCGGCGGCGAGCAGCGCAACGACCATGCGCGCTTCGTCGTCCAGTCAGGCGGTCGGCGAGCGCGGGCGGTCGCATTCTCGAATGGTGTGCGGCTCCCGGTCGGCGCTGGTCAGCCAGCCGACTGTGCGTTCACGCTCGAGCGCAACGAGTGGCACGGCGTCGTCGAGCCTCGCCTCGTGGCGCGCGCGATCACGCCGTGCTCACCGCCGCCGGTGACGCTGGTCGGCGAGGATGGCGCGTACCTGGATCGGGCCCTTGCCGAGCTCGACGGCGCTCTCGCCGCGCCGCCGGAGCCGCCGGCAGCGGCCGGGCGCGTCCTGCGAGACCGTCGCGGTCGGGGGATTGCGGCGACGGTCGTGGAGCTCGTCGGTGGAGCTGAGCCGGTGCTTGTCGTATGTGCCGCTGCGCCTGAGCGCTGCGCGCACCTGAGTGGTCGCCTCGGAGGCTTCGCGCTGTGTTCCTACTCGGCGCTCGAGCGCGACCGCGAGCTCACCAGCGGTTACACGCATGTCGTGCTGCTCGACCCCCCGACGAGCGAGCGCCAGCTCGCGCTGGCCGGTGCGGGGGAGGGTACGCAGTTCACCCACCTGGCTTGGGGTGAGCCTGAGCTACGATTCGCACTACACATACTCGAGCGGGAGTACGGGCTTCGTGGCTCACTCGCAGCCTGCTATCGGGCGTTACGCGACAGTGGCGGTGCGGCGGGCCGAGAGCTGGAGGTGCTTCTGCGTGGGGACCGGAGCGCAGCACGCTCGCCGGAGCTCGCCGGGCGGCTGCTGCGGGTGCTCACCGAGCTCGACCTCATCGTCCTCGACCGGTCTCGCCAAGCGGCGAGCGTGACAGAGGTCAGGAGGGCGGCTCTCGAGACCTCACCGGCCTACCGGACCTACCAACAGCGACTACAGGACGGATTGCGATACCTCGAACCCAACCAGGCGCAAGTGGCCTAGACCCCGTCGAGAAGCGCCCACGACGGCGGGCGAGCGCGTCACGGCGCACGCCGCCGCCTGCCTCGCCGGCTGTGCCGAAGGACGCCGACGGATCCGCCGTGGCTGTGGCGATGGAGCTCGACGAGCGCGAGCAGGCGCTACTCGCCGACCTCTTCGCGATCGTCGAGGAGCACGCCGAGGACGCACTCGTCGAGGTCGACCGCGAGCGGGTGCAAGCGGCGTTCATGTTCGCCTGCGAGCACCACGCCGACCAGCGTCGGCGCTCGGGTGAGGAGTTCATCGTCCACCCGGTCGGTGTCGCACAGATCTGCGCTGGGATGCTGCTGGACACCGAGACGCTGTGCGCCGCACTGCTGCACGACACGGTGGAGGACACGACCGCCTCGCTCGAGGAGGTCGCCGAGCGCTTCGGCGAGGAGGTGGCGAGTCTCGTCGATGGCGTCACCAAGCTCACCGAGATCACGTTCTCCTCGCGGGATGAGGCGCAGGCGGAGAACTACCGCAAGATGATCGTCGCGATGGCGAGCGACGTGCGGGTCATTCTGATCAAGCTCGCCGACCGCCTGCACAACATGCGCACGCTGAGCGCTCTGCCGAAGCAGAAGCAGCTCGACAAGGCGCGCGAGACGCTCGAGATCTACGCGCCGATCGCCCACCGTCTCGGCATCCACGCGATCAAGTGGGAGCTCGAGGATCTTGCGTTCGCCTCCCTGCACCCGCGCAAGTACGACGAGATCAAGGGGTTGGTCGCACAACAGCGAGCGGAGCGCGAGAGCTACGTCGCGACCGCCGGCGAGTACCTCCAGGGCGAGCTCGACAGTCTCGGGATCAGCGCGCTGATCTCCGGGCGCGCGAAGCACTTCTTCTCGATCTACTCGAAGATGACCCGCAAGGGCCGCGAGTTCAACGAGATCTATGACCTCACGGCGATGCGCGTGGTCGTGGAGAACGTGAAGGACTGCTACGGCGCCGTCGGCGCGATCCACTCACTGTGGAAGCCACTGCCGGGGCGCTTCAAGGACTTCATCGCGATGCCGAAGTTCAACATGTACCAGTCGCTGCACACGACGGTGATCGGACCCGAAGGGCGACCGCTCGAGATCCAGATCCGCACGCGTGAGATGCACAACATGGCCGAGTACGGGGTTGCGGCGCACTGGATGTACAAGCGCTCGGCTGGCTCACCGAGCGGCAAGTCGGCGTGGTCGGCGGACGCCGAGAAGCTGAAGTGGCTGCGCTCGATGGTCGACTGGCAGAGCGAGACGACCGACCCCAAGGAGTTCATGGAGACGCTGCGCGTCGACCTGTTCGAGGACGAGGTCTACGTGTTCACGCCCCGCGGCGATGTCAAGTCGCTGGCCTCCGGCGCGACGCCGCTGGACTTCGCCTACGAGGTTCACACCGATGTCGGCCACCGCTGTGTCGGCGCGAAGGTCAACGGCAAGATCGTGCCGTTGCACTACGAGCTGCGCTCGGGCGACATCGTCGAGGTGCTGACCTCCAAGCGCGAGCGCGGTCCGTCACGCGATTGGCTTGCGGTCGTCAAGACGACGCGTGCGCGCAACAAGATCAAGCAATGGTTCAAGGCCGAGACGCGTCAGGACACCGAGCACAGCGGTCGCGAGGCGCTGCAGGAGGCGCTGCGCAAGCAGGGCCTGCCGGCGCAGCGCGTGACCGGCTCGGCGCTGCTGGCGGACGTGATCCGCGAGATGGGCTTCCGCAAGGCCGAGGACTTCTACGTCGCGCTCGGTGCCGGGAAGATCATGCCGAAGCCAGTCGTCGCCAAGGTCCTCCAGCGGCTCAAGCAGGGCGAGGCCGCCGAGGACGACCCGAGCACGAGCACGATCGTCGCGACACGCCGCGCACGGCGGCGCCCAACGAACTCATCGAGCGAGTTCGGGATTCGCGTCGAGGGCGTGAGCGACGTCATGTTGCGACTCGCAAAGTGCTGCCGGCCGGCTCCGGGCGATGACATCGTTGGCTACATCTCGCTCGGGCGCGGCATCACGATCCACCGCGAGGACTGCCCGAATGCGCGGGCGCTCAGCCGCGACCCGGATCGCTTCACGCCGGTGTCATGGGATGGTGAGTTGACGACGGGCTTCAAGGTGGAGGTGCAGATCGACGGCTGGGATCGCCACCGGCTGCTCGAGGACATCTCGCGGACCTTCTCCGAGGCCGGCATGAACATCGTCGAGGCGCAGTGCATGGCAAACCCGCCGATGATCCGCAATCGCTTCGTTGTCGAATGCGCCGACACGCAGACGCTGAAGACGACGATCACGCGCCTGCGCAACATCGACGCGGTGTTCGACGCGTTCCGTGTCACGCCTGGCGGCGGCTTGGGCTAGGCGACGACCGTCAGCGCGCCGGGCTCGATCGTGAAGGTGGCCTCGGTCACGTCGCCGATGTAGTCGCCGTCGAGCTGGAGGGGCAGCGCCCGCGCGTCCGAGCTGTGGACCGCGAGGCTGCTCGTGGGGGTGAACGTCGCGACCTGGTGGTGGCCGCTGACCGTCAGCGAGCGCGCGACGGCCCGCGCCAGCAGGGACGGCGCGCCGATCAATGATGCGCGTCGCAGCACGACGCTCGCCAGCGTGCCGCTGTTCAGGCCGCCGCCGGCGGCCATGTCGATCGGGCGATCGTTGAAGAACGTGTAGTGCTCGGCGTTCTGCACGATCGTCGTGACTCCCTCGACGTTGCGGCCCTCGACGCTGACCGTCATCCTCGGCGCGCCGATGAGGTAGTGGCGGCCAAAGGTCCAGATCGTGCTCGCGAGGAAGAAGCTCGCTCCGAAGCGTGACTTCAGCTGCGGTCGCGCATCCACGTCACCGACGACGCGCGCATCCATCCCGATGCCTGCGCAGAACGTGAAGTAACGGCCGTCGACCGATCCGAGGTCGACCTGGCGCGGCGCCCAGCAGTCGGCCAGGGCCAGCAGATGCTCTGTCGCAGCGACGATCTCGCCCGGTATCCCAAGCAGCTTGCAGTAGACGTTGGCCGAGCCGCCCGGCAGGCAGCTGAGCGGCGTCGGCGATCCAGCGAGGCCGTTTGCGACCTCGTTGACGGTCCCGTCGCCACCGAACGCGATCACCACGGAGTAGCCGTCATTTGCTGCCTGGCTGGCGATCTCGGTCGCATGGCCGCGCGCGCGTGTCTGCACGGCCTCGATGTCGTAGCGCGTTTGCAACGCGCGCAGAGCGAGGGTGCGCAGGCGGTCGGAGACCATCGTTGCGTAGGGGTTGACGATCACGAGCGCCCGCCGACGCTTCGAGCTCGAGGTCTCCTCCAGCGAGGCGATGCATAGGCCATCGGCGTCGCCCGGGTTCTTGCTCACTCTGGGACCCTACACCGCCGCGGCGCCGCTGTTGGGGATCTTGCCGCGGCCCAAGACGGTGCGTATACTGCCGATCACATAGCTGGACGCATCCAGAGGGGTGGAGGGACTGGCCCTATGAAACCCCGGCAACCATGTCGCGCAAGCGACAAACGGTGCCAATTCCATCAGGCTCCAACGCAAGCCTGGGAGATGTGGTCGGGGTTTTTCTCATCGAACCTTCGCCACAAGCCCGGCGGAGGTTCTTTCTTATGCCCGCAGAGAAACTGAAGTGCAAGGAGTGTGGGACCGAGTACCCGCCCGAGGCGTTGTACGTCTGCGAGCGGTGCTTTGGGCCGCTCGAGGTCGCCTACGACCATGCGCGGCTGGACGACGTCGCGGCGGTGCGGCGGCGAATCCAGGCTGGGCACGAGGACATCTGGCGCTACGCCGACTTCCTCCCGCTCAGCGGCCCGCCGCCAGGGCCGGGCAACCACGGTGTGCCGCACCCCGGGTTGCCCGTCGGCTGGACGCCGCTGATGCGCGCAGACCGGCTCGGCGAGCGTCTTGGCCTGCGCAACCTATGGGTCAAGAACGACGCGGCGAATCCCACGCACTCGTTCAAGGACCGTGTCGTCGCGGTCGCCTCGGCGCGCGCCCGCGAGCTCGGCTTCGAGGCGCTCGCGTGCGCCTCGACCGGCAACCTCGGCAACGCTGTCGCGGCGCAGGCCGCAGCGATCGGGATGCCGTCCTACGTGTTCATTCCAGCGGACCTCGAAGAGCAGAAGATCCTCGGGACCGGCGTCTTCGGCACAAACCTCGTCGAGGTTCGTGGTAACTATGACGAGGTCAACCGGTTGTGCACCGAGCTGTCGGCCGATCGCGACTGGGCGTTCGTCAACATCAACATGCGCCCGTACTACGCGGAAGGATCGAAGACGGTCGCGTTTGAGATCGTCGAGCAACTCGGCTGGGAGCTGCCCGACAGGCTAGTTGTGCCGATCGCCTCAGGATCGCTGTTCACCAAGGTCGCTCGCGGCTTCGAGGAGTGGATCGCGCTCGGGCTCGTCGACGGGCGGCTGCCGACGATGAACGGAGCTCAGGCGACGGGCTGCGCTCCGGTGGCGAACGCCTACGCTGCGGGTCAGGACTTCTGCCAGCCGGTCAAGCCGGACACGATCGCCAAGTCGCTGGCGATCGGGAACCCGGCGGACGGCCCGTATGCGCTCGATCTCGCGCGTCGCAGCGGCGGGTCGATCGATGCCGTGAGCGATGAGGAGATCCGTGACGGGATCACACTGCTTGCACAGACGACCGGCATCTTCACCGAGACCGCCGGCGGCGTGACCACTGCCGTGCTCGCGAAGCTCGCCGCGCGCGGCGCTATCGACCCCGACGAGCGAGTCGTTCTGGTGATCACGGGCGATGGCCTCAAGACGCTCGACGCGGTGCGCGGCAGCTTCACGGCGCGCCGGATAGACCCGAGCGTCGAAGCGTTCGAGGAGTGCATCGCCCGCGTGCCGCTCGTCGCCGGGGCCGCGTGATGGCTGTCAACGTGAAGATCCCGACTGCGCTGCGCATCGCGACGGACGGTGAAGCTGAGGTCGGCGTCGAGGGCGAGACAGTGTCGGAGGTGCTCGACGCACTGTTCGAGCGGTTCGACGGACTGCGCGAGCGGATCTCAGACGAGCAAGGATCGCTACGGCGTTTTGTAAACGTATATGTCGCCGGCGAGGACATCCGCTTCCTCGACGGTCTTGACACGCCCGTCGCCGACGGGAGTGAGATTACGATTCTGCCGGCGGTTGCCGGGGGGTGAACGCCGGGGCGCGAGCTACAGTAGTCAGGGGAGGGCTGGAAATGAACGTCGAATGGCTTGATGGGCCTGATGAGAAGGCTTACGCGGCGGCGCGAAGTTACCTGTCGCTGCTCGTGCCGCCGGGTGCGCTGCCGGCGCTGATCGGTTCGCTTCCGCGGGCCCCGCTCGGAACCTGGCGCGCGAAGGACATCCTGCGCGCGGCGCGCCTGCCGCTGCTTGGCAAGCACGAGAGCCCCGAGGTGACCGAGAGCACCGTCAACATCGAGGAGGGGAAGCCGCTGTCGCCGATCCTGCTCGTCGTCTTCTCGAACGAGGCGGTGCTGCACATCGCCGACGGCTACCACCGCGCGTGCGCGGTCGCCCACGTGCACGAGGACACGCTCGTCCCGGGGCGCCTGTACTTCAGCAGCTGAAGCCGGCTTGGCGGCGCGCCGCTCAGGCGTCGCTCGTGAGCGTGACGCCGGGTGCGCTCACCGGGGTCGCGCCCGCGGCGACCGCGGGAAGCGTGGTTCCCGCCGCGCCGGCGACCGCCTCGTTCTCGCGCTTGACCTCGACCCAGATCTCCTCGCGGTAGACCGGGATCGCGCGCGGCGCCTCGATGCCGAGCCGTGCGGTGCCGCCCGACACCTCGAGCAGCGTCACGACGATCTCGTCGCCGATCATGATGCGCTCGCCGGCGCGGCGGGTGATCTTCAGCATCGTTGTCCCCTATCGTCACGACGATTGGGGGCGCAGTCAAGCAAGCGACGGGGCTGCCGTGTCGCCGGCCAGGGGAAACAGGCGCGCCTGCAGCTCGCTTCCGGCCGCCTGGTTGATCACCTGATAGCCGCGCGCGTTGTGAATGATGATCGGCGCCCTCAGGTTGGCGACGAAGTCGGTGAGAACCGGCGCGGCGCGGACCGTGACGTACACGTCGATCGGGGTCGTCTCATCGATCTCCAGACGCTGGGCTTCGTCCTCGTCGAGCTCGATGCGGTAGCCGGCGAAGAAGCGGTTCGGGTTGGTCACCGGCAAGGCGAGACCACCGTCGTCGAGCGAGTGCAACCAGACGAACGGGCTGTCCTCGCTGTTGCCGAGCAGCGCATAGCGCGATCCGCCGAGGCCGATCAGCCCTTCGGGGAATTCGATCGCGGCTTCGGCCTTGATCTCGACGCGCCCGAAGCGTGAGCTGTCGAGCGTGATCGTCATCGGTTCGGTGGTGCTGCCCGAGGTCATCTTGTGGTTATCCCGGCGTGAGGAAGTTAAGCAGAGACTCTTGCACGATCTGCGCGCCCGACTGCAGCGCCGCGGTATAGCTTGCCTGTTCGGTGCTGTAGGTTGTCGCCGCCTGCGCCATGTTCACGTCCTGGGTGTTCGCGAGCTGGGTGTGATCGGTCGACTGCAGTGTGGTGAGCGCTGAGGACGCCTCGGTCAGCCGGTTGGTGAGCGCGCCGGCATTTGCCTGGATGCTCTGGAGCGTGCTCAAGTTCGCGTCGAGGTTCTGCAGGTCGGTGGTGCCGAGCCCGGTCGTGTTGCCTGAGCTGAGGTCGGAGGAGATCTTGTTGAGCGTGCTCAGCAGCAGCGTGTCACTGGTGCCGTTGCCGAGCAGGCTGGTGAGATCGGTGTTGACCTGGACGGTTTGACTGTCGGGCCCGATCGTGCGGGTGGCCGGGGTCGCGGAGAACACGCTGTTGCCGTTGTAGGTGGTTTGCGTGGCCTGCGTGATCGCCGAGATGAGCTGGTTGACCTCATCCGCCTCGTCCTGGTCGTCGCTCGTGTTCTCGGTCCCGTTCGCGCCCTCGACGGCGAGCTCTCGAATGGTATTCACCATGTTGTTGATGTTGGTGAGCGCGCCACCGGCGGCGCTGAGGTAGCCGTTTGCGTCGGTGATGTTGTTCTGGTAGTTGGTGATCTGCGACAGCTGCGAGTTGAGGTCCACGACCACGCTCGCGCCGTAGGGGTCGTCCGACGGCTCGTTGATCTTGAGCCCGGAGGACAGCTCGTTCTCGGTGGTGGTGAGTGCGTCGAGGTCGCCCGAGATGTCGTTGAGCGTCGTCTGCGAGCTCATCAGCTCTGTGATTCGCTCGAACATCACATGCCTACCGATCCGACCGCGCTGAGCAGTGTCTCGAGCACGCTGCTAAGCGTGTTGAGTGTCTGCGCCGAGGCCTGGTAGCCGCGCTGCTCACTCACCAGGTTCGTCATCTCCTGGTCGAGCGACACGCCCGAGATGCTTTCGCGCTGGTTCTGTGTCGCGGTGACGACTGCCTGCTGCGTCGTCTGCGTCCTCTGCGCGCTTTGGACGTCGTCGCCAATCTGCCCGACGAGCGCCGCATATGCCAGGTCGGCGCTGCCGCCCTGGAGATCGGCGACGCTGTTCGCATCGCTGTTGCCGAACGTCGTGGCGGTGGTCGGCGTTGCCGTCACCGTGATCGTCGCGGCGGTCGTGCCCCGAGCGGAGAAGAACGGGGTTCCTGGCGGCAGCGCGCCATTGACCGTGCTGACGAGATCCGAGGCGATTGTGTTGAGCGAGTTGATGTAGGACTGGATCGTCCCCGTGGCATTTGTCGAGGTCGATGACTGGAGAGCGAGTGCACCGAGCTCGCCACCCATGCCGACCCAGAGCCCCGCCGGCATGTCCGCGCCGGCGCCGCCGACGACCTCAGCGCCACCCAACGCCACGTCAACCATGTTTGGGTTGTCGGCGTCGGCGGTCACGCTGATATTGCCGAGCGAGGACAGGTCGTCGAGTGCGTTGTCACGCTCATCCTCGAGCGTGTTGGGGTCCTGGCCGGCATTGATCGCGTCGCTGATCGCCGTGTTGAGTGACGCGATCTGGTTTACGTCCTGTCCGAGCTCCCCGTTCGGCGCGATGATCGCTGCGCCTTGCGCGGCGGCTTGGGTCTGCAAGCTCGACAGTGAGCTGGACAGGCTCTGCAGGGTTTGCGCGAGTGTCGTGCCGTCATCGACGAGTGCCTGTGCCGCTGCTGCGCTCGATGGGTTGTCGGCGAGGCTGTTCCAGTCGCTCCAGAACTGCGATAGCGCAGTCGCCACCGGCGTCGTGCCGCCCGACTCGCCGAGCGCGCTCTGCGCGTTGCCGAGCTGGGCCGCGGTGGTCGTCGCATGGCCAAGCAGCGTGTTCTGGGCTCGATACTGGGCATCCAGGAACTCGTTGCGGACGCGGGTGATCGACTCGACGTCGATACCCGATCCGAGCTGGGTGAAGCTGGCTCCGTCGGCGCTTTCCGAGGAGATCTCAGTGGGCGTCGAGGGGGCGAGGTTGACTACCTCCTCGGTGTAGCCCGGGGTGCTCGCATTGTCGATGTTGTTGCCGGTGGTATCGAGCTCGGTCTGCTCGGCTTCGAGGCCCGACAGGGCCGTCTCGATACCGCTCAAGCTGGGGATTGTCATCGCGTCAGGCCTTCATGTCGAGGATGCGTCGGGCTCCGACGCTCCTATCGGGCTGGGTTGAGGGTCGTGCGGCAGCCTTGCCGTAGGCGCCTGATCCGGTCACGTCGACGAGCCGCAGCAGATGGTCGAGGAAGGCGAGCTCCTGGCCCATCAAGGCTCGGTTGACGATGTGCTCACGCTGCACCTCGTCGAGCAGGCCCCGCAGCTCGGCGCTGCGCCGGCGTGCTATCGCGGCGCTGGCGAAGTCCATCAGGGCGGTGAGCGCTTCGAGTGTAACCGCGCCTGAGGCGATCTGCAGCCTTGCCGCTGCCTGTTCGAGCAGGACTGCGCGACCCTCGTCGATCTGGCGCCGCCGCTGAAGCTCCGCGTGCAGCCGACCGGCGTGGCGCACCACTTCCTGGACGTTGCGCTCACGGATCGCCTTGCCCTGATCGAGCACGATTGCCAGCAGTGTGCGTGCTGAGGCGAGCTGGGCGTCGAGGTGAGCCAGAACGTCGCCGGTCAGCAGCGGATCGGTCGACGGACTCGCCAGGACGACCTGCGGCTGGGGGGCGGTGAGCAGCGTCATGGTCCGCTGGCGCCGCCTTGCGAGTCGACTTTCTGGCTCGCGCCGGAGCCGCCGGCGGCGCTCCCGAGATCGGTGGTGCTCGCCGATCCGTCGAGGCTTGGTATGAGCTGCGCGGCAAGGCCGAGTCCGCCATCGGACATGATCGAGCTCGCCAGCGCGCCGGGGAGCAGCGAGGCGAAGTCGCTCACCGTTGGGTCGCTGCCGTCACCGTCGTCGCCGCCGGACGAGTCACCCGACGACGACAGTCCTGTGGTCTGGACGAGCTGCTGGCAGAGCTGATTGACCAGCACGCTCTCGAAGCTCAGCGCGTTCGCGTAGTCCCGTTTGACAGCCGGCGTGCCGTTGCGAACGCTTGCCGGCTCCAGCGCCTGGTTGACGACCGGCACCACGGCACCGGGCATCGGCGCGTCGAGTGAGCCGATCGTCTCGGGAGTGCTCACCCTCGCACCTGATTCGCGATCTGCAGCATCTGTGTCTCGATGTTCATTGCCTTGCTCGACATCGAGTAGCTCTGCTCGACGTCCATCATCTGGACCATCTCGTTTGCGAGGTTGACGTCCGAGCTGTTGAGCGAGCCCTGCACCACCGTTGAGCCGGTCGCCTTGACGATCGCGCCGCTCGCCGCGGTCGCTAGGAGCAGGCTGCCGCCGGCCTCCTGAAGTTGTCCCGGGGCCGCCACTGTTACGAGGTTGATCGTGCCGAGCGTCTTGCCTTGGACTGAGACGATGCCGCCCGGGCTGACCGAGACATCGCTGGCGAGCGTTCCCGGAGGCACGGTGATCGGCGGCTGCACGAGCATGCCCGCGGGGGTCGTGAGCTGGCCCTTGCCGTCGATCTGGAATTGCCCATTTCGCGTCAGCGCGTTCGTGCCGTCCGGCTGCTTGACCTCGAAGTAGGCGTCGCCGTTGATCGCCAGGTCGAGCGGCTGGCCGGTCTGGCCGACTGTTCCCATGATCTGGCTTGGTCCGAGGTCCGTGGCCGCAGCGCCCGCACCGGTCGTCACGCCGGCGCCCTGGGTTGCCCCGGCGCTGCTGTAGAGCAGATCCTCGAAGCCGACTCGCTCGGACTGGTAGCCGGGGGTATCGAGGTTCGCGAGATCGTTGCTGATGGCGTCGAGGCGCTGCTGCTGCGCCTCCATCCCGGCGGCCGCTGAATACAGTCCCTCAAGCATTAGTGCTCCATGTTCCGGGGGAGCCCAGCCTCCGCATCGAGCGGTCCAGCCGCATTGCTCCCAATGTCGTCCCGGGTGATCGGCGCGCGCACGGTCAACTTGAGGGTGCTCAAGTGCCGCTGAGCGCGCCCGTGGCGCTCGCGCTGCGCTGCATCGTCTCGTTGATCGCCTGGATCGCCTGCTCGCCGGACTGGTAGGTGTTGAGCGAGGCGATCATGTCGACCATCGTGCGTGCCGCGTCAACGCCGGAGCTCTCGAGCACGCCTGACTGGGCGAGGCCGGTGGCGCGACCGGCGGCGGTCCCGCTGAACAGGTTGTCGCCCTGAGCGACGGGGTTGGTGACGTTGAACACGCCGAGCGAGGATGCCGGCACGGTCCCGTCCGCGCCGACCTTGATCGGCGCACCGGTCTGGCTCAAGACGTTGTTTCCGTTCGCATCGACGAGGTCGCCTTTCGCCGACTGGGTGAACTGGCCGTCGCGGGTGTAGCGCACGCCGTTCGCCGTCTGCACGGCAAAGAAGCCCGCGCCGCCGACTCCGAAGTCGAGCGGCTCGCCTGTCGTGTCGAGACCCGCCGGTGTCAGGTTCGGCGTCTGCCCGGTGATCTCGGTGTTCGTGTACATCGCCCCGACCGTCTGGCCGGAGCTGTTGTGGACCAGCAGCGACCCGAACGCGCTCTGCACGTCTTCGGTCGGCTTGTAGCCGGGGGTCGACGCGTTCGCGAGATCGTTCGCAAGCTGATCCTCGCGGACCTGCTCGGCGATCATCCCCGACGCGGCGATGCTGAGCCCGACATCCATCGCCGGAGTGGTCGGCTGTGCGCGATGATCCTTGAGCATGGACCCGGTTCTGGTCGACGTTGCGCTGCTGCGGGGGCTGGCGACCGGCGGGCTGAAGCTCGCACCGGGCCGCGTGATCATGGCGCGTGTCGTCAGCAACGATGGCTCCGGTCGCGGCGAGCTCGCGATCGCGGGTGGCCGTCTGAGCGCGACGCTGCCGGCGAGCCTGCGTGCGGGCGAGGAACTGCGGCTCGTCGTCCAGAACATCTCGGCCGGCCGCGTGCTGCTCCACAACGAGCCAGCCCCGCAGCCGCAGCAGGAGCCGTTGCAGGACGCCGACGGCGGCGGGGGCGCTGCCGCGACGCCGATGCACGTGCTGGAGCTGTGCTACGACGCGCAGCGGCTCGGTCCGGTCGACCTGCGGTTCGAGCTCCACGCCGGCGCTCTGCGGGTGGTTGTCGGCATGGCCAGCGCCGCGGCGCTCGCGAGCGCAACCTCGGCGGCCGACGAGCTGCGCGGCGCCCTCGCCGGCGCGAGCGGCCTGGAGGTGGGGGTGAGCGTCGTAGCACGCCGTCCGCCACTGGACGTCTATGTCTGACCGTGGCGAACGCGACCCCAATCGCCAACGCCGGCTGCGCGCCACGGCGCTCAGCTACCGCCGCGGCGACCACGCTCCGCTCGTGCTCGCCAGCGGCGCCGGCCTACTCGCCGAGCGGATCGTCGAGAAGGCCCGCGAAGCGGGCGTGCCGGTGCGCGAGGACCCTTCGCTAGCCGAAGCCCTCGCCGTCCTCGAGCTCGGGGACGCCGTACCCGAGCCGCTGTTCGTCGCGGTCGCCGAGACGCTCGCCTGGGCCTACCGGCTGGACGCGCGCGCTGGTCGTTAGTCCGGCTCACACCAGCTGCCTCCAGTAGCGGACGTCCACGACGTGCCGGCCCCCGAACTGTTGCCGGCGCCAGGCCCCGTCGAGAACCCAGCCGTCGACGCGGTAGAAGCGCTCCGCGCGCCTGTTGCCGACGAGAACCCACAGGCAGGCGGTCGTGAAGCCCCTCCCGGCAAGCCGTGCCCGGGCTTCGGCGATCAGCGTGCGACCAACGCCAAAGCCCTGGCGAGCGGGATCGACGTAGAGGGCGATGATCTCGCCGGCTCCCTGGCGGTCGGCGTCGCCCGCCGGCGCGATCGTCGCAAAGCCGCAGACTGCTCCTGCCTCCACGGCGAGGATCGTCCTCGGGCGGTTGGGGTCGGGGTCATCGAACGTGTATCGCTCCGCCCACCGTTCTACGTCGAGGCCGTCGAGGAACAGGTCGGGTAGCAGCCCGCGGTAGGTCGCCTGCCATGTGCGGACGTGTACCGCGGCGACCGCCGAGGCGTCAGCGGGCTCAGCCGAACGCAACAGCATCTGGGCAGTATCGCGTCCCGCCACCAGGCAGGTCGTCGCATGTCTGTGCGGTGTCTTCGCCTGGCGCTCGCAACCGCCGCATACACCTCACTGTGCAGAATCAGTACGCAGGGAAGGCACCGGCGCTGTCAACTCAACGGTCGATTTCGGCAACTCCGTAGCCAAACGACTGCAGCGCGCCTGCGATGGTCTCCACGGCTGCGATGTCCAGAAACCGCTCGCTCTCGGTCAGCTCGGTCCAGGGCACGAAGTAGGGCGAGCGACCTCTGTTCGCGTCGCGGTCACCAAGGTGCCAGCCAGCCTGCAACCGGTCGACCACGTAACGACCGTGCTCCATCTCGCCAAGCAGCTTGGTCTCGCGATCGGTCAGTTCGAGGCGGCGCCCTCCGGCGTCGGTGCGGACCACGCGCAGCCCGATCATCGCCAGCTTGTTCTCGATGTCGTCCGCCTGAGCGCGGTTTGAGGCCCTGAAGATCGGCAGCAGGCGCTCCCACGGTGCGCACGCCGGATCGCCGGCGAGCCGGTCGGCGGGTTGCCGACCGCGGTACTGGGCATGACTGAGCTTGGCGACGTGGTCGCGCAGCCCCGGGTCGGCCAGCTCGCTGCGGCAGATCAGGGCCCGGACCGACATCGCGTCAGTGGGCAGCTGGACGATGTCCTCGGCACCGCCGGGGAGGTCGTCGTCGAGCGCCATCGGCGCCTCACCGTGAGGGTCGAGCCAGCCGACCCTCGCACCCAGGGCACGCGCGAGAAGGATCTCCGCGCGCGTGATCGGCCCGCCAGGGCAGGCGACGAGGCTGACCTGGCCGGGTGAGATTCCTGCTGCGAGGATGTCCGTCCACATCGCCAGCGGCTCGAGCTCGCTGAAGTCGTGCCCTGCGGTCTCGCGCAGGCTTGGATAAAGCTGCGGGTCGCCCTTGCCCGCCGGCACGTAGCCGACACAGGGCGTCGCGTAGCCGTGAGCGGCACGCGCGAGCACGCCCGAGACTCCACTTGCCGTGCCGCCGCCCAACACGACTCCGTCGAACCCCTGCAACACCTGGAAACGCTCGGCCTCCGGCAGCAGATCAGCGCCGCCGCGCCGTGCCACACGTGGATTGTCTGGTTTCCTAGACCGGGCCGCTGCGCGCGCCCGCGCCTCTCGCGGCCCGAGCAGAGCACTGAGCGTCTCTAGCGCGTCTTCGGTCATCGCGCGGCTCGCGTCGGCGGCTCCGGCGAAAATCGCCACGCGCGTGAAGCCGGCGAGCCTTTCGGCATCGGCGCCTCTGAGCAGCTTGCGCCGCTCACGCAAGGCGTTTTCGATGCGTTCGAGCTTGCTCGCGGCTTCTCCAGTCGCTTCGCCAGGCGCCGCCTGGAGCAACTGCTCCCTGGCCTGGGTCGCCGCCGTCGGCAGCAGCACGAACTCACGAAGCTCGAGCACGCGCGTCGCCGCGTCAACGTCCCCGCGCAGGCTCTGGAGGAGCCTGCGGGTACTGCTCAGAGCGTCCCAGTCGCTGGTGGAGCGCGCGTATTCGCAACTGGCAGCAAATGCAGCTGCCTGCAGCTCGTTCTCGGTCAATCGCGCGCGCCAAGCGCGGGCGAGGGGCGAGGCGTGCTCATCAGGCGCCGTGAGCAGCCGTTCGGCGCTCCTCGCCAGGTTCGGGCCGGAGCCGAGGTTGATGGCGAGCCCGGCAGCGACGAACGCGTCGAGGCTGACACCTTCGTCGTCCAGCAGTGCCCTGAGCAGGGGTATCTCGCGCAGCGAGAAACGCCACGCCGGATCGCTGTGCACTTCGAGCTCGCTCTGTGCCATCAGCCGAGCGATGGCGTCCTGAGCGGACGCGGCCGGCATGCCGCGCTTGGCTAGCTCATCAAGCAGCCGGTCTTCGGGGGCCGAGTGTCTGAGGATCGCCTGGCCGGCGCAGGCAAGCTCCGGTACCGACGTGATGGTCGTGACCGAGCGATGCCGACTGGCCATGGTGTGATCGTGGATGCGGCTGTCCAGCTCACCCGTCCCCACCATCGACACACGCATCAGAGGCACGCCGTCGCCGAGCGCGCGTCCCACTGCGAGGGCGAGGCCGACGCCTTCGAGCTCGCTGTCGCAGGCGACGATCGCATGTGAAACGAAGTCGCTGGACCGCTCGCCGCCGCTCCTACCGCCGCGCAGTCGTCGCAGCCAGTCGTCTGACTCGATCGCGCCTTGCCCGCCGGCCGGGAGGTCCTGGCAGTAGAGCTCCAGCAGGTGTGGCTCGGGCGTCCAGCGGTTGCGCAGACGCGCGACGCGTGCCACTGCGTCCGGTCCGTACACGCTGAAGCGAAGCGGCGGGAGCGCGGCCGCTTGAAGTGGCCCGGGGCCGTAGCCTTGGTCGGCTGCTGCAAGCGCCAGGGAGCGCCATCGCCGCAGCCCCTCGAGCACCGCCGCGTCCAGGAACGGGTGGTCGCCGGCCAGCAGGAGGTGGGGTGCGATGCCGTCAACGACCGCCAGCAGCGGGCCGGGTTGGGTGTGCCACTCCCCGTCGGGCTGTTCGCCGACGAGCAGCGCCCGGGCGGCTACCGCATTGGCGCTGAACGGGCTGACCTGCAGCAGCGGCGCTGCGGCGCGCTGCTGATCACGATCAGGTCGCTCTTCGAAGAAGCGCGTCAGACCCGGCTCCTCAACCTGGACCAGCACGCGGGGGCGCGTGCTGACGCGCTGGACCGCCGTCACTATCAGCGAGTTGACGTAGTCATCGGGTGTCACCGCGACCAGCTCAGCCGCGTGCTCTACGCCGGCTCCGAGCAGCGTGTCGGGCAGCGTCGCGTCGCCCTCCACGCGCCAGGCGTAGCGGTCCGGCGACGGAGCGAGACCGGCAGCCGCCGGGTCGATGTCGATGAGCACGACATCGTGGTCAGAATCGAGGCTGTCGGCGAGGCGCGTGCCCAACGCACCCGCGCCGCAGACGATCACGTGCCCGCGTAGCCGGTTGCGGATGTACCAGCGACGGATGCGGCTGCCAGTCAGCGCCAGAACGGCTCGGATCGTCAGACACGCTGCGAGAACGGCAGCGATCGCGAGTGGCCAGTTCCCGTGGATCCCAAGGCCTCCGGCCGCGCCGAGGCTCAGGCCGAACAGGTTGATCGACGCGACAAAGCTCTGGAACAGGTCGAGATGGTGAACAGGCCTTGCCCCACCGGCGCTCATGATCTGTGTGAAGCCCCACGTGCCAAGCCCGACGGCGAGGGTTCCAAACAGCATCCAGAGCGGGACGACGATCTTGCGCCGCCACCAGCGCATCCCGCGCCGCCAGCGGCGAACCAGCCGTCGCGGCGGACCCGGTGCCGGCCGGGCCGGGGCGGTGCCACTCATCGGGTGCTGTCCTTGCGCCCACGCAACCGTGGCCGCCAGCTGGTGGCGCCGGCGCCGGTTTCGACGCACTTCTGGACGGTGAGTTCAGAGCAGATGAGAAGCCTCGGAGCAGTCACACCTCGCCGCGGTCGAGCGGCGTTCGCCGGTCAGTCTAGGCTCATCGACTGGCGCCGGACGTCCTTCTGCCACCGCGCTGCTACTTTGGTGGGCCGTCCCGACGCACAACCACGTTGGCGGGCGAGAACGGGGACCAAGGGTGATTGGACGAGACGGCCGTGCCAAGCCGAGCCGCGGGTGGACATCAGCGAATCGGCACCTCGCCGCGGGACCGAGCGCAGCGTGACGGCGCGGACACGCCTTGGCGTCACGGCGGCGGCCGGCGGTCTGGCTGTCGTGTGGGCAATCGCCGCACCAGCACCAGCGGCCAGCGTCAACCTCAGCGGAACGTGGCAGTCCAACTACGACTGCACGACCGGCTCGTGCCCAGGCACGAACTTCCCCGACACGCTGACGCTTACGCAGGCGCCAGGCTCCGACACGGTCACGGGCGCTGATGAGCTCGACGGCACGCTGACTGGCACGCTCAGCGGCAGCGCCCTGACGCTGACGGAGACCGATGGAAGCTACACCGCGCACTTCTCCGTCACGATCGCGCCGGACGGCCAATCATGGTCCGGAACGCTCAGCGACAGCAACGGCACCAGCGGGATCGAGACGGCCATCTTGCAGGTTCCGCCCGCGGTCGCGCAGTCCGGCGACGTCGTGCCGGTCAGCGGGACCGTCCTTGTCCGCGCGCCTGGGCAACAGACCTTCCAGCCGTTGACGAGCTCCACGAGCATCCCGATGGGTTCGCTGGTGGACGCCACCAAGGGCACTGCCGGTGTCACCGTTGCGGTGCCGGGAGGCGCTACCCAGAGTGGCAACTTCTACGACGGCGAGTTCGCCATCAGCCAGGCCGCCAGCGGCATCACGACGGAGAAGCTCGCCGGCGGCGACTTCGCCGGCTGCCCAGCCGGCAAGACCACTCGCCTGGCGAGCTCGGCGACCGCAGCCAAGAAGCGCAAGACGGTGGTACGTGAACTGTGGGGCAACGCGCACGGCGACTTCAAGACCAGCGGCCGCGCCGGTGCAGCCGCGGTCCTCGGCACGATCTGGCTGACGGAGGATCGCTGCGACGGCACGCTGTTCAAAGCCGTCAAGGATGCGGTGACGGTGACCGATTTCGCACACCCCGCCCACAAGCACGTCGTCCGCCAGGGGCACAGCTACTTCGCGCCGCTGTATCTCCGCGGTCAGGCGACTTCAGAGAACAGCGCCGCGTCGTCTTCGAGCGCGGTTCGCAACGTGCGTCGCAGCTGCGTGTGGATCTGGCAGACGCGGCTCTCCGACACGCCGAGCACGTCGCCGACCTCACGCAGCGTCATGTTCTGTACGTAGAGCAGGACGGCGACACGCCGCTCGCGCTCCGGCAGTCGCTGGAAGGCGTCGCGAAACCGCTGCTTGGCTTCGCCGAGCGCGCTTGCGTGCTCGGGGTCGCTTTCGCGGTCGGGGCTGGCCAGCATGTCGATCCGTTCGATCGCGCCGTCTTCGTGACCGCCGATGAGGGAGTTGAGCGAGCCGACATCGGACATTGCGATGTCGTCGAGTTGCGCGGTCAGCTGTGCGGGGGTGACGCCGACCATGTCGGCGAGCTCCTCGCGCGACGGGCGGCGTCGGTGAAGCGCGATGAATCGCTCGTTGGCGCGGGCAATGTCGCGCTCCCAGCGCCGCAGCGATCGTGGCGCCCAGTCGTGACGTCGCAGCTCGTCGAGTACCGCGCCGTGGATTCGCGTCCAGGCAAACTGCTCGAGCGTCGCACCCTTCGCGGGGTCGTAGCGGTCGATCGAGCGGATCAGCGCCTCGAGCCCGCACGAGATGAAGTCCTCAACGTCACAGCGGGCCGGGATCTCGCGGATCTTCTTGTAGACGATGTACTTCACCATCGGGGCGAAGGTGAGAACGAGTCGATCGCGGAGCCGTCGGTCGCCGGTTTCCCGGTATTCAGTCCACAGTGCGAGCACCTGCTCTGGCGAGATGCGCTGCCCCTCCTGTGTGCTCACGACCACTCCTCTCTCCCGGTGTCTGTTTCACCTCCCGTGAACCAGACGACGGCACTGAGGCGTATCGGCGTTTTGTCCACAGGGGCGAGATTTGCAATTTTCCGTGCATTTCTCGCTCAGGTATGCGGTTTGAATGCCGATCACAGCCGGCGGCCCAGTGTGGGCTCCCTCGTATGCCCCTACGTCTGACAGGTCCCTCGCTGCACCAGGCCGCGACGGCTGATCCGGCCACGCTCGCCGCGCAGGCGAACGACGCGTTGCGGTCGGGCGAGCTCGTCCGCTACGGCGAGCTGTTCCAGCGTGCCAGCGATCTCGCCGACATCCACCGGCGCTACCGGGCGCGGACCGCGCTGTTCGAGCAAGGTCTCGCGGCTTGCGTGACGGCTCGTGCGAGCCAGGCCGGCCAGATCTACGTGCGGATCGCGGGCGAGGCGATCGCGATGCTCGAGGAAGAGCCGCGCGAGCCGGTGATCCTCAATGTCGCCGGCGTTGCGCTCTACGAACTGTGGCGTCTCGACGCGGCGCAGGCGCTGTTCGAGGCAGCGCTCCGGCTGGACCCGGGCCTGCGTCACGCTCAAGGGAATCTGGATGCCATCCCCGCCCGCCGCCGTCAGCTGCCTGAGCGCAGCCGGGTGCCGGCGAACGTGAGGGCGCTCGACAAGCGCGCGCGCTCAGTCGCGCGCCTCGCCAAGCCCGCGAGCGGCCTCACGCTCAGCCTCTGCATGATCGTGCGCGACGAGGAGGAGATGTTGCCGCGCTGCCTGGCCGCTGCCGCTCCGGCGGTGGATGAGCTGATCGTCGTCGACACGGGCTCGCAGGACACGACAATCGAGATCGCACGTTCGTTTGGCGCCACGGTCATCGAGTTTCCGTGGACCGGATCGTTCTCTGAGGCGCGCAACGTGTCCTTCGATGCCGCGACGGGAGACTGGCTGATGTTCCTCGACGCCGATGAGGTGCTCGTCGCGGAGGATGTCGAGAAGCTGCGCGCCCTGACGGGCCAAACGTGGCGCGAGGCGTTCTACCTCGTCGAGACCAACTTCACCGGCGACATCGCAGACGGCACAGCTGTCACTCACAACGCGATGCGCGTGTTCCGCAACCGCCCCGAGTACCGGTTTGAGGGCCGCTTGCACGAACAGATCGGCCAGCGCCTCCCTGGCTATCTGCCCGAGCGCCTGGCACAGGCCGCCGTCCGCGTCGAGCACTACGGCTACCTCGGGGCCGTCCGTGACGCCAAGGAGAAGTCGCGGCGCAACATCGAGCTGCTGCTTGCCCAGCAAGCCGAAAGTCCGCCGACGGCGTTCCTGCACTTCAATCTCGGCTCGGAGTACGGGGCCGCTGGGGACGGCCCGGCGGCGCTGCGGGAGTTCGAGCAGGCGTGGGAGATGATCGAGCGCGAGGGCGATCAAGGCGTGTATGAGTTCCTGCCTTCGCTCGTCGCCCGCCTCGTGAAGTCGCTGCGCGTGTGTGGCCGGCCCCGCGATGCGATCGAACGGGCGCGCGACGGGTTGGCCCGCTTCCCGAACTTCACCGACCTCGTGTTCGAGCAGGCGACCGCCTCGGTCGCGCTCGGCGAGCGGGCGGAGGCGATCGCCTACTACGAGCGTTGCATCGAGCTCGGCGACGCGCCAGTCCGCTACACGGCGACCGTCGGCTGTGGCACGCACCTACCGCGGATTGCGCTCGCCGAGCTGTACCTCGCGCGCGGCGAAGTCACGCCCGCGCGGACGCTGCTCGATTGGTGCCTGACGAACCAGCCGGCGTTCTTCGGCACGGTGCTTCCCTACGCCGCCGCGCTGCTGGCGAGCGGCATCGCTCCCGACGAGGTGGTGGCGGAGATCGAGCAACGTGTCACTGAGCCGACGCCGACGATTCGCTTTATGCTGGCGACAGCTCTCTATGAGGCCGGCGCAGGGCCGGCGGCCGAGGGCCAGTATCGCCTCGTCCTGGAGCGCCAGCCGCACAGCGCGCAAGCCCGGGTGGCGCTCGCCGAGGTGCTGCTCTACGAGCGTCGCTTCGCCGAGGCGGCGGAGGAGGCGGCCGCGCTCCCGAGCGAGGATCCGCTTGCGCCGATGGCTGTGCGAACCGAGCTGTTTGGACGGATCGTCGCCGGTCAGCTGGACGCTCTCGACGCGCTGCGTGAGCGTGCGCTGGAGGCCGGCCTGCCGGCGTCGGAGCTCGCCATGTTCGACGCCTGGGCGCTGCTGGAACGCGGTGACGCCACGACCGCCGAGATTCGCCTGGAAGCGGTTCCGCTGCTCGGCGTCGTGCTCGAAGCGCTGCTGCGCGTGGAGCAGTTCGACTCCTTCGAGAAGCTCGTCGGCGCTCTCAAGGCGAGCGCGGTCGATGAGCGGGAGCAGCATGAGCTGCTCGCGACGATCTATCTGCGGCGCGGCTTCGTGGCCTCGGCTGCGGAGGAGTGGATGGCGGTGTGCCAGCGCCGGCCGGATGCTCGCGCGCTCCTCGGCCTTGCACGTATCGCGCAGCGGCGCGGAATGACTGAAGACGTCGCGGTCTTTGCTGCCCAGGCGCTCGAGCTCGAACCGGGGAACGTGCAGGCTCGAGCGCTGATGCCGACACGCGAGGCGCGGGCTGCCTGAGCGTCCAGCTGTGTCTGGGGCGCGTGGCCGCCGGCGGGATCGAATGGCCATTTGGCTCAAGTTAGGCGGTGGTGCGTTCGATTACGCGACCAGGACCGGCGGGCAGGGGTCCGCCCAATGTGCACATGTGCTCGCGCTGGCAGACGGCGAGCGTGCTACCGGCGGCGCGAGTGCCGCCTTCAAGAGAAAAGACCCCCCGTGAACGCCAACATCGATCCAATTCCACCATCGGGCTCCGATGCGGCGACGCCCGTTCCGCGTATGCCATCGGCCGTAACCGGCGAAGACCCGTTCGGCCTCACGCTCGCGCGCGCGCAAGCCGGTCGCCAGGCCGCCGCGCTGGTCGAGCCGACCCCGCCGCCCGAGCTGGCGGCGCATATCTTCGCTGCCGCGCGCGCTTGGGATTCGCTCGCCGCCGCCGGTCGCCACGTCTCCTTCGAGCAGGCGCCGAACGGCAGGGTGAGCATCCAGCTGCAGGACGAGGACGGCAACAACCTCGAGTCGGTTCCGGTCGGACGGCTGTTTGACCTGATCGAGCAACATGGAGGTCTGTAGGCGTGTCGACGCCGAACCTGGACAACCTGACGATCGGGCAGTCGAGCTCGACCACCGCCCCGATCAGCATCCCCGGCCTCGCGAGCGGCCTCAACAGCGCGGCGATCATCAGCGCGATGATCCAGCTCGACAGCCAGCCGATGTACCAGGTCGAGATCGAGCAGGTCGGCGTCAACCAGCAGGCGACGCAGCTCGGACAGCTGCAGACGGCGCTTGAGGCGGTAGCCGGCGACGCGCAGAACCTCTCCGGGCCAGGCCTCTTCGACACCACGCAGTCCGTCAGCTCGAGCAATCCGACGACGATCACCGCAACCGCGACGACCGGTGCGGCGATCGGCGGCTACCAGGTCGCCGTGTCGCAGCTCGCAACCTCGGCGCAGCGGACCTACACCTACGCACCCCCCGCGAGCGGCGACACGATCAAGATCGACGGCAAGTCGGTCACCGTGGCTGCCGAGTCGACGATGCAGGACTTCGTCAACCAGATCAACAACGACTCGAACCTCGACGTCGAAGCGGCGATCACCGGCACCAACACGCTCGTCCTGTCGAGCACATCGACAGGCAACAACGGAACGAGCTTCATCCAGGTCTCCGATCCAGGCGGAGCGCTGACCGAGCAGACGGCTGACGCCGTGAACGGTCAGGACGCCGAGTTCACGATCAACGGCAATCCCACGGTCAAGACCTCGACCAGCAACACGGTGACCGACGCGATCCCGGGCGTCACGATGACGCTCGGCGGTGTCACGACGTCGGCCAGCGGTCCCGTGACGATCGTCGTCTCGCCGCCCGCTGCGAGCACCACCAACATCGAGACCGCCATCAACCAGTTCGTCAGCGACTACAACACTGCGGTCAACGCGATCGAGACGCAGCTGACGCAGGCGCCGGTGACCGACCCTCAGAACACGAGCGACGCCGAGAAGGGCCCGCTGTACGATGACGACGATCTGGCTGCCCTGCTCAGCAACATGCGCCAGATGATGTACACGCCAGGCTCGGGACTGCCGAACGGAATGGCCGCGCTCAGCGACATCGGTATCACGACGGGGGCGCCGAGCGGTAACGCCTCGCCGTCGGCATCCTCGGTTGCCGGTGACCTCACGGTCGACACCGCGACGCTCGCGGCGGCGATTCAGAGCAACCCGAACGGCGTGCAGGCAATCCTCAACAGCTTCTCGCAGAGCTTCCAGACGCTCGTCAACGACGAGGCTGGTCCGGGAGGCGTGATCGCCTCGCGCATCTCCGACGACACCGATGAGTCAACCGAGATGTCGTACCAGATCAGCACGATGCAGGCGAACCTCTCCGAGCAGCAGACTCAGCTTCAGGACGAGTACAACGCACTGGAGTCGACGATCTCGCTTAGCGACTCGAGCGAAAGCTCGCTGCTGAGCGAGATCGCGCAGCTACCGACCGGCAACACCACCTACTAAGACCGGCTGGTCGGGACAGCCGCGGCGCCAGTTCGCGCCAGCCGTCCGTCCGCGCCGAGCAGCTCCGCTCCGGCCACGGCAAGGAAGTCTGCCAGGCGCTGGTAGGTCGCCCGTTCGTCGGCGAAGTTGCGGGGGCTCGGGCCGTAGGAGCGCATCGTGCGAGCCCGCAGCGCCGCACCGACGTTCTGGCTGCCGGCGCAAATCGCTGCCAGCGTTGCGCGCTCGACGACGACCACACGAGACGCTCCCGGTTGTGGGCCATGGGCCGTCGCGCTCTCGCCCGACGTCGGCGCGGGGGCCGCGAGGTCGACGACTCCGCACCACAACGGCGCGTGACCTTCGAGGATGCGCAACTCGACCAGCGTGCTGCCGTGCCGCGATCCGCGCTCCGGCCGCTCCTTCCCTACGCCTGTCGAGACGCGGGCGCCCGCGCCGCCGCTGCCCCAGAAGTCATCGACTGTCGGATAGTCGAGGCGCTCGAGCAGCTCGTTCACTGCGGCTCGCAGAGCGCCGGTGAGGTGCTGGGGCGGCACGCGGGCACCACGGCCAACCGACTCCTCGTGCACGGCGTGCGTGTACCAGACCTTGTGGTCTGCCGCGCCGCTGGGGTCGTGCGGGAGCTCGAATGCAGTGCTTGCGAGCCCGGCGGCCGGCGGCACGGCGATGAGCTTGCAGATATCGCCGAGGACGTCGTCGGGCTGCTTGACGAGATCCTCGTAGCGCAGCCGCAGGCATTGGCCTGGGCGGCGCTCCTCGAAGCTGAGCATCCTCCCGGTCCGGTCGAGCCAATACGCGGCGAGGGCCACAACGTTGTCGGTCGGGCTCTTCTCGGCAAACTCGGCGAAGCCGTACTCGCGCAGCCCCCACGGTGACGCCTCGATGGCGGACATCACGAAGTCCATGCAATGGCGGTAAAGCATGATGAAGCGAGCGTCTGGCCAAGCCGAGGCCAGCAACTCGAGGTGCAAGACGTTCGACAGCGACTTGTCGCAGTAGCGTGTCTTGCCCGTGGCGGCGAGGCAGGCGGCTATCAGATCGTCGGCCGCCGCACGTGCCCGCGCCAGCGTCGAGGCCTCGTCTGCCGACGGCGGTGCGGACAGGGCCGTCGCCGTTTGGATGTAGCTCTCCAGGAGCAGCGCGACGTCGCCTTCACCGGGACAGGCAATCTGCGGATGGCTGTCGAGCAGCCAGCGCAGCAGCGTCGAGCCGCTGCGCGCACCGCACGCGACGAACGTTACGGCAGGCGGGCTGTCGGCGTGCGGCGTGTCGTTCGGCACGCCAGAAGCCGCCGACGCAGCGTGGGCGCTCATCGCGGTGAATGCTAGTCCCTGTCCGGGTTCGAGCCGCGGTCGGGGTGTCGCGCAGGGCGCTGCGCAGTCAGCTGGCGGCGCCGGTCGAGGACCTCGAGAGCGAGACGGTCGCCAGGGGTGGCGTCGGCTGTCGCGGCCGGCTCAACTTTCGCTTTCGACGGCCGATCACTCGCGCGAGACGACCAGAAGTCGTTTCCCCACTTCACGGCCGCACAGGCCGTTTGATCACACACGATGAGCACACACCTAGCCGCATCACCGCACACCTACCGAGAGAGCTCAGTCCTCACCGCCTCTCGCGAACGCCTCGTCGTGATGCTCTACGACGGAGCCTGCCGGTTCCTCGAGCAAGGCGCCGCAGCGATGCGCGCCGGCGACATCGGTGGCACCCACGTCAAGCTTCGTCGGGGAGAGGCGATCATCTCGTACCTCCAGAACACGCTCGACATGGAGCAGGGCGACATTCCGCGCAACCTGCTCACGATCTATCTCTTCTGTCGGCGCCATCTGAACCGCGCGCGGGTCGAGCGTGACCCGAAGAAGGTCGAGGACGTGATCCGCCTGCTGCGCCAGCTGCGCGAAGCCTGGGACGCGATCTGTCCCGGATGAGCGGACGCGACGGCGACCCGGCGCTGGCGCCGTACGCGGCGCTGATTCGAATCGCCGAGCTCGAGCTCGAGCTCGCCGGCGAGGGGCGTTACGTCGAGATCGCACAGCTCGACCGCCAGCGCCAGCAGGTCCTCCGCTCGCTGCCGGCCAAGCCGCCGCGCGGGGCACGTGACTACCTCGAGCGCGCGCTGGCGATTCAGCGGCGCGTGACGATCGAGCTGCTGCGGCGCCGCGAGCAGGTGCTGCTGTCGCTCCGACGCCTGGAACTGGGTACGCGCACAGCACGCGGTTATGCGCGAACGATGGCGGTGCGTCGTGGGGGACGCGTTTACGAGAAGGCTTGACCCCTGGCGCGCCAGGGCGCTCAAGGTGGCCGCGACGCGGCCGATGATGCGGATGGGACCCACACGGATGGGGTCGTCGACAGCCCACGGAGGGCGCCGAAAGGAAGTTTGTTCGTGGCTATCTCCGTGGTCGACCCCACACAGTCTGTGCTCGAGGCTGCGATGCGTGGCGCCGAGCTTCGCCAAACGCTCTTGACGAGCGACCTCGCCAACGCTGACACGCCCAACTTCGAGCCCCAGGACGTTGACTTCCAGTCCCAGCTCGCCTCGGCGATGAACGCGCCTACGGCGAGCCCCTCGTCGCTCGGCCAGCTGACCTTCCAGCAGACCACCCAGCCGCAGACGACGAACACCAACGGCAACGGCGTCGACGCCGACGAGACATCCGCCGACCTGGCCGAGAACGGGCTGCTCTACGACGCGCTCACCGAAGTGCTGTCGGCCCACAACTCGATGCTCGAGTACGCGATGGGGACGAAGTAGTGGGTCTCTTCGATGCGATCGAGATCGCCGGTTCGGGGATGAACGCCGAGCGTACGGCGATGGATATCACGGCGGAGAACCTTGCCAACGCGCAAAGCACCAGCACGGCAAGCGGGCAGCCGTATCAACGTCAGGAGGTCGTCCTCGAGGAGACCTCAGGCGGGGGGTTTCAGCAGGCACTCGCGGGGGCGATGTCCAACAGTGGCGCCAGCAGCAGCGACTCTGGTCCGGTCGTGGGTGGCGTAGAGGTTGCCGGGATCGTCAACGACACGACGCCAGATCAGCTCGTCTACGACCCCGGCAACCCCAGCGCCAACAAGCAGGGCTACGTCCAGATGCCGAACGTCAACCCGGTCACCGAGATGGTCAACCTGATCGACGAGTCGAACTCCTACCAGTCGGACGTGACCGCGATGCAGACGGCGAAGGACATGTTCACCTCGACCCTCGACGTCCTCAAGCAGTGAGCGCTCTACCGATCAGCCCAACTTCGGTGCTCGGCAGCGCCGCGCAGATCAGCCCGATCAGCGGCCTCGGCCCGGCGGCGCAGCTGTCGTCGGCGCCGTCCACCGCTCAGGGTGGGAACTTCGGCGACGCGCTGACGCAGGCGATCGACGCGCTGCAACAAACCCAGGACACGGCCTCGACCGCGGCGACGCAGCTGGCGACCGGCCAGACGACCGATCCGACGACGGCGGTGACCGACGTCGAGAACGCGCAGCTCGCGATGGAGCTTGCTTCGCAGATCACCGAGAAGGCTGTGAGCGCTGTCCAGACGATCTTCCAAACGCAGGACTAGTCGATGCAGCTACGCGACATCCTGGCGAAGCTGTCATTCAAGTCGTGGGCCGTCATCGGCATCGCGGTAGTCGGCGGCCTGGTATTCATCACCTTGCTGTTCCAGGTTGCCTCCACGCCGAGCTACACGACGGCGTTTGCCGGGCTCGACCCCGCACAGACGGGGAAGATGACGGCGGAGCTGGCGACCGAAGGCATCCCCTATCAGCTGCAGAACGGTGGGACGGCGCTCGCCGTGCCGGCGGGCGACGTCTCGCAGGCACGGGTAGCCCTCGCGAGCGCCGGCCTCATTTCACCGAGCCAGGCCGACGCAGGCCTGTTCACGAAGTCGACGCTCGGCGAGAGCGACTCGCAGGAGCAGGTCCAGTACCAGGTCGCGCTCGAGCAGCAGCTCGCCGACACGATCGATCAGGTGCAGGGCGTGTCGAGCGCCCAGGTGTTGCTCACGCTTCCGAACCCGAACACCGAGGTGTTCTCCGACACCACCCAGCAGGCGCAGGCCGCGGTGCTGCTCACCGGCGGCAACAGCCTCGATCCGAGCGCGATCCGCGGGATCGCCGAGCTTGTCGCCTCGAGCGTCCAGGGACTCTCCGCCAGCAAGGTTGCGATCACCTCCGACACCGGCGAACTGCTGTGGCCCAACGGCTCGGCCGACGGCGGTGGCGGCGGGCTGGCGCTCGAGGACGCCGAGTCGAACTACGACCAGCAACAGGAGGCGCAGGTCTCCGGCATGCTCGCCTCGACGCTCGGCGAGGGCAAGGCGACAGTTGTCGTCAACGCCCAGCTGAACGACGACCAGACGACGACCGACAGTCTCACCTACACCGGGAAGCCGGTACCAACGCAAACCAGCACGCAGAGCGAGACGCTGGCCAACAAGGGCGGCAACAGCGCGACGGGGACGCCGGTCGCTGGTGGCCAGACCGCGACCGGTAACTCCAACTACAAGGACACGACGACCCAGGCGACGAACGACGTCGACAAGACGGTCACGCAGACGACCACCGCCCCGGGCACCGTCAAGAGTGAGAACGTGTCGGTGCTGGTCTCGACGACGGTTCCCAGCGCCGAGATTCCGAAAATCCGCACCGCAGTTGAGGCAGCCACCGGGATCACCCCCGCGGCGATCACGGCCGGCACCGACAACCTGCAGGTCAACCAGGTCAGCTTCGCCAAGCCGCCCGCGACCGCCACGCCAACCGCCGCGTCGCCGAGCACGGGGATGATGAGCGAGGCGAAGGACGGGATCCTCGGGATCGGCGCGCTGCTGTTCCTCTTCTTCATCACGCGCGGCCTGCGCAAGCGCGAGTCCGAGCCGCTCGCGAACCGTCAGGCGACCTGGCTGCGCGAGCTGGACTACCCGCGCTCACTAGTCGAGCTCGAGGACGAGAACCGTCCGGTCGAGCCGCTTCGCGTCAAGCGCCTGCGACCTGCGCACGCCAGCCCGGCGAAGGTGCAGGTCGAGGATCTCGTCGAGCACGAGCCCGACCGCGTCGCCTCACAGGTGCGCGAGTGGATGGCTGAGGACTGATCCGGATGGCAGTCGAGGCACTGGAAGACGTCAGCGAGGAGTCCGAGGGCGACGGGTCCGCGGGCGAGGCGCCAGCTGCGGCTCCCGTCCGCATCAACACGCTCACCGCACGCGCCTTGCGGATGCCCGGCCCGCGCAAGGCGGCGGTGTTGCTCGTCGCACTCGGCGCTGAGCGCGCCGCCTCGGTGTTTCGCCATCTGCGCGAGGAGGAGATCGAGAACGTCGCGATGGAAATGGCGCGGCTCACGAACGTTGACGCCACCGCGAGCGCCGCCGTCTACGAGGAGCTCGCGGTCACGATTCAGGCCCGCGAGCAGGCAGCTTCAGGCGGTGTCGAGTATGCGCGCGAGGTGCTAGCTCAGGCGGTGGGCGGTGATCGGGCTGCGGCAATCATCGGCCGCCTGCAGACAGTCATCGAGCGTCGCCCGTTCGAGTTCCTGCGACGGATTCCGGCCGAGCAGATCGTCGGATTCCTGCGCAACGAGGCACCGCAGACGATCGCTCTGGTCGTCGCGAGCCTTCACAGCACGCTCGCCGCAGAGGTCATCGGATACCTCTCAGAGGCCGAGCAGGCGGAGATCGCGCTGCGCATCGCACGCATGGGGGAGACCAGCCCTGAGACGGTGCGCCAGGTTGAGAACGTGATGCGTCAGAAGGTCGCGATGGTCGTGCAGCAGGACTTCACGACTGCGGGCGGCGTCAAGTCGCTCGCCGAGATCCTCAACCAGGCCGACCGTGCAACGGAGCGCAACGTGCTCGAGTCGCTGACCAGCATCGACGAGGAGCTTGGTGAAGAGGTCCGGCGTCTGCTGTTCGTGTTCGAGGACATCGCCAAGCTCGACGACCGCGCGATCCAGCTGATCCTGCGCGAGGCCGACCAGAAGGACCTGGCGCTCGCACTGCGCGGCGTCGGCGAAGAGGTTCGCACGCGAATCCTCGCAAACATGTCGGAACGCGGCGCGAAGATGCTGCTCGAGGAGATGGAGTTCCAGCCGCCGCAACGCAAGCGCGTTGTCGAGGAGGCCCAGAGCCGCATTGTCGCGATCGTGCGGCGCCTCGAGGAGGCCGACGCAGTGATCATCGGCCGCAACGATGGCGATGACATCGTCTGACGCTGCCGCCGCGAGCGAGTACTCCTTCGAGCAGCTCCAAGCGGACGCGCTCGTCAGAAGCCGGCTCTCGGGCGTCACGCTCAACCTGGCAGACCCCCTGCCCGACGGCGGCGAGCGCGATCGCGAGAACGCTCGCAGCGCAGCGATCGCCGAGGGTCGCGCCGCCGGGCTCGCGCAGGCGCGCGAGCAGGCCGCGCCGGCGATCCACGCGATCGGTGAGGCGCTGACCGGCATACAGGCGCTGCGGGATGAGGTCGCGACACGGGTCGAGCGGGACGCCGTCGAGTTGGCGCTCGCGGTCGCCGAGCAGATCGTCGGTGCGGCAGTCGAGGTGTCGCCGGAGCGCGTGGTGGAGGTTGTGCGAGGCGCCCTGCGCCGTCTCGCCGATCGGCATCGGGTGACGATCCTCGTGAACCCCGACGATGTCGAGCTGGTCAGCGAGCAGCTCGACGCTCTGCGCAGCGATCTCGGTGGCATCGACCACGGCGTCGTTCAGGCCGACCGTCGTGTCGTGCGCGGCGGCGCGATCGTGCAGACGATCGAGGGTGCGATCGACGCACAGGTCGAAAGTCAGCTCGAGCGGGCCCGGTCTGTGGTCGCCGCGGAGCTCGCGGGGCAATGAGCGGATCACCCCGCGCGGCGGAGGAGACTCTGTTCGCACGGACCGCGGCCGCCCTGCGGTCGAGCGACCTCGCGCGTCGCGACGGTCGCGTCAGCGATCTGATCGGTCTGATCATCGAGGCCAGCGGCCTGCAGGTCGAGATCGGTGAGGTCTGCTACGTCGGCGGCAGACGCAACCGCGAGCCGGTGGCCTGTGAGGTCGTCGGATTCCGCAAGGGCAAGACGCTGTTGATGCCGCTCGGCGAGCTGCAGGGAATCGCGCCCGGAGCGGTGGTACGGCCGACTGGGCAGCCGCTGAGCGTGCCGGTTGGCGATCAGCTGCTCGGCCGCGTGCTCGATGGCCTGGGCGACATTCTCGACGGTGGGCCGCCGCTGGACCGCGCGGTGGCCGGGTCAACGATGGCCGCGCCGCCCGATCCGCTGGAGCGGCCGCGCATTAACGAACGCGTCGGCCTCGGCGTGCGCGCGCTCGACGCCCTCGTGCCCTGTGGACGTGGACAGCGGCTCGGCATCTTCGCCGGCTCCGGCGTCGGCAAGTCATCGCTGCTGGGGATGATCGCGCGGTCGAGCGGCGCGGACGTCAACGTCATTGCGCTGGTGGGCGAGCGCGGACGCGAGGTGCGCGAGTTCATCGAATCCGATGTCGGCAGCGCCCTGTCGCGGTCGGTGGTCGTCGTAGCGACCTCTGATCAGCCGCCGCTGGTGCGGATTCGTGCGGCCTTCACCGCGACCGCGATCGCTGAGCACTTCCGCGACGGCGGTGCGGACGTGCTGCTGATGATGGACTCGATCACACGCTTCGCGATGGCTCAACGCGAGGTTGGGCTGGCGATCGGCGAGCCTCCGGCGACGCGCGGCTACACGCCCAGCGTGTTTGCCCTGCTGCCACGCCTACTCGAGCGCGCAGGCACGAGCCCCAGGGGATCGATCACCGGCTTGTACACGGTGCTGGTCGAGGGCGACGACATGAACGAGCCGGTCGCCGACGCTGTCCGCGCGATCCTCGACGGGCACATCGTCCTCACGCGCGAGCTCGCGCACGCCGGGCACTACCCGGCGGTTGACATTCTCGGCAGCGTCTCACGTCTGCTCGGAGACGTCGTCGCCAGCGACGTGCGCGCGAGCGGCCAGCAACTGCGCGCGGCGCTCGCCGCATACCGCGAGAAGGAGGATCTGGTGGCGATCGGCGCCTACCAGGCCGGTAGCAGCCCGCTGGTCGACGCGACGATCGCGCTGCGCCAGGAGATCGAGCGTTTCCTGCGTCAGGCTGTCGATGAGCCAAGCACGCCGGAGGAGGCCGACTCGGGGCTACGCGCGCTCGCGAGCGCTCTCAGCGGGACCGCTGACGCCGACACCGTGCTCGGCAGCGCCGAGGAGATCGACGACGGGCCGCCTGTGGTGCCGCCCGGATCCACCAACGCAATCCCGACCCTCGCGTTGCTGCCATGACCGGCAGCTCGGTGGGGTGCGCACGCCGCACAGTCGAACATCCGTCTAGGCGGCTGCACCGCATGTCTGGCACGTCGATCACACGGGACGTGTCTGGACCCTCGTTCCGCTTTGGGCTAGAGCGTGTGCGGACCGTGCGCAAGCACGGCGAGCAGGTCGCTCAGCAGGCGCTCGCGGGAGCGCTCGAGCGTCGCGCGATGCGCGAAGCCGAGTTCCGCGTTGCCGAACAGCGTGCCGGCGGGGCCAGGGAAGCGACGCTCGCCGCAGCCGCGCGCGCACAGAGCGCGAACGAGCTGCTGGACCACCAGGCGTGGCTCGAGCGCACCGAGCAGGCGAAGGCTGCGACCGCAGCAGATCTGTTCCGCGAGGAGCGCGAGGTCGATCGTCGGCGCGACGCGCTGACGGCCGCAGCGCGCGACCGCAAGGCGCTCGACCGGCTTGAAGCCCGTCGCCGCGCCGAGTTCGACATCGCTACGGCCCGCGACGAGGGCAAGGTCCTCGACGAGATCGGGCTGAACGTCTACCGCGGGAGCGCGGCGTGAGCGCGCAGCCACTCCAACCGAGCGGTGCGCTGCCACAGGACCCCGCTGAGGTGATCGCTCGCATTGCGCAGATCGAGCAGCTGATCGCGCAGGCGGCCAGCGGCTTCAGCGCGGTGAGCGCGAATGGCGGCACCGCGGCACCCGCAGGCGATGCCACGAGCGCGACCTCGACCAGCTCAGACTTCTCCACGGTTCTCGCCTCCGCCTCCGACGTCGACACGAGCTCGACCGCGAGCACGACCGACAGCGCGCTGGACGGGGGCTACGGCTCGATCATCGACGCCGCCGCGACGCAGTACGGCATCAACCCGGCCGTTCTCACCGGGCTGATTCACCAAGAGTCCGACTTCGACCCGAACGCGGTCAGCTCCGCAGGCGCCGAGGGGCTCACGCAGGTGATGCCGGAGAACTTTGCCGCCGACGGGATCACCAATCCCTTCGATCCGACGCAGTCGATCTTCGGCGGCGCAAAACAGCTCAGCGAGGACCTCAGCGAGTTCGGCGGCAACGTGTCGGACGCGCTCGCGGCCTACAACGCCGGCTCGGCGGCCGTCCAGGAGTACGGCGGCATTCCGCCGTACGCGCAGACCGAGAACTACGTCGCGAGCGTCCTCAGCTACGCGCAGCAGTACGAGGAACAGGCCGGGCAGTCGCCAGCGGCGACGAGCACCGGGGAACTAGACAGCGGGGAGAGCACGGCATGAACGCGATGGCCCCTGTAGCACCAGTTGCGCCGCCTGTCGCGCCGAGTGGCGCGCCGCCCGGCGGGACGCCACCGGGACGAGCTCCCTTCGGGGATGTGCTCGACACCACTGTGGCCCGGACCGCCCCGGCGGAAGGTCAACAGAAAACAAGCGGAGCGTCTGCTCCGCGCAACAGCGCGCCGAGCACGACTGCTCGGACTGACACGGTCCGGCCCAGCCAGCCGGCTGCTCGGACCGACACGGTCCGGCCCAGCCAGCCGACGGCCGCGAGCAAGCCGGGATCGAACAGCTCGACGCAGAGCGCCAGCACGCAATCGAGCTCGAGCCAAGCCTCAGCGAGCCAAGCCTCAGCCAGCCAAGCCTCGACGGGCACGGCTGCGACGAGCACGGCTGCGCAGTCGGACGCCCAGACCAGCACAAGTCCGGCGGCGGCGGCGATCGCGACGGGGGCCGCAGCTGCGAGCGCGGCCACCTCGCCGCAGATCGCAGCGTCAACGCCGGCCAGCGCCGACGCTGCCGCGAGCACGAGCACGACTGGATCATCGAGCGCAGCTGCCGGTGTCGCGAGCTCCTCGAGGAGTGCCGCGTCGCCCGGGGCGTTGTCCACGGACGCTGGCGGCGCAGCGGCTGGCGTCAGCACCGAGACCGGCTCGACGGGTTCCTCGGCAGTGACGCCGAGCAGCACGGCGGCCGCCGCGAGCACGACGAAGGGCCTCGTGTTGGGTGCGCAGCTCAGCTCCGGTCAGGCCGTGCCGGCTTCGGCGAGCGTCGTCTCTGCCGCGGCGAGCTACGCCGCTAGCGGCGGCTCGTCGGCTGGTCATGGCGACGGCTCCGCTGTACGTCCCGGTCAGGGCGGTGGCGCGCAGTCAGCGGGCCCGGTCCCTTCAACCAACACCGCAGCGTCCACCACGTCGAGCTCCAGCGTGACGACCGCGGCCCCGACAGCGTCCAGCGGCGCCAGCGGCACCGCGACCACGGCGAGCGTCTCGGCGTCCGCGGTGAGCGCGGGCTCCGACGGCGCAGCCGCGGGAACGGGTGCGACGGCCGGCGGCAGCAGCGCGACGAGTGCCCAGCCCAGCGTCAGCGTGCCGGTAACGCTGACTCGACTGGCGAGCACGGTCAGTCTCAGCATCCAAACACAGGCTGCGACGGGCACGAGCACCGTGCGGATCCGTCTCTCGCCACCGGAGCTGGGCGATGTGCGCGTTGCGCTCCAGCAGACGTCGGCCGGGCTCATCGCCCGTGTCGTCGCCGACCATGCGACGTCCGCCCAGACGCTCCAGCAGTCAGCAGGCGAGCTGCGCCGGTCGCTCGAGAGCGCCGGCGTGGATCTGCTGCGACTCGACATCGGGGCGTCAGGGGACGAAAGCCAGGGCGCCGCAGGCAACGACCAGACCGGTGAGGGCTCCGGCGGAGCATCCACCGCCACCAGCGACCAAGACCAATCCGACGGCGACGCCGAGGCGTCGCAGACGCTGACGCTAGCCAACGGCGCCATCGTCGACGTTCTCGCCTAGAGAAGGAGGACCCAGTGAGCACGATCGAAGCAGCACAGGCAGCGGCCGCGAGCGTGACAACGCCAGCGACGACCGCGGCCACGACGGGCGCCTCGGTAACGAACCCGACCGGCGCCCTGGGCGACGACACCTTCCTGCAGCTGATGGTTGCCCAGCTCCAAGACCAGGATCCGATGAACCCGACGAACACGTCGAGCTACCTCTCGGAGCTCGCCCAGTTCACCTCGCTCGAACAGGAGACGGACACGGCGACCAGCACCCAGCAGCTCGCCACCAGCAACCAGACGACGGAGGCGCTCAGCCTGCTCGGACAGCAGGTCAACTACATCGGGACTGACGGAACCGCCGAAACCGGCGTCGTCCAGTCGGTCGATCTGTCGGGCTCCACGCCGACGCTCACGATCGGCGGCACGAGTGGTATCGCGCCATCCCAGATAACGCAGGTCTCATGAGCGACCCGGTTCCAAACCCCGCGCTGCTCCCGATCGGTGTCGCACCGGTCGCGGCGCCGACCGCACCCGCACCGACGCCCCGCGCGCCGGCGAGCGGCGGTCCGTCGTTCGCGCAGGTGCTTGCCAAGAGCGCGAGCGCGCCGCAGTTCTCGCGGCACGCGCTCGACCGGCTCCAGCAGCGCGGGATCACGCTCAGCGATGCCACCGTAGCGCGAGTCAGCGCGGGCATCGACCGAGCAGCGGGCAAGGGATCCCGCGACTCAGTGGTCTTCGTGGACAACACCGCGTTCGTGGTGTCGGTCCGCAACAACACCGTCATCACGGCGGTGGATTCGGGACACATGCGCGAGCACGTGTTTACCAACATCGACAGTGCCGTGATCGCGTGAGCGACGTGGCTATGCCAAACGCGGCCGGACCTCATGCGAGGGCGCCGCACAAGGAAGGGAAACTCCGATGATTGAAGGCATGTTCGCCGCCATCAGCGGCCTCCAAGCAAACCAGACGATGCTCGACGTGACCGCGAACAACCTCGCGAACCTGAACACGGTCGGCTACAAGGACCAGTCGGTTCAGTTCGCGGCGGCGCTCAGCGACACGCTGCAAGGCGCGGGCGGTCCGACCGCCCAGCTCGGCGGCATCAACCCGATCCAGATCGGTGTGGGTGTCCAGGTCGCGGGTATCGAGACCGACGAGGGCACGGGTACGCTCCAGTCGACAGGCAACCCGCTCGACGTCGCGATCGAGGGCGGCGGCTACCTCGTCGTTGCCGATGGCAACGGCACGACAGCGCCGGTAGCCGGCAGCTTCGAGTACACGCGCGCCGGCGACTTCGCGATCAGCGCCGACGGCCACCTGCTGAATCAGAACGGCCAGTACGTCATGGGCTACCCGCTCGACAATGCGGGCACCGGCCCGAACACGACAGGGACCGCGAGCTACCTCAAGGTTCCGACCAACGCCGAGAACGTCGACATCGGCACCGACGGATCGCTGTACTACACGGACGCGACGACCGGCGACGTTGTGATCGCCGGCTACCTTGCGCTCGCGCCGTTCGCGAACCCGCAGGGCCTCCAGTCGATCGGGAACAACAACTTCATCTCGACCGCAAACGCAGGGCCAGGGACGATCACGACGCCGGGCAATGGTGGACTCGGCACGACGATCTCTGGCGAACTCGAGGGGTCAAACGTCGACCTCGCCACGGAGTTCACCAACATGATCACCGCCCAGCGCGGTTATCAGGCGAACACCCAGGTGATCACGGTGGCCAACCAGATGCTCCAGACGCTGGAGCAGGTCACGACGTAGTGCGTCCGTAGCGGGCGGGGTGCGCCGGCGATCGAGGGCTCGCCGGCGCACCCACTCCGCGCATAGCACTCATTCCGCGCAACAGGGAAAGGAACTACTAATGATCATCTTGCACAGGCTTGGGCACGCGGCCGAGCCGTTCTATCTCAGCCCCGACCTGATCGTGACGATCGAGGCCAACCCGGACACCGTGTTGACGCTGACGACCGGCGCGAAGATCGTCGTCAACGAGGCCCCCGAGATCGTCGTGCAGCGCATGCGGCGCGACCAAGTCGGCGTGCTCGTCGAAGCCGCGCAGGCGCGCGACGAGGAGCGCGAAGAGGGCCACCCACACGGGCCCGGACGCATCGCCGCGGGCGATGTACTGCGGGTGCTGGACGACCTCCCACGAGCCGTCGAGGCCGGCTGAGGCCCCCGGCGAGCGGATACTGAAGGTTTTTCCTGAGACGCCGATCTAGCCCGTATGAAGGCGGTGACGGCTATCGGCATCGGCGTGGCCACAGTGGGCATCCTGCTGGGCGCGATGATGGCTGGCACCACCCCGGTCTCGTTCATCAACATCCCGGCGGTGCTGATCATCTGCGGCGGCACGGGCGGGGCCACACTGGCGAGCGTCGGTCTGGAAGAGATGCGCAAGATCCCCAAGCTGTACAAGCTTGCGTTCAAGGCGGAGCCGCCCAACCTCAGCGAGCGCGCGGAGTTGATGGTGTCGCTCGCGGAACAGGCGCGCCGGGAAGGCCTGCTGGCGTTGGATGCACGGCTGTCCAGCATCGACGACGCCTTCACGCGCAAAGGACTTCAGCTGGTCGTCGACGGGACCGATCCCGAGCTCGTTCGCGGGATCCTCGACGCCGAGCTCGATGGGATGGTGGCGCGTCACGCAGCGGGCGCCACGACATTCGAGAAGGCCGGCGGCTTCTCGCCGACGATGGGCATCATCGGCACCGTCATGGGCCTTGTCCACGTGCTGCAGAACCTCACGGCACCGGCAACGCTGGGACCGGCGATCTCGTCGGCCTTCATCGCAACGCTGATGGGTGTCGGCGCTGCCAACGTGATCTACCTGCCGGTCGCAAACCGTCTCAAGGCGATGTCCGCGGCGGAGGTCGAGCTGCGGATGCTCACCGTCGACGGGCTGCTTGCCGTGCAGGCTGGGGACAACCCGCGGATCGTCGCTGACCGGCTCACCTCCTACCTGCCGCCGGTCGAGCGAGCCGAAGAGGAACCGGTCCAGCCGTGGAACGCCAGCGCACCGCGGCTGGTCGATGAGGAAGCGGCGGCATAGCCATGAGCTCCGCGCGCCAACGTCACAACGGCCCGCCACCGAATGAGGACCGGTGGCTGCTCACGTACTCCGACATGATCACGCTGCTGATGGCGCTGTTCATGGTCCTGTTCTCGATCTCGTCCGTGAACATCTCGAAGTACACGACGCTGCAGCAGGCCCTCAAGGCGGCGTTCTCGGGTTCGATCCTGCCCGGCGGCACGGCTGTTCAGCAGGGCGGGAACACGCCGTCCTCGAGCCAGGTCCCGGCCACGTCGCAGCCGGCGGCATTCGTCCCGGCGGCGCCGTCGCTCGGCATCAACGGTGGCTCGGCGGCCCAAAAGTCGGCTCTACGCGCTCAGCAGGAGCAGGACAACTTCCTCGAGGTCCAGCGCCTGGTGCAGGCCTACGCGAACGCTCACGGCCTCTCGCAATGGGTGCACGCGTCGATCACCAGCAAGGGGCTGCAGATCTCGATTCTCAGCGATCACCTGCTGTTCGCGTCGGGCGAGGCGACGCTCCAACCAGATGCGTACCCGCTGCTGGCTGACATCTCGCACCTTCTTGGGGTCGTTCCGAATGACCCGGTGGTCGTCGAGGGCTACACCGACAGCGTGCCAACGAACTCTGCGCTGTACCCCTCCAACTGGTACCTCTCGACCGATCGCGCGAACGCCGTGCTGCAGTACCTGATCACCCTGGGCATCAACCCGAATCGGTTGAGCGCGGAGGGCTTCGCGAGCCTCGACCCCGTCGCCAGCAACGCCACGGCCGCCGGCCGGGCGCTCAACCGGCGCGTCGTAATCGGCATCGAGCGCGTCAACACAGCCGAGAACTACGTCATCGGCCAGTCGGCATCCTCGACAAGCAGCTCCAGTGCCACGACCCCGGCGACCACGCCGTGACGGCGCCGGTACCGCCAATCACCCCACGACCAGTACACACACCATGAAAATCCCGAAGCCCAAGATAGTCATTCCGCTCGTCGTGTTCGTCGTCGGTCTTGCCGTCGCCTACGAGGTGACCGCCAAGGCGACGCCGGTCGCGCGCGCGAAGGTCGCAGGGACCGTGTACGTGCTGCCCCAGGACTTCCTGATCAACCTCAGCGACGGTGAGTTCGCGAAGCTCGCGGTCGGCCTCGTCCTCGCACCCGGGCAGAGCGACGGCGCGAGCGCAGCGAGCGGTTCGGCCCAGGACGCCAACTCGCAGGAGGACATCGGCACGCTTCCGGAGGAGGCGCTGATCCGGGCGATCGTGACGAACATCCTCACCAATCAGAGCAGCACGGACCTGCTCGATCAGTCCTCGCGAGAACAGGTCGAAGCGCAAATCCTCACGTCGATCCGCAAATACACCGATGTGAAGGTATCGCAGGTGTTCTTTCCGGACCTGACGGTGCAATAGGAGAAATCGGATGCCCGAGGATCTTCAATACGAAACGCTCGAGTCTCGCGGCGACACCACCGACCCCGCGGCCGCCGGGCAGGATGCCGACCTGCGTCGGCTGCGTGATGTCCCGGTGAACCTCGCCGTCGAGATCGGCCGCGCCCGTATGACGGTCGGCGAGACGCTCTCGCTGCGACCCGGATCGATCGTCACGCTCGACCGGCTCGCCGAGGAACCCGTCGATCTGCTCGTCAACGGCACACGGATAGCGCGCGGCGAGGTGGTCGTGATCGACGAGGACTTCGGCCTGCGCATCACCGAGGTGCAGAGCATTGACGGCGAGCGCGTCGTTGCCGCCACGGGGCTCTCCGGGATCGCTCAGCGCCCCTCGCTGCCCGCCAGCGCCGCACCGGCGCTCGAGGCCGAGGCGCTCGCCGACGAGCCGGCAGCCGCAGAGGCTCAGGCGGCGAACGCAGCCTGAGCTGGGGCGCGCCGGTGTCGCGATGCGTGCCCGCGCGCGCGAGGCTCGCCAGCTGACGCGCCGATCCTTCCCTCAAGCGCGCACGGCGGTGGCCGATTACCGGGCCGACTTCTCGAAGTCAGCCCTCGATGATGGTACGTCGCCTCCTTGCCGTGGCCGCGATGGCGGTCCTCGTCGGCGCTCCTGTGAGCGTCGCATCCGCCAGTCCCGCGAGCGCTTACGTTGGCGGCTCGATCGCTCCGAAAGCGGCCGGCAGCGCGGTGACGCATACCCGGACAGTCGCCGACATCCGGCCAACGGCGCCAGCGCACAAGCGCGCAGCCACCAAGCCCAAGGCCGTCGCTCACCACGCCGCCCGCAAGCCGGCCGGCAACTCGTTCAGCGCGTTTGAGAACACGCGGCTGAACCTCACGCCGACGAAGTCGTCGGCGGCGTCCACCGGCAGCGGCGGCGACAGCATCGTGCGCACGCTGATCGGGCTGCTCGTGGTGGTGGGCGCGATCTACGGCGTCGCCTGGGTGCTGCGTCGCGTCAAGCGCAGCCGCGAGGAGCAGGGCAGCGGCAACGGCCTCGCGAGCATTGCCACGCTTCCGCTCGGCGGCGGCCGGACGCTGCACCTCGTGCGCGCGGGCACCGACGTGATCCTCGTCGGCTCCTCCGAGCACGGTGTCGCGCCGATCCGGGTCTATACCGAGGAGGAGGCGCTCGCCAACGGCGTCCTCTCAGATGGGGGGCAGGATGCCGCGCTTCGCGCCGCGGGGGAGGCCTTCGTCGCCGGCAGCAGCGGCGCGTCGCCCTCGCCGGCGATCGCAGCGAACGGATCGGGCCAGTGGCGGCCGATCGACGATGACGCGCGGATCGCGCCTGCCAGCGTCATCGACACGCTCCGACGGCTGACGGTGCGCTCGTGAACGTCACGAGCTCGAACGCCGTCGAGATCCTCCTGCTCGTCGGTGCGCTGTCGCTCGTGCCGGCGCTGCTGTTCACGATCACCGGGTTCGCACGCATCCTGATCGTGCTCAGCTTCGTCCGCCAGGGCGTCGGGCTGACGACCACGCCGCCCAACCAGGTCCTTGTCGGCGTCGCGCTGTTCCTCACCCTGTTCGTGATGGCACCGACGATCTCGGCGATCAAGACCGACGCCTGGGAGCCGCTGGAGCACCACCAGATCACGATGACCGTGGCGATCAAGGACGCCGAGCAGCCGCTGCGCGAGTTCATGTTCAAGCAGACCAGCGCCGAGGACATCTCGCTGTTCGAGAACCTCGCGCACCGGCCCCCGCCGCAGACGCGCGCCGACGTTCCGACCTACGTCCTGATCCCGGCGTTCATCGTGAGCGAGCTGAAGACGGCATTCCAGATCGGCTTCTTGATCTTCCTACCGTTCCTGATCATCGATCTCATCGTCAGCTCGACGCTGATGAGCATGGGCATGATCATGCTGCCGCCGACGTTCGTGTCGCTGCCGTTCAAGATCCTCCTGTTCGTCCTTGTCGACGGCTGGAACCTCGTCATCAACTCGCTCGTCACGAGCTTCCACTAGGGGGCGAGATGGATCAGAACACCGCCGTCAACCTTGCCACACAAGCGATGACGCTGGCGATGGAGGTGGGTGGCCCGCTGCTGCTCGTCGGCCTCAGCGTCGGACTGGTCGTGAGCCTGTTCCAAGCCGTGACGCAGATCCAGGAGCAGACGCTGTCGTTCATCCCGAAGATCGTCGGCATCGGCGTGGTGATCGTCGTGCTCGGCCCGTGGATGCTCCAACAGATCGTCTCCTACACGCAGGCCCTGTACATGTCGATCCCGCAGATGGTCGGCTGATGAGCACCGCGGCGCTGACGCAGCTGCTGAACGGCATCGGCACCTCGCACGTCATCGCGTTCTTTCTCGTGCTCGCACGCGTCTCGCCGCTGTTCGTGCTCGCGCCAATGTTCTCCTCGAGCGTGATGCCGCCGCAGGTGCGGATCATTGCCGCGGTCGCGATCTCAATTGGGCTCGTCGGCGTTGCCGCCCACGGTCAGCAGCTCCCCGCAACGCCGCTGCCGCTGTTCGGGCTGGTCCTCGAGCAACTGCTCATCGGAGGAGCGGTCGCGTTCGCGATAGGCGCGCTGTTCGCTGCCGTTCAGGCGGCGGGGACACTGCTCGACGGCGTGGCCGGGTTCTCGTTCGGCGCGATGCTCGACCCGCTGACCGGCAAGCAGGACGCGATTCTCTCGCAGCTCTACGCGATGGTCGGGACGATGATCTTCCTCGCGCTCGGCGGCGAGGGCTGGGTGCTGCAGGGGATCGGCAGGACGTTCGAGCTGGCGCCGCTGGCCGGCGGCGTGCAGATCAACTCGGTCGTCGGCGGATCGGTCGCGATCTTCTCCACGGTCTTCTACTCCGCGCTGGAGGTCAGCGCACCGGTCGTGCTCGCCGTGACGATCACCGACATCGCGTTTGGCATGGTCTCGCGCGTCGTCCCGCAACTCAACGTCTACGCCGTCGGCTTCCCGGTCAAGGTTGCCGTCGCGCTGCTCACGGTTACCGCGTCATTGCCGTTCCTCGGCGGCTGGTTCGGCGGCCAGCTCGGCAACACCGTCGGTAACGCACTCCGCGAGCTGGTGCCCGTCTAATGCCCGCGGGAGCTGACCGCACTGAGAAGGCAACCCCGAAGCGTCGCCGCGAGCAGCGCAAGAAGGGTCGCTCGCCCAAGAGCGCGGACCTCAACGGCGCCGTCGTGCTCATCGCAGGCTTCGTCGCGGTCCTGACGGTCGGCTCGACGATCGTCAACGAAGCAGCGAGCGCGATGCGCGGCGCGTTCGCCGATGTGGCGACACCGCACATTGTCAGCAGCGCAGCCGGGCTGCACGGCATCCTCAGCTCGACCCTTACGGTGCTCGAAGCGGCAGTCGCTCCGGTCCTCGCCACGTGCCTGATCGCCGGCGTGGTCGCAAACGCCGCACAGGTCGGTTGGAATCCGTCTCTCTACGTGCTCAAGCCGACGTTCTCGCGGCTCAATCCGCTCACCGGCTTCAAGAACCTGTTCGGTCCGCAGGTCATCTTCAACACCTTCAAGTCAGTTACAAAGGTTGCGGTGGTCGGCGCGGTCGTGACGATGGCGCTGCTGCCACAGATCACGAGCCTCGCCATCGGCGTCGGCACGCCGCCGAGCGCGCTCGGCCCGCTGATCGCCTCGTCGGTCAAGGGGATCGTCGAACGGGCCGCGATCGCCTACCTGCTGATCGGCGTGGCCGACCTGATCTGGCAGCGCAAGCGCTACGAGAAGAGCCTGAAGATGACCAAGCAGGAAGTGAAGGACGAGATGCGCCAGCACAGCCTGCCGCCGGAGGTGCGCTCGGCGATGCGCCGCCGCCAGCTGCAGGCGGCGCGGGCGAGGATGATGGCGGCGGTCCCGACCGCCGACGTCGTCGTCACCAACCCGACCCACTTCGCTGTGGCGCTCGTCTACGACGGCACCAAGGCCGCTCCGGAAGTCGTCGCCAAGGGCCAGGACCTGATCGCGCTGCAGATCCGCGAGATCGCCGAGGAGCACAAGGTGCCGGTCGTCTCCGATCCGCCGCTCGCGCGGGCCCTGCACAGCACCGTCGAGGTCGGCCAGCTGGTGCCCGAGGCGTTGTGGCAGGCGGTCGCGCAGCTGCTGGCGTTCGTCTATCGGCTCGCGGGCCGCCGGAAGGTGGGCGTGTGAACCCGAACAACCCCAACGCCGGCAGCGGCATGAAGGCGCTGCTCAAGCACATGGACCTCGTCGCGTCGCTCGCCGTCGTGCTCGTCGTGACGATGCTCGTGATCCCGCTGCCTTCGCCGCTGATCGACGTCTTCATCACGCTGAACATCTCGTGCGCGCTCGCGATCGTCGTCTCGACGATGTACCTCCGCAAAGCCCTCGACTTCTCATCGTTCCCGAGCCTGCTGCTGCTGACGACGATGTTCCGCCTCGCGATCAACGTCTCGGTCACGCGGCTGATCCTGACCCGCGGCGACGCCGGCAGCGTTGTCCGCGCGTTCGGTCAGTTCGTGGTCGGCGGCAACGTCGTGATCGGCCTGGTGATCTTCCTGATCCTCGTGATCATCCAGTTCATCGTCGTCACCAACGGCGCCGGGCGGGTCGCCGAGGTGGGGGCGCGGTTCACCCTCGACGCCATGCCGGGCAAGCAGATGGCGATCGACGCCGACCTCAACGCCGGGCTGATCACCGACGAGCAGGCGCGCAACCGCCGCGCGGAGATCGGCAAGGAGGCGGACTTCTACGGCGCGATGGACGGCGCCGCGAAGTTCGTCCGCGGCGACGCCATCGCCGCGGTCGTGATCGTGCTGATCTGCCTGATCGGCGGCATCATCGTCGGCGTCGCCGAGCATCACCTGTCGTTCAGCGTCGCAGCGCACACCTACTCGCTGTTGACCGTCGGCGACGGCCTCGCCGCGCAGATCCCGGCGCTGCTGATCTCCGTCGCGACCGGCATCATCGTCACGCGCTCGGCTTCGAAGAAGGACCTCGGCACCGACATCGCCACGCAGATCCTCAGCCAGCGCAAGGCGCCGATGGTTGCGGGCGGCGTGATCTGCATGTTCGCCCTGGTCCCGGGGCTACCGACGATCCCGTTCCTCGTCGTCGGCGGGTGCTTCCTGGCGGTCGGCTATGCGGTGCGCGACGGTCTGCCGGAAGCGATCGAGGCGAAGCGGGCGGAAGCTGCGAAGGCGCTCCCCGCACCCCCGGTCGCCTCGAAGGACGCCGTGATGGGAGAGCTGCCGCTCGACCCGCTGGAGCTGAGCATCGGCTTCGGCCTGGTCCCGCTCGTGGACAGGCGCAACGGGGGTGGCTCGCTTGTCAACCGCGTCTCCGCGATCCGCCGCCAGATCGCCGGCGAGCTCGGCATCGTCATCCCCTCGGTTCGGATTCACGACGAGATCGGCCTGGACTCACACGAGTACGTGTTCAAGGTCCGCGGCGTCGAGGTCGCCCGCGGCTCGCTGATCGCCGGGCATCACCTGGCGATGGACCCCGGCGACGCGGTCGGCAGCCTGACGGGCATCGCCACGACCGAGCCGGCGTTCGGGCTGCCGGCGGTCTGGATATCGGACTCCACGCGATCGGAGGCCGAGGCGAGGGGCT
>JBEKXB010000016.1:0-65377 GCA_049512455.1 Solirubrobacteraceae bacterium | reverse complement strand
GGAGCTCATCACGGCCACACATTACCCCGGCTGGTCAGCCCGTCCACGTCTAGCGCGACGTTGTCGCAAACCACGGACGCAGACACGAGCCCGACCGACGGTCACGCAGCTGGTCCGCGCGAAACGGAGTGGCGCGCTGTCGTGCGAGTCATGCGAGCGCGGTGTTCGGACCGGGCGGCTTGGCGTCAGTTAGTTTCCTGCTGTGCTGGAGGGCGAGGTCTCGATTGATGATCCGCGAGCCGAGGACGTTCGCGATTTGCTGGGGCGCCACCTCGCGTTCACGAAGTCGCACAGCCCGCCGGAGGACGACCATACACTCGACGTGGACGGTCTCACGGAGCCTGGCGTGACGCTCTTCAGTTTCCGCGTCAATGGCGAGCTGCTCGCCGTCGCGGCGCTGAAGGAGCTCGATGCGCGCCACGCAGAGCTGAAGTCGATGCACACTGCCCAGCCGGCACGCGGTCGCGGGATCGGTCGAGCGATGGTCGATCATCTCATCGGTGTTGCGCGCGAGCGAGGCTTCCGCCGCGTCAGTCTTGAGACAGGCTCCCAGCCAGCGTTTGCTCCGGCGCGGTCGCTCTACGCCCGAGCAGGATTCAGACCGTGCGGACCGTTCGGCGACTACAGCCCGAGCCGCGGCTCCATGTTCATGACGCTGTTACTAGGCGAGGCAGACCCCGAGGCCTGACCCGGCCAACATAGGACGGCCCACCCAGACCACGGGCACAACACGACGCCGTGTTGTCGCGAGGACCGACCGGAGCCTCTCTCCGTGAATGAGCAGCGGACACAGCGCCCGTCGGCTACAGTCGCCGCACGAGAGCAACGTGATGTGCGCTGGCGCGCGGCGTGCAAATGAGTCGCCGCCAGGGATAGCCTGGTCCGTATTGTCCCGTCGAGACGAGGTGGCCCGACCCGGATGACCAGGGGCATCCCGACCCCTACGCTAAGCGATGCTCATGGATGCGACCCGCGCTCGGCGTTTATCGGTTCGCGCCGCTCTCGTCGCGACGGTCGTGGCCGCGGGGCTGGCGGTGGGCGTCCAGCCGGCGGCGGCACAGAACTGCTCGGGAAACATGACGGCCAATGGCTTCACGTTCTCCTGTGACACCGCCCTGGGGCCGAACAGCAGCAACACGCTGTTCGACGTTGCATTCAGCACGTCGGTCACGTCCGCCACGATCGTCTCGCCGGCAGGGATCAGCTGCGCCACGGGCAACAACACCCGGACCCAGCGAAGGATTATCTGCACCGGGTCCAGTGTGCCGGCGGGCACGGCTGTGGTGGCGCTCATCTCCCTGTCCGGCTCGACCACCTGCGCGCAGACGGCGAACGGCGGGCCACTTGTCGATGTCTATGGCGGCGACGATCCGTATTCGGTTGGTCAGCCCCTGAACATCGATGAGTTCCAACTCTCCGCGTGCTCATCCGGCACGGGCGGCACCGGCACGGGCAGCACCGGGGGGACCGCTCCGACCACGACCGCGACCTGTGTCGTGCCCAAGTTGCATGGAAAGACGCTCGCGGTGGCCCGCACGTCCCTCACCAAGTCTCATTGCGCGCTCGGGCGGATCACCCACCGGCGTGCAGCCGGACGCGCCGGCGTCGTTGTCTCGCAGAGCCCGAAGCCCGGAACCAAGCTCCGCGCCGGCAGCAAGGTCGCGATCGTGATCAGCCGCCACTGACGACCTCCGTTCCGCGCCAGAAACAGGTCTCTAGAGACGTGGCAGCCCAGGCCCGGTCCCGCCGCGGCGCACTCGCGCAGGCGCAGCCGTCAAGGGAGGCTCGAGACGTAATCGTCTCCGAGCACTCGCACGTGCTTCGTATTCGGCGGTCTGCTACGACGTCGCCGCCAGGAACCCCGGCTACGGGCGCCCTATCTTGCGCGTGTGCGCGACCTTGCTGTCTAACGGGCGCCCTGCCGGGGCCGAACCTCTATGACCGGCGCTCTCTCTCCAACGGAACCTCCTATCTACTGCTCCCCTTGTTGTAGCACCGTCGCCGCTTCTGTCAATACGGCTACTTGCACAGCGACCGTCCACTGACGCCGGGGCACCGTTGCGAAGGCGCAGCGGGTGCTCCGCGCCGCTTCTTTGCCCAGTACGGCAGTGGTGTGCAACCCCCACCTCTGGCACTCGCATCGCTCATCGAGCATCCGGGGGCGTTGGCGCTACGCCAGCAGCGCGTCAGTCCCCACGCGTTGGCGCTACGTGATGTGGTCGCATGTGCACGAGCGCGTCGACGCGATTTGGGGGGGTCTCCACCGATGCGAGCGATGGCCCTGAGCGTGACCATTCAGGCAGCGCCCGCCCCGAAACCTGGAGGTCAAGATGCCCACGACGACGAGGATCGACTACAAGCACGAGCTGCGCGAGCTGTACGCGGCCGGGCGTGAGCCGGGGATCGTCGAGGTGCCCGAGCTCACCTACTTGATGATCGACGGCCACGGCGACCCGAACACGGCCACCGAGTACGGAGAGGCTGTCGAGGCGCTGTACGCGGTCGCCTATGCCGCCAAGTTCGCGATCAAGCGCGCACCCGACGGGGTCGACTACGGCGTGCTGCCGCTTGAGGGACTGTGGTGGACGCCCGACATCTCGACGTTCACGACTGACGACAAGTCCGCGTGGTACTGGACGATGATGATCATGCAGCCAGACGTCGTGACCGCGGAGGTCTTCGCGGACGCGGTGGAGAAGGCCGCCAAGAAGAAGTCGCCGCAGACGATCGGGCGGCTGCGCCTCGAGCGGTTCACCGAAGGCCCGGCGGCTCAGATGATGCACCTCGGCCCCTACGCCGCTGAGGGCCCGACGATTAAGCGCCTGCACGCCTTCATCGCTCAGCAGGGCTACGAGCACGCCGGCAAGCATCACGAGATCTACCTCAGCGACCCGAGGCGCGCCGCTCCCGAGAAGATGAAGACCATCCTTCGCCAGCCGATAGCAGCCGCAAGCTGACTCGGAACGCGCGCGACCCAACCGAACTCGCCCGCTCCGCCGCTGTGCGCCGCGGCGCGGGCCTCGCACTCATCGCGGCTCAAGCGCTAAGACGGGCGTTTGTCGCTCCCGACAAACGCGATCGCCCGCCCAACCCCCACCCGTGACGCCCGCAAAGCGCGAACACCAGGCGCGAGCCGGCTGCGGCGTCGACCTCGACCACGCGATCCCCAGTAGACACACGCCGATATCAGCGCTTGCGGGCGGGCGGATTGCGCGTGCGGAAGAACCGCGGGCGGCCTCCGCCGAGCAGGAGGTTCGTGCCGGGCGCAATCAGATCGGGGATGAGAATCATCAGGACGATCGCCAAGACGATGAAGCCGACCACCTGGACGGAGCTCGAGCCAACCGCGATCGCGAGGATCGCTGCAAGCAGCAGCACGCCGACCGTGAGCAGTGCCGTTGTGCGTTTCACGTAGCAGAGGATAGGCCCGCGCTGGGCTTGTGGTACTCCGCCTGGCTGCCGCTCCCATGCCATGGAGCGGGGTTGCGTATCGTGATCAGCCGACGTTCCGCTACACCGCGAGATTGTCCTCGGACTCGCGCCTACGCGCCCGGCGCGTTCGACGCGGCGGTCAAGAGCGGCGGACTCTTCGCGTCGCCGAACGGGGCCGCCGGTGACGGTCCAGGCCACACGAACGTCATGGCCACACCGACGCGCGAGAATCTGGAGCGCCTCGGCCGGTTGCTGGCCGACGGCACGCTGCGAGTGCCGGTTCAGACCACATACGAGCTCGCGCGAGCCCCCGAGGCTCTCAGCGCGCTCACCACGAGCCACACCCAGGGCAAGCTGGCGATCCTCGTCCGCTGACCGCCATCGAGCTCGAGTGAATCTCCGTCAGCGACCTTCCGCCCGGCCAGGCGACCGCCTCACGGTCGCTTGGCCGGGCGCCGGCCTGCAGCCGATGAGCCGCCGTCAGGCCGTCTCGTGGTGACGGATCTCGAACGTCGTCTCCTGCGGCGGTGACGCGAAGCTCCCGTCAATGCCTGCAGCCATCTTCGGCCCGAGAGTTCCGTCGCGGAACTTCTCCCAGCTGCCCTTCGACTCATGGATCGCGACGATCATCCAGCCGTCGTCGGTCGGGCCGGCCACGTGAAACGTCTGGCCTGCCGGGAGGCCGTGCGGCGGATGCACCGCAGCGACCGCCGCGTTGTACTGGTCTTCGGTGCCGCCGGCGAAGTGGTGCACGACTGCGTACGACATATCGGTACCCCCTATTGGCTCAAGCGCCGCCCGGATCCGGGCGGCGCTCCCCAACCGTATACGGGGCGAGGCCGCGGCGATCTCTGACGGGTACCGCGATAGCTCCTAGAGTCGCGCCAGGTTGGCGTGTTTGGCTATGCTGGCGCCATGAGGCCAGGCCGGTCGCGCGGCTAGCATGCTGCGCAGCGTGGTCAGGCACAGTGGAGATGCGGGCTCTCGGCGGTGGGGTTGGGGGCAGTGCCTCGCCGCCATCTACGCGATCGCGCTTACCGGCACGATCGTCGTGGTGCTGGTGGCGCAGGGAGGCGGCATGGCCAGAGTGCCGCGCCGGTGGCTCGGCGCGTTCGCCGGCTATGTTTGGCAGGGCCCCAGCGTGACGTCGCTCTCAGGGTCATGGATAGTGCCTCGCATCGAGCGTGACTCGCGACCGGGCCGGGCGGGAACCTGGATCGGAGCCCAGACCCCTGGAGACAGCAGTGCTCCGTTCATTCAGATCGGGACGAACGAAGAGCGTCACGCGGCAGATCGCCAGGCGGCCGTGCCTCGCTCCAACTTCTACTACGCGTTCTGGAGCGACACGCTCCACCACTTCCACCCGCAATTCCTCTTCCTCGTCAGGCCGGGAGACAGGATCTCGGCAAGCCTGTCACTGGCACGAGGCCGCTGGAGGCTCGCGATCGTGGATCCGGCCTCGCATGAGGTCACCAGCTTTCTGACGACCGACGAAGCGCATGGCGCGTTTAACGAAGCGCAGTGGCTGCAGGAAGACATCACGGACACGGTGACGCCACGCAACAGCCTGTACCCCTACCCACAGCTCTCGCGCGTCCTGTTCACGCGCCTCACTGTCAACCACGCGCCGCCGCGCCCAGGCAACCTCAACTCCGAGTGGATGTCGCCAGAGCGGCGCGGCTACATCGCGCCAACACCGGTCCGGGACGACGGCTACAGCCTGCGCCACGCGACTCTCGGCGCGGCTGCTGCGCAGTACCTGGGGATCGTCACACCGATCGACAGCGCCGCAAGCCGCCTGGACAGCGAGCTCGACACCTGGAGCCCCGAGGCCCTTCGTTTCAGCCGCGCCTCGCCAACCCAAGCCGTGATCAACGCAGCGTGTGCGAGAGCGAGGCGAGCCCTGCACCGCGGCGTAGCTGCACTCGCCGCGGCACAATGGACACCGTCTGTCAGGAGACTGATCGCTCGGCTGATTCGCCTTGAAGACGAGCGGCTTCATGATCTCCAGCCGCAGATGACGCCACAGCCCTTGACGATCCCCGCCTGGCGCTACGAATGGCTAGAGCCAGCCAACGCACTCAGCAGCGCTGGTCGCGCGATCCGCGACGCGCTGCACGCGCCGCAGTTCACGCCCTACTGAGCACCGAGCCGCCCGCCACCCGCCGACGCCGGCAGCTAAGAGCCATCCACGCTCCAGGCTCATGTCGTCTGGCACCCGCCTGACGGGCCAGCGAGACGACCGCTCCAGAAGATGCGACGGCGCGTAACGACCCGCAGCACGCGCTCCCCGCGCGCGAAGCGCCAGCACGCACGTATGCCGCCAGCTGACTTCGTCAGCCGAAGCCGCCGGCGCTGGTGTCGTCCACAATGACGAGGAGTACGACGCGGCAGGCCACCCTGTAGGACGTCTAGCCGAAACTGTCGCGGACCGAGCTGAGCATCAGGAAGACGACCGGCCCTAGCTGGAACGCGAGCGCCACGAACACGGCGCCAGGGCTCGCGTTCACGCTGGCCAGCATGATGAGGGCCGCGCCGATGACGCCGAGCACGATGTAGATCACGCGGGCGATCTCGCTGCGCCTCAGGATCCCGACGCCGAGCAGAACAACGAGTGCGTCAATGACGCGTGCCACGTTGCTGACACCGCTTGAGACCGACGCGATCCCGATTCCGAGCACGCCCAACGCTGCCGGGATGATGATCCAGGCGGCGAGCACGACGATGCCGAGCGAGATCTTCTCCGACCGGGTCACGGTGTGAGGCTCACCGTACACGTTCAGCCAGCGACGTCGTCAACAACGTCGTCGCAGTTAGCGTCCCGCGCGGCGGAGTGCACGCAATCAACGCCGTGACGATAACTTGGCGCGCCGCCGGCCCAATCCTCAAGACGCTCCACGGCCTGCAGTAGCAACGACGCGACCAAGTTGGAGCTCATGCCGCCTCACGCTCGCTGGGCCGCAACTCGACCGCGCACTTGCCGCTACTACCGGCGCCCCATCGCGCGACACTCGATCACGCATCAGCGCGTACATGTGTTTCGGTTGTCACTCTTGGTCCGTGTTCGGGCCGTATGAGACCGGCCGAGCCAGGGTCGCGTAGCGCTCGCGCCTCGGTTTTTGCCTCAGCGCCGACCCCGTGTTCCGAACCTATAGTCGCCCCAACGAGCAGCCGATATCAAAGCGGTGGTCGCTCGCGGCCGTCTCATTGTTGCTCTCGCCTTTGCCCTGATTGGTGCTATTGCCCTCATACAGCTGTTCGTGGGTCCGTCAACCACGCCCAAGCAACAGCGCCTCGCTATCGCTGCCGCCGCGGCCTCAAGGAAAGCCCGCGTACGCGCAGCCTCGACGACCAAGAAGACTTCTTCGGTGGCTCGTACATCCGCCGAGACCAACGTAGTCGCAGGCGCACGTACTCGGCGAAGGCGAGGACATGGGCAGCTGACTACGACTTCACGCCCGCGCTTGCGTGTGGTCTCGGCGGCTGCGCCCACGCATTCTCAAGCCGTCGCGATTCAGCAGGCCACCGGAGTAGCGGCGTCTGATGTCGCCGTCGGGGCAGCGTGCTCAATCCCCACCGCCGGACACGCGGCGTGCCTGGCGCAGGGACTCATCTCCAAGAGCACACACCAGGTCCTGCGCGTCGACCACATCCTTAGACCTCGCAGCAAGGTCACGTCATCGAAGGCGCTGATGAAGGGCGCATCCAAAGCCGACGACGCATCCTCGACCGAAAGCGGCGCCAATGCGTCGCCGGCGACAGAGCCTGCGGCCCAGCCCGCACCGGCGCCTGGCACCCCCACTGATCTCCAACAGGCTTACGACACCACCGCGTTGTCGGCAACAGCTGGCTACGGCGACACCGTCGCCATCGTCGACGCCTACGACGACCCGGCAGCTGAGAGCGATCTCGCGCAGTTCCGCTCGTATTACGGCCTGCCCCCGTGCACGACCGCCAACGGCTGCTTTACCAAGGTCGGGCAGACCGGGAGCACGACCAGCCTGCCCCCGACCCAGAACCACGGCTGGACAACGGAGATCTCCTTGGACTTGGATGCGGTCTCATCCTTGTGCCCTAACTGCCACCTCCTCCTCGTCGAAGCTGACAGCGCCAGCGACAGCGATCTCGTGGCGGCCGAGCACGCGGCAGCGGACACACCCGGCGTCGATCAGATCTCGAACTCGTGGATGAGCAATGGATCGGTGGGCACGCTCTCTGACAGCGACTTCAGCTACTCGGGGATCGCCACCTTGGCCGCGGCCGGCGACAGCGGTTGGGACGGCGGAGACACGAACACCGCCTGGCCAGCGGCCCTCAACGGCGTCAACGCCGTGGGCGGGACTGATCTGAACACCAGCACGACCCTCCGTGGCTTCACCGAGACCGCGTGGTCGGGCAGCGGCAGCGGCTGCGCCGACGAGACAAAGCCCGTATGGCAGACCGATACCGTCGCCGGGGACTGTACGGGGCGGTCCTACAACGACATCAGCGCCGACGCTGACCCCTACACCGGCATCTACATCTACGACAGCGATTACGGCGGGTTCTCTCTTTGGGGGGGCACGAGCCTGGCGACGCCCTTGACCGCCGCCTACTACGCGCTCCTCGAAGATGGCGCCGGCGATGGCAATGCCAGCTGGAACTACTCGAACGCGGACGTCCTGGGCGACGTCACGAGCGGCAACAACTCCGCCGGCGCCACATGCGCGCCCTCCTATCTCTGCAATGCCGGGGCGGGCTACGACGGACCCACCGGCAACGGCTCGATCTCAGGGGATGCGGTCGTCGGCGCTCCCGGTATCGGAGCCGCCGACGAGAGCAACGGCTATCTGGAAAGCCAGACAGCGACGACGGCCACGCTCGTGGCAGGCATATACACCAATGGCCTGGCTTCGAGCTACTACCTCGAGTATGGGCCGACGACGTCATACGGCCAGACCACGGCCAGCCAGTCCATCTCGGCTGCCAGCAGCATCAGTGAGGTCGAGATCGACCTCACTGGCTTGCCCGAGGGCGTGAACGAGCACTACCGCCTGGTGGCTACCAATGCCGATGGCACCGTATACGGCTACGACTACAACCTCGACGGTGCTTCGCCACGGCCCCCGAGCGTGGACGGCCTGGGTACTTCCAATCTCTCGATCACCGATGACAGCGCCACCGTCTCCGCCGCCATCAACCCCGAAGCCTGGGCAAGCACCTACTACTTCGCCATCGGCACCTCGCCCTCCGACCTCTCAACCCACGTTCCCACCGAAGCCGCGACTATCGGCAGCGAGATCAGCGACCAGAGCGTCAGCCAGACACTGACGGGCCTCACCGCAGGCACCACCTACTACGTGGAGGCGGTTGCCACCAACACCGCTGGCACAACCACCAGCATGTACGAGTCCTTCACGACCGCTGGCACCGCCCCCGGAGCACAGGCGGCGAGCACAGGTGCCGGCGCGAGCTTCGCCGACCCGTTGCAGGCGATTACGGCGATCACGCCGTCTCCGGACGCGGACGAGAGCCTGACCGCCCTCACTGGGCTCGCAGATGCAGCCTCCATCGCCGGCGAAGAGGATGTTTGCGCCCCCAACAGCGGGCACGCGGCCTGCGCCGCCCAGCTCCTGGTCGATAAGAGCACGGGCGCGGCCATCCCCGCGCGCGTCAACATCGCCGACAGCACCGACTGCGGCGACATCGACGCCTCGCCTGCGGTGCTGGGCGCCCCCGCCTACTTCCAGCAGGCATACGACACCACCGCCCTCTCGGCGACGGCAGGCTCCGGCTCCACCATCGCCATCGTCGACGCCTACGGCTACGCCGACGCCGCCGCCGACCTCGCCACCTACCGGAGCTGCTTTGACCTCCCGCCCGCCAACCTCCAGATCGTCAACGAGTACGGGAGCGCCAGCGACCTCCCCGCCGATCCTACGGGTGACAACACGGGCTGGGAGTTGGAACAGGCGCTGGACCTGGACGCGGTCTCGTCCATCTGCCCCCTCTGCCACATCATCCTCGTGCAGGCCGACTCATCCAGCGACTCCGACCTCATTGCCGCCGAGCAGGCGGCGGCGGCGAGCGGCGCCGACGTCATCTCCAACAGCTGGTCCACCGACGGCGAGGGCGCGATCGGGACGGCGAGCGACTTCGTGTTCCCGGGGGTGGCGACGACGGCGGCCGCGGGCGACTTCGGGTACCTGCCCAACCCTCCATTCGTCGATTACCCGGCGGCCTATGCGGACGTTACTGCCGTGGGGGGAACCGACCTTTACGCAGCCACGACCCCGGACGCCCGCGGCATCGACGAGGTCGCCGATCCGGGGGACTCCAGCGGCTGCTCCTCGGAAGCGAAGCCGAGCTGGCAGCTAGACACGGGCTGCGCCGGGCGCGTCTACAACGACATCAGCGCCGACGGCGGGGTCCCGACCGGCCTCTTCTTCTACGACCCCGGGCTCTACAGCGGCCTCGGCTCCTACGAAGCCGGCGGCAGCAGCCTCGCCACCGCCCTCACTGCCGGCTACTTGGGCGTCCTCCACAGCGAGGGTGACAATGCCGGCGAGGGCAGCCCCTCGTGGGCCTACAGCGCCTCCGCCGCCCTCAACCCCGTGCTCTCCGGCAGCAACGACAACGTCAACGGCTCGTGCGCAGCGCCGGACCTATACCTATGCACCGCCGGGCCTGGTTACAACGGGCCGGCCGGGAACGGAACTATCAGCGGGGACGCGGTGGCGGGCGCGCCGGGCATTGCCGGGCCCGCTCGCTCGAGTCCCAATCAGGTTGACAACATCGGCTCCTACGAGGCGTCGTCGACACCCACCACCATCACCCTCGACGGCGGCGTCTACCCCAATCAGCTCGACACCGAATACTGGGTGCAGTACGGCCCCGAGGGCGATGGCAGCTGCAGCTACAGCGAGAGCACGGCGCCTGTAGATGTCGGCTCGGGCCTGGGAGCGATCGCGGTGTCGACGACCATCACCGACCTCGTGAACGGCGAGCGCTACTGCTACCGCTTCGCCGCCGCCAACATCGACGGGACCAGCTACGGCTACGAGTACACGATGTCGCCGCTGGCGGCCGTGCCACCGGTCATCGATGGCTATGACGCCTTCAACCTCGACATCGAGCCCACTGGCGCCGACATCGGCGCCGATGTCGAGTCCAACCAGTTCGACACCAGCGTCCATTTCCTCTACGGGACCTCGCCGTCGGGCATGTCCTCGATGTCGGCGTCGGCGGACGCCGGCGACAGCGCCTCCACAGCCTCCGCCTACGTGGACGTCACCGGGCTGTCACCGGGGACGACCTACTACGTCGAAGCCGTAGCGTCCAACATCGCGGGGACGACCACCGCTCCGACGTGGGAGTCGTTCACAACGCCGAGCGCCCCTGTGAGCACCGCCGCCCCCGTGGTCGTGGGCACGGCCGAGGACAGCTACACCCTCAGCGTGTCCACCGGCAGCTGGAGCGGCTATCCGACCCCCACCTTCGCCTACCAGTGGCAGCGCTGCGGGAGCGGGCCCTGCGCTGACATCTCCGAGGCTCTTGCCAGCTCCTATATCGCGACCTCAGCGGACGTCGGCTCGACGCTGCGCGCGCTCGTCGTGGCCAGCAACGCATATGGCAGCATCACCGTGTACTCAGCTCCGACGTCAGTCATCGAGGGGCCACCCGAGGGAGGGGTCGGGACCGCGCCCACGCTAAGCGCCTCCGACGGCGCAGTCGTCGGGAGCGTACTCACAGCCAGCGAGGGCACCTGGACGGACGCTCCCGCCCCAAGCTCCTACAGCTACAAGTGGCAGCGCTCATGCGCGGGTGGCGCCTACGGCGACATCAGCGAAGCCACTTCCAGCACCTACATCCTGGTTGCGGCTGACGTCGGGTGCGTGGTGAGGGTCCAAGTCAAGGCCAGCAACCGTTACGGCGCAAGCACGCAGGTGTCGGCGGCTAGCGCGACCGTGAGCGCGGCCGCCCCCACCGGCAGCACAGGCGGCACGGGTCAGACTGGGCCCGGCGGTCAGACCGGGCCCACCGGGCAGACGGGAGGCGTGAAAGCCCCGACGTCGGTGGTGGCTCCCGTTATCACCGTCAAGAGCGGGGTTCTGCGGGCGACTACGGGCACGTGGACGGGGGCAGGCTCTGATGTCATCACTTACAGCTTCCAGTGGCAACAGCGGGGGTCGGTGCGAGCGGGCACGCGCGAGGCCGAGGGTAAGAGCACCAGCGACATCGCGCATGAAGGCAAGCGAGCCGCCGCTCATTACGTTTTCGAGAATATCGGCGGGGCCACCCGGGCGTCATTGAAGACGGATACCCTGCGTGTGGGAACCGTGGTGCGCGTGCTGGTTCGCGCTCGCGATGCTGGCGGAACCAGCACCAGGTGCTCGGCGAGTTTGACGATCAACCACGCTAGGCACTGAGCGCCATCTCCCGCGTGCCGCGGTAACGCCGCTAGGCGGGGTGGACGACCTCAGGTTGGTCGAGCGGCCGTAGCCAGGTGCCGTCGGGTTGTTTGCGAGCTACCTGTGCGCGAGCGCCAGCGCCATCCTTTGGCGGCGTGGAAGTGAGCGCGATGTCGCCGCTGACCAGCGTTGGTAGCGGAGGCTCCTGCTCGAAGCGCGGCGCGTTGGCGAGCACCTTCTCCCACAGCGTGCGGATCGCCTCGCGGCCCACCGTCAGCTCGCCCGGCGGGTAGGCCATCACCGCCTCGTCTTCATAGAGCGCGGCGATACCTGCGGTGGTCCAGCAGGTGAGCGCAGCTGTTCACGCGAGGGGGTCCGGGTTCTTGTCGATCGGTGCGATCAACTCACGGACAGCTCGGCGATGTCGACGAGCACACGACCCTCGGAGCCGAGCTGCGAGAGATCCTCGACAGCGATGATCCAACTCCCCGCCTGCAGCGTCGCGGGAAGTGTGACAACGCCCGCCGCGACCTGGCCACCGACCGCAACGAGGCGTTGGTAGCGGCCACCCGGGCCCTGGAGAATGAACAGCGCGTCGTGGTGCGGGGGGCTGATTCCGAGATGCGTCGCCGCGACGATAACGGTGCCACCCGGACGCACCGTTTCGCTGCTCAGGAACAGCGGGCGAATCAGTAGCGGGTCGGGCTCATTGATCACCGCGGCAACCGCGCGCCCAAGTGCGGCGCGCGGCGGGAGTGGCACCAGGTGTACCTGCGAGGCGGACAGCGATGCGGCGGGCGCGACGGTCAGCTGGGCCGCAGCCCCCGGGCCGACGGCGTGGCCCGGGGCGTTGAATCCGGCCGGCAGGTCCTTGCGCAGGCGCTCCAGCCGCTGCGCGGCGCCAAGGGCGTGCGTCGACGCTCCGTGATGATTGACCGGCACGTGCCCGCGTTGCGCCGAGCCGCAAGCGGCGATGATGAGCATCGTCGCGACGCCTGCGGCCGTAGGTCGTGCGAGCCTGCTCATCCGGCGAGCACCAGGCAGACTTCGGGATCCTCCAAGCATGCGTCGAGCACGTCGCCGAAGCTGAATGCTTCGGTGCCGGTGTCCTCGAGCGCCGTCTGCGCGCTAGCTGGTACCTCATTCGGCGTCACGCCCTCGCTCACGAGCTCGTTGGCGACCGGGCTGCCCGCCTTGATCGACGCGAACCACTCGTTGAAGGCATCAATCAGATCCTGGTCCATCGTCTTCTCGAGCGTCTCCTCGATCTGAGCCGGAGCCTGACCGTAGAAGCCGCCGTCCTCGGCTTGGACCGCCGCATTGGCGTCGTCGATCACCTCCTTGGCGAGGTTCTCGGCAGCCTCCGGCTCCGACTCCCCTTCCTTGAGATCGTCGGCGAGCTGCTGCGTGAGGCTCTTGTTGCTCAGCTGGACATCGAAGACGAGCGAGGGCCCGAACTCCGCGTCGAGCGCAGCGTTACTGGCCACGACCAGCTCAACCTTCGTCGTGTACGACGCGAGCTGGATTTCGAGCAGTGTGAGCTCAGCGTCGGGCCCCTCGCTCGCCGACCAGCTGCCGCTGACACCGGGTAGCACCGAGTACTTCGGTTGCCAGGTCGTGGTGAAGTCTTGGTCCCCGGGCGTCGCCTTCGGGTCGACAGAGGTCCACGCCGCGATGGGGCCGGAGTAGTCGAAGCCGCCGAGCGTGGCCTCGCCATCAACATAGAGGCCGATCTTGGGTGAGCAGGGCACGCCATTCCCCTGCTGGTCTGTCCGCGAAAGGCGGTTGGCGAGGCCCGTGCCGCAGTCCGCCGGTTGCGCCGTGAACGCGAGCGAGTCGCTGGTCGCGCTGGGCTCCTGCGTGATGTCGCCGATCAGGCCGCTGGCGCAGATGTCGAAGGAGTACAGCTCGATGCTAGGCGCGAAGTTGAGGAACAGCGGACCCGGCAGGTTGAGCGTCGCCACACTCACGGGGAGCTTGTTGCGCGAGTAGCGCTGGAAGTCGCTGTTGAGCTCATCGACCCACTCGGGGCCGAACTCGGGCGACACGCTGAAACTGCAGTCTGGCGCTGAGCCACTCGTCCCGGCCGTTCCACTCTGGCCGGTTGCGCCGAGCGTGGTCGTGCCGAGGCCCCCCAGGACGAGCTGCGCGAGCCGGCGCTCGACCTGCTGGTGCTGCGCCGCCGCCTGCGGGCTGTCGGCGCTCATGCCGATCTCGAACGTCATGTTCCCGCTCAGCACTTCAAGGCCCTGCGCGTCATCCTGCTCCGGCATGTAGAAGGCGTCGTCGCCGATGCCGGACACCGGGGAGGCGCCCCAGCCCTGCATTGCGGTGTCGAGTACGCTCTTCGCTTCGCCGATCGCGTAGGGGCCGGAGATCGAAAGGTCGAGCGAGAGCCCGCGGTAGTACGGCCCCCCGTTCACGTGCGCCCCGCGCCAGCTGCACGTGTATTGCTGGGCTGCGCCCGTCGCAGCGGCCGGGATCCGTGTCCAGCCGGCGTAGCTGAGGCGCTGACCGACGGCGGCAATTGCCTCGGGCGTGCTCAACAGCGGCGGACCGCCACTGAGTAGCGGCGAGGTACAGGCGCCGGTCCCACTCGTGGTCGCGGTCGAGCGCTGCACGGCGCCCAGGCGAGCGGCAATCGTCCGGCTTGCCTCGTCGAGCACCGAGGTCGGGAAGGACGCGTTGTACGCGTAATCCTCGAGCATCACGACGACCGGCCCCTGCTGGAAGGCCACGAGGCTCTCCTGGTCGTAGAAGTCCTGGCTGCCCGCCGCGTAGTGCTGGTCAACCGTGAAGGCAGTCGACGCCTGTCCGTAGGGCGGCGCGGCGAGCGGTGTCACGATCGAGGGCTGGAGTGGCGCTGCGATGCCCTGCGCCTTGTTGAGCTTGTCCTGGGTTGCAGCCCAGCACTGCTGGAACGACGAACTGCCGAGTGCGGCGAGCGCGTCATCCGCATCGGTCGTCGAGCCGTCGTCGAATATGACCGAGCCGATCATGTAGGCAGGCGCACCAAACGGGTCCTGCCCGACGCCGTACAGCGAGCCGACAGTCGCACCGGAGCCCGAGTCGAACTGGTCGAGCAGCGGCGTGCTGCCGGCACAGGCGACGAACGCCTGGTTCGGCCCCTGGTCGTTCGAGTCGGTCAGCGACGCGATATCCGAAGGGACCGCCGTGTAGCCCGGCACGTCGCGGGCCCGCAGCAGCAGGCCCGTGGGCGAAGGTGAGGCCATCGCGGCAGCGGCGAGAACCAGCAGCAACACGACCGCAGCTGCGACCACCGCCATCGTACGCATGCCCTGCCGCATCCGACCCTGCCCCCTCCTTCCCGCCGCAGTCGGCCGCGATTCTAGCTGCAGCGTCACGCAATTGCGCGAGAGTGCCGCCGCTGCCCGCCAACTGCGGGTGAGACGGCGAGCCTCCTTAGATGTGGATAGCGTTGACTTCGTGTGGATCCAGCGCCGGGTCGATCTTGTGGCGCGTCCGCGAGGCTTTCATCTCGTCACGCGCGAGGTGGTGGAGGCACTGCCTGAGCTGGTCCAGCTCCGTGTCGGACTGCTGCACCTCCTGATTCAGCACACCTCGGCGTCGCTGGCGTTGAACGAGAACGTGTCGCCGGACGTCAGAGGCGACTTCGAGCGTTGGTTCAATGCCGCGGTTCCCGAACAGGCACAGTTCTGGACGCACCAACTCGAGGGGACCGACGACATGCCCGCGCACATCAAGGCGGCGTTGCTCGGCCCGTCGCTGACCCTTCCGATCGCCGACGGGCGGCTCGCGCTGGGCACCTGGCAAGGCCTGTACTTGTGCGAGCACCGCAACCGCGGTGGCACGCGGTCGCTGTTGGCGACCGCGTGGGGGGAGTCAGCGGAGCGCGAGCGCTCCTGAACGACGCGTGCCCTGCAGCCGCCCTGCGGCACCGTGTCGACTGAGTCGGTGCGCCGGCCAGCCGGTGGTAGACCCACACGTTGAGCTCGACGTACACCACCGCATGGTCGTGTTCGACCGACGCGTGCGGTGGAGCGAGCGCGTCGGAAACGTGGGTCGGGGCCGTGCCGACTGCATGCGCGAACGAGCCTGACTGCATGCGCGAACGAGCCTGACTACATGCGCGAACGAGCCTGACTACATGCGCGAACGAGTCTGACTGGTCTCGGTCTGTGTCACGCGGGCTGCGCTATTGTGGCGCCCGTGGCGGCCGTGGCGGTACCGAGGGATGCAGTCCAGCTCACACCGCTGGGCGTCGGAGGAGTGGTCGATCGCGCGGTACGGCTGTACGCCCGCAACGCGGCGAAGCTCTGGCTGATCATCCTGCCGTTCGCGCTGGTCGCGGAGGCGATCTACCTCGTGATGGGTCTCTCCTCGCTGCCCGCGGGCTCGGTCGTGTCGGGGGGCAAGCTCTTGGTCCCCTACGGAAGCTCGACGAGCGGACTGCTGGTTGCCAGCGCCGTGGAGAGTGTGCTGGCCTTCGTATTCGTCGCCCAAATCACCAACGGCGTTTCAGTGAGGCTCTACTCGGGGATCTACTTCGGCGAGCGTGCCAGCGCCGGAGCGCTGCTCCGCTTCACGCTGCGGCGGTTGCCGGCACTCATCTGGTTGAGCGTGGTCTTGTTTTGCGCCCTGCTCATTGGCCTCATCCTCATCATCATCCCTTTCTTCTACCTCTGGGGCGCGCTATCCCTCGTCGTACCGGTGCTGCTCATCGAGGGTCGTGGCGGGTTCAGCGCGCTCGGTCGCTCGCAGGAGCTCGTCCGTGACCGCTGGTGGGCGACGTTCGGCGCGCTGCTTCTCGGTGGCGCCATCGCCGCAGTGATCAACTTCGTGTTCGGGGCGATCGGCGGCGCGTTGCAGTCCAGCGCTTCGTCTCCAACCGCATTCCTGATCATCAGCGCGGTGACGCAGCTGGTCGTCTTGGTGCTGATCGCGCCAATCAGCGCTGCGGTCGTGACCACGATCTACTTCGATCTCCGGATCCGCAAGGAGGGACTCGACCTCGAGATGCTTGCCACACGGCTCGGCATCACGACAGCGGCGGCCGCGAGTGCAGCGGCATCGCCCGCGAGCGCAGCGATACCGGCCGCGAGCGCAGCGGCATCGCCCGCGCACACTGCATTCGGAGACGCAACGAGCGCCGGCCGGCGCCGGCGTGACCCCGAGGCCTAGCAGCAGCGGCGCGGGCGCGGCGCGCGCTGCGGCGCGCGCGATCTTGCACGAGGCGCGCTTTCGCGAGCCGCCGGTCCCGCGGCCACTCGCCGGCGTGTTGCGCTGGATCGGGCACGCCCTCGACTACGTCTTCGCCGGTGCCCACGGCGGCACGCTCGCGTCAATCGATCTCGGCTACCCAGTGCTGTTCGTCGCGCTCGTCGTACTCGTCGTGGCCGTCGCGTTTGCGATTGCCAGGATCGGCGTCCGCGGTCGCGTGCACGACGCCCGCACGATTGCCGCGCGCCACGGAGCCAGCACGCCGGTTGACGCGCTCGCGCGGGAGGCCGATGCCGCCGAGCTGGCCGGGGAGTTCGACCGCGCAGTGCGCCTGCGCTTCGAGGCCGGGCTCGCGGCGCTCGCCGAGCGAGGCACGATCCCGCAACCCACAGCGCTTCGCGCGGCGCAGATTCGCATGCGTTTGCGCTCACCGTTGTTCGACAGGCTGAACGTCGAGTTCGAGCGGGTGGCGTACGGCGGGCGCCACGCCAACCCCGCGGCGGCCGGCAACGCACGCGAGTCCTGGCGGCGATTACTCGAGGAGGACGGCAGGTGACCAGGCTGGCGCGCCTCGTGCCGGACGAGCCCTGGCTCCGCTGGGTGCTCGGTGCGCTCGTCGGCGTGCTCGCATACGTGCTGGTCACGGCTGGCGTGGCTGCGCTCTTTCCTGGCCCGTCGGGACCCACCGCGTCGGTCTACGCCACCGCCCCGGGTGGTGTTGCCGCCTACGGTGAGCTGCTCGCCAACGCCGGTCACCGTGTCCTGCCGCTTCGCCGCGCACCGAGCGCCGCGCGGCTGCCGTCTAACGGGACCCTGTTCGTGCTGGATCCGAGCACGATCGCCCCGTGGGATGTTGCGGCGCTCGGCCGCTTCGTGCGCGGCGGCGGCTACCTCGTCGTCGGCGGCGAGTTCTCCGGCATCTCGCTGAGCCGGCTTCTCGCCGGCGTCCCGACGTGGAGCGCCGGCGGCCCGGATGCCGACCGAGTCGTCCGTCGCGCCCCGGAGGATGCCGGCGTCACGCGCGTCCTCACAGCCGGCGATGGCGAGTGGACAAGCGCCAGACGAACCACGCCGCTGCTCGCTGCAGCTGGCGGCGACGAGCTCGTCACGGCACGGCTCGGCCGCGGCCGGATCGACCTGCTGGCCGATGTCGCGCCGCTGGAGAACCAGCTGCTCGGCGACGCCGACGACGCGCAGCTGGCGCTCGACCTCGCCGGGCCGTCCACACGGCCGGTGCTGTTTCTCGAGACGATTCACGGGTACGGGGCTGGCAGCGGGCTCGGCGCGCTGCCGGGCCGCTGGAGGTGGGCGCTGCTCGGCGCGCTGCTCGCGGCGATCGTGTTCGCGCTGGCGCATGCGCGGCGGCTCGGCGCAGCCGATCCCGAGCCCCCGCCACGTACGCCTGAGCGGGCGCTGTATGTCCACTCGCTGGCCGCAACGCTGTCGCGCACGCACGGCGCGCACGCCGCCGCAGATCCGGTGCGACTCGAGGCGCTCGCGATCCACAGGCGGCTCGGTGGACGGCCCGGTGAGGACGACGACGCCCGCCGGGGCGCCCTCGCCGCACGCGCCGAAGTCGAGCTTGCGGATCTCGACGCGCTGCTTTCCATTCCGCACGACGACCAGTCGGTGCTGAGGAGCGGTCGGGCACTGGCGCGATTGAGGAGACTACGGCGATGATCGAGTTGCGCGAGCGTGTCAACGCCGAAGTCGCACGCGTGGTCGTTGCGGGCGAGACGACCGTCGACGCGCTGCTCGCCAGTCTTGTGCTGGGCGGCCACGTGCTGCTCCAGGGCCCGCCCGGCGTCGCCAAGACGCTCAGCGCCTCGGCCTTCGCACGCGCCGTCGGCGGCCAGTTCCACCGCGTTCAGTTCACCTCTGACATGCTGCCGTCGGACCTCACCGGGACGATGACCCTGCAAGCCGGCAAGCTCCAATTCCGCCCGGGGCCGGTCTTCGCGAACGTGTTGCTCGCCGACGAGATCAACCGCACGCCGCCCAAGACGCAGGCAGCGCTTCTCGAGGCGATGCAGGAGGGACAGGTGTCGGTCGATGGTGTCGCGCATCCGCTGCCCGAGCCATTCCTCGTCGTCGCGACACAGAACCCGATCGAGTTCGAGGGCACCTACCCGCTGCCCGAGGCCCAACTCGACCGTTTCCTGATGCGTGTCGAGGTCGGCTACCCGAGCGAAGACGAGGAGCGTGAGCTGGTCGAGCTGGAGCGAGACGGGCTGCGCGACAGCGCTCTGGAAAGCATCGCCGCCGTCGTCAGCGCGCAGGACATCGCGCATGCGCGCAAGACCGTGGCGGACACAACCGTCTCGCCGGACGTCAGCGCCTATCTCGTCGCCGTCGTGCGCTCGACGCGCGAGCTGCCGAGCGTGTCGCTCGGGGCGAGCCCGCGCGCGGCAGTCCACCTGCGAGCACTCGCATGCGTGCTCGCCCGCTACTCCGACCGTGACTTCGTCACGCCGGACGACATCGCTCGAGCCGTGCCCCTGGTGCTTGCGCACCGCCTGCAGCTGAGCCCCGACGCGGAGCTGGATCGCTACAGCGCGGCCGACGCCCTCGAGGCGGCGCTGGCATCGGTGCCGGTTCCGCGGTGAGCCCGACGGTGCGCAGCGCGGTGATCCTCGCCGCGCTCGCGCTGGCGGTCCTTCTCGTCGGACCGCTGGTCCCGCTGCTCGGAGCCCTCGCACTACTCGTCGCGATGATCGTTGACGCGCGCGCCGTCGCACACGCGCCGTCGGTGCACGTCGCGTTCCCCGGGGTGCTCGCGCGCGGTGTCAGCACGCGGCTCGAGATCGAGGTGGCACCCGGCCCACAGCGTCGCGCGTGGATCCGCCAGCCGTGCCCAGCCGGCTTCTCGATCGTCCCGGCGGAGGGAGCGGACCGCCTGGGCGCGCTCCTCACTCCGGCGCTCCGCGGCCGCCACACGCTGCCCGCGCCAGCGGTTCGGCTGGTCGGGCCGCTCGGGCTCGCCAGCTGGGATCACTCGATTGGCGCGCCGCACGAGCTCGTGGTCTACCCTGACCTGCCCGCAGCGCGGCGGCTCGCTCGGGCCGCGCGCACCGGCTCGCTCGGAGAGCCGCTGCGCCAGCGCGGCCCGCTCGGCATCGGCACCGAGTTCGAGCTCGTCCGCGACCACGTCGACGGCGATGACATTCGCCAGATGAACTGGCTGGCGACGGCGCGACTCGGACGGCCGATGACGAACCAGTTCCGCGTCGAGAGCGAGCGCGATCTGCTGTGCCTGATCGACTGCGGGCGCCTGATGACGGCGCCGATTGCCGACCGCACCCGGCTGGATGTGGCCCTTGACGCAACGGCCGCGGTCACGCTGGTGGCCGAGGAGCTCGGCGACCGCTGCGGCGCGGTCGCCTTCGACAACGCTGTGCGACGCACAATCGAACCTGGGCGCCGCTCGGCGACGAGCGTGATGCGCTCGCTGTTCGATCTGCAGGCGAGACCGGTCGAGAGCGATTACGAGCGCGCGTTCGCGCTCGCCGGCGCGCGCAAGCGCGCGATTGTCGTGCTGTTCACCGACCTGCTCGATGAGCGCGCGGCCAGGGCGATGGTGGCGGCAGCCGCGGTGCTGGCGCGACGCCACAGCGTGATCGTCGCGAGCCCGAGCGACCCTGCGATCGACGAGCTGCCGGACCGCGAGCCAGAGCTGCCACTTCACGTCTACGCGTCGGCCGTTGCACTCCACGTCCTCGCCCAACGGGCCGCCGCAACCGCGCGGCTGCGCCACCACAGCGACGAGGTCGTCGAGGCGCCGCCCGCCCGCTTCAGCGCTGCCTGCGTTCGCGCGTACCTGCGGATCAAGTCGCAGGCGCGAGCGTAGCGTCGCTCACGGCAGGCGGGCTCCCGAGACGCCAGACGAGCCCCCAGTAGACGGCGGCGAGCGAGATGCCCACGGCGAGCGCGGGCACGACACCGATGCGCTGTGGCGTGACGAAACCCTCGATGATCCCGGCAACCACGAACCACGGCGCCGTCCCGAGCACCAGACCGACCGCCGCCCGGCTTTCGCGCTGGAGCGCCCGCAGACGCGTCAGCGAGCCAGGCTCCACGATCGCCCAGCCGATTCGCACTCCGGCAGTGGCGCAAACGACGTTGAGCGACAGCTCGAGCACGCCGTGAGGGATCAGCAGCTCCGCAGCGAGCGCGCTGTGGCCGTTGCCAACGGCCAGCCCGATGACAACGCCGACGATGAGGCCGTTGTAGGCAATGAGAAAGAACGCGCCGATGCCGACCAACAGACCACCAGCGAACTCCAGGATCGCGACACGAATGTTGTTGGTGAAGATCTCCGAGGTCAGCGCCGCCGACATCGCGGCGCTGTAATGCGGGTCGTGGCTCTGCGGATTGGCCGCCGCAGCGAGGTCGCTCGGGACCGCGCCGAGCGCGCCTCCCGGGTCGTGGATAGCCCACACTGCAGCGAGCAGCGTCGAGGCCACCATCAGCGCGGCGATCACGAGAAGCGGACGCGGACGCGCGCGCACCGCGCGCCAGTAGCCGTGGGTCGCGAAGCCGCGCAGGGTACGCGGTCGCGGCGTGGCGTGGTAAACGAGCACGCGTGCTCGCGCCGTTAGCAGCTCGAGCCGGCGCGTCAGCGAGATCTCGCCGTACGCTCGGCGGGCTAGCGCGAGGTCCGCCGCGCTCGACCGATAGAGCTGGCCGAGCCGCAGCACGCCGCTGACGCCCAGCCGTTCGGGGCGGCCGCGCGCCCGCTTGATCAGCGCTTCGAGCTCGCGCCAGTCCGCCTCCCCGTCGGCCACGAACGCATCTATCCTCACTGCGTGGATTATGACCCGCGCATCACGCTGCTCACGCCCGAGGGAATCGAGCTGAGCCAACCGCTCGCGGGACTCGGCTCGCGGTTTGCGGCGCAGCTCGTCGACCTCGTGGTGCGCATGGTGATCCTCGGCGTCGTCGTCGCCGTGGTGCTCCTCGCCCATCTTGGCCTGTTGGGCGACGTGCTCATCGTGATCACCCTGTTCTTCCTGCTTGCCGTCTACGACATCGTCTTCGAGGTCTACGCGCACGGTCGCACGCCCGGGAAGCGGGCTTGCGGCTTGCGCGTGCTGGAGACGGACGGGACACCGGTGGGCTGGATCTCCAGTGGGATACGCAACGCGATCCGGCTGCTCGAAGAGCCCACGCTCCTCCCTGGCGTGATCTCGATCGCCGTCACAGCGCGCGCGCAGCGACTCGGCGACCTCGCCGCGGGCACGATCGTCGTACGCGAGCGCGTCGCCGCCAGTCCCGAGTTTGCCCCGATCGCACTACCAGCGCGGCCTCTGGACGACGCGAGTGACCTCACCGCGCTCAGCGACGATCAGATCGCGATGGTCGCCGACTTCCTTGCTCGGCGCTGGCAGTTCACGCCGGCAGCCCGCAGCCGTCTCGCCGCGAGCCTCGCCAACGGCCTGTGGCCGCTCGTCGTCACAAGCCTCCCCAGCGACGCTGACGCCGAGCAGTTCCTCGAGGCGCTCGTCGCACATCGTCGCGCACGGCGCTGAGCATTCGCCACCGTGCGCTGCCGGTGGCGCGCGCTCTGCTGAGCGATTCACTCCTACGCTCGCACCACGCCGGATCGCCTGCGAAGTGGCACGATCATGACCTGCGCGCGATCACAATCACGAACGCCCGTCGGGCTGACGAGGAACGAGGACACGATGGAAGCAGCGCATCTGGCAACCACTGAGCTCGGATCGACCGGCCTGGAGATCACGCGCGTAGGACTTGGGGCGTGGGCGATCGGCGGCGGCGGGTGGGAGTTTGGCTGGGGACCGCAGGATGACGCCCAATCAATCGGCGTGATCCAGCGCGCGATCGAGCTGGGGATCAACTGGATCGACACCGCCGCGGTTTACGGCTTCGGTCGCTCGGAGGAGGTTGTGGGTCGAGCGCTCGAGGGAGTCGGCAAGCGGCCGCACCTGTTTACGAAGTGCTCGCTGCTCGAAGGGCCCGGCCGCAAGGCCGTGAACAACTTGACGCGCGACTCGATCCGCCGGGAGGCGGAAGCGAGCCTCTCGCGGCTCGGGGTTGACGCAATCGATCTCTACCAGATTCACTGGCCGATCCCCGAGGCCGATATCGAGGAGGGCTGGTCCGCGCTGAAGGAGCTCAAGGACGAAGGCTTGGTGCGCCACATCGGCGTTTCCAACTTCAGTGCCGAGCAGATGCGGCGGATCCGCCCGATCGCTCCAGTCGAGACGCTCCAACCGAAGTACTCGTTGATCGCGCGCGACGTCGAGGCGGAGATCCTCCCCTACGCCGAGCGCGAGGATGTCGGCGTGATCGTCTACTCGCCGATGGGCTCGGGGCTGCTCACCGGGAAGATGACGCGCGAGCGGATCGACACCCTGCCGGCGGACGACTGGCGGGGACGCGACCCACAGTTTCGCGAGCCGCAGCTCAGCGACAACCTCGCGGCCGCTGCGCGGGTCGCAACCGTCGCGAACCGTCTTGGCGTGTCCCCAGGTGCCGTGGCGATCGCGTGGACGCTGCGCAACCCCGCAGTCGACGGCGCGATCGTCGGCCTGCGCCGACCCGACCAAGCCGATGAGCTCCTCGCCGCCGTGACGATCGAGCTCAGCGACACGGACTCAGCCGAGCTCGAGGGGAACCGGCAATGACAACGGTCGGTCTCGGCGCACTGGGCGGCCGGGGCGCAGGCCGCCTGCCGGAGGCCGGTCACGCCAAGGCGCGCGTTAGCGGCGCTCGAGCACGAGACCGACGCCGAGACCAATGAGCGCGACGCCGGTGACGCGCTCCAGCGACGTCTTCACCGACGGGCGCGCAAGAACATTCGAGATCTTGACGGCGACGAGCGCGTAAGCGCCGAGCCAGACAACCGTCATCGCCACGAACAAGCCTCCCAAGAGGAGGAACGGTTCGAGAACCGGCCCACGCGACGCCACGAACTGAGCCAGCAGGCTGGTGAAGAACACGGCGATCTTGGGATTCGCGAGGTTGCACAGGAGCCCTTGCCGAAAGCCAACCGCCGCGCCGACATGCCTGAGCGGGCGCCCTGGGCTCTCCGCCACGCGGGCGGAACCCCGTCTAGCTGCGCGCAGCGCCTGCCAGCCAAGCCAGATCAGGTAGGCCGCACCGGCGACCTTCAAGACGGAGAACGCGATCGCTGACTCCCGCACTAGCGCGGCGACACCAAACGCCGCCGCGACCGTCCAGATCACCAATCCCGAGTCGACCCCAAAGGCGGTTCCCAGCGCCGCTGCGCGTCCGTGCAGCAAGGCGTTCTTGGTCACCAGGACCGTGTCGGGGCCCGGCACGACGATCACCAGCGCGGCAATCCCGATGAACGCCCACAGATGCAGACCCACGCAGGCAATCGTCCCACACCGCACGCGGCGAGCGTCAGCTGTCCCAGTCCCCCGCGCCGCTCAGCGGTGCCGCCGAGACGTCTGCGACATGCACCGCGTCGTAGTGACGGCGCACGTCGTCGCGGTCGCCCGCCTCGGGCACCGACTCCTCGCTCGCGCGCAGGATCATCGCCGCCTGTTCGAGCAGCACCTCGCGCTGCTCCGGCGAGCTCGTGTGCGCGAGCACCTTGGCGATCCCGTCGAGCTGGCGGATCATCACCGCCGGCATCGCGCGGCTGGCCTGGCGAATCTTGTCGTGGGCGCGCTCGACGAGGCGGCGGAAACTGACGGTGACGGTGATCACGCGCACATGACCGGTGCTGTCGCGATGGACGCTGACCGGCTGCCAGCGATCAGCGATCTTGCAGAGGCCGTCGCCCAGCCAGTCGATGCACGCCAGTGCCGTGAAGGTGTCGTTGACCGCCGGCGAGAGCGCGCGGATCGCAATCTCCACGAGCTGATCGACGGCGAACGACAGGTCCTGCGTGAGCGTCCGGTGCGGACCGGTCGCGTGCGCTCCACCTAGCGCTCTTGCAACTCCCGGCGCGGCATCGGCGGGCCAGACATCGGCCAGCGGCTCGCCCGCCACGACGAAGTGCCCCGGCCGGTGCAATAGGCGGATCACGGCGTGGCTCTCCGAGGAGATGGCGATCAGCGTGTTCATACGGACGAACTGCAGATAGCCGCTGCTCGTGGCGCGCACGACGCCGCTGTCCTCGTCGAGTCGCGTCGTGGCCTCCGACAGCGACGGCCCTGCCTTCCGTGCGCCTGCTCGAGGCAGGCCGCTGTCAGTGTCGATCGCCCGCGAGAGGTCGCGGGCGATGCTCGCGATGACCTGCGGCAGCTGGATCGACTTGGCGATGTGATCGATGAACAGGACGAGCACCGCGACGTCCAAGACCACGAGCGCCATGCAGACGGTGATCGATGCGTGCGGGACGAAGGCTCCGTGAGCGCCGCGGCTGATCGAGACGAGCGCGAGAATCGCGTAGACGAACGTCGCGACGAAGCTCCCCAGCGTGAGCTGCGTGATCCAGTCGCGAATGAAGTTGCGCAGCATGCGCGGACCGAACTGGGTGGAGGCGAGGGTCAGCGTCACGATCGTGATCGAGAAGACGAGCGTGACCACCGTGATCACCGCCGCCGCGATCGCCGTGAGGATCTCGCGGGCGGCGTCGGCGCTGCCGCTGATGAAGAACGACGGCAGCGTCAGCGAGCCGTCGTACGCGGCTCGATCCAAGGCGTAGGTGCCGACGAACAGCGCCACCGCGAGGACGATCTCGACGGTCGGCACGAGCCATAGGTTGGTGCGCAGCGCCTCGCGTCGCCACGCCGACGGCATCGGAATCGGCAGCCTCATCGCAACTTGCCCAGCCCGCGCGAGCGAGACCGGCCGGCGGGGAGATGGATCTGGGAGCGGGGATCGCGGATCATGGTGGGCGGGCAGCACCTAGCGGGCGCCGACCAGGCTTCCCGGCTCACCGCCACCTAGCGTACCGGCCTGCGTCGCGTCGTGACGGGAGCTCGCGCCGCCGCGTCAGGCTCCCGGCGGCGTGCCCGCCCGCGCGCAGGCTTCGGCCTCCATCCGCTCCCTGATGTCGCATAGCGCGATCAAGCCTGAGCGCAGCCCGGCCAGCTCGGCCGGTGAGATCAGGCCGGCCAGCTCCGCGTCGACGGCCTGCACGCCGTCCGAGACCGCGGCGGCCGCGGCGCGACCGCGGTCGGTGACCTCGAGCGTCACCCGCCGGCGGTCCTCGACGTTTACGGCGCGCTCCAGGTAGCCGCGCACCACGAGTATGTCGATGAGCTGGCTTGCCGCTTGCTTGCTGATCCCCAGCTGCCGCACCAGGCTCCCGGCGTCTCCGGCCCCCTTGACGATGCCGCCGAGGACGTAGGGTCCGTTTCGCGGTAGGTCCTCGAACCCGCCGTCGGCGAGGCGCTCCCGGACGGCATGCCCGTAGCCGCCGCGAGCTGCCCGCAGCAGCGCCGGGATCGCTGCCTGTTGCGCAGAAGGCGTGGATTCCATGGCCGCAGGGTACGCCTTTCCGCGAGAGTTGTCAACGATCTTGACAGTCAACGACATTGCCGCGCACCGCGCTCGGTACAGTGCGCCGATGCTGCTCTACGACTCACGGATCTCAGGCAATTGCTACAAGGTGCGGCTGCTGTTCGCGCAGCTGGGTCTCGCCTACGAGCGCCAGGAGGTCGACGTCGTCGACCGGTCCGGCCGTCTGGAACTGCTCGGCGAGGTCAATCCGGGGCTGCGGGTGCCGGCCGTCGTCCTCGATGACGGTCGCTCGCTGGGTGAGTCGGACGCGATTCTGTGGTTGTTCGCAGACGGCACCGAGTACCTCCCGGACGGCCCGTTCGAGCGCGCACAGGTCCTGCAGTGGCTGTTCTTCGAGCAGTACAGCCACGAGCCGAACATCGCCAGCGTTCACTTCTGGCTCGACCACCCCGACAGCAGGCCGGCCGACGCGACCGTCGAGGCGAAGATCCGAGGCGGCTACGGCGCGCTCGACGCTATGGAACGCCAGCTTGCAGGCCGCGAGTTCTTCGTTGCCGACCGGTACACGATCGCCGACATCGCGCTCTATGCGTACACGCACATGGCCGGCGACAGCGGCTTCGATCTATCGAGCTACGAGCACGTGCGCGACTGGCTGGCCCGGGTGGCCAGCCAGCCAGGGCACGTCCTGATCAGCGCATGACATGAGCTGATCTGGGGCGAGAACTCCCAGCGAGCCGCGCTGCGCTTGTCCACGGCTCTGCTAGCCGGAGCGCGTCGGCCCGAACGAACCCGTGAAGCGCACGGCAAGCGCCCGCAGGCGCGCCCAGCGCTGCAGCGGCACGATCACCGGTGGTATGTCGTAAGGCGTCCGCGTCACGCGGATCTCGTGGAACGGCGATGAGAGCGGTGCTGATGACTGAAACATGGTGCGTATCCCTTCGCATTGACTTGACGGTGTGGGTTGGTTAATTGTGCAACCGGTTGCGGCGCGGCTCAAAAAAAGGGCTCTACGCCGATTCCCGGACGACGAGCTCGGCTGGTATGGACACGTTTGACACGGCCCCCGTTGCGAGGTACTGGATGAGGTTCTCGGCAAGCAACCGGCCGGCCAGCGGCCCGCTTTGGCGGATCGTTGTGAGCGGCGGGTCGCTGTACTGCGCGATCGCGATGTCGTCGTAGCCGACCACGGCCACGTCGTCGGGGATCAGCCGGCCTTGGGCGCGGAGCTCCTCCATCGCCGCGATCGCCATCAGGTCGCTGTTCACGAACACGGCGTCCAGATCGCCGGCCTGTTCGAGCAGGGAGCGCATCGCCGTCGCTCCCGATGCCGGCGAGAAGTCGCCGTAAGCAACGAGCGCCGGATCGACGGCGCGGCCGGCGTCGCCGAGGGCCGCTGCGTAGCCGTCGAAGCGGTCGTGAACCTCGCGCTGCTCGGGATGGCCGCCAAGGAAGGCGATCCGGCGCCGGCCGCTGCGCAGCAGGTGCTCGGTTGCGGTCCTTCCACCGGCGAAGCTGTCGCCGTTGACCGTGCAGCCGTGCTTGCCTGGCGGCAGGCCCCAGACGATAAACGGCGCCTGCCGCTTGGCAAGCGTGTGGATGTGGCGCTCCGTGCAACTGGCGACCATGAGGACAAAGCCATCGACGCGACCAGAGTCGAGGTAGCCGCCCACCCAGTCGGTGTCTCGCGGCGAGACCTGGATCACCAGCAGGTCGTAGCCGTTCGTGTGCAGGCCTGCGGTGATACCGCTCATCACCTCGAGCATGAAGGCGTCCGGCACCGCCACATCCGCCCGGTACTCGTAGGTCACGAGTGCGATCACGTGGCTCTGACGGAGGCTGAGCCGGCGAGCGGAGTCGTTCATCTGGAAGGAGTGCTGGCGCGCGATGTCGCGGATCCGCGACTTGGTCTCCGGGCTGATCAGGGGGCTGTCGTTCAGCGCCCGCGACACGGTGGATTTCGAGACATCGGCGAGACGAGCGATGTCGGCGATGGTGTGAACGGTGGCTTCTGGCATTGCAACCGGTTGCAGCATATCATGCCCAGGGGCCCGGTCAAGGCGCCGCACCAGCAGCTTGCAGCTGGGGCATGAGCCCCGTAGGGTGTGGCCGCCGCGAGTGAGTGTTCTCGAGCGAAGAGGTAGATAACGATGGTAGGTGCCGCCCGCTGGTGTATTCGCCATCGCCGCCTGGTTGTCATCGCCTGGCTGGCCATCGCCGTGATCACCAGCGCCCTCGCGCAGGCGGTTGGACGCGACTACGCGACCAACTACTCACTACCGGGCACCCAGTCCCAGCAGGCGCTTGACCTGCTGACGCGGGACTTCGGAGCGCAGAGCGGCGACAAGGACACGCTCGTCTTCCACGTCTCGCGCGGCACGATCGAAGCGCCGTGGGTGCGCAGGGCGATGACGCCGCTGCTCGCCCGTGTCAGCACGTTCCCCGATGTCGCCGCTGTGCTGAGCCCCTACAGCCCGCGCGGCACCGTAGAGATCTCGCGCAACCACAAGACCGCGTTCGCGACGATCGACTACGACAAGCCGGCGAACCTGCTGAGCGTGAACACCGGCAAGCCCCTGCTGGCGCTCGTCGAGTCGGTCCACGTGCCGGGCCTGCAGGTGGCTGCGGGCGGACAGGTCGTCGAGCTCGCCGAGGGCTTCAGCGTCGGTCCGGCGACGGAGGTCGGCGTGGTCGCGGCGCTGCTCATCCTGCTGGTCACGTTCGGCTCGCTGATGGCGGCTGGAATGCCACTGATCACGGCTGGCTTCGGCCTGGTCAGCGGTGTCGCGCTGATCGGCCTCGCGACCCACCTCACCGCCATGTCGAACGTCTCGCCCGAGCTCGCGCTGATGATCGGCCTCGGCGTCGGCATCGACTATGCGCTGTTCATCGTCACGCGATTCCGCGAGAACTACCGCGCGCTAGGCGACGTCGAGCGATCCGTGGTCGAGGCGATGGACACCTCCGGGCGGGCGATCCTGCTCGCCGGCACAACCGTCGTGATCGCGCTGCTTGGCATGTTCGCGACCGGCGTGAGCTTCATGTACGGCCTCGCGATCGCGTCAGTGCTGGCCGTGCTGCTCACGCTGATGGCTTCGCTGACGTTGCTGCCGGCGATGCTGTCGCGGTTTGGCGAGCGCATCGCCCGCGCGCGCGGCGCCGGCCGGCGTCGCAAGGAGCATCCCGTGGCGGACGGTGCCAGCGCCCCCGTGATCCGCTCTCGCTGGCGGCAGTGGAGTGAGATCGTGCAGGCACGACCATGGCCGCTGGCGCTCGTCTCGCTCGCAATCATGGTCGCGGTGCTCACCCCTGTCGCCGCGCTGCGGCTCGACACCAGCGACGCCGGGAACGACCCTGCCAACACAACCTCACGCCACGCGTTCGATGAGCTCGCGCGGGGCTTCGGAGCAGGGTTCAACGGTCCGCTGCTGCTGGTCGCCGAGCTACCCGGACACGACCGGACCGCGGCGCTGCCGGCGTTGAGCGCCGCCGTCGCCGCCACCCCTGACGTTGCGGCAGTGACTTCGCCAAGGCTCGCGCCGGCCGGGGCGATCGCGATCATCGAGGTCTACCCCGCCTCTGCGCCGCAGGCGCAGGCGACGACCAACCTGGTCAACGACCTGCGCGGCAAGGTCCTGCCGCCGCTGGAGCGGGCGACCCACGTGCCGGTGCTTGTCGGCGGCTTCACCGCCGGGTCGATCGACTTCTCGAACGTGCTCGCCGACAAGCTGCCGATCTTCATCGCGATCGTCGTGGTGCTCTCGGCGCTGCTGCTGCTGGTCATCTTCCGCTCCGTGGTGATCGCCGTGCAGGCCGCGCTGATGAACCTGCTGAGCATCGGCGGAGCGCTCGGTGCCACGGTCGTCGTCTTCCAATGGGGCTGGTTCGGCGGCCTGCTCGGACTTCAGAAGGGACCGATCGAGCCATGGATTCCCGTGCTGATATTCGCCGTCGTGTTCGGCCTGTCGATGGACTACGAGGTGTTTCTCGTGTCGCGCGTGCGTGAGGAATGGGTTCGCCAGCGTGACGCATCCGCCGCCGTCGCCGACGGCATCGCCTTCACCGGACGGGTCATCAGTGCAGCTGCGGCGATCATGATCTGCGTGTTCCTATCGTTCATGCTCGGCAACGAGCGGGCGATCAAGGAGTTTGGCTTCGGGCTCGCGGCCGCGGTGTTCCTCGACGCGCTCGTCGTACGCTGCGTGCTGCTGCCGGCGGTGCTCGAGTTGCTGGGAACGTCCACGTGGCGCCTGCCACGCTGGCTCGACGCGCGGCTGCCACACATCAACATCGAGGGCTCCGCGGCCCGCGCCCTCGCTGAGGCAGAACGCTCATAGGCAACCAACTGCTCAGCCCCGCCACCCGTTTCTACGTCCCGCCTCCGCCTGACGGCTCGCTCGAGCAGGCCGCGGAGCTGTCAAGCAGGGGCGAGCTCGACGCGGCTGGCGCGCTGCGAGCGATGGTCGGGACGCCGCGAGCGGTCTGGCTCAACGGTGGCCCGCCGGCCGCAGTCGAGCGGTACGTGAGGGGCACGATGCGCGAGGCCGGCGCGGCCCAGGCGGTCCCGGTCTTCGTGGCTTACAACATCCCGTTCCGCGACTCCGGCAGCTACTCCGCCGGCGGCGCCCAGACTACGGCCGACTACGAGGCGTGGGTCGACGGCCTGGCGGCGGGGCTCGGTGACGGACGGGCCGTGGTCCTGGTCGAGCCCGACGCGCTCGGCCTGATCACCGATCTGGCTGGGGAGACTGCTCAGCAGGAGCGCTACGCGCAGCTCCGCTACGCCGCCAGCCAGCTCGAACGCCGGCCCAACGTCAGCGTCTACCTCGACGGCACTCACTCGGCATGGCTCAGCGTCGAGGAGAGCGCCGGGCGCCTGGTCAGGGCGGGCGTGGAGCAGACCCGGGGCTTCTATCTCAACCTATCCGACTACCAGCGCACGACGGACTCGATCGACTACGGCACATTGGTGTCAGGGCGCATCGCGAGCCTGACCGGTGGTGATAGCCCGGCCGCGCATTTCGTGATCGACACGAGCCGCAACGGCAGAGGACCGATCGACATGAGCGTCTACGCCAAGCCGCCCTACAACCAGTCGGCGAGCACCGTCGCGACGCTGGCCGGCGGCGCCTGGTGCAACGATCCGGCGGCGGGCCTCGGCGTGCCGCCGACCGCCGACACCGGCGTTCCGCTGCTGGACGCCTACCTGTGGATCAAGACCCCCGGCGAGTCCGACGGCCAGGCCAACGCCGCGGGTGGCGCCCGCGCCTGGGACTACAGCGTCTACAGCGAACCGGGCTGGCCGACCGACCCCGCCGAGCGAGCGCTGTTCGACCCCTTGTGGGGGCTTTTCGGGCCGCCGGCAGGAGACTGGTTCCCAGAGTTGGCGCTGTCGCTGATCAGGAACTCCACGCCGTCTATCGGCTGACTGGACGCCGGCAGCGGAGATGCTGGGGACATCCGGCGCAGAGCCGGACTGCGGCCGAAGGGCTGGCGCGGAGGCTCACCCGCGTCGATGGCGGGGATCGGGTAGGCGCGGGGCTCCCCGGTCGTGACGGTGATCAGTTGGCCGTGGTGAGTCACCTCCAACGGCGGCCCGGCCAGCAGCGAGTAGCGGGCCTCTTCGTGCGTCACCTCGACGCGCAGCCGCCGCTCGCGGAAGCACAAGCCGAAGGTCAGGCGGGTCAGTCGCCGGGGTAGGCGCGGCGCGAAGCTGAGCGCTCCGTCGTGGTCGCGCATGCCGCCGAAACCGGCCACCGCGGCGGTCCAGGCGCCCGCGAGCGAGGCGATGTGCAGCCCGTCGCGGGTGTTGTGCTCGAGGTCGTCAAGATCCATCAGCACCGCCTCGGCGAAGTAGTCGTAGGCCAGGTCGAGGTGCCCCACCTCTGCTGCCATCACGGCCTGCGTGCAGGCCGAGAGCGAGGAGTCGCGCACCGTCAGCGCCTCGTAGTAGGCGAAATCCCGGGCCTTCTGCTCCGCGCTGAAGAGGTCTCCGCGACGGTGCAGTGCGAGCACCAGGTCGGCCTGCTTGACGACCTGCTTGCGGTACAGCTCGACGTAGGGGAAGTGCAGCAGCAGCGGGTACTGATCAGGCGTGGTGTGCTCGAAGTCCCACAGCTGGTGCTCGGTGAAGCCCTCGGCTTGGGGGTGCACGCCGAGCCGCTCGTCGAACGGGATCAGCACCGCCTGTGCCGCATCGCGCCAGGCTGGCGCTTCGTCGGCGCTCACGCCGAGCTCGACCGCACGATCGGGGTGGCGCGCCACCGCGTCCGCCGCCAGCAGCAGGTTCCGCTGCGCCATGACGTTGGTGTAGACGTTGTTGTCAGCGACCGCGCTGTACTCATCGGGGCCGGTCACGCCATCGATGCGAAAGCGACCGGCGCTGTCGTAATGGCCCACCGAGCGCCACAGCCGCGCCGTCTCGATCAGCAGCTCGAGCCCGATCTGGCGCTCAAACTCCTCATCGTCACTGGCAGCGTGGTAGCGGCCGACCGCGTCGGCGATGGCCGCCGCGATGTGGAAGGCGGCGGTCCCGGCCGGCCAGTAGGCCGAGCATTCCTGGCCGTCGATCGTCCGCCACGGGAAGACCGCGCCGTTGAAGCCGAGCAGCTTGGCCCGCGCGCGCGCCATGCCGAGCGTCGCGTGGCGCCAGCAGAGAGCGTCGCGGGCGGCTCCAGGCACGGTGTAGGTGAGGACCGGCAGGACAAAGGCCTCCGTGTCCCAGAACGCGTGGCCGTCGTAGCCGGGGCCGGTCAGCCCCTTGGCTGCGATCGCGCGCCCGCCGCCACGAGCCCCCGCCTGAAGTGTGTGAAATATCGCGAAACGCATCGCCTGCTGCAGCTCCGGGTCGCCTTCCAGCTCCACGTCGGCGCGCTCCCAGAAGTCGTCCAGATACTCGCGCTGAGAGGCGAGCAGCCCGTCCCAGCCGGTGTGGCGCGCTTCGGCCAGCGCTGCGGCAACCTGGTCGCGCACCGCCGCAGCCGAGCGCCGGCTCGACCAGGAGTAGGCCAGCAGCTTGACGACGCGCAACCGCTCGCCCGGCTGCAAGTTGGCGGTGATCATCAGGCGCGCCAGATCCTCGCTGCAGTCGCTCGTCGTCTGCGTGCCGCTCGGCCCGTCGATGACGTGATCCATCGCCGCAGCGATCCGCAGCCCGCTCAGCTTCGTGGCATGGACCAGCACGGCGCGGACGTCGCTGTGGAGGAACTGCTCCGATCGCAGCGGCGCGCCGAGGAACGCCGCCGCGCGAGGGTCGCCGTCGCTGGGTGGCAGCGGCTCGTTGGCGACGAGCTCGGACTGCACCACGACGCGGACGGGCGAGTCGACGGCCTCCACCTCGTAGTGGATCGCGGCTACCGCCCGCTGCACCAACGAGACGAGACGCACGGTTGAGACGCGGACCGTCTTGCCGGCAGACGTGCGCCACTGCACGTTGCGTCGCAGCACACCGTCACGGAAGTCGAGGACACGCTCGTGGCTTTGCAGCTCGCCGAAGCGCAGGTCGAAGAGGTCGTCGTCGACCAGCAGGCGGATGATCTTGCCGCTGGTGACGTTGACGACGGTCTGGCCCGCCTCGGGGAAGCCGTAGCCCGCCTCGGCGTAGGGCAGCGGACGCCGCTCGTAGACACCACCGAGGTAGGTGCCCGGGATGCCGGTCGGCTCTCCCTCGTCGAAGTTGCCGCGCAGCCCGATGTGCCCGTTGGACAGCGCGAACACCGAGGAGGTGCGGGCGAGCGTGTCCAGGTCGAGCTCGGTCTCACGGACTGACCACGGATCGACTTCGAAGGCGGGACGGGCGATCATTCCGTATCGATCAACTCCGCGAGATCGGAGACGACCGTGTCGGCGCCGTGCTTGCGCAGCGCGTCAGCCTGGCCGACGCGATCGACGCCGACGACGTAGGCGAAGTGGCCGGCGCGTCCGGCCGCCACGCCCGCTAGAGCGTCCTCGAACACCGCCGCCTCGCTCGGCTGCACAGACAGTGCCCGCGCGCCCGCCAGGAACGTGTCCGGCGCCGGCTTGCCGGGTAGATGCTCGCGTTGCGCAAAGTGGCCATCGATTCGTTTATCGAACAGACCGTCGATTCCTGCAGCGACTAGCACCGCTTGCGCGTTGGCGCTCGACGAAACGACCGCTGTAGCCAGTCCGGCCGCTCGGGCAGCGCGCACGTAGCGAACCGAGCCCGCGTAGGCCTCCACCCCCTGATGCGCGATCATCGCCAGCACGAGGTCGTTCTTGGCGTTGCCGATTCCGCAGATCGTCTCGGCGTCGGGACTGTCGCCCGGGTCGCCCTCCGGGAGGTGTATGCCCCGCGCAGCCAGGAACGAGCGAACTCCGTCGTAGCGCGGCTTGCCGTCGACGTACTCGTCGTAGTCGGCGCCCGGGTCAAACTCGACGAACGGCTCATCGCCGCGGTCGGCTCGCTTGCGCAGGTAGCCGTCGAAAGCCTCCTTCCAGGCGGCCGCGTGAACCTTCGCAGTCTGCGTAAGGACGCCGTCCAGGTCGAACAGGCACGCCCTGACGCCGTCAGGCAAGCCGAGCATGTACGGACTCTTCCCGCCGGCGCCTGGTTTACCTGCACGGATCGAGGGAATTCGCGGCCCCAAGCCGACGCGCAGACGCCCGAGTGCTTGAATGAAACGATGAACCCGGCGAGCGGTACCGCTCCGCGACGGCCGTCGCGAAAGACGATTGGAGAGATCGCCGAGCTCGCCGGGGTGTCGGTGGCAACGGTCTCTCGCGTTGTGAACGGTCGCAGCGGCGTGTCCGCAGAGAAGCGCAAGGCTGTGCAGCGGGTCGTTCGCGAACACGGCTACTCGCCGACGCTCAGCGCCCGGGGCTTGTCGGCTGGACGCACCGGGCTGATCGGCGTGACGGTGCCGCTGATCCAGCCGTCGTACTTCGCGCTGATTGTCGGGGGCATAACGGAGGCCGCGCAGGAGCGCGACCTGCGGGTCGTCCTGTGTCCTACCGAGTTCCGCCACGAGCGCGAGATCTCGCTGCTCGAGCGGCTGATGCACGGGAGCACCGACGGCGGACTGCTCGTGTTCCCGGAGGAATCCTCGGACGAGCTGAGGACCCTGCTCAACCACGGCTACCGCTTTGTCGTCCTCGATTCGAACGAGAAGCTGGACGACGACATCCCCGTCATCTCCGCAGCGCACGCCTCCGGTGCGCAGGCGGCGATGGAGCTGCTGGTGGGCCTCGGACACCGCCGCATCGGCGCGATCACGGGGCCCAGCGGATGGGTCGCGACCGAGCAGCGTCTGCACGGCTACTGCGCCACGCTCGCAGCCGCCGGGATCGCGCTCGACCCTGAGCTGGTCGTCGAGTCGAGGTTCGAGGTGGGACACGGGACCGCCGAAGCCGGGCAGCTGCTCGACCTGCCGCAACGGCCGACGGCGATCTTCGCCTTCAACGACAACCTGGCGATTGCCACGATGCAGGCAGCGCGGGAACGCGGTCTGCGACTCCCCGAGCAGCTGTCGGTGGTCGGCTTTGACGACGTCGGCGAGGCAGCGATCGTGACCCCGCCGTTGACGACCGTACGTCAGCCACTCGCCGAGATGGGCCGCCTGGCGATCAGCCTGTTGAACCGCCAGCTGGAGGGCCGGCGACTCGAAGCTCTGCACGTCGAGCTCGCGACACGACTCGTCGTCCGCGACTCCGCCGTGCCTCCACCAACTCGTTAATAGGTCGAGCGCGACCTTGACGCCGCCGCCAAGGCGTGACAGGCTGCCGCCACGTGATGAAAGCGCTTTCGCGTTTCGTTACAGCTAGGAAGGGGAAGGTATCGCTCGTGTCAAGAGAGGGAGAATCATGAACATTCGCAACGTCCTGCGAGCGCTCAGCTGCGCAGGCCTGACCACGCTCGTGGTCGTAGCAGCGCCAGCCGTGGCTTCGGCGGCGGCGCCGAATCTCCGCGCACTCAGTCCGAACACCCGTTTCTTCGTGCCACCGCCGCCCGCCGGCTCGGTCGAGCAGGTGGTGCAGCTGGCCCTCCACGGCGACGTGAAGGATGCAATCAAGGTCGGCGAGATGGTCCTTACGCCGCAGGCCGTCTGGCTGAACGGCGGTACGCCCGCCCAAGTCGAGCAGCAGGTAAGGACAGCGATGTTCGAGGCGGCACTCCAACACGCCGTGCCGGTCTTCGTGGCCTACAACCTGCCGTTCCGCGACTGCGGCAGCTACTCGGCCGGCGGCGCGCAGAACACGGCTGCCTACGAGGCGTGGATCAACGGGGTCGCAGCGGGCCTCGGTGACGGCCACGCCGTTGTCCTGCTCGAGCCTGATGGGCTCGGGATCATCCCCTACAACACCGACATCAACGGCAACGCCGAGTCCTGCCAGCCCAGCCTGACGGGCACCGGCCTGACGCCGGCGACCGCCAACGCAGCGCGCTACACGCAGCTCAACTACGCCGTCACGACGCTCGAGAAGCAGCCCACAGTCAGCGTCTACCTCGACGGCACGCACCCCGCGTGGCTCGGTGTCGGCGACATCGCACAGCGGCTCGTCAAGGCCGGTGTGCAGCAGGCGCAGGGGTTCTTCGTCAACGTCTCCAACTACCAGTACACAACCAACGACGTCTACTACGGAACCTGGATCTCCGACTGCATCACCTACGCGACCGCTGTCAGTGGTGGCAGCTTCGCCGGCTGTCCGAACCAGTACTGGAACGGCGGCCCACCGGACGGCTGGATCGGCACGGCGCTCACCCCGTACGGCATCTGGAGCGACACGGCGAATACCACGACCGACCTCGACCAGTGGGCCGGTGGCCTCGACGCGCGCTTCGCGAGCATGTTGGGCACGACGGTTCCGACCACGCATTTCGTGGTTGACACGAGCCGTGACGGTCAAGGCCCGAACAACATGAGCATCTATGGGGCCGCACCGTACGACCAGTCGGCGAGCACCGTCTCGACGCTGGTCGCCGGCAACTGGTGCAACAACCCGGCGGCAGGCCTCGGCACGGCGCCGAGCGCGAACACCGGTGTCCCGCTGCTCGACGCCTACCTGTGGGTCAAGACCCCAGGCCAGTCCGACGGTCAGTGCGACGCGGCGGGCGGAGCCCGTGCGTGGGACTACACTGCCTACACGCAGCCGGGGTGGCCGACCACCGCGGCCAACCAGGCGCTGTTCGACCCGCTCTGGGGGGTCAATGACCCAGCAGCGGGCGACTGGTTCGCACCGATGGCGCTGTCGCTGGTCAAGAACGCCAGCCCAGCACTCCCCTAACAGAATGGGGCAGGTGGGGCCGGCCTCGGAGGCCGGCCCCACGCTGCCTCGCGGCGAAGGCTTGAAAGGGCAGGGGGTCAAGATGACGACGACCGATACCAACCACTCGGGCGTAGCGGCGCGCATGTTTCCCGAGGGGTTCCTCTGGGGAGCGGCGACTTCGGCCTATCAGATCGAGGGTGGCGCACAGTCTGGTGGGCGTGGTCTGTCGGTGTGGGACACGTTCAGTCATACGCCGGGGAAGGTGCGCGGCGGTGACACCGGCGATATCGCGTGCGACTTCTACAATCGCAGTGAACAGGACCTCGACTTGATCGAGGGAATCGGCTTGGGCGCGTTTCGTTTCTCGGTCTCCTGGCCGCGCGTTCAGCCGACCGGGCGCGGAGCGGTGAACCAGCCGGGACTGGACTTCTACCGCTCGCTCGTCGACGATCTTCAGTCTCGCGCGATCACGCCGGCGATCACGCTGTTTCACTGGGATCTGCCCCAGGCGCTGGAGGACTGCGGTGGCTGGGCCAGCCGGGACACGGCGCAGCGGTTCGCCGAGTACGCCCAGATCGTTGCCGAGGCGATCGGCGACGTGGGTGGTTTGTGGATCACGCTCAACGAGCCCCAGGTCGTCACACATCTTGGCTACAGACTCGGGCTGCACGCCCCGGGCCACGCGGACGATGCGCTTGCTGCCGCCGTGACGCACCACCTGCTGCTGGCCCACGGACTGGCGGTGGCGGCGTTGCGCAGCGTGATGCCCAAGGCGCGCATCGGGATCGCGCTGAACATGGACGCGGTGCGGGCTGCGAATCCCCAAGCCGCAGAGGCGGCGAGCGTCACCGAGGCGGAGCAGAACCGGATCTTCCTCGATCCGATCCTGTATGGGCGCTACCCGGCCGAGGCGCGCGAGCAGATGCTCCCACCACAGTCACTGATCGCCGACGGCGACATGGGGATCGTGAGCTGCCCGATCGACTTCCTCGGGATCAACTACTACCAGCCCTTGTATGTGAAGCTCGCCGATCCGGCTGGGCTGCTCGCCGACGAAGCACCGCTCCCCGGCAGACCCGGTGTCGTGCTGTGCAACCCCAAGCAGCTGCCGCGCACTACGGTGGGCTGGCTCGTCGAGCCGGACGGCCTGTACGACCTGCTCCGCGCGGTGGCCGGCGAGCTCGCAGAGGGCTGCGAGATCTACGTGACCGAGAACGGCTGCGCCGCCAACGACTACGTCACACCCGAGGGCGTGGTCAACGACATCGAGCGCGTCGAGTACCTCCGCGGACACCTCGACGCAGCGTGGCGCGCGATCCAGGATGGCGTTCCGCTCGCCGGCTACTTCTGCTGGTCGCTGCTCGACAACTTCGAATGGGGGTCCGGCTACCAGCAGCGGTTCGGCCTCGTGTTCGTCGAGTTCGACACGCAACGGCGCATCCCCAAACGCAGCGCCTGCTTCTACCAGACGGTAGCGAAAGCAAACGCGCTGTCAGCGCTCGATCTGGTGCCCAGCCGATAGGCGCTGCCGGTGGTGTGCCGGGCCTGTGCCGAGACCGTCGATGCGCTGCGGTGGAATGCGAGCGGTGCGCGAGCGTCGGGAGTAGCTCGCGCACCGCTGTCGCGCTTGCGACGTGCGCCGCAGTCGGCGCGGACATGCCGCCGGCTGAGATTCACGCCGCAGGTGGCGGCTCTGCGCCGAAGCGCAGCCGCCGAGCCCGGAAAGGCGATAAGCGGTTTCATGCTCGACGGAGCGGACGCCAGCAGCCCTGGCATCAACCCTGACGACGACGACCGAGCCCGCCCCGCCTGAGCCTCATGCCGACCGCTCCGCGCAGAGGCGTCGACTGACGGCGAGCCGCCTCGGCGGCGAGTCCGGGACAACGAGCGAGCGGGGCAAGGCGACCTCCGGGCAACGGAACCAGAAACCTCGGAAAGTCAGGTAGTGCTGCCCGCCCGCTCGCGGCGGGCCGACCTCACGCGATGCCCTTCGCGAGCAGAGTCTACTCCGAGGCGCAAGAGCTGGTGGGCATCGCGATACTCGTGCGCAACTCGACGCAGCGTTACCTGTCTCAGCCTGGTGACCGACGCCTCGCGCTGACAGGCGCGCCACCGCGGCGGCACCCAACGTAGGAGGAGCCATGTCGAGTAATCCAAAACGCTTGCGCTACGCGCTGCCTGGAGCCGTGCTCGCACTCGCACTGTTCAGCGCAACGGCGTTCGCCGCCGTGAAGCCAACGGCGACCACCGGGGCAGCGAGCAGCATCACCTACCAGTCGGCCATCGTCGCGGCCACCGTGAACCCCGAAGGCCAGGCAACCGCGGTCTACTTCCAGTACGGAACCACGACCGCCTACGGAGCCGTGAGCACGTCGACCGAGCTAGGGGCGGTCACCAAGAACGTCGCGGTCACGGCGACGATCTCGGGGCTTGTCGCGAACACGACCTACGACTACCGCGTCGTCGCGATAAACGCGACCGGTCAAACGAACGGGCTCAACCGGACGTTCAAGACCGCGAAGATCCCGCTCTCGCTGTTGATCGTCGCCGCCCCGAGCCCGGTGAACTACAACGATTCCCTGACGATCGAGGGCACGCTCGCCGGTACCAACAACGCGAACGCGGCGGTGGAGCTGCAGCAGACCGTCTATCCCTACACGGCCGCCTTCGCGGCGGTCGGCAACAGCGAGCTGACCGACTCGACGGGTGGCTTTACGTTCGACGTGCTGACGGCCACGGCCAACACCGAGTATCGCGTTGTCAGCGTCAAGGACCCGACGGTCATGTCGCCGGTCGTCAGTGAGCCAGTCGCCGTAGTGGCGACGATCAGCTCCAAGGGCATCGGCAGCAAAGCGCACCCCGAGTCCCGCTTCAGTGGGACGGTGAGCCCAGGGCTGGAGGTCGGCGCGCGGATCGAGGTCCAGGAGCTGACCAGCGGCACGAATTGGGCCGACATTGGCGGAACGGTCACCGCCGCAACAACCAACAGCAGCGGTGTGGCGACGTACAAGGTCAAGCTGCACTTCCACCACGGCGGCTTCTTCCGCGTGCTGGCGGAGCCGATCGAGGGCGCGCACATCTCGGGCTATAGCCCGACGATCCTCGCAAAGGGGCACTAGACGCACCCAGCCGCCGGCGCGCTGCGAGCGCCGGCGGCAGCCTCACCTTTGTTGAGGCTGCACACCCGCATCAGCTCACCCGGCGGCGACGACCGCCGGGTGAGTTGCGCTCGCCGCCTGTTCGGCCGTCTTGGAGGTCAACGGCCGCCGTCAGCGCGCTGCGCCTACTGCGACTACGACGATGCTCGTTCCAAACCCCATCTGTCCCTCCTCGTCCTATGCCAGACCTTCGTGAGCGCCGGCGCACTACCCATCGACGAGTTCGCGTGCGGTGCGGCGGGCAATCAGAGCGTCGACGCCGCGTGTGATCTGGTGCCGCCCATGACCGTCATGACGCGCCGCGCTGCTCGCGCCCGCACACGCAGCGCGGCGCGATCCTGGCGCGCGATGTGCAGCAGGGCTTGGACCGCGGGCTCGCCGGTTACGAGGTCGACGGCTTCCACAGCATCCGTCGCTCCGATCATGGCGAGCAGGCGGTCGAACTGTGAGAGTCCGCGAATGAGGATCAGCCGGCGTCCTGCGCGCCGCGCGACGGCGCTCGCGTGGACGATGGCGTGAACGCCGGAGCTGTCGACGCGGGTCAGCTCGCGAAGGTCCAGGACAACGAGCCGCGAGCGCCGCGTAGCCTGGCCCAACGTCTGGCGCAGCAGTGGCGCGGCGGCGGCGTCCAACTCGCCGGCGACGTGCACCCAAGCGACCCTGCGACCGCCGTCACGCGTGGCCGCGCGAAACGCCGGAGTGCCCGCGTATCTCGGATTAGCGAGCGAAGGGGCGGGAGCCGGCGTATGCAGCATGTCTACCTCCGAGGCGTGGATGAAACCCTCGGAAGTCAGGTCATGCTGCCGTCCCGCTCGGGGCCGACCTCACAATGATGCCCTCCAGCGCCCAGCTTACTTGGCAGCCGAGCTTTGCGCAACGGTGCCGGCGCCTTCCGGTGGCACACGCTGTGCCGCTCAGTCAGCGAACGAGCGTGGCGGCGCCATCGCGAGTTCGTCGGCGTCGACGAGGTCGGTTGGCGCGAGGATGAAGACCTCGCACATCATGTCCGGGTGCTGCTGGTTGCCGCTCATGAAGCCGATCACCCGCCGGCCGGTCGCCGACTCGATGACCTCTTCGAACCGCTGGCGCATCACCTCCTGGAACTCCATGCGCTGCTGAATGACCGCCTCGCCACGGCCGCCGTCCAGCAGCGTCTGCTCGACTCGCGAGAAGCCGCCGCGCAGCACGCACACGACAAGGTCATCGGCGTAATAGGACTTCGTACGCGTCGGACCGCGACCGTAGAACTCCTTCAGCAGCGCGACCATCCCATCCGAGATTGCGGTCAGCACTTCACCGTGGGCGCGGGGGGTGGTGGTCGGGCTCATCGCGAGAAGGTTGGTCGTCAGGCGAATGCAACCCAAATCGTAGCGATTCGGCGCTATGGTACGGGCAGCATCATCGTTCGTTGGGTCACCGCCCTTCGCCTCGCGCGCGACCAGCCCTGGAGGACAAGAGAGAAGGCCGCAGTGTCGGCCACCATTGCTCCTCCGCTGACCGGTGATGCGTTGCTTCTTGCCGTCACCGACGCGATGGTCGCGCTACACGAGCGCTACCACCACCGCACCCCCGTCACCGCGAAGACGCTGCTGCTCGGCGGGGACCTGCTCGCCTGCGTCCTCGGCGGCGTCTACACCGACGTCGAGAAGACGATGATCGAGCTGCAGCAGACCACGATCGTCCAGCAGACGCGGAGCATGTTCCAGGCCGCGATGGAGCACAAGTTCATCGCCGCGGTCGAGCGCTTGTCGGGCCGACGCGTGCTCGCGTTCATCTCCAAGCACCATGTCGGTCCCGACGTCGAGGTCGAGCTCTTCATGCTCAGGCCCGACGACGTCGCGGGATAGACCTGCGCCGCGCTCAGGCGGCCACGGCGAGCTCGCGACGACCACTCACGGTCACTGAGCTCGGCTGTGGCGCGACGTTGCACAGGGCGCTCCGTCGCCGGCCCGGGACGACAGGCTGCGGGCCACGCGCCGCAGCAGCGTCGAGCAGGCCAAATCGGGCGCGGACCATCAGTGACTTCACGGCCGGCACGGTCGTGGTCATGGCGACAGCAATGTGCTGGTAGCTGAGCCCATCGATCTCGCACAGCAGCAGCGCCGTGCGCTGCCGGGCCGGCAGTGCTTGCACGTCACCGACGAGGTCGCGGAACTCCTGACGGCTGACGAGCTCATCGAACGCGGTCCGCTCGTTGGCAGCACAGCGGTCGTCCAGCGACGCAACGGTGACCGGCGTGCAGCGGCGCAGCTGGTTGATGCAGCGGTTCGTCGCGATCCGGTAGAGCCACGGTCGCACGTTGATCTCACGCCCGTCGACGAGGATCGCGTTGAAGGCCGATGTGAACACCTCCTGCAGAACGTCCTCGGCATCCTCTTGGGAGCGCAGCATCCGCCGGCAGAACCGCAGCAGGCGCGATTGGTAGCGCGCCGCAAGCGTGTCGAAGGCGCGCTGCTGGCCGCGGCGAACAAGCGCGACAAGCTGCTCATCAGATCGCGATCGCCACGCGCACGCGGACAGGTCCGCGTGCATCCGGCTCGAGATCACATCGGGAACAGCCAGCGTGTCGGGCACTGAAACCTCCGAGTTGAGTGGAACCTCGGAAGTCAGGCAGCGCTGCCGGTCCCGCATGGACCGACCTCACATGTTGCCCTCCACCGGTCAGCTTACGGCACGCCGCTCCGCAGCGCAACGGCTAGGGGGGTTCAGCCCGACTTTGGCGGCTTGTCAGCCGGCGGGCGGTCGCGAGCCTCGGCGAGCCGCTTGTCGCGGCGTAGATCGCGCCCGCGCAGCGAAAAGGCAACGATCGCCACCACTAGCACGACAGCCACGGCGACGACGATCACGACAACGCCAGTCCCGGTGGCTAGTACAAGCACACGGTGACTATACCTCCGACGCGCGCGAGGGGAGCGTGAGAAGGACGACCAGGGCCGCGCCCGCCGCCACCAGCGCGCCGGCGCCGATCGAGACGTGACTACCGCTCATGAACGCCGTGCGCGCCGCGTTGACCAGCAGCGGGCCGGACGGCGGTCCGATGTGTGCGGCGACGCCGAGCGCACCGCCGAGCGAGCCGGTGATCTCATGGAGGATCGCCGCCGGGACGTGCTGGGAGGCGAGCGCAGCGGTGATGCGGTGCACGTAGCGCGTCGAGAGCAGGCTGCCGATGACCGCTACGCCGAACGCACCACCGACCTGGATCGAGGTGCCGTAGGTAGCCGAGCCGACGCCAGCCCGCTCGCGCGGAACCGAGCCGAGGACCGAGTCGGCGCACGTCGGCATCAGCAGGCCCGCGCCGACGCCGAGCGCCAGCATCCCGGGCAGCAGCGAGGAGTAGCTCGCGGAGACGGTCGATGCGGCGGAGATCTGCCAGAGGCCGCCGGCGATCGCGAGCAGGCCGGCAGTCGCCGTGACCTTCGAGCCGACGGCACGCACGAGCAGCGTTGAGGCCGGAGCGGCGAGCGCGAGCACGCCGGCGATCGGCAGGATCCGCACGCCGGCCTGCAGCGGTGAGAAGCCGAGGTCATTCTGGAGGACCTGGGTGAGGACGAAGACCGCGCCGAACAGCGCGAAGAGGCCGAGCGCGAGAGCGGTGATCGCGGCGGAGAAGCGGCGCGAGCGGAAGAACGCGAGCTTCAGCATCGGATGGCCACTGCGCGCCTCCCAGGCGAAGAAGGCCGCCAGAGCGACGAGCCCGGTGATGCCGACAACCACGACGCTCGTGGAAGTCCAGCCGCGCAGCGGCGCCTCGATGATCGCCCACAGCACGAGCCCGAAGCCGAGCATCGAGAGCAGCGCGCCGGCGGGGTCGGGCGCGTCGGCTCCCGGGTCCTTGGACTCCGGCGCGAAGCGCCAGGCGAGCAGACCGCCGATGACCGCGACCGGGACGTTGACGAAGAACACCGATCCCCACCAGAACCGCGATAGCAACAGCCCACCGGCGAGCGGGCCGATCGCCAGACCGACGCCGATCGTGCCGCTCCAGGCGCCGATCGCGCGAGCTCGCTGTTGCGGGTCGCGGAAGACGTCGTTCAGAATCGACAGGCCGGCGGGGATCGTCAGCGCGGCGCCCGCGCCCATGACCGCCCGCCAGGCGATCAGCGAGGTGACCGAGTCCGAGAACGCGGCGCCGAACGAGGCGAGCGCGAACACGCCGAAGCCGGAGAGGAACAGGCGCTTGCGGCCGAGGTGGTCGGCGAGGCTGCCCGAGACGAGCAGCAGGCCGCCGAAGGTCATCGCATAGGCATCGACGATCCACTGCAGGTCGCTCGAGGTCGCGTGCAGCTTACGCACGAGCGTCGGCAGGGCGACGTTGAGAATCGTGCTGTCGACGTTGACGACCAGCACCGCCATGCAGAGCACGGGGAGGATGAGCCAGCGGCGCGGGTGGGAAGCGCCGACCGGCTGATCGGGTTGCATGAGCGTCAACTTCGCAGACGCGCGCGTGGCGCGCATCGGGGTTTTTGGGCGGGCCGGGGTGCGGGAGTCCCCACATGCGCGGCCGCCGGCAGGCGGGCGCTAGTTCTCAGCGCCGAGATGATCGGCGAGATACAGCTCGCTGCATTCGCGGGCCAGCTGCTCAAGGCGCTCGCGCGAGAGGCAGGGGAGCACTGTGGCGAGAACCTTGGTCTCGGTGACGCCCATGTCGAACGCGGCCACCGCACGGAAGCACGCCGCGCGGCGGAGCGTCGCGCGGCGGCGACCGGCGAGGCTGGGAAACGCCGCGACGAGAAACTGGGGATTCGCAAGCGCGACGGCGCCCTCACCCGCGCCGGGCCAGCCGGCGAGCTCGCGGAGGTCGTCGGCGCTCAGCGCACTCACCGCTTTCTCGTAATGCGTGGCCAGCTCCCGCTCCGGTACCGCGTCGACCCACGCCGCCACGACGAGCTCGACGAGCTCCCGCCGCGCCTCGCGCCCGATCGACTCGGCGAACATGCGGATCGCCGCCGCGGGCTCGAACATGCATACCGACTTGGTTGGGTCGCGGCGCATGGGCACGCCGCGAATGTAGCGGCGCCGGCGGACGGCGATCTGGCGGGCCGCTAGATCGCGGGAAGCGACTGGGTGACGGTGAGCAGCGGCGCGAACAGGTCGCCTTCGCGGTCGATGCGCGCGAGCACGTCAGCGGCCTCGAAGGACAGCGACTGCGCGTCACCCGAGTGGAGCGTCGCGGCGACCTCCTCCCAGCGCAGCGGTGTTGAGACGGTCGGCCGCTCGCGCGCGCGGAGCGAGTAGACGCAGACGGTCGTCTTGCGCTCATGGTTCTGGCTCCAGTCGATCAGCACCTTGCCGGGCCGGAGCGCACGGGTCATCCGCGAGACGACGAGCTCCGGCTCGGTGCGCTCGATCAGCGTCGCCAGGCTGTAGGCGAAGTGCCTGGTCTGCGCGTAGGTAACGGCGCCGCCGAGCGGAACGTAGACCTGGAGACCCTTGGCGCCGGACGTCTTCGCGAAGCTCACCAGGCCGAGCTGCTCGAAGGTCCCGTGCAGCCACGCCGCTACGCGACAGCAGTCGACGATGCTCGCCGGCGCCCCCGGGTCGAGATCGAAGACGACCGCCGTCGGGCACGCGAGATCGCCGACGAGGCCAAGCGGAACGTGGAGCTCGAGCGCGGCGAGGTTGGCGAGCCAGACGAGCGTCGCCGGCTCCGCCACGAGGGTGTAGTCGATCGACGTGCGCCGCTCGCTGGGGACGGCCGCCGTCGCCACCCAGCCGGGGCGGTGGCGCGGCGAATGCTTCTCGAAGAAGGCCTTGCCCTCGACGCCGTCGGGAAAGCGCTTGACCGTGAGCGGCCGGCCGGCGAGGTGCGGCAGGATCACGGGGGCGAGCGCCGCGTAGTAGTCGATCACGTCGCGCTTGGCGAACGACGCTGCCGGATAGAGGACCTTGCCGAGGTTGGTGAGCGTGAGCTCGCGGCCGCCGAACTCGGCGCGGCCGGCGCTCACGAGCGCTGCGCGACCTTGCGTGGGGGCTTGGCCGGCTTACGGGGGTTGGACCGCCGCGCTGCAGGCCGGCCCGCTCCCGCCTGGCGCTCGGCGACCGCCGCGACCGACGCCTGGAGCGCCGCCATCAGGTCGGGCAGGGCTGCCGGCGGCTGGACGTCGGGGGCGAGGGTGATCTCCTCGCCCGCGACCTTCCGCTCGATCAGCGTCAGCACGGCCTCGCGGTACTCATCGCGATAGCGGTTCGGCTCGAACGGACCGGACAGCATCTCGACCAGCTGACGCGCGATATCGCGCTCGCGCTCGTTGACATCGGCGGCAGCGGACGGGGCGCCCTCCAGCGAGGCTGGAGAGACGATCTCGTCGGCGTAGACGAGCGTCTCCATGACGAGCTGGTCGTCCTTGACACGCAGCGCCACGAGGTGCTCCTTCTGGCGCAGCACGAAGCGACCGATCGCCGCCTTACCGGCGTCACGCATCGCGTCAACCATCAGGCGATAGGCCTTTCCGGTGCCGGCGCCGGCGCCGGGCGTCACGTAGTAGGGCTGGTCGAACATCAGCGGGTCGATCTCGTCGAGATCGACGAACTGCTCGACCTCGATCAGCCGGGTCTTGGCGGCTGCGAGCGCGTCGAGCTCTGAGGGCTCGATCACCACATACTGGCCGGGCGAGAACTCGAAGCCCTTGACGAGATCCTCGAACGCGACCTCCTCGCCATCGGCGCTGCAGACCCGCTTCTGTTGGATCCGGGCGCGGTCAGCGTCGTGCAGCTGGTGGAACTGCACGGTCTTGCGAGCCACGGCGTTGTACAGCTTGACCGGCACGTTGACCAAGCCAAACGAGATCGAACCAGTCCAGATGGAGCGCGCCACCTGCCATCACCCCCTCGTCTTGCTCGCGCGCGGCCCTTCACCGCACGCCCAAGCGAAGGAATGTAGCAGCGTCCGGCGGCTTTGCCCGCAAGCGCTCGTGCGTGGCGCATTCGTCGTGAAGCGTCCGCGTCCGTCCCACACCGACCGCCCCCATGCTCCAGCGCATCGTTCAAACGTCCGCATAGCTACTCAGGGCTCAACTAATGCGCGCTCCTGCCGATATGTGGATCAGCAGGTACCCCATGCTGGAGGCAGTGAGAATGACTACGGCGATGCGAGCAGGGCGCGTAAACCAGACGGAGCTTGCCTTCACCAGCTCGCAGGCCGCGGGATACCTCGGCGTGTCACTGGCGACGGTCCGCCGCTGGAGCAACGGCGGCTACCTGCGCGGCTACCGCACACCGGGGGGACAGCGACGATTCTCGCGCGACCAGCTCGACACGTTCCTCGACTCGCTATCTGGCCAGGAGGGCTCGGGACACGCGCGGTCGGCCGCATAAGGAGGCTCGTGGCCCGAGATGCCCGGCGCACGACACGCGCCGAACCTCCCGGGTCACGGTCAAAACGTCAACATCCCCACCGACCGTGAAACAGTCGGCGTCACCGGCTTAGAGTATGCGCGGCATCAGGTACCTCCCAGGGGGACGGGACGCGCCGTATTCTGCCAAAACCTACGCAACTCTGCACAATCAGATACAGAGCCGTCACATCTTGTGCAGAATTGCCTGCCTCTGCGCAATGCTGAGTGATCAAGCGCACGTGCCACGAGGTGTGAGCACCGGGCCTGGTTGCAGCGCCGAGTAGACTCGCGGCCGGCTGTGGGGCAAGCGCTGAGATCGAATCCGCAGTTACGCCGGATACTCGGGTCGTGGGTGCAGTCGTGCCTCGGCACCGGCGCCGGATATGTCGCGCTGCTGTGGCTGACCTACCATCACCTGCACACCTCGTGGGCGATCTCAGGTGTGCTGCTCGCCGACTTCCTGCCGGGAATCGCCCTCGGAGCGGTGTTCGGAGCGTTCGCCGACCGCTACTCCAGGCGCACGCTGATCGTCACCGCCAACCTGCTTCAGGCAGGCGCGTATGGCGGCCTCGCACTGTCACACACCGCGGTGCCGATCTTCGCGCTGGCGCTGCTCGCGGGCGTCGGCAATGCGATGCAAACCCCCGCGATGCGCTCGGCGCTGCCGCTGATCGCCGGCGAGGCGAGTCAGGGCGCCACTGCCCTGTACGACGCCTGCCGCTGGGTCGGGATCACGATTGGCCCACTGCTGGCCGCCGGACTGCTCGAAATCTCCGGCGTAGCACTGCCGCTGGCGCTCAACGGCTTGAGCTTCCTGGTCGCCGCCGCAGTGATGGCGACGGTCGCGACCGCGCGGCCGAGCGCAGCGACGGAGGGCGAAGCTGGCGGATCCGGCCTGCGCGCCGGTCTCGCCGTCGCCTTCGCGGTGCCCGGAATCGGCGCGGTGATCGCCTGCTCGGCCGGCTCGGTGATCGCCGGCGGCCTGCTCAACGTGTGCGAGCCGATCCTTGCGATCAACGTCCTGCACGGCAAGGCGAGCGGCTACGCGCTGCTCGTCGCGTGCTACGGCGTCGGCATGGTGCTCGCGTCGGTGTTCGTCCTGCGGCGCGGCAGCAAGCCGGCGGGCGTGCTGATACGCCGCTACCTCTACGCGCTCGCGCTCACCGTCGCCGGGATGAGCGTCAGCGCGATCGTCGGCAGCATCTGGCCCGCGGCCCTGTCGTTCGCAGCGACCGGCTACGCCAACTCGTTGCTGCTGGTGAGCGAGACGCAGCTGATCCAGCTGCGCGTCCCAAGCGCAGTGCAAGGCCGCCTGTTCGGCGGCAAGAACACGGTCGAGAGCGCATCCATCGTGATCGGTCTCGTCGGTGCCGGCGCGCTCGAGGCCACGGTGGGCGTGCGCTTGACGCTGGCGACAGGTGCGGCCATCTGCAGCGTCTGCGCAGTGGCCGCGCTCGTCGCGCTCGCCAGCCAAGCACGAGGCAGCACGCCGCTCACGAAAGGTGCGCCGGCAGCGTCGTAGGTTGCGCCGCGCCCATCAGGAAACGCGGATCGCGCCGTGCCGCTGCTTGCGCGCCAGCGTCTCGTGGATCGTCCGCGAGCTCGGCGTGCCAGCGGTCGGCGTGAACGTGAGCCTGATCGCCACCCGGAGCTTGGCGCCACTGGCGAGGATTGCCTTGGCTGGGGGCGACGCGACGAGCGTCAGCTTGAAGATCCCTGCTTGATCGGCCGTGAGGCTGCGCTTCGCGACGGTGAAGGCCTTCGGCTTGTGCGCGGTCTCCAGCGCGACGAGCTTCCCCGGGCCGGTGAGTGAAACGATCAGCGTCTCGTTCTCGCCGTCGGGCGAGGGCGTCACGCGGCCGATATGGAGTGGCGGGACAACGACGCCGCCCGAGCTCGCGACGATCGCGAGCGAATGGAACTGCGTCGAGCCGGTCGCGACCTGCGCAACCGTCGTGCCGGCCGGCAGATCGACCGCAACAGGGACGTCCTCGGAGCTTTGATCGTTGGTACCCAGCCCACCCTCATCTTGCTGACCCCAAGCGTAGAGCTGGCCCGTCGAGGTGAGCGCAAAGCTGTCCCAGTAGCCGCCGGCGATCTGCGTAATCGTCGCGCCCGCGGGGATCGCGCCGCGCGAGACGGCAACCGGGACAGCGGAGCTCGAGAAGTGGCCGTCACCGAGCTGGCCGTCGTCGCCGCGCCCCCAGGCATACAGTTGCCCGCTCGAACTCAGCGCGAGATCGTGCTGCCCGCCGGCGGAGATCTGCGTGAAGGTGGTGCCCGCCGGGATCGCCCCGCCGCTGACCGGCATGAGCACGTCCGAGCCGGTCGTGCCGCCGTTGCCCAGCTCGCCGTAGCTGTTGGCACCCCACGCGTAGAGGTGCCCGGTCGACGTGAGCGCCAAGCCACCCTGCAGCCCGGCAGCCACCTGGGTGAACGTCGTTCCCGACGGGACGCCGCTCGATGAGACCGCCACCGGCTCGTCAGAGCTGGATGTGGCGCCATTGCCAAGCTGCCCGGCACTGCCGTCGCCCCAGGCGTAGATCCAGCCGGACGATGCGAGCGCGAGACCGAAGTTGATGCCGGCCGATACCTGGGTTGCTGTGGGGATCGCCTTCAGGTGCACGTCGCCAAGCGGCCCGACTGCGACCGGCACCGTCGAGCTCGTCATGTTGCCGTCGCCGAGGTCACCGAACTCGTTGTAGCCCCAGGAGTAGATCCTCCCGCCGGTCGACAGCGCGAGCTCCAGGTAGCCGCCCGCGGCGAGCTGGCTGAACGTCGTGCCGGCCGGGATCGCCCCACCCGACACGAGAACGGGCGCCGTCGAGCCGCCAGTCGAGCCGTTGCCGAGCGCGGCGTAGGTGTTGATGTCGCCCCACGAGTAGATCTGGCCGGCGGAGCTGAGGGCGAGGCTGTGGTCATAGCCCGTCGAGACCTGGGTGAACGTGGTGCCCGCCGGTGCGGCGCCATCGACCACCGGGGTCGGCGTCAACACTCCGGCACTGCTGCTGGCGGTCCCGAGCGCGCCGCCGGGATTCTCGCCCCATGCCAGCAGCGACCCGGGGCCACCGCTCGCCAGTGCGAGGCCGACCCACAGGCCGCCAGCCGCCCCGATCGCCGCCACGACCGCGCAGACGCGCCGCGGCGCGCGCGATCGTCCGCCTCGCTCCGCACCCCAGGAGCCGTCATCTGCTTGCCGGCGCACCGCAGCACCCCCTTCTGAAGGCCAGTCCTGGCGGGGGAGTCTAGCGCTCCCGTCCGGCTAGACTCGGAGGAGATCGCGCTTGGCACCGCCGCTACCCGGACATCCGTTTCAGATCGGGATCATCGTCGCCGATGTCGATGAAGCCCTTCCCCGTTACCGGGAGATCTTTGGCGCAGACGATTGGATGATCGTCGAGAACGGGCCGCAGAACATGCACGGGCTGCATATCCGCGGCGAACCGGCGGACTTCTCGATGCGCCTCGCCCTGCGGGGCTCCGGTCCGCAGATCGAGTTGCTCCAGCCGCTGGGCGGCGGTGGCATCCTCGGCGAATGGCTGGCGCGGCGCGGTGAGGGGCTGCACCATCTGGCCTACCGCGTGGGGTCGGTGGACGAGGCGATCGCGCAGATGGCGCACGCCGGCTACGTGTGCCTCCAGCACGGCTACGGGTTCGGCGCCGACGGCTCCGGCGCGTTTGCCTTCTTCGACACGGAGGCGGCGCTCGGCTACCTGATCGAAGCGGTCGAGCCGGCGAACGACTGATCGGGCCGACCCGTTCACGATGGACAAGCTCGCCCCGCTCCGCTCGATCGATCGCTTTCAACGCCGGCACCGTACGCTCGCTGTCGCGTTCGCTGTCCAGAAGAAGCTCTCCGACGATGGCGGCGGCCACCTCGCCGCGCTGATCGGCTATTACGGCTTTGTCGCGCTGTTCCCGTTGCTGTTGCTGCTGGTCTCCGTGCTCGGCTTCGTGCTGCAGGGCGATCCGGGCGCCGCCGCAACGATCACGAACTCGGGGCTGAAGGCGTTTCCGATCATCGGCAGCTCGCTGCGCGCCGGAAGCCGTCTGCACGGGAGCGCTGCGGGCGTCGCGATCGGCGGCGCTGGGGCGCTGCTCGCCGGGCTGGGCGTGACGGTCGTCGCCCAGACGATGTTCAACCAGGTTCACAGCGTGCCGCACAAGCGCCGGCCGAACTTCCTGCAAGCGCGGGTTCGGGGCATCGGACTGGTCGCGCTCGTCGGCTCCGTTCAGATCATCACCACCGCGCTCGCGGGTCTCGTCTCGGCAGGGCTTGTCGGCGTCTGGCTGGTCGTTGCCGGCGTCGCTGCCTCGCTGGCCTGCAATTTCGCGGTGTTCTTTGCCGTCTTCCGGCTGCTCACCGATCGCCGTGTGAAGACAAGCGAGCTGTGGCCGGGGATCGTCCTGGCGAGCGTCGGCTGGGAGGCTCTGCAGAGCGTCGGCGGGATCTATGTCAAGCACGTGCTGCACGGCGCGACAGCGACCTATGGCGTGTTCGCGACGGTCATCGGGTTGCTCGCGTGGCTGTTTCTCGGCGCGCGGCTGGTCGTTTACTCCGCCGAGCTCAACTCGGTGCTCGCCCGTGGCTACTGGCCGCGCAGCCTGCTCGGCCCAGCGACGCCGGCAGACGACGCCGCGCGGCGCGCGCTCGCGCACATCGAGGAGCGCGACCAGCGTGAGACGATCCGCGTGAGCTTCGAGGAGCCAGGCGACTCGGCGTCCTGAGCTTCGCTCGCGATCCGTTGACACTCGGGGCGGGTTATCGTCTAACGATGCTCCGATTTCGAGAGCAGCCACCGCAGAACTGAAGGGCGGCAGAGGATGAAGATCGGACTTCCCACAGTGGTGTATCTCGTCATCGGCGCGTTCGTCGCGCAGGGGCATCACTACTACGCACACGTGAACGCGCTGAAGCCAGTGATCTCGGCAGCTCTCGGAACCGTGCTGTGGCCGCTCGTGCTCCTGGGGGTGCACTTCCACGTCACCTAGGAGCTCGAACGAGAAAGCGCTTATCAGCGCGGGTTCGGCGCGCTTGGAATCGCGCCCTGCGCGAACAGCGTGGCGGCGCAGGGAAGCTCTTGACGCTGTGACGTGAAGCGCGGCGCAGGCGCCGCACGGTGACCGCCCCGAATGAACACCCTCGGATGCCGGGATATGCGAGGCTGCCGGGCCGTGAGCATCAACGGGGCAAGCGAGGAGACGACCCCGACTGCGGAGACCCAGGTGCGACGGCTGCGCAACGGCGTTGCCACGCTCGTCGTGCTCGTCGTGCTCGGTGTCGGGCTGCTGCTTGCCGTCCCGGGGCTGCACGGCGTCGCACACGTCCTCGTGCACATGGCGCCAGGCTGGCTGGCGCTGGCGCTCTCGTTCGAGGTAGCGTCGTGCCTCGGCTACGTGCTGATCTTCGTAACCGTGTTCGACCGCACGCCGGTCGTCTTCGGGGCGCGGGTCGCGCTCACCGGGATGGCGTTCGGCGCGGCGGTCCCGATCGGCGGCACCGGGAGCCTCGCTATCGGGGCGTGGCTGCTCCACGAGCGCGGAGTTCCAGCTGGGCAGATCGCGGAGCGCTCGGCGGTGCTGTTCCTGCTCACGAGCTCGATCAACGGGATCACGCTGATCGGGGCCGGGCTGCTGCTCGGACTCGGAATCCTGCCAGGCGGATCGAACCCTCTGCTCACGCTGCTGCCGGCGGGGATCGGGATCGGCGGATTCGCCTTCCTGGCCGCACTGCCGACGATCACAGGCCGAAGCTCGCTCGCTCGCGGCCCACGACGCCTTGCCAGCTTGCTGCGCGGCGTCGCCACGACGATTCGCGAGACCAGGCACACGCTGGTGCGACCCAACTGGCGCCTTGCCGGAGCGTTCGCCTACCTGTGGTTCGACATCGCCGTGCTGTGGGCGTGCTTCGAAGCAGCCGGTCATGCACCGTCGATCATGGTGATCGTCCTTGCCTACCAGATCGGCTACCTCGTGAACTTCCTGCCGATACCCGGCAGCGTCGGCGTGCTCGAGGGCAGCTTCGTCGGGCTGTTCGTGCTGTTCGGCGCGAGCGCGACGCGAGCGACCGCGGCATCGGTCGTCTACCACGCGTTTGCACTGTGGATTCCCGTGCTGTTGGGCACGTTCGCCTTCGTGCAGCTGCGCCGGGCCGGACACGAGCCGTACACTCCGCGTCCCTCGCACGAGGAGCGACGCGCGGCGGCCGCGGAGGCTCGGACGCCGCCACAGCAGGAGACCCTGCGCTAGTCTCTCGCCGTCGCGAAGCCAGATGCCAGCGCTCCAACCTGACCACCGCCTGCCGTGCCACAGCCGCCTCGCGGATCGCCGGCGGCGTGTCGCGATGGGCGCATGCAGCCTTATCGCCACGCTCGCACTGACCGGCTGTGGCGATCCACCGGCCACCCCCCCGGCGACGATACCGCTCGCCGACGCCCACGCGGCGGCCGTGAACGCGATCACCGTCTCGCCATTCCCAGGCACGAGCGATGCGTCGCCGACGACGCAGATCAGCTTCCTCGGCGGGCCCGGCACGACCGTCTCCGCCGTGCACGTCGTCGGCTCGCGAAGCGGCACGCACAGCGGCGAGCTCGAGGCTTACTCCACGGGAACCGGTGAGAGCTTCCTCGTGAGCCGCCCGTTCCAGTCGGGAGAGCACGTCCATGTGAGCGCGGTGGTCGGCAGCGGTGGGAGCGCACAGACCGTGCACACGAGCTTCTCGATCGCGTTCCAGGCGCCGATCGCCCAGCAGCAGTTCCCGCTGAAGCCGGGCGACGACGCCGCGGTGCAGCACTACCTGTCAGCCCCCACCTTGACGCCGTCGACGGTGACGATCACGACGCCCGCGCAACCCGGAGCGACCCCCGGCGACTTCTTCCTCGCCCCCTACCAGGGCAAGGGCAGCCCCGGACCGATGATCGTCAGCCAGTCCGGGCAGCTGATCTGGTTCCACCCGCTGCCGGCAGACGAGTCGGCAACGAACTTCCAGGTGCAGCAGTACGAAGGCCAACCGGTTCTGACCTGGTGGCAGGGACGGGTGCTTCAGCTCGGCTTTGGCCAGGGCGAGGATGAGATCTACAACACCTCGTATCAGCCCGTGGCGGTGGTGAAGGCCGGCAACGGCTACCAGGCCGACCTGCACGAGGTCCTGCTCACGCCGCAGGGAACGGCGTGGATCGACGCCTTCGACCCGGTCGAGATGAACCTGTCGAAGATGCGGGGCTCCGCGCACGCGGTCGTCTCGGACGGGATCGTTCAGGAGATCGACATCAAGACCGGACTGGTGATGTGGGAGTGGCATGCCTTCGGCCACATCCCGCTGCACGACTCGCACAGCCCGATGCCGCACACGAGCAACCCGTGGGACTACGTGCACATCAATTCGATCGACCCAGGCAACTCGGATGACCTGCTGCTGTCGTCGCGCAACACCTGGGCGCTGTATGACGTCAGCCTGCACAGCGGCGCGATCATCTGGCGCCTCGGCGGCGACTACAGCAGCTTCAAGCGCGGACCGGGCACGAAGTTCTACTGGCAGCACGACGCCGCGTGGCAACCAAACGGTGAGATCTCGGTGTTTGACAACGGCTCCTCCCCGCCCGAGGAGAAGCAATCGCGTGGACTGCTGCTGGCGCCGGACCTCGCAACCAGAACGGTGTCGCTCGTCGAGCAGTTCACAAACCCGACCAAGACACTGCTCGCCTCAAGCCAGGGGGACCTGGTGAACCTTGGCGACGGCAACTGGCTGATGGGCTACGGTGGGCTGCCGAACTTCACCGAGTACAACTCGGCGGGGGCGGTCCTCTTCGACGCGACGCTCGGACTGGACGTGCAGGACTTCCGCACCTATCTCGACCCCTGGACTGGACGGCCGACGACGGCGCCGTCGATCGCCGCTCAGGCTGGCAGCGGTGGCAGCGTGACAGTCGAGGCCAGCTGGAACGGCGCCACCAGCGTCGCTTCCTGGGAGCTGCTCGCCGGCAGCGCACCGACCAGCCTCACAGCGATCAAGACGGTCCCGGAAACCGGTTTCGAGACGACGATCACGGCAACGGTGACCGCGCCGTATGTCGCGGTCGTCGCACTCGACTCGGGCGGTCAGACGCTCGGAACGTCGAGCGCGATCACGCCTTCGAGCTGAGCGCAATCCCCGGCGGCAGCGCTCAGAGCAGGTCGTGACGACGTCACCGGCGGCGGTGGCGGGGGAGGCCGAGGCCGCCGCCGAGGTCACCACCCATTATCGCCTCGAACTCGCGGCGGCGGTGGGCGGTCGCCCGCAACGCAGCGCCGCGGGCGATCTTGAAGTAGTCGGTGAATCCGTGACGTTGGGCTTCGTGCAGTCGCTCCGGTAGCGGCGCCCGCAGCTCATCGACGACCGCCCGCTCCAGCGCTTCGCGCAAGGGGGCATCGAGGACGCTGCGGCCCGCCAGATTGTCGATCTCGAGACGGCCCGACGGCGTCGTGTAGTCGTAGAGCTCCGCTTCCTGGCCGTGGCGCAGCGGCTCGATCGAGTTACCGCGCCACTGCGAGTAGACGGCGTACTTCGCGCTCGGCGTGAGCAGGCCGATGATGTGACGTGGTGCATCCGCGGCGTAGGGCTCGAGGGCGAACTCGGTGACGTCCTCGTCGGTGGCATGCAGGGCGTACGCGCGGCCCGGCGCGGCAGGATCGGCAAGGATCGCCGCGAGGTCGAGGCGCGACGCCAGGTGCGCGTAGCGGTGGTCACCGCGCCACTCGTTCGAGCCGAAGGCAAGCGTCAGCAGGAGCGGCGCCACGTCGACGCTCGAGGTGATCTGCGTCCGCTCCAGCGTCGGCTCCGCGGCGAGATAGCCACGGAAGTCGGCGACGATCAAGGGGACGTTGATGCCTTCCTCGTAACATCCGGCGCCCTTGCCGCGAAGCCCGTGGGACGCGCCGTACTCGCCGTGATCGGAGGTGAACACGACGACCGTGTTGGCCGCGACCTCCGGCCGGCTGACGAGCGTGTCAAGGACGCGACCGATGTGGGCATCGACGGCGAGCTGGAGCTTGACGTAGAGATCGAGGAACGGGAGCCACGAGGGGAGCAGCTCGCGCCCGCCGTAGGGCACGTCGCCGAAGGACAGGTCGCTGGTCTCCTGCAGCGAGCGCTGCACGAGAGGCTTGTGGCGGGCGTGCAGCTGCGAGGGGGTCTCGAAGTTCGGCGGCAAGCGGGGAATCACCGAGGGGGCGCTCGACTCGGGCGGCGTGAGCTCGCTCCAGCGGTACCACCACGAGATGTCGTGGGGGTTGACGAACGAGACGGTCGTGCACCACGGCCCGTCGCCCCCGGCAGCGGCGAACCAGTCGGCGAACTGGCCCGCGATGTGGCCGTCGGCGGCCCAGCCTTGTCCTGGGGCTCCGTTCGGAGACGGGTAGGTGCCGCCGGCAAAGCCGTAGCGCTCGAGCGCCCGCGCGCCGTCGTGCTTCGTCCAGTGGTGGTCGCCGCGAGTGAGGTGCCACTTGCCGTACCAGTAGGTCGCGTAGCCCTGCTCCCGGAGCATGCTGCCCCAGGTGCCGAAGGCCGGCTGCAACGTGCTCGCGCCGGTTATCAGACAGCCCGTCTGGTGTGTGTGCAAGCCGGTGAGCAGCGCCGAGCGCGCCGGCGAGCAGTCGTTCGATGCCGTGTAGTGCCGCGCGAAGCTGACGCCGGCCTGGCGCAGCCGCGCAAGGTTCGGCGGCAGCTGCGTGACGTAGCCCGCGGCGCCAAACCAGCGTGGCAGGCGCATCTGATCGACGACGATGACGAGGATGTTCGGTTGCGCGGCGCTGGAGCGCGGGCCGGCGAGGCGACGAGCCGCGCGGGCCGGGGCTAGCGACGGCGCCAGCGCGTCGGCGAGCGCGCCGGTGCCAGCCAGCAGCGCCCCGGCACGGATGCCGTGGCGGATAAACGTGCGTCGGGTGTAGGGCGCCGGCGCGGGCGGGCGATCTTCTGAACGAGCGTCGGTCATGCGCGGTGGCCGCAGGCGGGGCCACAGACAACCGTACCCGACCGAATGCTCAGTGTGTCGAAGGCGTCGTTAGGGATCTGTGAGAGCCGCGCTTTGAAGCCGCGGGCCCAGCCGCTCCAACGAGCGCCGCCCGGCCGGTCGGCAGCCGGTAGACCAACCCGGCCTTGATCGTCGGTATCCCGATCTGCGCCGTCACGTCCGTCCCGTGCGCACGGACCCAGCGCGCGGCGACGGAGCAAGCGGGCGTCACGGGGTTGATCGGTTGCACGCAGTCACCGTGGATGAAGACGTAGCGCACCGCGCCGCGCGCCGCGTCCGCACGCAGCTCGCCCAGCGTCACCAGCGGCCGGCCGTCAACCGAGGTCAGCAGCAGCACCGGCCTCAGCCCTTCGATGATGAACGGCGCGGCGAGCGTCGGGGCGCTGAACGCCGCCTCATAGCGCGCGCCGTCCTGGTGGCTGATGAGGTAGTCCGACACCGGGTTGACGACCTTGTAGGAAAGCGGCACTGCATTCGCCTGGACGCCGCTGTCGTCCTTGATCAGACGCACGTCACGCGACAGCGGGAAGCAGAGCAGCGACAAGAGCACGCCGCCCGCGATCAGCGTCGGCGTGCACCACGCCGGCCAGCCGGACTCCCGGCTGCTGGCGCGCAAGGCGCGAAGGAGGGCGGCGGCAAGCACGAGCGCGACGAGCACGCCGAGGTACAGACCAACGTGCACGAGCTTTCCGGCGCCGGTCGCGAAGCTGGACTCGATCACGCAGACCAGAAGCCCACCGAGCAGGACGAACACGCCGCGCGCGCTGCGCGCCCGGGCCGCGAGCACGGGCACGGCAACGCCCAGCGCGACGGCGACCGCAGGCGTGAACGCCTCGAGGTAGCGCGGATGCACACGACTCGCGAAGCTGAACAACGCGTAACCGACGAGCAGCCAGGTTGCCAGGGCAAGCAGCGCGGCCCGCTCGATCACCGCGGCGTCGGACGGCTCAGGCGCGAGGCGCAGACGCCGGCGGAGCGAGGGCGCGTAGGCCGCGATCCCCAGCAGCAGCGCAGCGAACAGGACCGTGCCGACGAGGCCGCCGAAGTCGACCGCGTTGTGTGCGAACAACCGAAACGGACCGGGCTTCGAGATGACGGTGCTGGTAGACGACGTGTGGATCGCCGGGGTCGCCGTCCCGGTTGCGCCGGCCACGCCGGTTGCGCTGGTCGCGCCGGTCACGGCAGTCGCGCCGGTCACAGCGGTCGCGCCCGTCGAGGTCGTTGCGCCAACCGTACTGAAGTAGGCATGAACTGCCGGCTTCGTGATCCGGTCGAGCCCGTTGTAGACGAACACGGCGTTCCAGACGCTGCCGTTGGTCGAACCGATCGGGTAGGGGCGGTCGTGCGCCGGCGTAAGCGAGACGAACACCATCCACGAACAGGCGACCACAACAAACACAGCGCCAGCGGCGGCGAGGCGGGTCAGGCGGCGGCGGAGCGGCTCGCCCCGCCAGCACAGCCAGACGAAGAGGACGAATGCCGGGACCGGGACAAGCGCCTCGAACAGCTTGACGTTGAAGTCGAGGCCGAGCACCACCGCCGCGGCGATCAACCAGCGGAGCTGCCGCCGCTGCGCGGCGCGCAGCAACAACCAGGCCGTCGCGACGAGCAGCAGCATCATCACCGAGTCCATCGTGTCGCTGCGCGAGGTGACGACGCTGACCGGCAGGATCGCCAGCACGGCGGCGCTGGCGAGCGCCGGAGCGCGGCCCGCGAGACGACGCACGAGGTCGTATAGCAGCGGCACCGCGACCACGCCGGACAGCGCCTCGGGAAGCTTCAGCGTCGTCGGACCGTAGCCGAGCAGCTTGATCGAGATCACCTGCAGCCACAGGTCGAGCGGGGGCTTGTCGATCGCGGCACTGCCACCCGGCTCGAACACGCCGTAGAGGAAGTTGTGCAGCGACAGCGTCATCGAGCGGACCGCCGCGTCGTAGTACTCGTCCTCCGGGACGTAGTGCAGGCGGACCAGGCGGAGCACCGCGGCGAGCAAGGTGATCGCGACGAGCGCCGCAGTCCAGCGGCGGCTGTGGTTGCTAGGCGCCGGGACGGGCGTGGAGCTCATCGCGAGGCAGGCTCGCTCGCGGCAGCCGGCTCCGGGTCGCCCGCAAACGCCCAGTTGCGGTTGACGAAGAACGTCGCCAGTGTGACGATCGTCTGCAGGAACGCCTGCGTGATGATCTTGTCGGTGTGGCTGTGGATGTTGAATTGGTGCACGAGCAGGTACAGCACACCGAAGTTGACCGCAACCGAGCTGGCCCAGACGATGAAGAACCTGCCGCCCGACCGCGTGTGCGATAGCGCGCCGGCGTCGAAGGTCCAATGCCGGTTGAGCAGGTAGCTGTTCAACCCGCCGACGGCATAGCCGAAGACGAGGGCGATCCCGTAGGGGATGTCCAGCTCGACGCCGAGCGCGTAGAGCCCGAAGCCGAGCAGGGTGTTGCCGACGCCGATGATTCCGTACTTGACGAGCTGCTCGAGGATCTCGGGATCGGAGCGCAGGCGGGCAAGCAGGGCGTTCATCGGGCTACAGGATGAACGACTTTGCGCCGGCGCGCCGTGCTCGGCGGTGGGCCCGTCGTGTTAGGGTCGTTTAGGGCGCATTCCGCTTCGCGCGCGCGACGGCTACCCTTTCATGTAAGCGGGCCGCCGTGCCCGCGGTTGAAAGGACTCAAGCAGCGATGGCGGCAGATCCTAAACGCGCGCTCGGTCTGCTGAGCGTGTGTGCTCCGGTTTACAACGAGCAAGAGCTCGTCGAGCAGTTCTACGCTCGAACGACCAACGCGCTCGACGGTCTCGACTACGAGCTGATCGTCGTCAACGACGGCAGCAGCGACGACACGCCAGCCATCCTCGACCAGCTCGCCGAGCACGACCCGCGGCTACGCGTCGTGCATCTGTCGCGTAACTTCGGCCATCAGGCCGCCCTGACGGCAGGGCTCGAGCACGCGAACGGCGACGCCGTCGTGATGCTCGACGCCGACCTCCAGGACCCCCCGGAGCTGATCTCCCAGATGCTCGAGCGCTGGCAGGAGGGCTCGGACATCGTCTACATGGTGCGCGAGGAGCGCGACGGAGAGTCGAAGTTCAAGCTCCTCACAGCGCGCTGGTTCTACTCGCTGTTCCGGTCGCTGGCGCAGGTCGACCTCGCGCCGAACTCGGGCGACTTCCGCCTGCTCGACCGCCGCGCGCTGGACGCGCTGCTGTCGATGGGCGAGCGCAGCCGCTTCCTACGCGGGATGACCGTGTGGGTCGGCTTTACGCAGAGCGCGATCAGCTACCACCGCGATGCGCGCTACGCCGGCGAGACCAAGTACCCGCTGCGCAAGATGCTGCGCTTCTCGCTCGACGCCATCGCGTCGTTCTCGCACGTCCCGCTGCAGCTCTCCACCTATCTCGGCTTCCTCTTCTCCGGTATCGCCTTCCTCGCGATACCGGTGGTGATCGTGCTGCACTTCATTGGCTCCTACCTTCCCGGCTTCGGGTCGATCACGATCGCAATCCTGATGCTCGGCGGGATCCAGCTGATCGCGATCGGGCTGATCGGCGAGTACGTCGGGCGGATCTACGACGAAGTCAAGCGGCGTCCGCTGTACATCGTGCGCGACCAGCGCAACGAACCGCTCGCCGTGGCCGAGGCGCGCCGTGCCGAGCGGCGCGCCGAAGAGCAGATCCCGATCTAGCAGACACCCACGAGGGTCCTGACCCTCCGAACGTGCCAACATCACGCGCATGGACCAGGCCCCTGGACGGTTGACGATCGAGACCGACCGCCACCGCATCAGTGGAGCTGTCACGGGAACCAAGGACGACGTTCGCAGCCGCATCTCGGGCATGCTGGGAGCCTCCGAGCGCGACTTCATCGCGCTCACCGACGTCACGATCGAGCCGTTCGATGGTCGGCCAACCGAGCATTGCGAGTTCATCGTCGTGGCGCGCAGCAAGATCGTCTTCGCGCTGCCCGTCAGCGACTGACGAGCGGCTGCAGCGGCGGGACCGGCAGCGGCGTGGTGGTGCCGGCTCGCAGCGAATCGATCATCAACGCGAGGTAGCGCCGCCAGAGCTCGGGGGCGAGCTCGTCGGTGGGTGCGCAGGTGTTCGTCGCCGCCATGACGAGCATCGCTATGTCGGCGCCGACGATGTCGCAGCGGACCTCGCCGCCGGCTTGGGTGCGGGCGACGAGCGCATCCAGCTCGTGCGCGAGCGCGGCCTTCTCATGTTGGAGCTCGGGGGCGGTGACGGCGGCGCACGTCGCAGCGTCGAAGAACGAGCGGTCGGCGGCGACGACTGCGGCGGCGCTCTCCATCAGCCGGGCGATCGTCGCAAGGCCCGGATCCGGATCCGCCGCGAGCTCCGCGACGAGCGTCCGCAGCTGCGCGAAGCGGTCGGCGAGCACGGCCGCAACGAGCTGCTCCTTGGTCGCGAAGTGGCGAAACAGCGTTCCCTTCGCCACGCCGGCTCGATGCGCGATCTCCTGCGCAGGAACGTCGATGCCGCTCTGCGCAAGGGCCGTGACGGCGGCCTCCAGCAGGAGGCCGTGGTTGCGCCGCGCGTCAGCGCGCTGATTCACGCGGTTGACGCTGCCGGCACCAGGCCGTCCGCAGCGACACCCTCGACGTGACCGCGACGCAGGAACGTCAGCATCACCGCGACGGCGACGAGCATGAATCCGGCCGCCACGGCGAACGCGAGGCGGTAGCCGGAGACGGTCGCGAGCGCCACCGCGACCGGCGAGGGCTTCGCGCCGCTGCGCGCGAGCAGATCACTGGTGTGGGTGACCGCGAGCGTCGAGAGGACCGCGAGGCCGAGCGCGCCACCGACCTGCTGGGCCGTGTTGAAGAGGCCCGACGCGAGGCCGGAGTCCTCGCCGACGACGCTGGAGACACCAATCAGCGTCGCCGGCACGAAGGCGACGCCCAGCCCGAGGGCGAGCAGGATGAACGACGGCAGCAGCGTGCCGGCGTAGGTGCCATGGACGCTGACCCGCATCATCAGCAAGAGGCCGGCCGCGGCGACCACCATGCCGCCGATCGCGACGGAGCGGATGCCGAAGCGCGGGATCAGCCGCTGCGCGGCGCCGGCGCCAACACCGATCAGGATCGCCACCGGAAGGAACGCGAAGCCGGCGGCGATCGGTGTGAAGTGGAGGATGTCCTGCACGTAGAGCGTGCCGAAGAAGAAGTTCGCGAACATGCCGGCGGCGAGGAACATCATCGCTCCGTCACCGACGGTAAGCGCCCGCACGCGGAAGATCGACAGCCGCACCAGCGGCGCCTTGGTGCGCGCCTCGATCACGAAGAACGCGACGAGCAGCGCAATGGAAGCGGCCCCGAGGCTGAGCGTCGTCGCCGAGCCCCAGCCGCTGGTCTGCGTGTTGACGATCGCGTAGATCAGCAGGGCGAGCCCGGCAGTCACCGCCACGGCGCCGCTGAAGTCGGTGCCGCCCACCAACCCTTCGCCGCGCGAGTCGGGGACGAGCCGCACCGCGAAAGCGATCGCGAGCACGCCGATCGGAACGTTGATGAAGAAGATCCACGGCCACGACAGCGACTGCGTGAGGATTCCGCCGAGCAGCAGGCCGACGGCGGCTCCGCCAGCCGAGAGTGCCGCCCACAGGCCAAGCGCCTTGCGCTGGTCGCCGGGGTCGGAGAACGTCGTGTTGACGATCGCCAGACACGCCGGGGCCACCAGAGCGGCACCCAAGCCTTGCAGCGCGCGCGAGCCGATCAGCATGCCGGACGAGGATGCGAGCCCGTTGAGCAGCGAGGCGGCCGAGAACAGGGCGACGCCGGCGAAGAACAGCCTTCGGCGACCGAACAGGTCGGCCGCGCGGCCACCGAGCAGCAGGAAGCCGCCGAAGGTGAGCGTGTAGGCGTTGACAACCCACTGCAGATCGCCGTTGGTGATGTGCAGGCTGCGCTGGATCGACGGCAGCGCGACATTGACGACGGTCGCGTCGAGAACGACCATCAGCTGTGCGATGCAGACGATCGTGACGGTCAGCCAGGGATTGTGGACCTTCTCCTGCGTATCGCTCACGGCTCGCTCCAGGTTGGGACTTGCTAAGTCGACCTAGCGGTCACCTTACGCAAGGTAGCAGACGGCCGACCGCGGGCTATCATCCGCTGCGATGCGCCGCCCGCTGAGCTTGCTCGCGTTTGCCTGTGTCCTGTTGATCGCGGGCTGCGGTGGCTCGTCGAGCAAGCCGGCCGCGCACAAGGCCATCGCGCCAAGGGGTGCCACGAGTGGCGCCGTACTTCCCACCGGGAACTCCGGCACCCCGACGAACACGACCAATGGCGGCACGGCTGCGCCCACGTCGGCCGATGACGCCGCGAAGGCGCTGGCGAGCACTGCGGAGTCCGCTGCCGACACGATCGGGACGAACAACGGCGGCAGCTATGCGACGGTGACGGCGGCTGAGCTGGCGGCGACGACGCCGACGATCCAGACCGCTCCGGGCAACGGCAACGCCTACGTGTCTAGCGCGAGCGGGACGACCAGCTCCTATCAGATCGTCGTGACGGCAGCTGGCAGCGGCGAGACCTACACGATCACGCAGGAGAGCAACGGCGACGTCGTCCAGTCGTGCGCGCCGAGCACCGGAGCCACGGGCAGCTGCCCCGGCGGAACGTGGTAGGCGACGCGCCTACTTCGTGAAGCGTCCGGCGGCGCGACAGACAGACCGCCCACAACATCGCCCACGCGTCCAGACGGTGTGGTCGCCCGCGCCAGGCTGTTGGACGGGCGATCGGTCTTTGCACTCGGCGCCCAGTGCCAGCAGTGGCACGGCCGATGAGGGTTACGTACGGACTCCGAGGGCTAGAGGCGGCTCACTCGGACAGATCGCGGCGGGTCCAGGCAACCAAGGGCCGGGCCCGCCGCCGATTGCAGGGGGGTTGATCAAGGAGCCTTCTGGTGGCCGGACACCTGGTGTGATGGTGGACGTGCGATCCTTGGTTGGTGTTTGAGCGCTTCACCGAGCGAGCGCGCCACGTGGTGGCGCTGGCGGAGGCGGAAGCGCGAACGCTCAAGCACAACTACATCGGCACGGAGCACCTCCTGCTCGGACTGGTAGGCGAGGAGGAAGGGCTCGCCGCTCGCGTCCTGGAGAGCCTCGACATCACCGTCGAGCGGGTGCGTGGCCAGGTCGTCCGGATCGTCGGCTCCGGCGAAGAGGTCACCTCCGGCCAGATCCCCTTCACGCCACGTGCCAAGAAGGTGCTCGA
>JBEKXB010000015.1:0-69282 GCA_049512455.1 Solirubrobacteraceae bacterium | reverse complement strand
CACACCGCAGCTTCGGCTTCCACTCCCCCGACCCCCTGATCGCCCTCATCTACCTGTGCTGCGCCGGCATCACAATCGACCTGCCGCGATGACATTCACCACCCAATGGACCGGAGCACCGATCTTGTTGGCGCTCACCTCCGTAAACCACAGCTCTCCATCCGGTCCCAACGTGATCGCGTCGGGTTCGGCGCCAGCGGTCGGTGTCGGGAAGGCGCTGACCGCCAGCGGAACGTCGGCTGCCGCCTCGCCACCCAGTCCACCCAGGAGCGTGACGGCGCAGAGGAGGCCAGCTAGGCACGCGAGCATCGCCACGCCCCGCCGGCGTCCCACACGGCGCATCATGCGCCCGCTCTGATCGTGCCGTTCGCCACAGCGCCCGCCAACGATCGTAACGCCTGAGTGAGCTGACCGGCGCCGGCCGTCTTCACGAAATCTCCATACGGTTGGCGCGTTTCTTGACGCGGCCTTGACGACGCTCAGCCTACGCTGCGACGCGTGAACGACGTTCTCGCAGTTTTCCTCGGCATCGTGATGTTTGCCGTCCTGTGGTTGCTGATCGAGGGGATCGACCGGGTGTGACGCCGCTCGCCGCCTTCATCGGCCACATGAGCGGCGCCGACTTCCTGGGACTCGTCGTGTCCGTGCTGATCTGCGCCTATCTCCTCTACGCGCTGCTTCGCGGCGAGAAGTTCTAGGGAACGCCGTGACCGTCAACGGCTGGCTGCAGATCCTCGCCTTCTGCGCGGTACTGCTCGTGATCGCGCCGCCGCTCGGCGGCTACATGGCGAAGGTCTTCACCGGTCAGCGCGTCTTCCTGACGCCACTCCTAGCTGGCCCTGAGAAGCTCGTCTACCGGATGTTCGGCGTCGATCCAGCGCGCGAGCAGGATTGGAAGTCCTACGCCAAGAGCCTGATCATCTTCTCGCTGGCCGGCTGGCTGCTCCTCTACCTGATCTTGCGTGCGCAGACGCTCGATCCGTTGAACAGCTATGGCGGGGCGAAGTTCTACTCGGCGCCCTGGAATGTGACGTTCAACACCGTCTCGTCGTTCATGACGAACACGAACTGGCAGTACTACGGCGGCGAGACGACGATGACGTACGTCAGCCAGATGGTCGGGCTGACCGTCCAGAACTTCGCTTCGGCTGCGGTCGGCATCGTCGTCGCCGTCGCACTGATCCGCGGGATCGTCAGCCGCTCCGGCAAGAGCCTCGGCAACTTCTACTCGGACCTCGTTCGCACGCTGCTGTACGTGCTGCTGCCGATCGCCTTCGTCAGCGCGCTGGTCCTGATGTCGCAGGGCGTGATCGACAACCTGTCGCACTACGTGAGCGTGCACGGCATCAGTGGACTCGCGCAAACGATTGCGATGGGCCCGGTCGCCTCCCAGGAGGCGATCAAGGAGCTCGGCACCAACGGCGGTGGCTTCTTCAATGTGAACTCGGCGCATCCCTTCGAGAACCCCAACGGCTTCACGAACTTCTACGAGATGCTGCTGGTGCTCGCGATCCCCGCCGGCCTCGTCTTCACCTACGGCAAGATGGTCGGCTCGCGCCGCCAGGCGCTCGCGATCTTCTCGACGATGTTCGTCATGTTCTTCGCCGGCGTCACCGTCGCCTACGCAGCGGAGGCGAACGGCTCGCCGGCGCAGCACGCCGCCGGCCTGCACACGCATGTGATCGCGAACTCGACCGGCGGCAACATCGAGGGCAAGGAACAGCGCTTCGGCGTCGCCGACTCGGCGCTGTTCGACACGGTCACGACGGTCACGTCTTGTGGCGCCGTCAACAGCGCAATCGAGTCCTTCACCGGGCTCGGCGGGGCGGTCCCCTTCGCCAACCTGTCGGCCAGCGAGGTGATCTTCGGCGGCGTCGGCACGGGGCTGTACTCGATGCTCGAGTACGTCCTGCTGGCGGTCTTCATCGGCGGCCTGATGGTCGGGCGAACGCCCGAGTACCTCGGCAAGAAGGTCGAGGCGAAGGAGATCAAGCTCGTCGTGCTGGGGCTGTTGATCACGCCGCTCACCGCGCTGTTCTCGACCGCGCTGGCGACTGCGAGCGCAGCCGGGCGCGCATCGATCGCCCCGGTCGCCACAGGCGGACCACAGGGCTTCTCCGAGACCTTCTACGCCTATCTCTCGCAGGCCAACAACAACGGCTCGGCGTTCGCCGGCTACACCGGCTTCAACCAGCCGAATATCGGCAACCTCCACTCCTGGGGCGTCACGTTCGCCGACCTACTCGGCGGATTCACGATGGTGTTCGCACGCTACGCGCCGATCCTCTTCGCGCTCGCGATTGGCGGGGCGCTAGCCGGCAAGCGGGTAAGCCCTGCGGGCCTGGGCACGATGCGCACCACCAATGCCACCTTCGTCGCCCTGTTGATCGGCGTGATCATCCTCGTCGGCGCGCTGACCTTCTTCCCCGCCCTCCTGCTCGGACCGATCGTGCAGGCCGTCACCGGACACCTCTACCACTGATGCGACGCGATCTGCTCACCGCGCTGCGCGCGATCGTCGTGGTCACGGTCCTGTTCGGGCTCGCCTACCCGCTGCTGGTCTTGGGGGTAGGCCAGCTGATCTTCCCCGGGAAGGCTGACGGCTCGCTCATTCACAAGGACGGCGTCGTGGTCGGCTCAGCACTGATCGGCCAGCAGTTCTACGAAGACGTCATCGGCAAGAACGGCAAGGTCGAGATGAGCAAGGGTGCGCCTGTAACGCAGCCTGACCCGCGCTACTTCCAGACGCGACCGTCCGGCACCACGCCGGCCGACAACGCCGCCGGCAGCTCGTTCGCCAACTACGGGCCGAACAGCATCATCACCAAGCAGGCGATTCAGGCCAACATCGCCGCCTATTTGGCGCTCAATACGGCGCCAAACAAGCAGCTCTATGACCCGGCGGTCACCAGCGCAGCGCAGGTGCCGGTGGACGCCGCCGACACCTCGGCATCCGGCATCGACCCCGACATCTCGGTCGCGAACGCGAAGATCCAGGCCTACCGCGTCGCTACCGTGCGCCACCTGTCGCTCGCCGAAGTCGACGGCCTGATCGCGAAGTACACGACCGGTCGCAGCCTTGGCTTCCTCGGCGAGCCCGGCGTCGACGTGCTCGAGTTGAACCTCGCGCTTGATCGCATCAGCAACGGGAGCCACTAGATGTCCACGCATCCAGCCACGCAGGAACGCGCCGCAATCTCGCTCTTCCGCCGTGACATCGTCGCGCGGGCGCTGTTCGACAGCGTGAAGAAGCTCGATCCGCGCGTGCAGATTCGCAACCCGGTGATGTTCGTCGTCGAGATCGGCGCAGTGATCACCACCGCCACCTGGTTCATCCAGCTCGGCGGCGGCAAGTCGCTCGGCGGCTACGAGCCTTCGTGGTTCACGTTCACGATCTCGATCTGGCTCTGGCTGACCGTTGTTTTCGCCAACATGGCCGAGGCGTTCGCCGAGGGTCGCGGGCGCGCCCAAGCCGACACGCTGCGCTCGATGCGCAAGGAGACGATGGCGACGCTGCAGGACGGCTCGACACGGGCGGCCGCCGAGCTGCAGCGCGGCGATGTCGTCGTGATCGTCGCCGGCGAGCTGATCCCCGGCGACGGGACCGTCATCGAGGGCATCGCCACCGTCGATGAGTCGGCAATCACGGGCGAGTCGGCACCGGTGATCCGCGAGTCTGGAGGCGATCGCAGCGCCGTCACGGGCGGCACGCGCGTCACCTCCGACCGTATCGTCGTCGAGATCACACAGGAGCCCGGCAAGTCGTTCCTCGACCGGATGATCGCGCTCGTCGAAGGCGCGGCGCGGCGCAAGACGCCCAACGAGATCGCGCTGAACATCCTGCTCGCAGGCCTGACGTTGGTGTTCATGATCGTCGTCGCGACGCTGCGCCCGTTCGGGCTGTTCGCGCACACGTCGATCTCCGAGACGACGCTGATCGCCCTGCTCGTCGCGCTGATCCCGACGACGATCGGAGCGTTGCTGTCGGCGATCGGCATCGCCGGCATGGACCGCTTGGTGCGTCGCAACGTGCTCGCGCTGTCGGGGCGCGCGGTCGAGGCCTCAGGCGACATCGACGTGCTGCTGCTCGACAAGACGGGGACGATCACGCTCGGCAACCGCCAAGCAGCGGAGTTCATCCCGATGCCCGGCGTCGAGGAGGCGGAGCTCGCCGAGGCAGCGCAGCTTGCCTCGCTGGCCGACGAGACGCCCGAGGGCCGCTCGATCGTGGTGCTCGCGAAGCAGTACGGCATCCGCGAGCACGACATGTCAAGTGGCGACGCGACGTTCGTCCCCTTCACCGCACAGACCCGGATGAGCGGGGTCGATTGGGCTGGTCAGCAGCTGCGCAAGGGCGCCGGCGACGCGATCGTCGAGTGGGTCCGCGGCGAAGGCGGCGAGGCCCCGCTAGATCTGCAAATCCAGCTCGACCGGATCGGTCGCGAGGGCGGCACGCCGCTCGCGGTCGCGCGCGACAGCCAGGTGCTAGGCGTCGTGTATCTCAAGGACACCGTCAAGGAGGGCATGAAGGAGCGCTTCGATCAGCTGCGCGCGATGGGCATCCGGACCGTCATGGTGACCGGCGACAACCGCCTCACGGCGGCGAAGATCGCCGAGGAGTCGGGCGTCGACGACTTCCTTGCCGAGGCCACACCCGAGACCAAGCTCGCCCTGATCCGCGAGCAGCAGGCGTCGGGCCGGCTCGTCGCGATGACCGGTGACGGCACCAACGATGCCCCGGCGCTTGCCCAAGCCGATGTCGGTGTCGCCATGAACACCGGCACTCAGGCAGCCCGCGAGGCCGGCAACATGGTCGACCTCGACTCCAACCCGACGAAGCTGATCGAGATCGTCGAAGTCGGCAAGCAGCTGCTGATCACGCGCGGTGCGCTGACCACGTTCTCGATCGCCAATGACGTCGCGAAGTACTTCGCGATCCTCCCCGCGATCTTCATCGCCACCTACGCGACCGGCCACGGCAACGGACCGCTCGCCGTGCTCAACATCATGCATCTCGGGACGCCGGAGTCCGCGATTGTCTCCGCGATCATCTTCAACGCGCTCGTCATCCCGCTGTTGATCCCGCTCTCGCTGCGCGGCGTCGCATATCGGCCGATCGGCGCGAGCGCGCTGCTGAGGCGTAATCTGGTGATCTATGGCGCCGGCGGCATCATCGCTCCGTTCATCGGGATCAAGGCAATCGACCTCATCGTGCACAACCTCCTCGGCGGGTAGCGGCCGCGAGCGAGCCTCCTAGCGCCTCCGGGACCAGGCGTTGACAGAGTCACCGCGAAGAGGTTCACACCGTGTGTTCCTGGGCATGGCGGCAGGCGTCGGCAAGACCTACCGCATGCTTCAAGAGGCTCAGGCGGAAGCCGACAGCGGCCGGGACGTGGTCATCGGCTACTTCGAGTCGCACGGCCGCGCCGAGACCGAGGACCAGGCGCGCGGACTCGAGATCGTCCCCCGGCGACTCGTGCCGCACCGCGAAACCACGGTGGAGGAGATGGATCTTCCGGCAATCCTGGCGCGGCGGCCTGAGCTCTGCCTGATCGACGAGCTCGCGCACACCAACAACGCCGGAGTCGAGCACACAAAACGCTGGGAGGACGTTGAGGACATCCTCGCCGCCGGCATCAACGTCCTCTCCACGGTCAACGTCCAGCACCTCGAGAGCCTCAACGATCAGGTCGCGGAGCTGACCGGCACCCGCGTACGCGAGACGATCCCCGACGCGGTGCTCAACTCCGCCGACGAGGTCGTCCTGATCGACCTCACCCCACGGGCACTGATCGACCGTCTGCGGGCCGGCAAGATCTATAAGCCCGAGGGCGTCGAACCCGCCCTCAATAACTTCTTCCGGATTGAGAACCTCGAGGCGCTGCGCGAGGTATCGCTCCGCCAGGTGGCCGACGAGGTCGAGTCCAAGCGCCTCACGCCGTCCGCGCCCGTTCGCGAGGAGCGCCTCAGCGAGACCGCGGCGCCGCAGGCGGTCGGCGAGCGCCTGCTCGTGCTGATCAAGCTTTCGCCTTCCTCCCAGCGCGTGGTCCGGCGCGCCTGGCGCTCGGCGCAGCGCCTGGGCGGCGAGCTCGACCTGCTGCACGTCGCCAAGCCCGGGACAGCCGCGAATCTCGAGCGTGAGCCTGAGCTTACGGCGATCCGGCGCCTCGCCTCGGTCCTCGGCGTGCACCTCCTAGTCGAGGAGGGCGATAGCGTGGCACGAGTCGCGGCACGCGTCGCGCACGACCGTCGCACCACCTACATCCTGATGGGGACCCCCCGCCCGCGCAACGCCTTCCACCGTCTCTCCAGGCCGGCGTTGCCCTTCGAGCTGCTGCGCGATCTTCCTGGTATCGACCTGCGGATCGTCGCCGACCGCACACAACGCCCCGCGGCGCCGCTGCAATGAGCCCGCTGACCGCCACACTCGCCGCGGTGCTCGCAGCGCTGCTCGCAGTCGTGATCGTGCGTGAGCTGCGTGCGCGCCATGCGAAGCGCCTCACTCCCTCCGCCTCGCGGATCCTCTTCCCGTTCATCGCCGAGAGCCTGTCCGTGCGCGGGCTTGACGCAGCGCTGCGGATCGCCCGCCACGAAGGCTCCACGCTCGTGCCGGCCTATCTCGCGCGCGTCCCGATGCACCTCCCACTCGACACGGCGCTGCCCCGCCAGTGCGAGGGCGCGCTGCCACTGCTTGAAGCGATCGAGCACCGCGCCGTGCTTGCCGGCGTGCCTGTCGACTCACGCATCGAACGCGGCCGGACGCTCCGCCACGCCTTGCGCGAGCTGACAACGCACGAGGAGTTCGACACGATGGTCGTCGCCGGTGTCGACGCGACCGACGCTGGCTTTCACCCCAACGACATCGGCTGGATCTTCGAGCACGTGACAGGCGAGATCATCGTGATCCGCTCCGGTGGCCAGATCGGCTTCACGCCGCTACGCCGCAGCCGGCTGCGCGGTCGCCGCCACGCTCAGACGCCGAAGCGGTAGCCGACGCCGGAGTCGGTGCGGATGAAGTGACGGCGCGTGTCGCCGCGCGCGAGCTTGCGCCGCAGGTTCGCGATGTGCGTGCGCAGCAGCGGCGTGGCGTCCACATACTCAGGCCCCCACACCTCGCTGAGCAGTTTGCGGTGCGTCATCAGCAGACCGCGGTTCATCGCGAGCACGCGCAGCAGCGCGAACTCGATCGGCGTCAGGCGAACCTCCTCCCCATTGAGCGCGACGGTGTGACCGGCGAGGTCGACAACGAGCCCGTCGACCTCGATGCGCGGCTCCGTCTCGGCGCGACCGGCCCGGCGCAGCACCGCCTGTACGCGGGCGACAAGCTCGCCGGGGGCAAACGGCTTCGTCACGTAGTCGTCGGCGCCGCTCTGCAGCGCGTCGATCTTCGTCTCCTCGTCGTCGACCGCTGACAGCACGATGATCGGTAGCTCGCTCCACTCCCGCAACTCACGGCACAGCTCGATGCCGGGACGATCGGGCAACATCAAGTCGACGATCGCCGCGTGAGGGCCACGCAGGGCGGCCTGATCGAGCGCCTCATCCGCGGTCGCCGTAGCGAGCACCTCGTAGCCCGCAGTCCGTAGAACGAGCCGCAGGGCCCTGAGGATCTGCGGGTCGTCATCACAAACGAGGATCCGTTCGCCGGACATCAGGCGGGGGCTCGCGTCCCGGCGCGCGGCGGCACCACTTCGCCGGCAACCTCGTGCCGCGTTTCGATGAGCGGAAACTCAACCACGAAGCTGGTCCCCTGACCGGGTAGCGACTCGACGGTGATCCGGCCGCCGTTCACCTCGACGAAGCCACGGGCGATCGCAAGGCCGAGACCCGAGCCCTGATGAGCCCCCGCCGCGTCGGGTGAGCGATAGAACGGCAGGAAGATCCGGTCGAGCTCGCTCGCACGGATTCCCGGCCCCTGGTCTACGATGCGCACGCGCACACGCTCACCGACGACGTGCGCGCGCACCGACACGGGCTTGTCGCCCGAGTAGCGAACCGCGTTCTCGAGCAGGTTGGCAAACGCACGTTCGAGCTGCCCTGGGTCACCGGCCAGCAGCGGAAGATCCTCGTCAATGGACAGGCGAAACAGCGCACGGTCGCTGTCGGCTTCGAGGTCTGCGACGGCCTCGTGGAGGACGTCCTCGAGCGAGTAGGCGATGCTGCGCGCTTCGAGATTCCCCGCTTGCAGCAGTGACAGATCAAGGAGCTTCTCGACAAGACGGGACAGCCGCGTCGCGGCCTCGAGCACGACCGCGCGCGCCTCGGCCGCCTCGGCCGGCGCCGCCGTGTTGGGATCGATGGCACTCGCCGCTGTGAGGATCGCCGTCAGCGGAGTCCGCAGGTCGTGTGACACAGACCGCAGGACCGCGGTCTTTATCTCGTCGTTGCGCCGCAGCAGCGCAGTCTCGACGACCTCGGCTTGCAGCTCGGATCGGTGCAGCGCGGCCGCCAGCACGGACTGCAACGGTGGAACGATGCGCGCGCTCACGCGCTCCGTTTCGGCGACGCCCAGCGTGGCCGGGAGCACGAGCGTGCCGATCACCGACTCGCCGTCACGCAGCGCAAACGTGCGACGCCGTTGGCCAGGCTCGGCTACTCCGAGCTCGATGGCCGCAGATGTCACGCCAATCGCGTTTGCGAGCCGCTGCGCGGTGGCACCGAGGGCCACATCGAGACGTGATCCGCCGAGCAGCACGCGCGCCATCTCAGTCGCCAGATCCGCCTCACGACGGCGCTGCTCCGCCTCTAGGGCGTGGCTGCGCGCGAGGCTTCCGACCAGCCCCGTCACAGCGGCAACCACCAGAAACGCGGCCAGCGCCACCCAGTTGCGGGAGTCGGCGAGCGCCAGCTGTCCGACCGGCGGCAGCTGGAAGTAGTTGAACGCCACCGCACTCGCCAGCGCGGTGGCGAGCCCCAGGGCAGCACCCCAGTACGTCGCCACAACGATGACCGCCAACAAGTACACAACGCCGAGCGAGAGGACCGGCGCAACGTGCTTCAGCGGGTAGATCGCGAGCGTCTCCAGCGTCGTGCCACCCACCGCGACGAGAACGCCGACCAGCAGTGGCGGCCGGGGACTCCGCAGGGAGAGCGGTGAGAATCTGCGCGAGGGCACCGCCCGCCATTGTCCTACGCGCCGCTTGACCGCGCTGTTGGGGCGGGCAGGCCCGCACCAGCTCGGCGCCTACGGGTAGACCTGGGCGCCGCTCTCCTGCTCGAAGATGCGGATCGCGAGCGATGGGCAGGCCTGCGCTGCAGCCATCATCAGCTCCCCCGGGCCGTCCCCAACGACCACCGCGACGTCCTCGACACGGAAGATCTCCGGCGCGAGGTCCTCGCAGTCGCCGTGAGCGGAACAGGCTTGCGCATCGATCACAGCGACTAGCGTCATGCGGGGATCCTTTCGGTCATGTAGCTGAGGCGATCACGAAGCGCGGGCACCGCCCGCGGTCGCCCGACGACGACAGCCGCGACGAGCCCGCCATCGCGCGTGTATTCCGCGACGAAGTCGTCCTGGGCAGGGTCACCGTCGATGCTGATCGCGTCAGCGGCCTGCGCGTGGCCGAGATACTGGATGCGCGTGCCGTACTGGTCGCTCCAGAAGCTCGGCAGCGGTGGAGCGGCCGGCTCCCTCCCAAGGATCGCGTTGGCCACGGCGGCGCCCTGACGCGATCCGGCCTCCCAATGCCCAGCCAGCGCGTGGCGCCCCAGGAACGGATCGAATGCCGCGGCGGCGTCACCCGCGGCGAAGATGTCACGCAGCGCCGAGCGTCCGCTCGCGTCGGTCGGCACGCCGGTCGTTGGCAGACCGCACGTTCCGAGCCAGGCGAGGTCCGGCACGACGCCGACGCCGACGAGCACGTGGTCGCACGTGATCGTGCGACCATCGCCGAGCGTCAGGGCCGTGACCTCCCCCTCGCCGCTGACCGCGCTCACGGGCTGCGAGAGGACCAGCTCGACACCCGCGCGGCTGTGCAGCTCGGAAAACCAGCGCCCGATCTGCTCGCCGAGCAGCCCGCTCAACGGAAGCGCCTCGATCTCGATCAAGGTGACCTCTGCGCCAGCGCTGCGCGCCGCCGCCGCCACCTCGAGTCCGATGAAACCGGCGCCGATCGCGGCAAGCCTGCCGCGACGGGCAAACAGCTCGCGCAGGATGCGCGCGTCGTCGAGCGTGCGCAGGGTGCTGACGTTCGTGTAGCCCTCGAGCATCGACAGCGTTCTTGGTCGCGCCCCGGTCGCGATCACCAACTGTTCGAACGACAGCGTGCGGCCGTCGTCTAGCGCCAGCGTGTGCGCGTCGCAGTCGAGTCCGCGCGCGCGAACCCCGATCAGAAGCTCGATCTCCCGCTCTCCGTACCACTCCGCCGAGCGGAACGTGGACGCCTCCTGCCCACCTCCCGGCGCCAGCAGCTCCTTGGACAGCGGCGGGCGGTCGTAGGGCAGCCAAGGCTCACCGCACACGATGCAGACGCCGCCGCCGTAGCCGCCACGCCTTAGCGTCTCCGCGCAGCGTTGTGCCGCGAGGCCACCGCCAGCTATCACCACGCCTGCACCCATCTGGTTCCTTTCGACTACGCCAGCGTCGCGCCTGCCTCATGTTGGCCGCACGAGGTCACGATGATCGGGCCGCTGCTTCTGGCAACTCTAAGTGACTTCTGGGCGTTTGCTGAGAGCCGGTGGCGCGGCGATCGCCTGCGGTCACTAGCCTGGGGCTTCTTGCTAGTACCGCGCGAAGACATCCGCAACGTCGCGATCATCGCGCACGTCGACCACGGCAAGACGACCCTTGTCGACGCGATGCTCTGGCAGTCGGGGGCATTCCGCGTCGGCCAGGATGTCGCGGTGCGGGTCATGGACTCGATGGACCTGGAACGCGAGAAGGGCATCACGATCCTCGCGAAGAACACTTCTGTCCACTACCGCGGCGTGAAGCTCAACATCGTCGACACACCCGGCCACTCGGACTTTGGCGGTGAGGTCGAGCGTGGTCTCACGATGGTCGACGGCGTGCTGCTGCTCGTCGATGCGAGCGAGGGGCCGCTGCCGCAGACGCGCTTCGTGCTGCGCAAGGCTCTGGAGTCGCGTCTGCCAGTGATCCTCGTCGTCAACAAGGTGGATCGCCCCGACGCGCGCATCGGCGACGTCCTCGACGAGGTCTACGAGCTGTTCCTCGACCTCGACGCGACCGAGGAGCAGATCGAGTTTCCGATCGTCTACACGTGCGCAAAGGCCGGCTGGGCGTCGCTCGCGCAAGGCACGGTCGGCAGCGACCTGGCACCCCTCATGGACCTGCTGCTGGAGCGGATTCCGCCGCCGCTGCACGACCCTGACCATCCTTTCCAGGCTCTCGTCACGAATCTGGACGCGTCGCCGTATGTCGGCCGGCTCGCGCTCTGCCGGATCCGACATGGTGTCGCGCGTCGCGGCGCCGCGATCGCCTGGTGCCGCGCCGACGGCAGCACAGAGCGCGCCCAGATCGGCGAGCTCTACGTCACCGAGGCGCTCGACCGGGTGAGCGCAGACGAGGCGGGACCGGGCGACATCGTGGCGATCGCGGGTCTCGCGGACGTGACGATCGGCGAGACGCTGGCGGATCTCGATGACCCGCGCCCGTTGCCGATCATCTCCGTCGATGAGCCGTCGCTGTCGATCACGATCGGCCTCAACACCTCGCCCCTCGCCGGCCAAAGCGGCGCCAAGCTGACGGCTCGCGCGGTCCAGACCCGGCTGGCGCAGGAGACCGTCGGCAACGTGTCGGTTCGCGTCCTGGACACCGATCGCCCGGACACCTGGGAGGTCCAGGGCCGCGGCGAGCTCGCGCTGGCAGTGCTCGTCGAGCTGATGCGGCGCGAGGGCTTCGAGCTCACCGTCGGCCAGCCCCAGGTTCTCACGCGTGAGATCGGCGGCCACCGCCACGAGCCGGTGGAGCGTCTCGCGATCGACGTACCGGAGGAGTACATCGGCGTCGTCACCCAGCTGCTCGCGCTACGCAAGGGGCGTCTCGAACAGATGGTCAACCACGGGACCGGCTGGGTGCGGATGGAGTACCTCGTACCGGCACGCGGTCTGATCGGGTTGCGTACCGAGTTTCTCACCGAGACCCGCGGCACCGGACTTGCCCATCACGTCTTTGACCGCTGGGAGCCGTGGGCCGGCGAGCTTCACGGCCGCCCGACCGGTGCGCTGGTCGCCGATCGTTCCGGCACCGCTGCGCAGTTCGCCCTGATGAACCTGCAGGAGCGCGGCACGCTGTTCGTCGGGCCCGGCGAGGCGGTCTATGAGGGGATGATCGTCGGCGAGCACGCACGCCCCGACGATCTCGACGTCAACGCGTGCAAGGAGAAGCAGCTCAACAACATCCGCTCCTCGACCGCGGAGGTCCTGGTTCGCCTCGTGCCCCATCGCGCGCTCTCGCTTGACCAAGCGCTCGAGCTGCTGCGCCCAGACGAATGCGCCGAGGTCACACCCACAGCGGTGCGACTGCGCAAAGCGATCCTGTCAAAGACCGAGCGCACGAAAGCGACGCGCCGGGCGCGCACCTAGGCGCCACCGGCTAGCGTGCGGCGCGTCGCGCGCGTCGCGCGCGCTTTGCCTTGGCGCGCGAGCGCTTCAAGCGGTGCTCCAGCGGCGCAACCGATCCCCGCGGTCGATCGATGCTCGGCGCCGTGCCGGCGGGCGCGTGGCGGCGCGCGTCGTTGACGATGATCCGCGCGATGCTGAAGATGACGAGTCCCGCTACGACGAAGATCGCCGCCTCTTCGACGCTGGTGATTCCACCACCACTCGACGTGGTCACGGGGGCGGGCACCGTCACGGGCCCCGGCGGCGTGCTTGACCCAAGCGTTGGCGTGGTCGCCCCCAGCGTCGGCGTCGGCAGCGTCGTCGTCAGCGGCGTCCCGGAGCCAGTCGCGCTCGCGCTCGCCGGAGCAAGCAGCGCGATGAAGGCGACCGCGGCACCGAGCGTCGCCAGACGGCGCGAGTGTGCCCTGCTGCCGCGTGCCGGACGTGCGCTCACCATCGCAGGAATATATCTCCCGGGTGGGCCTCTACACTTCGCGTCGGTGCCACCGAAGCAACGCCAGATTCGTATCGAGCAGAGCGTCAGCCCGCAGCTGATGGAGAACATGCAGGCGCGCAGCGACGAGCAGCTCGAGACGGAAACCAAATATCGCTCGATCGCGATGGCGATTCTCGGCGGTCGCGCCGCGGAGCGCTACGACGCCCCAGCCGCACGCAGCTACTTCCAACGCGCGATTGCTGCCGCGCGACCACAGGAACGGATGCAGATCCGGCGCATGGCTGATGCATCACTCGCGCTCGCTGAGCGCCGCGCCGACGACCTGCGCGATGCGGTAGAGAAGCTCGGACAGGAGCCACCGAGCCGCCGAGCACTGCTCGGGCTCCGCTTCATGGGTCTCGTCGCGCCCCCACGGGGGGCCGGCTTCGTGCGCCGCGTTCGGGGCATCCTCGTGGTGATCGCTGTGATCATCGTCGTTCTCGCGGCGGGTCTCGGGGTGGTTGAGCTGATCGCCCTGCCGTTCGGGGGCATGGCGCTTCCACCCGGCGTCCTGCTCGGTGTGATCCTCGACATCATCGTGTTCGCGATCCTCACGCAGGTTGGCCGACGCAAGCGAGCCGCGGCGCAGGCGAAGGCCCGCGCAGGCGCCTGAGAGAGCACACGGATAATGAGGTGTGGTGGCTGCGCGGCCGCCCAGCTCATGAGCCCCAAACGCACACACCACAAGCACTCCTCGACGAAGTCATACCGGCGTCTGCTCGACCGGCTCGCCGATCACCCAGACGTACACAGAGTGGCGACGGGTCGCGTCACACCGCGCATGGGCTCGGGTCGTCCGGTGGCGGCGATCTCCAAGGTCCGACCGGTCGCCTCTGGTCTGGCGATCACGATCAACAGCGACGGCGCGATGATCGACGCCTACATCATCACCGACCGGCCTGTCGAGGTGGCGGCGTTCATGGCCGAGCAGGGCTGGACCAGCTGACCGCTAACGGGTCCCTCCGGTGAACGCATTCCGCGCGAAAGTCGCGACTGCGCGAGTCGTCGGCAGCGCGTTGCGGCGCGCCGGCCGCGGCGGCACGAGCTTTCCCGGAAAGCTGCTGCTACGGCTCGACGGCGACGCGATTGGCAAGCTCGCGGACGGCCTGTCAGCCGGCAGCGTCACGATCTCCGCCACCAACGGGAAGACGACGACGACGGCGTTGGCGCGATCGATCCTGGCGCATGCGCAGCTCGCGACGGTCGACAACTTCGCCGGCGCGAACATGGCCGGCGGCATCGCGTCGGCGCTCCTTGGTGGCGCGGTGCACGGTGCCGCTGCACGGGCACAGCTCGGGCTGTTCGAGGTCGATGAGTTCTGGCTCCCCAGCGTCGTTGCGGCGCTGCGGCCACGGGCGATCGTGCTCAGCAACCTCTTCCGTGATCAGCTCGACCGCTTCGGCGAGCTGGAGACAATCGGCGAGCGCTGGGCGCAGGTCGCTGCGGCCACGCCCGCCCGCTTGGTGCTCGGCGCAGACGATCCTCTGGTAGCCGAGCTCGGAGCGGAAGCCGAGCAGCCCCTGTACTTCGGCATCGAGGATCCGCGCGTCGCGCGTCGCGGCGGCCTTTCTCACGCGTCGGACTCGAAGCAATGCCGTCGCTGCGGCGGGGCCTATCGCTATGAGCATGTCTACATCGGCCATCTCGGCGTCTACGCCTGCTCGCGCTGTGGTCAGACGCGGCCGGTGCCGAGCGTGGGTGCCCACAACGTCACGCTCGACGGTGTGCGGGCGTCGCACTTCGAGTTGCGGACCCCCGCCGGCAATGCCGAGGTGACACTGTCATTGCCCGGCCTGTACAACGTCTACAACGCGCTGGCCGCCGCGGCGCTCGCGACCGCTCTCGAGATCCCGCTGGCGACGATCGTCGCCGGGCTTGCCAGCACGACCGCGGTCTTCGGACGGGCTGAGCGCGTTCTCGCCGACGGGCACGAAGTGCAGATACTGCTCGTGAAGAACCCTGCAGGCACCAACGAGGTCCTCCGCACGCTGGCTCTCGAGCCCGGTCAGCACCATGTGCTCGGCCTCCTGAACGACCAGGAGGCCGACGGCCGCGATGTCTCCTGGATCTGGGACGCAGACTTTGAGGATCTCGCAGCGCGCGTGGGACACGTGACGTGTGCCGGATCGCGCGGGCCGGAGCTGGCGCTGCGCCTCAAGTATGCGGGCGTTCCGACATCACGCATCTCCGTCGAGCAGCAGCTGTCGCGCGCGCTCGATCAGGCTCTCGCCGGCGCGGATGGGCAGACCCTCTACGCGTTGCCGACGTATACGGCGATGCTCGATCTGCGCGACGTGCTGACCCGTCGCGGGCACACGACGAGCTCCTGGACGCGCCGGTGACGGGGACGTCCATCATCTGGCACGACCTCGAATGCGGAGGCTATGGCGCTGACCTGCCGCTGTGGCGGGAGCTCGCAGTGGCGCACGGAAGCCGTGGGATTCTCGATGTCGGCGCCGGAACGGGCCGCGTGACGCTCGACCTGGCGCGCCGTGGCCATCATGTGATCGCCCTCGAGCGAGACGCGGAGCTCGCGCGCGAGCTGACGGAGCGTGCGCACGAGCTGCCGGTGGAGGTGGTCTGCGGCGACGCCTGCGACTTCGCGCTCGCCGTGAGCGTCAGCCTCGCGATCGTGGCGATGCAGACAGTGCAGTTGCTCTCCGACCGCAGCGCCTTCTTGCGTTGTGCGCACGGCGCCCTCCGCGGCGCCGGGACACTCGCCATCGCAGTGCTCGGCAACGACGTGCAGCCATTCGAGGTCGAGCTCGACGCCGATGTGCTCGAGCTCGCCGGCATCCGTTACGCCAGTGCGCCGACCGCGCTCCGCCAGACCAGCGACGAGGTCGTCCTCGAGCGACGCCGCTCGGCCGTTGTCGGTAACCGCGAATCGGTGTCGATCGACGTGACACGACTCGCTCGCCTCGACCCGCGCACGCTCCGCGGCGAGGCCGCTCTGGCGGGCTTCGTCGATCGAGGCCAGCGCCGCGTCGCGGCGACGGCCGAGCACAGCGGCAGCGAGGTCCTGCTGTTCGAGGCGGCGGTGGCGTGAGCTCACCCGTGCTTCGAGTCTGCGCGCTGTACCCCGAGCTGATGAACATCTACGCCGACCGCGGCAACCTGCTGATGCTCGAGCGCCGCTGCGCCTGGCGCGGTATCGAGTTTCGCCTCGCCTCGAGCACCGTCGATCAGCCGTTGCACGACGAGCATGACATCTACTACATCGGTGGCGGCCAGGACTCCGACCAGCGGCTCTGCGCCGCCGATCTGGTCAGCCGCAAGGCGCCGGCGCTGCGAGTCGCCGCTGAGCGCGGCGCAATCGTGCTCGGAGTCTGCGGCGGCTACCAGCTGCTCGGCCACTACTACGAGATTGGCGCCGAGCACGTTGAGGGCGTCGGCCTGCTCGACGTGCGCACGGTCCGCGACGACGGACCCCGGCTGATCGGCAACATCGTTGTCGAGCTGGAGGGCAGCGAGATCGTCGGCTTTGAGAATCACGCCGGCAGGACGGTGCTGGCGGCGGCTCAGGAGCCGCTCGGGCGGGTACTGCGAGGTTGCGGCAATGACGGTCACAGCGGCTTCGAGGGTGCCCGGGCCGGCAACGTGATCGGGACCTACGTACACGGCCCGCTGCTGCCCAAGAACGCCTGGCTCTGCGACTGGCTGATTGCCACTGCACTCGGCTGCGATGTCAGTGCTCTGGCACCGCTCGACGACGCGCTGGAGGAGGCGGCGCACGCCAACGCGCGCCACGCCGCGGGCCTGTGAGCTCAGCCGCTCGAGCCGAAGCCACGCATGCCACGCTCGGCGTCACTGAGCTCAGCGACCTCCTCGAACGCCAGCGACGCGAGCGTGACGATCACCAGCTGCGCGATGCGATCGCCGGCGTGGACCTCGAATGGCTCGCGGCGATCCGTGTTGAGCAGAAGCACCCTCAGCTCGCCGCGATAGCCGGCGTCGATCAGGCCGGGAGCGTTGACGAGCGCGATCCCGTGGCGCGCCGCGAGCCCTGATCGTGGAAGCACGAGCCCGGCGTGCCCGGCGGGTATCGCCATGGCGATGCCCGTGCCAACGTTTGCGCGCGCGCCGGCGGGGATCCGCGCGTCCTCGGCGCTGTAGAGGTCCAGACCGGCGTCGCCGTCGTAGGCGCGCGTTGGCAGGACGGCGTGCGCCACGAGCCGCGTAATCTGAAGCGTCACGGCCCCGGTTCGCCGTTGCGGGACGCTTCCGCAGCGCCGTAGCGGGCGAACCGGGCTGCGTTCGACGGCGTGAGCAGCGCCGTCACCCTGACGCCGTGTGGCGTGTCCTCGCGGTGCAGCTCACCGGCGAGGTCGTGCAACTCTGCCAGCCGGCCACCATCGCTGTAGGGGATCAGCAGCTCGACGGGCCGGAGCGCTCGCACGAATGTCGCGTCGATCCGCTCGCGCAACTCATCAAGCCCCTCACCATCGTGGGCCGACACGAGCAGCGCATCACGGCGCCCGCTGGGAGCGCGCGCGCGGCCTTCGCCGTCGAGCAGATCGGCCTTGTTGAGGGCGAGCAGCCGGGGAATGTCGCCTGCGCCGATCTCCTCGAGCACGCTCTCCACGGCGTGCATCATCGCTTCGCGATCCTCCTCGGGCACGCTGGAATCCACGACATGGATGATCAGCGATGCGCGGCGAGTCTCCTCGAGCGTCGCCGCGAACGCGTCAACGAGTTGGTGGGGCAGCTTGCGGATGAATCCGACGGTGTCGGTGAGCAGGTAGCTGCGGCCGTTGACCTCCAGCAGCCGAGTGGTCGGATCGAGCGTGTGAAAGAGGCGGTCCGCGACCGGGACATCTGCGCCGGTCAGCGCCGCGAGCAACGACGACTTGCCGGCGTTGGTGTAGCCGGCGAGCGCCGCGGCGGGGATCTGTGCGCGCTCCCGCTCTTCCCGCATCACCTGGCGCGTCCCGTGAAGGGCCTGCAGGCGGCGGCGAAGCGTCGCAATGCGGTTGCGCGCGAGACGGCGGTCGGTCTCGATCTGCGTCTCGCCGGGTCCGCGCGTCCCAACACCACCACCGAGACGCTCAAGGTGTGTCCACAGCCCACGCATCCGTGCGAGGTTGTATTCCAGCTGCGCGAGCTCGACCTGGAGCTTGCCCTCCGCGCTGCCCGCGTGACTCGCGAAGATGTCGAGGATCACGGCGGTGCGGTCGACCACGGCGATCCCCAGGCGTTCCTCGAGCGTGCGCTCCTGACGCGGGCTCAGCTCGTCGTCGCTGGCAATCACGTTCGCGTCGAGCTCGGCGGCCAGCGCTCGGAGCTCTTCGAGCTTCCCGGGGCCGAGGTAGCTATTTGGGTGTGGCTGCTCCCGTCGCTGGACGAGCGTCCCGACAACAGCGACCCCCGCCGTGCGCAGCAGCTCCTCGAGCTCCAGCAGGTCAGCCGGCTCCGTCTGCGAAGCGATGCAAACCGCGCGCTGCCGGGCGCGCGCCGGCTTCACTGCGCCAGCTTTCCGAGCCGCTCGATCGCGGCGGTCAGGCGGTCGTCCGGGGTCGTCAGCGAGATGCGGAAGAAGCCCTCGCCGTTGGGTCCGTAGGCGCCACCGGGCGAGATGACGACGGCAGCCTGCTCGAGCACGTGCTCGCAGTACTCGGCGGCGGTCGCGAAGCCGTCGGGTAGGGGTGCCCAGATGTAGATCGTGCCCTTGGGCGGGGTGACGTTCACGCCGAGCCCCGCGAGCGCTGCGCAGACGAGGTCGCGCCGCCGCTGGTAGGTCGCGTTCATCGCGCGCACGTAAGGGTCGAGGGCCGGTGACAGCGCCGCCGCGCCGGCGAGCTGAACAGCGTCGAACAAGCCGGAGTCGATGTTCGTCTTGAGACGCCAGTACGAGCCGATCGCGTCACGGTTGCCGACGATCGCCGCGCACCGCCAACCCGTCATGTTGTAGCCCTTTGACAGTGAGAAGACCTCGACACCGACTTCCTTGGCACCCGGCGTTGCGAGGAACGACGGAGCGACGTAGCCGTCGAATGTGGTCTCGGAGTAGGCGTTGTCATGGACGATCAAGACCTCGTTTGCCGCTCCGAACTCGACGAGCCGCTCGAAGAACCCGTCAGGCACCACCGCACCGGTGGGGTTGTTCGGGTAGTTGACGAACATCATGCGCGCACGCTTGCGCGTCTTGGCGTCAATGCCATCGAGGTCGGGAACGAACCCGCGCTCGGGCTCGAGTGGCATCAGCACAGCCTCGCCACCGACGAGCAGCGGTCCAGCCGTGTAGACCGGATAGCCAGGGTCCGCGGCCAATGCGACATCGCCAGGATCGAGAAACGCGAGGTTGAGGTTGAAGATGCACTCCTTGGCGCCGATCGCGGGCATCACCTCGCCGTCCGGATCCAACTCGACTGAGAAGCGCCGCATGTAGAACTTGGCGACTGCCTCGCGAAACTCCTCGCGACCGCGATTGGATGGGTAGCTGTGAGTCGTGGGCCTCGCGATTGCGCGCTGCCCAGCCTCCACGATCGGCGGGTAGGTCGGCGTGTCCGGATCACCGATCCCGAGCGAGATCACGTCGATTCCGGCGGCGCGCTTCGCAGCGACCTTCCGCTCGAGCTCGGCGAACAGGTACGGCGGAATTCGCTCGAGGCGATCACTGTGTCTCATCTAGCTCCTTGACGAGTTGGTCGGCAAGGACGCCCTCGTAGACGGGCACGGCCCAGCCAGTCAGGGTTACATTCAAGTCCGCTGCCACGTCGACCTCAAGCTTGCCACCGTCGAGCAGCACCGTGACGCGTTGCGCACCACAGGCGAGATGATGCGCGACGGCCGCGCCACTCGCGCCGGTCCCCGAGGCGAGCGTCTCGCCGACGCCGCGCTCGAAGATCCTTGCGCGGATCGCATCCGGCGCGATCACCCGGTACCAGGCGACGTTGGTGCGGTTCGGGAACAGCCGATTGTGCTCGATCTCTGGGCCGAGCGCCTGCGGATCCAGACCATCGAGGTCTTCGTGGGCGATCACGCATTGCGGGTTTCCGATCGAGACGTGCTGAAAGCGCCACTTGCGGCCGCCGGCAACAAGCTCGCCCGCGCCATCCGGCGGGCCTGACGGAAAGTCCTTCGAGGTCGTGGTCGCGCGACCGAGATCCACGGCACACGTGTTTGGGCCGGTGATCCGGGGCCGCACCGGCCCGGCTGGCGTGAGAATCGCGAACTCGTCGCGATCGGTGTGACCCCGCTGGCGCAAGTACATGATCGCCTCGCGCGAGCCGTTGCCCGACAGCTCGGACTCCGAGCCATCCGGGTTGAAGATGCGCAGCGTCGCGACGTACCGCGGATCCTCGCTGCGATCCAACAGCAGGATCCCGTCGGCCCCGACCCCCAGGTGCGGGTCACAGAGCCGTGCGATGCGTGGCGCCGTCAGCGTCCACGGCAGCTCTGCCACCTCGACGATCAGATAGTCGTTGCCGAGTGCCTGCCACTTCTCGAACCGCATGCGTCTCCGTTCAGGTGCGTGATCGACTGCGGCGATCATCGCAGTGCGGCGGCGACCTCGTCAGGAGACCGACCCGTGACATCGATCAGCTCCACCCCTGCAAGCTTGCGCATCCACGTCATCTGACGCCGCGCGTAGTTGCGTGTACGCCGCTTCATCGCTTCGCCGTCGCCGCCCAGCAGGTCCTCGAAGCCGAGCGCCTTGCGGGCCGTCGCCGAGATCCCGTCACGCTCGATGGCCTTGACGCGCTCACGGGCGCCCGCGGCAACCATTGCGTCGACGCGCGCGTCGACGCGCGCATACAGCGCACGGCGCTCCATCGTCAGGCCGACCAGACGCGTCGGATGGCGCATCTCGCTGCTCCACAGCTGCGAGCGTTCAGCCGGCGGGACGAGCGCCCCCATCTCTTCCAGCTCGAGCGCCCGGAGAACCCTGTGGCGGTCAGTCGGCGCGATCCGCTCCGCCGCCCACGGGGCCCGGGCGGCCAGCAGCTGGTGCAGAGCCGGGGCCCCGTGTTCGTCGAGCTCCCGGGCCCAGCGCTCGCGCACGCCCGGCGCCGGTGGCGGGCGCAGGTCGAGGTCACAGAGAGCGGCGCGCAGGTACAGGCCGGTGCCGCCGACGACGATCGGCGTCGCCTGCGCGGCGAGCAGATCGTCGATCTCGGCGTGGGCGAGGCGCGCATACTCGGCGACGCTGACACGAGCTCGCAGCGGGACGCACGACACGAGCCGGTGCTCGAGCGCGGCACGCTCGCGCTCGTTCGGAGCGGCAGTCAGGAACTCGAGGCCGGCGTAGAGCTGGAGCGCGTCGGCGGATACCGCGACCGGGCGTTCACCCTGATCGCGCAGCCGGGCTGCCAGCGCGATCGCGATCGCGGTCTTGCCCACCCCCGTTGGCCCAAACAGCGCGATGATCTGGCGGCTCACGCTCGGAGTATCGTGGCCGGCAATGGCTGAGCGCTTCCAGATCGCCGGCGCGCGCACGCTTCTCACCGGCGCGACGGGCGGCATCGGCAGCAGGCTCGCCTGGCGGCTCGCCAGCGAAGGAGCCAAGCTTGTCCTCACCGGCCGGCGGGAGGCTGCACTCGATGCGCTTGCGGCCGCCCTGGGGGCTGACACGATCGTCGCCGATCTGAGCGATGCCGACCAGCTGGAGCGCCTCATTGCACAGGTCGGAGCGATCGATCTGCTGGTCGCGAACGCGGCGCTCCCTGGCTCCGGTCGGCTGGCCCAGCTCGAGCTCGACGACATCGATCGCGCGATCGCGGTCAACCTGCGTGCGCCGATCGTGCTCGCCCGCGAGCTCGGGGCGCGGATGACCGAGCGCCGCGCTGGGCACATGGTCTTCGTCGGCTCGCTGTCCAGCAAGGCCGCCACGCCAGGCTCGTCGCTTTACAACGCAACGAAGTTCGGGCTGCGCGGATTCGCGCTTGCGTTGCGCGCGGAGCTGGCGCGCAGCGGCGTTGGCGTGTCGCTGGTGCTCCCGGGGTTCGTCAGCGAAGTCGGCATGTTCGCCGATTCCGGTGTCGAGCTGCCGCGCGGCGTCGGCACGAGCCGCCCCGACGAGGTGACGGACGCGCTCGTCGGTGCGATCCGGCACAACCGCGGTGAGGTTGTCGTCGCGCCGCTCGGGATGCGCGCCGGCGCGACCTTCGCCTCGTTTGCACCTGAGCTGGCGGCCCGCGCAACGCGACTGGCCGGCGGCGATCGAATCGCGCTTCGGTTCGAAAGCGCCCAAGCGGACAAGCGGTGAGACGGCGGGGTTAGCCGTACAGCCGGGCTGCCAGGCGCTCCTCGCCGGTAAGCGTCTGGCTGGTGGCAGCGGTGATGGTGACCATCGCCAGCTCGCCGGGCGACGCCAGGCCGGCGAAGTTCACGACGCGGTTGTGGCGGCTGCGGCCACGCAAGCGCTCCGGATCGGTTCGGCTTGCGCCCTCCACCAGCACTTCGACGGTGCGCCCGACGAAGCGTTCGGCGCGCTCGCGCGCGCGGCGCTGGACGAGCTCCAGCAGACGTTCCATTCGCGCGAGCTTCACGTCGTGCGGCACGAACTCGGCCGTCAGCGTCGCGGCCTCGGTGCCGCGGCGCGGCGAGAACAGGAACGTGAACGCGCCGTCGTAGCCGATCGCATCGACCACCTTCAGCGTCTGCTCGAAGTCCTCCTCGGTCTCCCCCGGGAAGCCGACGATGATGTCCGTCGTGAGCGCCACATCGGGGACGTGCTCGCGGATCAGCGCGACACGGTCGAGGTAGCGCTCGCGGTCGTAGGTCCGCCGCATCGCACGCAGCACGCGCGAGGACCCCGACTGCAGCGGGAGATGGATGTGCTCGCACAGCGACGGAAGCTCGGCGTGAGCGCGGATCACGTCCTCGCGCATGTCCTTCGGGTGCGGGCTCGTATAGCGCACGCGGTCGATGCCGTCGATCGCGTCGATCTGGGCGAGCAGCTGCGCGAAGCTTACCGGCGCCGGACGCAGATCGCGCCCGTAGGAGTTGACGTTCTGACCGAGCAGCGTGACCTCACGAACACCGTCGCTCGCCATCGCGCGGGCCTCCGCGACGAGGTCATCGAGCGCACGGCTCACCTCCCGCCCGCGGGTCGACGGCACGATGCAGTACGAGCAGCGGCAGTTGCAGCCGACGCTGATCTGCAGCCAACCCTGCACGTCGCGGCTGCGCTTGGCAGGCAGATGCCCGGTGAACGACTCGAACTCGAAGTATCCCTGGGCGCTCAGCGAGTCGCTCATCAGGAAATCAGCGAGGCGATTCACCTGTCCCGGGCCAAACGCCACATCGACGAACGGGAAGCGCTCGAACACCTCGTCCTTCAGCGACTGGGCCCAGCAGCCACCGACGCCGATCACGCGCGTCGGGTCCTCGCGCTTGAGGCGCTTGGCCTCGCCGAGGTGCGCGATCAGGCGACTGTCGGCGGACTCACGGATCGAGCAGGTGTTGAACAGGATCACGTCAGCCTCGGCGCGTGTCGGCGCTTCGTCGTAGCCGAGCGCATCGAGCATCCCCCGCATCCGCTCGGAGTCGTGCTCGTTCATCTGGCAGCCGAACGTGGTGACGTGGTAGCGCCGCACTCCACGAAGGGTACGGATCCCGCTCGCTAGCTGGTCGCGAGCAGGCTGCGCGTGGCGTCGCGGACGGCCTCGGCCAGCTCGGCGGCGGAGACGTCGGCGAACAGCTCGTCGGCGCCCATCAGCGCGCTCATGGCAGCTCCAACCGAGCACGTCATGCGCACCCGCTGGGCGAGCGGAATGGCCGGGTTGGCGAAGATCCGACGCAACGCCTGCTCCAAGCCCTCATGCTCCGCCACGTGCCGCTCATGTCGAGCGAGTGCCTCGAACGCGCTGTGGTTGCGCTGGTGCACCAGGAACAGCTTGCGGTTGGCGAGCACCTGTTCGATGAAGTCGTCTAGCAATGCCGGCCATAGCGCGACGATCTGCCGCTCGTTGAGCAGCTCCAGCTGTTCGAGCGCCTCGAGCCCGATCGCGTGCAGGCGCAGGTGAAGCTCGAGCAGCAGGTCCTCCTTGCGCTCGAAGTGGTAGTAGAGGGCGGCCTTCGTGACGCCGAGGCGCGCCGCTATCTCGCGCAACGACGTTTTGTCATAGCCCTGATCGTTGAACAACTCGAGTGCAACGTCGAGGATCCGCTCGCGCGTCAAGCCCGGCGCGGGGCGCGCCACGGTGTGGCGCCGCCAATCCTCGTCCTGCGCTGATCGCCCGGTCTCCAGCATGCCACCGAGCTTACTTGACGACCGGCTAGTAGACAATATATGGTTGGAACGACCCAACTAGCCGGCCGGTAAGGACTATTGGCGTGTCAAGCGAACTGATGATCGAGGCGCACGGCCTGACCAAGCGATTCGGGAAGACCGTTGCGCTCGACGGGCTCGACCTCGAAGTCCCGGCGGGGACGATCCTCGGCATGCTCGGACCCAACGGGGCCGGCAAGACGACCGCGTCGCGCATCCTCACGACGCTGACGATCCCCGACGCCGGCTCTGCGCGCGTCGCCGGCCATGACGTGCTGCGCGAGCCGGCGGACGTGCAGCGCAAGATCGGCGTGACCGCCCAGGACGCCACCCTCGACGATCTGCTGTCCGGACGCCAGAACCTGCGGATGATCGGACGGCTAAGCGGCCTGCGGCGCGCCGAGGCGCGCGCCAGGGCAGCGGTGTTGCTGGAGCAGTTCGACCTCACCGATGCCGCCGATCGGGTGCTCAAGGAGTACTCGGGCGGGATGCGCCGGCGCCTGGATCTGGCAGCCGGACTCGTGACGCGCCCGCCGGTGTTGTTCCTCGACGAGCCGACGACCGGGCTCGACCCCACGATCAGGCTGCGCATGTGGGACGTGATCCGCGGGCTCGCCGCGGATGGCGTGACCTTGCTGCTGACGACGCAGTATCTGGACGAGGCCGACCAGCTGGCCGACCGAATCGTCGTCGTCGACCACGGCCGCGCGATCGCCACCGGCACGGCGGCCCAGCTCAAAGCGACAACGGGCGGGGCGCGTCTGGACATCACGTTGAGCGAACCGCACGCCGAGGCGGCGGCGTTGCTCGGGCCGTTTGTCGCCGGCGAGGTGCACGTAAGCAACGACGGGCTGCGTCTGCGGGCGCCCGTGCCAGGTGCCGGCGGCCTGGCGACGCGCATTGTCCGCGCGCTCGACGACGGCGGCGTCACCGTCGACGACGTGGCGATCGAGCCGCCGTCGCTGGACGACGTGTTCTTCAGCCTGACCGGCCACCCGACCGACGCGGACGTGACCGCCAGCCATGGCGACGGCAGCGCACCGCACGAGGAGGCGAGGACCCCATGAGTGGCGAGCCGACCAGCGGTCCTCCCAGGACATCCGGTCTCGTCCAGCACCTTTCGTGCATTGCGGTGCTCACCTGGCGCAACCTCGTGCACGTGGCGCGCGAGCCGCTGCAACTGTCCGACGTCACGATCCAGCCGGTCCTCTTCACGGTCCTCTTCGTGTACGTGTTCGGCTCGGGAATCGTCCTGCCGCACGGCGGCAGCTACACGGACTACGCGATCGCCGGCATGCTCGCGATGAACCTCACCACCTCGGCGATGGGGACTGCAGTCGGGTTGAGCACCGACCTCGGCAGCGGCATCATCGACCGCTTCAGAACGCTGCCGATGTGGCGACCGGCGGTGCTGGTCGGCCGATCGCTGGCCGACCTGCTGACGGCGATCATCTGCGCGGCGATCGTCGCGGGCACGGGCCTGATCGTCGGCTGGCAGCCGGAAGGCAGCATCGGCGCAACGATCGGCGCCTTCGCGATCTTCCTCTTCTTCAGCTACGCCGTTTCGTGGACACTGGCCTGCCTCGGCCTGCTGAGCGAGAGCCCCGAGTCGGCCCAGGGGATGGGCCTCGTCATCTTCTTCCCGCTGGCGTTCGTGTCCAACGCCCTGGTTCCAACCCAGCGCATGCCCGCGGTGCTGCGCGTGATCGCCAACTGGAACCCCGTCAGCGCCGTCACAGCCGCCGGCCGTCAGCTGTTTAGGAACCCAAACCCCTCGGCAGCGATCCACGCTTGGCCGATGCAGCACCCGATCGCTGCCTCGCTGCTGTGGTCCGTGGTGTTGATCGCGGTGTTCGCGCCGCTCGCCGCCCACCTCTACCGGCGTCGCACGACAGACTGAACAGCGGGGCCCGTCGGCGCAGCCGCGTCCGCCTCGTGGCGGCGCAGCGCCTCGTAGGCTAGATCGCTGTCGTAGCCCTGGCGGACGAGGAGTGCGAAGGCACGCTGGCGCTCCGGGTTGCTGGCCGGCGGCGTCGGGAAGCGACGGCGCAGCAACGCCACCGCAGCCGCGAGCTCGCTCGGCTCGTCGTAGCCGGCGAGAGCGGCGTCGATCAGCTCGCGGTCGACCCCCGCACGCACCAGTCGGGCACGAATGCGCTCCACGCCCCAGCCGTCGATCGCACGTCGATCCTGCGCAAGCAGCCGCGCGTAGCGGGCATCATCGAGGTAGCCCTGCTCGGCAACGATCGCGAGCGCCGCATCGATCGTCTCGGGATCGAGGCGGACCCGCTCCAGCCGCGAGCGCAGCTCTGCGGTGCTGTACTCGCGCCGCCCGATGAGCACGTAGCAGCGGGCCAGCGCGTCGGTCAGCGCGTCCGCGTCGTCCCGGTCGGCGTCGACCGCGGGCTCCAGCAACTACGCCGCCCGCTCGTCCGCGACGGTGATCTCGGCAGCCTCCTTCTCGAAGTCCAGCGGCCCCTCGTCGTCACTGGCGACCGGCATGAGCGCGTCATCGCGCTCGATCGGCTCGACGAGCGTGGCGGATACCCCAACCGCCGCATAGATGCGTTCCTCGATGTCCTTGGCGAGGTCGGGATGCTCGCTGAGGTAGGCCTTGGCGTTGTTGCGTCCCTGGCCGAGCCGCTCGTCCCCGTAGGAGAAGAACGAGCCGGACTTGGTGACGATGTTGTGCTCGATGCCGAGATCGATCAGGCAGCCCTCGGTCGAGATGCCCTTGCCGAACTCGATGTCGAACTCGGCCTGACGGAACGGGGCCGCCACCTTGTTCTTCACGACCTTGACGCGCACCCGGTTGCCAACGGCCTCGGCACCGTCCTTCAGCGTCTCGATCCGCCGGATGTCGAGCCGCTGCGAGGCATAGAACTTCAGTGCGCGTCCGCCGGGCTGCGTCTCCGGCGAGCCGAACATGACGCCGATCTTCTCGCGAATCTGGTTCGTCAGGATGCACAGCGTCTGCGTGCGATTGAGGTTGCCGGCGAGCTTGCGCATGGCCTGCGACATCATTCGCGCCTGCAGACCGACGCTCTGGTCACCCATCTGACCTTCGAGCTCGGCCCGCGGCGTCAGCGCGGCAACCGAGTCGATGGCGACGACATCGACGGCGCCGGAGCGCACGAGCATGTCGGCGATCTCGAGCGCCTGCTCGCCGTAGTCGGGCTGCGAGACGAGCAGCTCGTCGATGTTGACGCCGATCTGGCGCGCGTACAGCGGGTCCATGGCGTGCTCCGCATCGATGAACGCGCACGTACCACCGAGCTTCTGCGCCTCGGCAAGGACGTGGTAGATCAACGTCGTCTTGCCTGACGACTCCGGTCCGAAGACCTCGACGATGCGTCCCCGCGGCACGCCGCCGATGCCGAGCGCGAGGTCGAGCGACAGCGCGCCGGTCGGGATCGCGGAGCAGCGCACCTGCGCGCCCTCATCCCCCATCCGCATGACCGATCCCTTGCCGAACTCGCGCTCGATCTGGCTGAGTGCGCCCTGCAGCGCAGCCACGCGGGCCTTTGCTGCCTTCTCGTCCTCTGTCACGGTCATTGTGAAGCTCCTCGTCGCATAGTTCTGAGCAGCACGCTACGGCCCGACGCGGACGGAACGCGTCAATCGAGGGCGGCGCCTTCGCCCCACCCCCCGACGCTTGCGAGCGCCTCGTAGCGCGCCCCGCCCGGCTCGAGGTGCGTGCGCAGCAGAACCACCGTGTCCGCGATGAAGCTGATCTGCGGCGTAGGTGGGAGCACGCCGGCGCTGTCGTGCTGGCGTGCTGACGGACGCATCCGCGCCACCGTCACGTGCGGACGGAACCGTTCGCGACCCGCAGTCCAGTCGATCGTTGCAGCGATGTCCCGTGCGAGCGCTGCGCGCAGCTGTGCGAGGCCGCCACCGGGATCGCCGAGCTCGACAGCGAGCGCTCGCGGGCGCCGCGGCGGCAACCAGACCGGCGGACCGATGACGATCTCGCCGATCACGGCGACTTCCGCTGCGGCGCCGCCGAGCACGCCCGCGAGCTCCTCCACACAGGCCAGCGGCTGCTCGCCGAGGAAGCACAGCGTGACGTGCATCGACTCCGGCGACAGGCGGCGCACTCCGGAGGCGCCGGCGACGGCGCCACGCGCCCAGCGCGCGAGGTCGGCCCTCACCGTCCCCGGCAAGCTCGCAGCCACGAACAGCCGCGCGTGCTCGGTCACGTCGCCGTGGCGTCGGTTTCGCCGAGCAGCACGCGGCGCAGCAGGTGCATCGCGAGCGTCGTCGCGCGGTCGCGGATCTCGGCGCGGTCGCCGGGAAACTGCGCCCGCTGCACGAGCCGCTCGCCGGTGACGGCGGTCACAGCGACCCAGACGAGTCCGACCGGCTTGGATGCGACGCCACCGTCGGGGCCGGCGATGCCGGTGACACCGACGCCGATGTCGCTGCCGAGCCGCTCGCGCACGCCGTCGGCCAGTGCGAGCGCAGTCTCGCCCGACACGGCGCCGTGGGACGCGAGCGTTTCCGCCGGCACGCCAACCAGCCGTTCCTTGACCGCGTTGGAGTAGGCCACGACTCCGCCGAGCAGGTAGGCCGACGACCCCGGCTGCGCGGTGAGCCGCCCCGCCACGAGGCCGCCGGTGCAGGACTCCGCGACCGCCACTGTGCGCTGCCCGGAGCGCGCGAGCGCGGCCACCTGGTCATCCACAGTGCTGCCGTCCTGCGAGAACAGCGTGGCCGTGTGGCGGTCGCGCACAAGCGCCTGGAACGCCTCGTAGGCCGCGGCGCTGGGAGGCTCGTAGCGAGTGACGATCTCGATCTCGCCGCGACGCTGGCAGGTCGTCACCTCCAGCGCGATGAGGTCGATGCCCGCCTGCCCGGCGGCGCGGAGCGTCGCGGCGATCTGCGACTCCGGCGGTCCGTAGAGCCGCAGCGTGCGTTGAATGTACGTCGTGCGTCCGGCTGCCGCCATGGCGAACGGCTCGCTTCGCACGGCCGCCTCCCACATCGCCTGGAGCTCGCGCGGGGGCCCTGGCAGGACGACCACGGTCGGCCCGTCGCGGCCAGCGGCCGGCGGCACGACGAGGCCGGGAGCCGTGCCAACTGGCTCGAGGACCGTGGCGCCGTCCGGGACGACTGCCTGCTTGCGGTTGGCGGCGCGTGTCGGCTCCGCCGTGGGCGTCCCCGATCGCGCGCTCAGGATCGCCGCGATGCGCCGCTCGAGTGCCTCATCGAGGACCATCTCGCGGCCGGCGAACTCGCCGACCACGCTGGCTGTCAGGTCGTCGGCGGTCGGGCCGAGCCCGCCACTGGTGACGATCAGCGCAACCGGCAGCGTTGAGCAATGCTGCAGCGCAGCCAGCAGATCGCCCGCCCGATCGCCGACGATCGTCCGCAGCGCGACATCGACACCGAGCTCGGCGAGCCGCTCTGACAGCCAGGGGCCGTTGCGATCGTCCACGCGGCCGCCAAGCACCTCCGTGCCGGTGACGACGATCGCCGCGCGTGCGCTCACGTGCAGCTGGGATGCGCGGGCGCCGTCAGCGCCACCGTCTTGTGCGCAGTGATCCGGAAGCGCACAGCGCCGCTGACCGACGGAATGTCGAACAACGTGTTGTCGATCACCAGGCGGGCTGACGAGTTGCTCAGCGTGACGATGAACTGGCGCGAGTGGTAGGTCGGCGAGCGGGCCGCATACGCGCTGAGCGTGCGGTCCGGAATGCGGACCGCACCCCCATCGCCGACCAGGCACACCGTGACCGACGCGGTCGGCTCGATCCGCAGCGCCACGCAGCCGCTCGGCAGCCGCCCGCCGGGCGTGCTCGCACAGCTGGGCGTGGTGGCGCCGGTCGGGCTGGTCGCGGCGCCGCTCGACAGGCTGGTTGGACCGCTCGCGGGGACCTTGGCGGTCGGCGCGTTGCTCGGTGTTGAGCCCCTCGTCAACCCGATCAGCGCGATAACCAGGATGCACAGCAGCAGTCCGATGACGATCCACTGCGGCCGCAGCCGCCAGCGCCGGACGCCGTCCTCGCTGTCCATCGCGCCAAAGCCGATCGTCGGGCGGACCGGCGCCACATCGAGCTCATTCGGCTCCTCCCACTCGCGCTTGTACTCCTCGACGAGCAGCCTCCAGTCGAGGCCGACCATCTCCGCGTAGGAGCGCAGGAAGCCCCGCGTGAACGCCGAGCCTGGGAGCAGGCCCCACTCCTCGTTCTCGAGCGCGCGCAGGTACTTCGCGCGAATCTTCGTGGCAGCCTCGATTTGCGATATGTCGAGACCGGCGCGCATGCGAGCCTCACGAAGCGTCGGTCCGATGTCTGCCATCTCGAAGGCGAAGCGTACAGCCGCAGGCCGGCGAGGCTCGGCGGCGGCTCAGGCGCGCTCGGAGCTGCCGAGTGGCGCGGGCTCGCCGGACCGGGCGCCGGCCTGCACGCGACCGTCGAGCGCGGCCAGCACACGTGGCAGATCGGCCTCGCTGACGAGCACCTGGCGGGGCTTCGACCCCTCGTACCCGGAGATGATGCCGCGGCGCTCGAGCATGTCGATCAGGCGGCCGGCGCGCGTGTAGCCGAGCCTCAGGCGGCGCTGGAGCATCGATGTCGAGGCGGTTCCCATCTCGACAACCAGCTCGATCGCCGCACCGAGCAGGGGATCCTCGTCGGGATCGAAGCCGTCGCTGCCGGCCTGCGCCTCATCCTCGGTCGGCTCGACCTCTTCGAGCAGCTCGGCGCGCAGCTCCGGCTCACCTTGGCGGCGCCAGTGGTCGGTGAGCAGAGCGATCTGCGACTCGTCGATATAGGCGCCCTGGATGCGCTGGGCGACCGAGCTGCCGATCGGCGCGAACAGCATGTCGCCCGCGCCAAGCAACGACTCGGCCCCGTTCTGGTCGAGGATGACGCGCGAGTCGATCTGGGAGGACACGGCGAACGCGATGCGCGACGGGACGTTCGCCTTGATCATCCCGGTGATCACGTCGACGCGTGGCGACTGCGTTGCGAGGACGAGGTGGATGCCAACGGCACGAGCCTTCTGCGCGAGACGGATGATCGAGTCCTCGACATCCGCCGGGGCGACCATCATCAGATCGGCAAGCTCGTCGATGACGCAGAGGATGTACGGCAGCGGTGGTTGGCCCTGCGCGCGGCGCTTGTGGTTGAGCTCGACGAGCGAGCGCGTGCGAGCGATCGACATGATCCCGTAGCGCTGCTCCATCTCACGCACGAGGTTCATCAGGGCGTTGGCGGCCATGCGCGGGCTCGTGATCACCGGCGTCAGGAGGTGCGGTATCGAGTCGTAGTGGTTGAGCTCGACCTGCTTGGGGTCGACGAGAACGAGGCGCACCTCGTGCGGCGTGGCGCGCAGGAGGATGCTCGCAAGCATCGCGTTGACGGCCGCCGACTTGCCGGCCCCGGTCGTGCCGGCGACAAGCAGATGGGGCATCTTGGTCAGGTCGGCGCCGATCGCTCGGCCGGCGACATCCTTCCCGAGCCAGACCGTCAGCGGTGACCAATCGGACGGCGGCTCCTGGTAGACGTCACCGAGGCGCACGATCCGCCGCTTGGCGTTCGGGACCTCGACGCCGACAGCCTGCTTGCCGGGGATCGGCGCGAGGATTCGAACGTCCGTGGCGGCAAGCGCGTACGCCAGATCATCCTTCAGCGCCGCCACCTTCGCCACCTTGATGCCCGGTGCGAGGCGTAGCTCATAGCGGGTGATGTGCGGGCCGGCGACCGTTCCGACAACCCTCGCCTCGACGCCGAAGTGGCCGAGCGCTTCGACCAGGCGGGCCGCCACCTTGGCCTGTCCGGCGGTGTCAGGCCTGGTCTGCTCGGCGTTGGAGCGAGTCAGCAGCGCCGGTCGCGGCAGCCGCCACTCGAAGCTCGGATCGTCGGTGACCAAGGCGCGGAAGCGACCCTGTGGCGTGAGCTCCGCCTGGTGTGGCTGCGGCTCGCCCTGATGGCTCGTCGCGCGCACCTCGTCGACGAACAGCGTGCCAAACGGCGCAGCAGCGTCGACCGGCTCGAAGTCGGCGAACTCGTTGGGCGGCGCCTCGACGTGGCCCGCCCGCACGATCAGCTCGCGCTCAGCGGGCTCCGGCGGGAAGATCGGCTCGGCCGGCGTCGGTCGCTTCGCGGAGCGGGCGGGCCGCCGAAGCTCGGTGACGGCCGGCATGCGGCGCCCCACCTCAGCGAAGCCGGATCCCAGCGTGCGGAGCGCGAGCGCGACCCCACCACCGCTCAGCAGCGCTGCGCCGGAGAGCAGCAGGAAGACGGAAAGGTAGTTCGCGCCGAGCATCCCGAACAGGTGGCTGGTGGCCCACAGCTCAGCCTGGCCGACGACGCCACCGCGGTGCTCGAAGATGGCCGATGCCCAGAGGTGCGCGGGCGGCGGCGCCCCCGAGACGTCGAGCGTGTTGGCGGCAAGGCCGAGGGTGCCAGCGGCGAACAGCACAACCGGGCTGGCGCCGAGCGGCCGGAGCGATCCGATTATCGGCCGCAGCACGAGCAGCGCACCGAGCGCAACGAGCGTGACCGGCACGCCGTCGCGCACATCGCCGAACAGCCAGGCGAGCGCGTGGGCGGCCGCATTGCCCGCACGACCGCCGTCCCAGTGCGCGTACAGCACGCAGCCCATGAACACGCCGAGCACGACCAGTCCAAGGCCGAGCACGTCGAACCCGCGCTGATCGAACCTGAACGAGCGCAGCTGCCGTCGGGGCCGGCGCCGGCGCGAGCCTCGCTTCGCCGCAGCCGTCGATCGCGAACGCGTTTTCGCTGCGGGCTTGCGTGGTTGACGCTTCGTGGTGGGCGAGCGCGATGCCATCGCCTGTCCGTTCGACGCGCCGCACGATTTGCCTGCGCGCTCAACGGCCGCTAAAGATCGCGGGCTCAGCGCGCCGCACGTCCTAACATCGAGTGCGATGAACGACTATGCACGCGCCCCACGCGTCCTCGTCGTCGAGGACGACGCCGACATTGCCGACGTGCTGGTGCGCTCGCTCCGTCTAGAGGGCTACGAGGTCCGCCTCGCAGGTGACGGCGTCAGCGCGCTCGACGACGCTCACGCGTTCCTCCCCGATGTCGTGATCCTCGACCTCGGACTGCCGCGGATGGACGGCATCGAGGTCGCGAAGACGCTGCGCAGCGAGGATGACGTGCCGATCCTCATGCTCACCGCACGCGACGCACTCGAGGCGCGAGTCATCGGGCTCGACGCCGGCGCCGACGATTATCTGGTCAAGCCGTTCGAGCGCCAGGAGCTGCTCGCGCGCATCCGCGCCCTGCTGCGGCGCCGTCCGCCGCGTGGCAGCGCGCCGCTGCGCGTTGGCGATCTGCTGCTCAACCCCGACACCCATGAGGTCGCGCGGCGCGAGCGCAACATCGAGCTCACGCAACGCGAGTTCGAGCTGCTCGAATACCTGATGCGCAACGAGCGGATCGTCGTCTCGCGCCAGCGCCTGCTGGACGAGGTCTGGGGCTACGACCCGTTCTCGACCACCAACACGATCGAGGTCTTCGTCTCCAACCTGCGGCGCAAGCTGGAAGCCGGAGACGAGCCGCGCCTGCTGCACACGATCCGTGGCGCCGGCTACGTCCTCCGCGCCTAAGCACGGGAGGATGCGGACGCCGCTGTCGCGGCTCCCGATCCGCCTGCGGCTGGCCGTCAGCGTCGGCGCCGTGACGTTCGTCGTGCTGGTGGTGCTCGGCGCAGCTGTCCGCACGCTCACAGCACACCGGCTGCGCGGCGACCTCGACACCCAGGTCACGACGCAGGAGTTCCACCTGGCAGGCGATCTCCACCCCGACTTCATCTCCGGACAGCTGAACGCCCCCGACCTGACCGCGTTCGCAAGCATCGACGGTGGCGTGATACGCATCTACACGCTCGACGGCAACCTCCTGGACGAGTCTGCGAACGCCCCCTATCTCGGCTCACCGCTGGTGCCGGTCGCCCAAATCAACGGCTACAGGGTTGCCACCAAGAGCTTCTATATCGGCGGCGGCGACTTTGTGATCATCCAGTTCGCGCTACCGCTGGCCTCACTCGACTACGAGATCCACGAGCTCGACCTGCTGCTGCTGCTTGGCGTGCTCGCAGGCACCGCGATCGCGTTCGGCGCCGGCTGGCTCGTCGCGCGACGGGCGATCCTGCCGATCGCCGAGCTCACCGAAGCCGCCGCCGAGATCGAGCGGACCGGCGACCCGACGCTCACGCTACCCGAGCCGACGGCCGACGATGAGGTTGCCGAGCTGTCGCGTACGCTGGCGACGATGCTCAGCTCGCTTGGCGACGCACGCGCGCGAACCGAGGCGGCGCTCGAACGCCAGCGGGCGTTCGTCGCCGATGCCTCGCACGAGCTGCGCACGCCGCTCACGAGCGTGCTCGCGAACCTCGAGCTGCTCACCGAGTCGCTACGCGGCCCGGAGCGCGACGCGGCGCGCTCGGCGCTGCGTTCGACGCAGCGCATGCGCCGGCTGGTCGCCGACCTTCTGCTGCTTGCGCGCTCGGATGTCAGGCAGCCGACGCCCGCCGCACCGCTCGACCTCGCGGAGCTCGTGATCGCCGCCGCCGGCGAGCTCGAACCGAGCGCCGAGGATCACGAGCTCGAGCTCGACACCCGCCCGGCGCCGCTCGTCGGCAGCGCCGACGAGCTTCAACGCGTCGCGATCAACCTGATCGAGAACGCGATCCGCCACACGCCCGCGGGGACGCACATCAAGGTCACGACACGGCGACTACGCGACGGGCAGGCCGAGCTCGTCGTCGCCGACGACGGCCCCGGGATCGCGCCCGAGCAGCGCAAGCACCTGTTCGAGCGCTTCGCGCGCGGCGGCGGCGAGAGCGGCGGCTCGTTCGGCCTCGGACTCGCGATCGTGCAGGCCGTCACGCGGGCCCACAACGGCACGATCGAGGTCCGCAGCACGCCCGGGAAGGGCGCCCGGTTCATCGTGCGGCTCGCCGGGCGAGCCGCGGGCTGAGCTCAGCCGGCGGACCAGGTGTCGTTGAAGCCCTCACCGACGTCGTTGAGCAGGCCGGGCACGGCGATCGGATCGCTGGAGCCGTTCAGCATCTCCAGCGCGATGTACGGGAAGGACGTAATCGCGCCGTCCTGGCCGTTGCCGTAGGCCGTCGCCGCAGTGAAGTGCACGGTGCCGAAGTCCGCCAATGGGCTACTGCAGCCGCTCGTGCACTCGACGATCCACTCAGCCGAGCTCTGCGGTAGCGCGGGCACCGGCGCGTACGTTACGTGCGTCATGAAGCTCCAGTTGATCGATCCCGATGGCTCGGCCACGTCCGTGACCTCAAACGTCCAGTCCGATCCTGTGACGCCCACCGTCGCCGTGATCCGCTCGCCGGCGGCGACCGGCTGGGCTATGGGGTCCTGGGCGCCGCCGAAGAGACCCGAATTGCCGTACATCTCATACCAGGCGTGATAGGTCGGCGTTCCCGAGACGCAGTCGGCCTCCGAGCCGTCCTGCTCGACGTTGCCGGTGTCGCCTTGGTTGTAGCCATCGATCCCGACCCACTCGGACGAGACGGCGTTCGGATCGCCCGTACAGTTCAGCGCCGGAACGAGCCAGCTGCCGATCACCGAGGTGTAGGTCTCCCCCGTCGCGACGTAGCCCGACCAGTTGTAGCTGATCGCGGGGTTGACGGTGAGCACTTCGGCGTTGCTCGTCGCTGTCCCGGCGGCGTTCGTGAATACGGCCCGGTACTCGGTGTTGGAGCCGAGCGCGCTCGCGTAGGACGAGTAGCTGGCGTAGGTGACCCCGCTGGATACGCTGGAGGATCCGGCGCCGACGTTCGCCCAGGTGCTGCCGGCGTTGGTCGACTCCTGCCACTCGGCGCTCGGCGTTGGCGTCCCCGAGGCGCCCGCGAAGAGGATGAAGGAGTGGCCCGACGGCAGCGTCTCGCCGCTGCCGGGCTGCTGGACGATCGCAGGAGCGACTCCGACCGTCAGCGTGACCGCGTTGGTGGTGGCCGAGCCGGCCGTGTTGGTGAACACCGCGCGAAGCTCGATGCCGTTGTTGCTCGAGTTGGTCAGGAACGTGAATGTCGCCGCGGTCGCTCCAGCCGCGTCAGCCCACGTGCCGCCGCCATCGGTTGACTCCTGCCACTGGACGCTCGGCGTGGGGCTGCCCGAAGCCGCCGCGGTGAACGTCGCGTCCTGGCCCGCGACGACGGTCTGGCTCGTCGGCTGCGTCGTGATAGCAGGCGCGGTCGCCGGCGGAGCGTGCTCCACGACGACCACACGCTGCTCCGTGCTCTTGCCGTCCGCACTCTTGGCGCTGACGAAGATGAAGTAGTAGCGGAGCGTGGTGCCGGCGTTCGCCGGCAGCGTGATCTCCAGCGACGCCTTCCCCGACCTGCAGCTCTTCGTCGATGGGAGGCCGCTGAGCGTCTCGTCGGCCGAGAAGCGGCACTTGACGGCGTGGTGCACCACCGCCTTGAGGCGCACATCACCGCCAGAGGCGCCGAGCGACGCCGGTGAAGCCGTGAAATCCGCGATGCTCGCCTTCGCGCGCTGCGGTGACGCGGCGAGGGACGAGCTCGCGGTAGCTCCCGCGAGCACGAGGACGACACCGACGCACAGGCCCCCAATGCGGATGCGTTCAGAGTACACGAGCCGCGCCGCGAAGAGCCGCGGTCACGCGGCGCGGTGGCCGCCCAAAGCGACGGCGGCTCAGACCTCGACGACGACTGGGAGCACCATCGGGCGGCGGCGCAGGCGCTCGTAGATCAGCGCGGCGAGATGGTCATGCAGCGTTTCGGTGAGGACCTCGAGGTCGCGGATGCCCTCGGCGTGGGCACGCTCGAGCGAGTCCTCGACGGTGTCCTTGATCTCGTCGGCGAGCTCACCGGCCTCGTCCATGAAGGGGACGCCGCGGAAGATCACCTCGGGGTCGGCGACCGAGCCGCCGCTCTGCTCGGAGATCGTCGCGACGACGATGAAGATGCCGTCGGCGGAGAGCATCCGGCGGTCGCGCAGCGCCGCGTCGGCGATGTCGCCGATGTCCACGCCATCGACGAAGATCATGCCCGCCCGCTCGGGCTCGCCGAAGCGCGCGCCGCGTGCGTCGAGCTCGAGCACCATGCCGTTCTCGGCACGGAAGATCGACGATGGGTCGATGCCGACGGCCTCGGCGAGCTTGGCGTGCAGCTTGATCCGCTTGAAGTCGCCGTGGAAGGGCATCACGAAGCGTGGCTTGACGAGGTTCAGCATCAGCTTCAGCTCCTCGGCGAAGCCATGGCCGGAGGCGTGGATCGGCGCATCGCGCGTCGTGATCACGTCGCAGCCGACGTGGTAGAGCCGGTCCACCGTGTCGTTGACCGCGCGCTCGTTGCCGGGGATCGGCGTCGCCGAGAAGACGACCGTGTCGCCTTCGCGAAGCTGGACCTGCGGGTGGTCGCGGTAGGCCATCCGCCGCAGCGCCGACAGCGGCTCGCCCTGGGACCCGGTGGAGATGATGACGATCTGATCGTCGGGGAAGTCGTCGATCTCGCGCCCCTGGATGATGATGCCAGCCGGCAGCTCGATGTGGCCGAGCTGGCCGCCGATGCCGACGTTCTTGCGCATCGAGCGGCCGACGAGGGCGACCTTGCGATCGAGCGCCGCCGCGGCGTCGATGACCTGCTGGACGCGATGGATGTTGGAGGCGAAGCTCGTCACGATGATGCGTCCGTCGGCGCGCGAGAAGACCTCCTCGAGGTGCGGCCCGACGACCGACTCCGATGGCGAGAAGCCCTCGTGGTCGGCGTTGGTGGAGTCGCCGCACAGCAGCAGGACGCCCTCCGCGCCGAGCTCGGCGAGGCGGGAGACGTCGGCGGGCTGGCCGTCGACCGGGGTCTGATCGAACTTGTAGTCGCCGGTCACCAGGATGTTGCCGAGCTCGGCGCTCAACACCACCGCACACGAATCGGGGATCGAGTGGGTCATGTGGACCAGCTCGAGCTTGAAGGCGCCGAGATCGACCTCCTCGCCCGGCGCGATGTCGATCAGCTCGACGTCGCGCAGCTTGTGCTCGTCGAGCTTGGAGCGCGCCATCGCCATCGTCAGCGGGCCGCCGTAGACCGGTGGCAGCCCGGTCGAGCGGAGCTCGCGCAGCACCCAGGGAAGCGCGCCGAGATGGTCCTCGTGGCCATGCGTGACGACGATCGCCTCGATGTCTGACGCGCGCTCGCGCAGGTAGGAGAAGTCGGGCAGCACGAGGTCGATGCCGACCATGTCGGGCGTCGGGAAGCGCAGCCCGACATCGACGACGACGATCCGGTCGTCCTGCTCGACGACGGTCATGTTCTTGCCGATCTCGCCCAGCCCACCGAGCGCGAAGACCCGCAGTGCGCTCACGCGGCCAGCGTCCCCAGCAGGTGATGGCGCTCGAGCATCGCGCGGACGGCGGCGCGCTCAGCGTCGTCGGCTTCGAGCAGCGGCAGCCGCAGGCCGCCGACGCGATGGCCGAGAAGCTCGAGCGCAGCCTTCGTGCAGGTCGGGCTGGCGGTGAGGAAGAGCGTCTTGTAGACGTCGCGCAGCGACGCATCGATCTCGGCGCGGTGCTCCGGCTCGTCAACCATGCGGCGCATCTCGGGCCCGACGATGTGGCTGGAGACGCAGATCCCGCCGGGCTCCCCCATGTCGAGCGTGCGGGCAAACGTGCCGTCGTTGCCGGCGTAGATCCGCAGGCCGTCGACCGGGGCGAGGTTGTCGTCGTTGGCCTGCTTGACGAAGTCGATCCGCTCGATCTGGGCGAGCTCGGCCAGCAGGTCGTTCGGCATGTCGGTCGCGGTGCGCGACGGGATGTTGTAGAGGATCACCGGGACGCTGCTCGCGCGGGCGACCTCCTCGTAGTGGCGGATGATCCCGCGGCGGCTCGGGCGGTTGTAGTAGGGCGTGACCGACAGGATGGCGTCAACGCCGAGCGCGCAGGCCTGCTCGGTCAGGTAGGTCGCGTGGCGCGTGTCGTTCGATCCGGCGCCGGCGATGATGCTGACGCCGGGCGGGCGCTCGCGGACCGCCAGCTCGACAAGCGCCAGGTGCTCCCCGTCGGCGAGCGTCGCCGCTTCGCCGGTGGTGCCCGCGACGACGAAGCCGTCTGATCCGTTGACGGCAAGGTGCGCCATCAGCGCGACGAACGCCTCTTCATCGACGCGCAGCTGCTCGTCGAACGGCGTGACGATCGCGGTGATGACGCTGCCGAGGTCCTCCATGCCCGCAGTATTTCAGGCGACCGAATCGCGCGGAGCGTCCGGCGAAGGATGGCGCCGCCGGAGCGTCGTGCCGGGCGCGGGCGGCGGTGCGGGTCGCGAAACCCTGGGGGGTCTTGCGCGACGCGCGCGGATCGCTACCATGCGCTGTCAATTCGAGTATTGCGGAGCGAGCGCCACGCGAGAGGCGCGTGCGCGACGCTCCGCCTATGGGGGTGGCATTCAGATGTCCGCAGGTCGCGGAGTGGCACGTCGCGTCGTAATCGTCTTGGCGTTGGGATGCGCGGGGGTCTTTGCCAGCGCCGCGGTCGCCAGCGCGGCCACGATCACCGTCACCGGCACCGGCGATGGCAGCGGCACCGGCAGCTGTCCGGGCTCGCCGTGCCTGCTGCGCCAGGCGATCAACTACGTCAACGCTGACACGCAGCCAGACACGATCGTGCTCGGAACGGGTCCCTACGGTCTCACCGGCGGGAGGCTCACGATCAGCACGAGCAACCCCGTCACGATCGCGGCGGCCCCCTCCACGACTCCCGTGATCACGCAGAGCGGTGGCAGCAGCTTGCTCCACATCGAATTCGGCGCGACGGTGACCATTTCGGGGATCACCTTCCAGGGCGGCAGCGCTCCAGCGGGCCAAGACGGCGGCGCGATCTACAACGAAGGCACGCTGTCGCTCACTAACGACGCGTTCACCAACAACACTGCACTGGGCGGGACAAGCGCCGGCCCAGACGGAGCGTCGGGCGGATACGGCGGCGCGATCTACAACAGCGGGACACTCAACGTGTCCGGCTCTACGTTCAGCGCCAACATCGCCGGCAGCGGCGGCGCCGGAAGCGAGTACGGCGGCAACGGGAGCGGGGGCGGCGCGATCTACTCGAATGGCTCGCTGAGCGTCACCGGATCGGCGTTCACCGGTAACGACGCCCAGGGCGGCGCTGCAGCACCCGAGAGTGGCGGGTCCGAAGGCGCCGGCGGCGCGATCTACGCGTACTACGGAGCGTTCGCGACGATCGGCACGAGCAGCTTCGACGGCAACGAGGCGCTGGCCGGGCAGGGTGCCAGCTACACCTATGGCGAGGGTGAGGCCGGCGAGGGCGGCGCGATCTACGACGAAGAGGGAACGCTCACCGTCACCAACTCGACGTTCGGCGCGACCACCCCCAACCAGGCCCTCGCCTCGGCTACCGTGACCGACGGCCCCGACAGCTACGGCGGCTACGGCGGCTACGGCGGTGCCATCTCTGCAGATTCGGCGAACGCCACGCTGAACGGCGACACGTTCAACGCGAACGTCGCCGACGGAGCAACCTCCGGCAACGAGGAAGGCGGCGGCGGCGGCTCAGGCGGAGCCGTCTACAGCGGCTACGGGCAGCTCGTCGTGCACGGCGGCTCGTTCACCGCCGACCAGGCGCAAGGCGGAACCGCCACGTCGTCGACCGAAGCGGCCAACGGCGGTGACGGTGGCGCGATCTACAGCTACGCCTCCACGACGCTGATCGACGACGGCTCGGCATTCGCGAACGACAGCGCCGGCGGTGGCGGCTATGGCTCGGCTGACGGTGGCTCCGGCGGTCAGGGTGGTGCGATCGACAGCAACAGTGGCCAGCTCATGCTATCCGGGGGTCTGACCTTCACCGACGACAGCGCGGTGACCGGCGCGGCCAAGCCCGGAGGCTCGGAGAACTACTCGACCGACGCCCAAGGGGGCGCGTTGAGCATCGGCGGCTACGTGCAGGCCAGCAACACGACGTTCAGCGGCGACTCCGTGACAGCGTCGAACGTAGTCGGCGCGGAGGGAGGCTACGGCGGGGCAGTCTTCATCCAGGAAGGCGCTGCCGGATCGTTCGCCAACGACGTCTTCTCGGGCAACAGCGCGGCTTACGCAGGGACCGGCGCCTCGCCGGACGGCGGCTCCGGTGGCGCCATCTCGGCCTATGGTGGCGGAGCGCTCGCGATGACGTCGGACACGTTCACCGCCAACAGCGCGCCGAACGGCTACGGCGGCGCGCTGTACCTGGAGTCGCCAGCCACGCTGACCGCGAGCACGCTGACCGCGAACTCGGCGTCCGAGGGTGGCGGGCTCTACGCCGACGGGCTCCCGGTCGCGGTTGTCAACAGCACGCTCGACGGGAACACCGCCGAGGCGACGTCGCCCGTGGGCGATGGCTACGGCGGTGGCATCTACACGAGTGGTGGCACGCTGGCCCTGGCCAGCGACACGCTGCTCGCCAACCAGGCCTACGGCAGCAACGACGGCGGCGACCTCTACGACGACGGATTCATGACGATCCACGACACGATCATCGCCGAGGGGAGCCTCCTGGGCGGCGGTTCCGGCGGCGAGAACTGCTACCTCGACGGTGCGCCACCGACCGACCTCGGCTACAACTGGGAGGACCGCAACACGTGCGGCTTCGCGGCTGCCGGGGACCTCGTCAGCCAGTCAGACACCGATCTGGGCGCGCTCGCCAGCAACGGCGGACCGACGCAGACGGTGGCGCTGCTCGCGGGGAGCTCGGCGATCGACGCCGGCGACCCGGCCGGTTGCACCGACGCGCTCGGCAACGTCCTCACCACCGACCAGCGTGGCACGGTGCGGCCGCAGGGGCCGCGCTGCGACATCGGTGCCTACGAATACGTGCCGCCCGCCTCCAATGGGGGCGGCGGGTCGGGCGGCGGTTCGACGCCCGTGGCACCGACGCTCAGCGGGCTCGCGTTCAGTCCGCAGGTGTTCGTCACGATCTCAGGCGGCGGCAGCACGATCGACTACACCGATACGGAGGCCGCGATCACGACGTTCACGGTGACCGGCACGTTCTCCGGCTCGCGCGCCGCCAGGAAGGGCTCGCCGTGCAAGGCGCTTCCAAAGGACGGCAAGCGGCCGAAGCACACAACCGCGTGCACACGCACAGTTGACGAGGGCAGCTTCACCCACCAGGACACTGCCGGCGCCAACTCCGTGGCGTTCGACGGACGCGTCGGCGGCAAGACGTTGCCCAAGGGGAGCTACACCGTCACCGTCAAGGCGAGCCTCGATGGGCTCACCAGCGCCACGCAAACCGCGACGTTCAAGGTGGTCAGCTAGGGCACAGACGTGCAGGGGGTGCGGCGAGGGCGCAGGCCCGCCGCCGCACCCCCTCACTCACTCCTCGAACAGCAGGTGCTCGAGGCCGACGAGCGGTGAGCGCTCGAGCGTCTGGACCGCGCGCACTGCGAGCAGCACTCCGGGCATGAAGGATCCGCGGTCGAGCGAGTCGTGGCGGATCGTCAGCGTCTGTCCGACGTCGCCGAGGATCACCTCCTGGTGGGCCACCAGCCCAGGGAGCCGCACCGAGTGGATCGGCGGCGCCGGGCGCCCACTCGCCTGCGCCATCAGCTCGGCGGTGCGCGCAGCCGTCCCGCTCGGCTTGTCGAGCTTGCCATCGTGGTGCAGCTCGATGATCTCGGCCGCCGCCATGTGCTGCGCGGCCTGCGCGGCAAAACGCATCATCAGCACGGCACCGATGGCGAAGTTCGGGGCGAAAAAGACGTTGGCGCCGCCCAGCCCGTCGAGCGCTGCGATGTCGAAGCCGCTCGTGCCGATGACGACGTGAACGCCCGCGGCCAGGCAACTACGCACGTTGTCGAGCGCGGTGTCCGGTCGCGTGAAGTCGACCACGACATCGCAGTCGGCGAGGATCGCGGCGAGCTCCACGCCGAGCAGCGGATCGGCGCGGCCGGTGAGCTGGAGGTCGTCGGCGGCGTCGATCGCCGCACAGACGGCGGTACCCATGCGCCCCGCGGCGCCGGCGACGCCGACGCGTATCACGACGCGCGCACCGCGTTCGCGAGCAGCGGCTCGACAGCGCCGCGGAACAACCCCTCATCGGGTCCGATCGCGGCCGCGCAGAGGTGCTCCGGGTCGAACAGCTCGGCTGCCAGCGTCCTCACCTGCTCGCCGTCCACCGCGTCGATCCGCTCGATCATCTCGTCGATCTCGAGGATCGGCATTTCGGCCAGCACGCTCCCCCCCAACCGCTCCATGCGCGCCGTCGTGGACTCCATCGCCAGCACGGCGCGGCCCTTGACGTTGTCCTTGGCGCGCGCGATCTCCTCCTCGCTCGCGGTCTCCGCGCGTAGGCGGGCGAGCTCGTCTGCGATCACGCGGACCACCTCGACAAGGTTGTCGGCGCGCGTCCCGACATACAGGCCAGCCTGCCCGGTGTGCGCGTAGAGAGCCTGGAAGGTGAACACGGCGTAGGCGAGGCCGCGCTGCTCACGCACCGCCTGGAACAGCCGCGAGGACGCATTGCCGCCGGTCAGGCTGTCGAGCACGCGAAGCGCGAAACGGCGCTCGTCGTTGCGCGCCAAGCCGACACCGCCGAAACACACGTGGTACTGCTCGGTGTCCTTGTTCTTGAACACCGTCCGCGGCCCGCCTGGCGGCGGATCTGCGGGCCAGCTGAGGTCGCGCTGGGGCGCCGAGACCTTGCTCAGCGCAGCCTCCGCCCAGGCGACGACCTGGTCGTGCTCGACTGAGCCGGCGGCGGCGATGACGATGTTCTGCGGGAAGTAGCGCTCGTGGTGGAAGGCGAGGAGCTGCTCGCGCGTCGCGCCGGCCACGACCTCGGAGCGGCCGAGGATCGCCCGGCCGAGCGGATGGCCGGGGAACACCGCCTCGCCGAGCACGTCGAAGATCAGGTCCTGCGGATCGTCCTCGTACATGGCGATCTCCTCCAGCACAACCTCGCGCTCCTCGGCGAGACCGCTGACCGCCGGCTCGCTGATCATCTGCGCGATCACGTCGAACGCGCGCTCGAGATGGATGTCGAGCACGCGCGCATAGACCGATGTCGTCTCCTTGGCGGTACCGGCGTTGAGCTCGGCGCCCATCGCGTCGAAGATCTGGTCGATCTCCTCGGAGGCGTAGCGCGCGGTCCCGCGGAACAGCATGTGCTCGAGCAGGTGGGAAAGCCCCGCCTGCTCCTCGCTCTCGGTCACCGACCCGGTGCCGATCCAGAAGCCGAACGCGACTGAGCGCACGGCTGGGACGCGCTCGGTCACCACGCGCACGCCACCGTCCAGCTCTGTGATGACGTGCGCGCTGTCCATCGAATGCGGTTCAGGTGGTTTCACGCTGCCGTGAGAGTGGCAGCCCGCCAGCTAATCGCGATGACGCGGACGTCCCGAGCCCCGGGTGCCGCCGTTGCGTCCGGAGTCGCCGCCCTCGCGCGGCCGGCGCGGACCACGGTCGCCGCCGCTCTTGGCGGCTGCAAGTGCCGCCAGCTCGTCGATCGTCTTGCCGGCGATCTCAGGGTCGTCGGCGAGACGCACGCCGATACGGCCGCGCTCACGGTCGACCTCGACCACGCGGACGCTGATCTCGTCGCCCTTGTTGAGCGCCTCCTCGACCGTGTCGACACGCTTGCCGGGCGAGACGTTGGAGATGTGCAGCAGACCGTCGGTGCCCTTGGACAGCTCGATGAAGGCGCCGAACGCGGTCGTCTTGACGACCTTGCCGAGGTACTCGTCGCCGACCTCCACCTCCTTCATCATCGTGCGGATCCGCTCGACGAGCGCGTCGGCGAGGTCTCCGTTGGCCGAGTAGATGAGCACCTGACCGTCGTCGTTGACGTCGATCTGCGACTCGAACTCGTCACACAGGCCGCGAATCGTCTCGCCGCCCTTGCCGATCAGCAAGCCGATCTGGCTCGGATCGATCTGAACCTTCTCGATCCGCGGCGCGTACTGGCTGAGCGCCTCGCGCGGCGCAGGGATCACCTCGGCCATCTTGCCGAGGATGACCGCGCGCGCCTCGTGGGCCTGGGTGAGCGCGTCGCGGAGGATGTCGAAGGTGACACCCGTGATCTTGATGTCCATCTGCAGCGCCGTGATCCCGCGCTCCGTGCCGGCGACCTTGAAGTCCATGTCACCGAGATGGTCCTCGACGCCCGCAATGTCGGTCAGGACGATGTAGTCATCGCCCTCCTTGATCAGTCCCATCGCGATACCAGCGACCGGGCGCACCAGCGGCACACCGGCGTCCATCAGCGACAGCGACGACCCGCAGACCGACGCCATCGATGACGATCCGTTCGATTCGAAGATGTCCGAGACGACGCGGACGGTGTAGGGGAAGTCCTCGATCGACGGGATCATCGGCACGAGAGCACGCTCGGCGAGCGCGCCGTGACCGATGTCGCGCCGCTTCGGTCCCCCGAGTCGGCCGGCCTCACCCACCGAGAACGGCGGGAAGTTGTAGTGGTGCCAGTAGTACTTCTTCGTCTCCAGCCCGAGCGTGTCGAGCCGCATCTCTTCCTTCAGCGTCCCGAGCGCGACGACGCTGAGCGCCTGTGTCTGTCCGCGTGTGAACAGCGCCGATCCGTGGGTGCGCGGTGTCACGCCGACCTCGATCGTGATCTCGCGGATCTCGTTCTCGCGACGGCCGTCGGGGCGCTTCTTGTGCACGGCGATCCGCTCGCGGATGATCGACCGCTCCAGCCGATCGAAGACGAGCTGCACCGCGGCGCGGCGCTCGTCGTAGTCGTCGGCGTCTGGTGCACCGGCATGCTGTTCGAGCACGGCAGCCTCGACGGCCTTCGTCGCGGCCTGTCGCTCGAGCTTGTCCTCGACCTGGGTCGCATCGTCGAGCGCCTTGCCGTGTGATGCGCGAACGGCGTCGAGCAGTGTCGTGTCGATCTGCGGGATGACGACTTCGAGCTTCGGTTTGCCGACCTTCTCGGCGAGCTCGCGCTGCAGTGCGCAAAGCTTCTTGATCTCGCCATGCGCGATGTCGAGGGCGTCGAGGATCTCGGCCTCGGGGATCTCCCGGGCGCCAGCCTCGACCATCAAGATCGCGTCCTCGGTCCCGGCGACGGTGAGATCCAGGTCGGACGCTCCAGTCAGGTCCTCCTCACGCGGGTTGACGACGAAGTTGCCGTCCACCTTGCCGATGCGGACTGCGCCGACCGGGGTTGCGAGTGGGATGTCGGAGATCATCAGCGCCGCCGACGCGCCGTTCATCGCGAGGATGTCGTAGGGGTGGACGTGGTCCACCGACAGCGGAATCGCGACGAGCTGCGTCTCATAGCGCCAGCCCTTGGGGAACAGCGGCCGGATTGGCCGGTCGATCATCCTTGCGGTGAGCGTGCCCTTCTCGCCTGAGCGTCCTTCGCGCTTGAAGAACGAGCCGGGGATCTTCCCCGCGGCATACATTCGCTCCTCGACGTCCACGGTGAGCGGCAGGAAGTCCGCGTCGCGGAGGCCTCCGGCGGTTGCTGTCGCGAGAACCATCGTGTCGCCCTGGCGAACGACGACGGCGCCGCCGGCCTGCTTTGCGATCCGTCCGGTCTCGAACGAGATCTCACTTCCGGCGATGTCCACAGACAGCCGGGTAATGCCCTTACTACTCATGTGATGCCTCTCTGGCCGCGTTTAGGTCGCGGCGCTGCTTGTCTTTATCTCTGGCGGAACCGGCTAATCCTAGCCGGTGTGCGGCGCAAACCGGACGCGCCGGCACGGATGCTTCAGCTGGCGACGCGATACCGCGTGTCTCCACACACAGGATCGGGGCTTGCCAAAGCCCGCAAATATCACAACCCAGCGGGGGGAGCGGGCGGGCGCAGCCCGCCTCGCAACGACCTCACTTGCGCAGGCCGAGCGCCGTCAGCAACGCTCGATACCCCTCCAGGTCGGTTCGCTGCAGGTAGTCGAGGAACCGGCGGCGGCGGCCGACGAGCATCAGCAGCCCGCGACGCGAATGATGGTCGTGGCCATGCGAGCGCAGATGCTCGGTGAGCTCGTTGATCCGCTCGGTCAGCTGTGCGATCTGCACCTTCGTGCTACCGGTGTCGTGCTCGTTCGCACCATGCTCGATAGTTAGCTCGCGCTTGCGCTCTGCCGTCAGGGTCATCGCGGGTCAACGCTAGCAGACGCACAAATCGCCCGTGCGCGCGCGACATCGTCTCCCATCGCCGCGACGAGTGCCGCAACGCTTTCGAAACGACGCTCACCGCGCAGCTTGTGCAGGAACCGCAGCTGAAGCTCGCTCCCGTACAGGTCGCCGTCGAAATCGATCAGGAACGCCTCAACCAGCACACCGCGGCCCGATGCGAACGTCGGTCTCACGCCAACGTTGACGGCCGCCGGATGGCCGTTGGCCCACCCCGCGTAGACACCGTGGCCAGGGCATGCCAAGTCTGCCTGCGGCACGAGGTTGGCAGTTGGGAAGCCAAGCTCGCGCCCCCGCCGATCGCCCTCAACGACCGTCCCGCGCAGCTCGAAAGGCGCCCCCAGCAGCCGCGCCGCGCGGGCAACCTCGCCGGCACCGACCAGCGAGCGGATGTGGCTGGAGGACACGATGTCGCCGTCGATCTCGCGCAGCGGCACGACGCGAACCTCGAAGCGCCCATCGGCCGCCAGTAGCGCCGCATCGCCTGCCGCCGACCGTCCGAAGCGAAAGTTCTCGCCTACTGACACGCGTTTCGCCGCGAGCCGCCCGACGAGCACGTCGTCGATGAAACGCTGCGGGGGCTGGGACGCGAAGTGCGCGTCGAAGCGGGCCACAACCAGCTCGTCGACACCGAGCGACGCGATGATCTCGGCCTTGATCGCGAGTGGTGTGAGCAAGCGCGGCCGCTGCAGCGGGGAGATCACAGTCACCGGATGCGGCTCGAACGTGAGCACCGCGTCCGAACCGGCGATCACGTCGCGATGGCCGAGGTGAACACCGTCGAACGTGCCGACGGCAACCGACCCCGTGGCCGCCGTGGCATCGGCAAGGTCGGTGATCTTCACGCGCGCAATCTATTGGTCGTGAAGCCCGACGCTCGGGGCGAGCATGGGTCGCCCGGCGACCCCACGGCGTAGCTCGGCGACCGCAAGCGCTCCGGTCGCGCCGACAAGCAGAACTGGTCCCGGACCGACCTCGCCGGCGGCGCCGATCGACCGTCCATGGCTAATCGCCAGCGCGTCCGCCTCCCCCACCTCGACGACCTCCATGAAACGCGCGCACGCCTCCCCGACATCGAGCAGGCTCACGGGACCTTGCGTCGGCCACGCACCATCGACGTCGAACGGACCGATCGCGCTGCGGCGAAGCTCCAGGCAGTACGCGTCGCCGAGCTCGCTCACGATCGAACGCACGTAGGTTCCCGAGGAGCAGACGACTCGCAGCGACACGCGGTCGTCCTCGCGCGAAATCTCGCGAGCGTCGAAGACCTCCACCTCGCGCTCGGCAAGCTCGACCGTCTCGCCGCGGCGGGCGCGCGCGTAGGCGCGCTCCCCGTCGACCTTGACCGCGGAGTACGCAGGCGGGCGCTGGAGGATACGCCCGTGCGGGAGTTGCAGCGGTTCGGGCGGGAACACGCCCGTCCTCACCACCTCTCCCTCCGGATCGCCGGTGGTCGATCGCGCGCCGAGCTGCGCCACCACGTCGTAGGTCTTGGGCAGCGCCATGAAGTAGCGCTGCAGGCGTGTCGCGCGACCGACAAGGACGATCAGCAAACCGGTTGCGAACGGGTCGAGCGTTCCCGCGTGCCCGATCCGCCGCAGTCCGAGCGCGTGGCGCGCGCGCGCCACAACGTCGTGGGAGCTGATGCCTGCGGGCTTGTCGGCGAGAAGTATCCCCGCGGCGATGGTGTCGTTCACACCTGGGCGCGGATCGCGTCGATCAACTCGGCCGTCGTGAGATCGCTCGTGAAGCCGGCTGCGCGACGATGCCCGCCGCCACCGTGCGCGCGCGCGATCAGCGACACATCGTTGTCGTTGTCGGTCGAGCGCAGCGACACCTTCTGCTGGCCGTGCCGGCCATCGCCAACGATCTCACGAATCAGGACGGCGACCTTCACTCCTTCCAGGGCGCGAAGATGATCAATGATGCCTTCGCTGTCGCTATCGTCGGCGCCGGTTGCCGTGTAGTCCTCGGCACCCAGCGCGGCCACCGCGAGACGCCCGTCCGCGTACAGCGTGATCGTCGCGAGCGCGCGCGAGAGCAGCGCGATCTTCGCCAGCCGGACCCCCTCGTAGATGCGCCGGTACATCGCGGCAACATCGACCCCGGCAGCGATCAGCTCGCCGGCCATGGTGTGCGCTCGGGGGGTGGTGTTCTCGTAGGAGAAGCGGCCGGTATCGGTGACAAGCCCGACGTACAGCGCCTCGGCGATCTCCGTCGTCAGCTCGACGCCGGCGTCGCGCGTTAGATCCCACACCAGCTCGGCGGTGCACGACGCGCCCGAGCCGACATAGTTGATCGTGCCAAACAGCGTGTTGTCGTGGTGGTGGTCGATGTTGAGGAGGTCCTTGGCGTCGCGCAGCTCCGCAAGCGGGTTGCGGTCGAGGTTGCCGCAGTCGAGAAACACGATCGTGCGCTCCTCGAAGTCCTCGGGCGGGGTTGTCACCAGTCCGTCGAGCGAGAAGAACCGGTACTCCTTGGGAAGCGGAAAGTCCTCCGGCGCGATCACCATCAGCGAGTCCTTGCCGAGCGCACGGAGCAGCGCCTGCATCCCGATCAGCGAGCCGAGCGCGTCGCCATCCGGGTTCTCATGCGTCACGAGCAGGAAACGCTCGTGCGCGTAGATCGCGGCCAGCAGCTCCTTGCGCGCGTCGAGAGCGAGCGGGGACATCGTCTCAGGCCCCCTGCTCACCCTCGCGGAGCAGTCCCTCGACGCGCTGAGCGCGGTCGGTCGTCTCGTCGTAGCGAAACTCGAGTGTGGGCGTGCGGCGGAGGTGCAGCTCGCTGGCGATGCACCCCTGCAGGTAGCCGTGCGCGTGACGCAGCCCGTCGAGCGACGCAACGCGGGCAGCGTCGTCGCCGAGCACACTCACGTACACGCGCGCAGTTCGGAGATCAGGGCTTGTCTTCACGTCCGTCACGGTTACGAATCCGACACGCGGATCCTTCAGCTCTCCTGCAAGCGCGTCCGCGAGCACCTGGCGGACCGCCTCGTCAACCCGGCGCATGCGCTCACTCGCCATCCTAGACGTCCTAGCGGGTCTAGTGGACCGTGCCCGCAGCCCGCCGAGCACATCTGGAGCGGCGGGCGTGCTCAGCCAAGCGCGCGCTCCACCTTGCGCGTCTCGTAGACCTCGAGCACGTCGCCGTCCTTGATGTCTTGGAAGCCCTGGAGCACGATGCCGCACTCGAAGCCGCTGGAGACCTCGCGCACGTCCTCGCTGAAGCGACGCAGGCTCGCGATCGTGGTGTCGGCGACGACCGTCCCGTCGCGTACGACACGCACGCGTGCGCCGCGTGTCACCTTGCCCTCGGTCACGAACGAGCCGGCGATCGTGCCAATCCGCGACGCCCTGAACGTCTGGCGCACCTCGACCTGGCCGACCGTCTCCTCAACCTCGTCAGGCTCGAGCATGCCCTGCATCGCCGCCCGCAGCTCGTCGATCGCACGGTAGATCACCGAGTAACCGCGAATCTCGACCCCTTCGCGCTCAGCGACGGCGCGTGCATCGCCGACCGGCCGGACGTTGAACGCGAGGATCACCGCGTCGGAGGCCGCGGCGAGCATCACGTCGGACTCGTTGATGCCGCCGACGCCACGGTGGATGATGTTGACCGAAACCTCGTTCTGGGGCAGTTTCGCGATCTCATCCTCGACCGCCTCGACCGAGCCGGACACGTCGCCCTTGAGCACGAGGTTGAGGTCCTTCACCGTGCCCTCCTGCGCGAGGCGGAAGACATCCTCAAGCGAGACCTTGCGACCTGAACGCCGGGCCAGGGCCTCGGTCTTCAGCCGGTTGGCGCGCTCGCCGGCGAGTTGGCGGGCACGGCGCTCACTTTCGACGGCCAGCACGAACTCGCCGGCCTCGGGCACACCATCGAATCCAAGGACCTCGACCGGTTCGCCAGGCTCGGCCTGTGGCGCGCGCCCGCCGACAAAGTCGTGCATCGCGCGGACGCGGCCAAAGTTGGCGCCGGCTACGAGGGCGTCGCCGACGCGCAGCGTGCCCCGCTGCACGAGCAGTGTCACGACGGGCCCCCGACCCGGGTCAAGGCGCGACTCGATCACGACACCCGACGCCTGAGCGCTCGGGTTCGCGCGCAGCTCCTCGAGCTCGGCGACGAGCTGGATCGTGTCGAGCAGTGACTCCAGGCCTTCCTGGGTCTTCGCCGACACGTCGACAAACTCGACGTCGCCACCCCATTCGGCTGGCTGCACGCCACGCTTGGTCATCTCGGTGCGCACCCGGTCCGGCTGGGCGCCCTCCTTGTCGATCTTGTTCACCGCGACCACGATCGGGACTCCGGCCGCTCGCGCGTGGTCGATTGCTTCGTCGGTCTGCGGTTTGACCCCATCGTCTGCCGCGACAACGATCACGGCGACATCCGTCACGCGGGCGCCGCGCGCCCGCATCGCCGTGAATGCCTCGTGACCAGGGGTGTCCAGAAACGTGATCGCCCGTCCGCCGTGGCGCACCTGGTAGGCGCCGATGTGCTGCGTGATCCCGCCAGCCTCGCCGGCTGCAACACGGGTCTGGCGGATCGCGTCGAGCAGTGACGTCTTGCCGTGATCGACATGGCCCATGATCGTCACCACTGGCGGACGCAGGACAAGGTCTTCCTCGGCGTCCTCAAACACCGGTTCGGCGACGTCGTCGGCAGCGTGGACGATCTCGACCTGCTTGCCGAAGTCCTCGGCGAGCGTCTCGATCGCCGCGTCTGACAGCGTCTGCGTCAGCGTCGCCATCTCGCCCAATGCCATCAGGTTGCGAATGATCTCGGGCACCGCAACGCCGAAGTACTCGGCAACGTCCTTGACGGTGGAGCCCGAGTTGATCCGCACGAGATCGGTCGCGCCGAGGGCGCTGTTGTCGATCGGTGCGACGCTGTCGTCGTAGGTGCCGCGGCGACGGCGTCCGCGCCGCGGTGGACGCCGCGGCGGCTGCGAGGCCGGACCGCCCGTGGTGCGGCGCGAGGCCTGTGAGTCGATCACGACGCGCCGGCGGCCACCAGGTCCGATCGCGCCCGGCCGCTGCTCTCCAGTCCTCGAGTCACGCGTCGGGCGGCTGCGTGAGCCCGCGTCATCGCCACCGGCCGCCGCGGCCGGCACCGCCGAGCTGTCGCGCTCGCCAACCACGTCGCCAGCCGCTGTCGCTGGTGTACTCGCCTTCGCCGGTGCGGCAGCGCGCGCCGGAGCCCGACCCTCCGGTGGCGCGGCAGGGCTAGCCGCCGCAGCATCTTTCGCCGCGCTGCCAGGGCCCTTCGCGCCGCCGGCGGCACTCTTCGCGCCACCCTCCGCAGCCTTCCCACCGGCGGCCCTCTTCACCGCCGCACCGCCGGCCGCCTTCGCCGGGGCGGCGGCACTCTTCGCCGCCGCACCGCCGGCCGCCTTCGCCGCACCGCCGGCCGGCTTCGAGCCGGCGCCCTTCGCCGCGCGTCCCCCCTTCTCGCCGGCGATCAGCTTCAGTGCAACAGCCTCATCGACACTCGACGCCGGAGCTTTCACGTCGACGCCGGCTGCCTGCAGCTTGGAGATCAGGTCTTTCGCCGCGATCCCATGCTCCTTGGCGATTTCGTGTACGCGTCTGGTGGTCATCAACCGATCGATTCTACGTTCTGAACGTGGGTGGAGGGATGCCGGCAGGCCCGTGCGAACGCGCGCCCGCGCGGGCCCGGACCGACTCTAGGATTCCGCCGGCAGGTCGCCGCGCTCGGCCAGCGGCGCTTCGCCGTCGGGCGGCGGCGCTTCGCCGTCGGGCGGCGGCGCTTCGCCGTCGGGCGGCGGCGCTTCGCCGTTCGGCGCTGGCGCCGTGGCCCCGGCGCCCTCGAGCGCCTGGTGAGCTTCGAGCCCGCAGTAGCGCGACCCGGGCAGCGACGCGTTCGGGCAGCGCCGGCCGTTGGACATGATCGCGGCGCAGCGCCCCTGCGTCTCTTCTTCCTCGTAGCCGTGCTCGGCCTCCTCGGCGGCGAACTCGCTCTCCGACTTGATGTCCACGCGCCAGCCGGTCAGCCGCGCGGCGAGCCGCGCGTTCTGGCCCTCACGTCCGATCGCCAGCGACAGCTGGTCATCCGGGACGATCACCGTCGCCTGCTTGGCGTTGTCATCGACGAGCACCTCGCGCACGCGCGCCGGCGACAGGGCCTTGGCAACGAAGCGGGCCGGCTCGTCGTTGTAGGGAATGATGTCGATCTTCTCGCCACGCAGCTCGGAGACCACCATCCGCACGCGCGAGCCACGCGGACCGACGCAGGCTCCGACCGGGTCGACGCCGTCGGCGTGTGAGATGACCGCGATCTTCGAGCGGTAACCCGGCTCGCGGGCGACGTTGGCGATCTCGACGAGCCCGTCGGCGATCTCCGGAACCTCGAGCTCGAACAGCTTCTTGATCAGCTCGGAGTCACGCCGCGAGACGATGATGCTCGGACCCTTGGTCGCCGGCGAGACCTCCTTGATGACCGCCTTGATGCGCTGCGAGTGGTCGTAGCGCTCACCGTCGACCTGCTCTGACTTCGGCAGCAGCGCCTCGACCCGCTCACGCAGCTGGACGAGCGTGTAGCGAGAGTCCGACTGCTGGACGATGCCCGTGATCAGCTCGCCGACGCGGTCGCGGTACTCCTCGTACATCATGTCGCGCTCGGCTTCGCGGATCCGCTGCAGGATCACCTGCTTGGCGGTCTGGGCGGCGATCCGCCCGAAGTCGTCGGGTGTCACGTCGCGCTCTTCGATCTGGTCGCGGTACTGCTCGAACTTCGCCGGATCGATCTCAGGCTCCTCGGGCTCGCGCATCTCGCCCGTCTCAGGGTCGATCGTCGTCCCCTCGTCGATCGACTCGACGATCAGATGGGCCTCGAGGCGCTCGGGGATGATCAGCTCGATGACACGAAAGTCGGCGGTCTCGCGGTCGATCTCGACGCGCGCGTACTTGGCCGCTCCAGGCTGCTTCTTGTACGCCGAGAGGAGTGCATCCTCGAGCGCGACCATCAGCTTCTCCGGCTCGATGCCCTTCTCGCGGGCGAGTGAGTTCATTGCGTCGAGGATCTCGCGCGACATCGGCTACTCCCTCACCAGGTGCGAGCGCTCGATCGCCTCATAGGGGATCGCGACGATGCCATCCGCAGCCGCCAGCGTGACGCTCTCGCTCGATGCGCCGACGAGCTCACCCGTCAGGCTGCGCTGCGCGAACCCTTCGCAGTCGCGGGCGATCCGTACGCGCGCACGCCGACCGACGAACCGCTGGAAGTGCTCGGGCTTGGCGAGCGGCCGCTGCGGGCCGGGCGAGCTCACCTCGATCGCATAGCTCTCACGCAGGTCCGCGAGCGCGCGCGTGACCCGCTCGCAGTGGGCGACCGTGACACCCGTCGGACAATCGATGAAGATCCGCAGCGTCGTGCCTGACCGCTCCACGAGCAGCACTTCGATGTCGGGCTCGCAGCCCGCGATTCGCGTCTCGATGTCGCTCTGAAACTGGTTCATGACGAAAAAAAAGCGGGCGAGCGCCCACTTCCGGTGAAGGACCGCCGTCGCAACCGCGCCGGCGCGAAAGCTGTCGGGCCAGGATAGCACCGCCACCGCCGCCCGCCGGCCGGCGCTCCTAGCCTTGCAGCCCCTCGATGGCGTCCAGCAGCGCGCTGGCGATGTCGGCTTTCGGCGCCCGGCCGAGCGCTCGCTCGCCGCTCGCACTGATCAGCGTGACCGCGTTCTCATCCGAGTCAAAGCCGATGCCCGGATCGCTGACGTCGTTGTAGACGATCAGATCGACCTGCTTGCGCGCGAGCTTCTTGCGCGCGCGCTCGAGCCCGCCGGCGCCGTGCTCAGCGGCGAAGCCGACGAGCAGCTGGTCCTCACGGCGTTGCTCGGCCAGCCCGGCGAGGATGTCCGGAGTCGCCTCGAGCTCCAGCGCGACGCGCTGCTTCGTGGCTCGCGGCAGCTTACCTTTCGCCGGCTCGACGGGGCGGAGATCGGCGATCGCGGCACACATCACGAGCAGGTCGCAGTCGCTGAACTCCGCTGCACAGGCCTGCGCCACATCGTCGGCGCTCACCACGTCGACGTAGCGGATCCCGCGCTCGCGCGGCAGCGCGACGTTGGCGGCCACGACGACGACGTCAGCGCCCCGCTGCGCTGCCGCACGAGCGACGGCAAAGCCCATCCGCCCGGACGAGCGGTTGCCGATGTAGCGGACGGCGTCGATCGGCTCGCGGGTGCCGCCCGCCGTCACCAGCACACGCCAGCCGGCCCACGTCTGGCTGACTGCCAGGCGCGCCTCGCAGGCCGCGAGCAGCTCCGCGGGCTCGGGTAGCCGCCCGACCCCGTGCTCGCCGGCTGTCGCCAGACGGCCGATGCCCGGCTCGATGACACCGACCCCCCGTTCGCGCAGCAGCGCGAGGTTGGCCTGGGTCGCCGGGTGCTCATACATCCGGTTGTTCATCGACGGGGCGACCAGCAGCGGGCACCCGGCGGCCAGCGCCGCCGTGCTCAGCAGGTTGTCGGCGAGCCCGTGGGCGAGCTTCGCGATCGTGTTCGCCGAGGCGGGGGCGACCAGGAACAGGTCGGCGTTGCGCACCAGCTCGAGATGGCTCGCGGGATCGTGCTCCGGCAACGGGTCGCCCGGAAACGAGCCGCGCAGCGGGTCGCGCTCGAAATCGCCGGTCAGCACCGCGGCACCGCTCAGCGCAGCGAACGAGGCGGCACCGACGAAGCGCTGGGCGCTGCGCGTCTGGATCACGCGAACCGAATGCCCCGCCTCCGTTGCGAGGCGCACCAGCTCGAGCGCCTTGTAGGCAGCGATCCCACCGCTCACGCCGATGAGCAGCCTTGGCATGCGCCCGCTAGCGGTAGTGGTACTTCAGCTTGCCGGCGGCGACTTCCTCGAGCGCGATCGTGAGGTAGTTCTTCGAGCCGGTGTCGACCATCGGCGGCGGGAACTCATCGAAGCTGCCCTCGCCGAGGTTCTGGTAGTACGAGTTGATCTGCCGCGCGCGCTTGGCGGCGACGATCACGCTCGCGTAGTTGGAGTCGACGTGCTCGAGCAGCGCATCGATGCGTGGAGAGATCACGCCACGGAGTCTAGCGTGCGCGCGGAGCCCGCTAGCGCGACGCTCCGCTCGCACGGGCGTGAGCCACGTACAGCGCCTCCAACTCGTCGATCGCCGCGGCGAGCCGATCGTTCACGATCACGTGGGGAAACTCAGCGCGCGCGGTGAGCTCGACAGCGGCCGCCTCGAGGCGCTCATCGATCGTCTGGGCATCGTCGGTTCCGCGCGCGATCAGGCGCTCGCGTAGCACCTCCAGCGACGGTGGCGCGATGAACACGAGCACGGCGTCGGCGATCGCGGCGCGCACCTGGCGGGCTCCCTGCACCTCGATCTCGAGCAACACGGACGCGCCGTGCCACGTGTGCCGCGCGAGCTCGCCGCGCAGCGTCCCGTAGCGGTGACCGGCGTAGGCCGCATGCTCGACGAACTCGCCCGCGGCGAGCCGGCGGTCGAACTCCGCCTCCGACAGGAAGTAGTAGGCGACGCCGTCCGCCTCACCGGGCCGCGGCGCGCGGGTCGTCGCGGAGACCGACAGCTCGAGCTCGGGGCGGCGTTCGCGCAGCGCCGCGATCAGCGTCCCCTTGCCGACGCCCGACGGGCCGGTGATCACATACACGCTCGACATCTGCGAGCACGGTAGCGAGCGGTGCGGTCAGCGGCGGAGCATCGAGACCAGCTCGCTGCGCTGGCGCTCGGAAAGCCCGCCGATCGTCTTGCTCGGCGAGATGCGGCAGTGATGCAGGATCTTGTTGACCTTCACGCGACCGTACTTGGGCACGGCGAGCAGGATGTCCGACACCTTCGCCGTCTCGACGTACTCCGGCGGCTTGGACAGCAGCTGCTCGATCGAGTGCCGGCCCGCCTTCAGGTCGCGCTTCAGCCGGGCCCGCTGGGAGCGGATCTCGTTGGCGCGCGCCAACGCCTCCAACCGCTGGTTGATCGATCGCTCCGGCGTGCTCATATCTTGTGGAGCGTCTTCGATCCGGACGGCATGGGCGGCGAGTGTATCGACTCCCAAGCGCCATTCAAGGATGAATCCACGAATTCATCTCGATGTCTACTTGAGGTTCGCACATTTCACTATCACAGACCCCGTTTGAGGCGCTTTGCAGGCACTTTGGCGCGCCCGCGCGATGCACATCGCCCGTCATGCCGCATTTTCCGCAGAAAGCTGTGCAAGTTCGGCAGCTATCCGCTTGCCGGCCGCCGGATCGCGGAAGCTCTCCGTGCCGACGCCAACCAGCGTGGCGCCAGCTGCCAGCATCGCTGCCGCGTCGCGTCCGCTCGCCACGCCGCCCATCCCGACGATCGGAATCGTGACCGTCGCGGCGACGCTCGCCACCTGGGCGAGCGCGACAGCGTGGATCGCCGGGCCCGACAGCCCGCCGGTGCGCCCGCCGAGCCACGGCGTCCCGTCCGACCGGAGCGCCATCGCGCGCAGCGTGTTGATCAGCGACACCGCGTCCGCTCCGCCCGCCTGGGCGCCGGCGGCACACGCCGCCACATCCGCGGTGTTCGGCGTCAACTTGACTATGAGCGGCTTGTGCGTAAGCGGCCGTAGATCTTCAAGCAGTAGGCGCACGCCCTGTGGGTCGGCGCCGATGTCGAGCCCCGTCGCGACGTTCGGGCAGGACACGTTGAGCTCGATCGCGCTGACCTCGTCGTGGCCCTCGAGCGCCGCTACCAGCGCGGCGAACTCCGCGGCGCTGGCACCCATGATGTTCGTGATCAGCGGCACGCCGAGCTTCGCGTACTCGCCGAGGTGCTCCGCGATGTAGCACTCGATGCCCGGGTTCGGCAGGCCAATCGAGTTGATCAGCCCACTGGCGGTTTCCCACAGGCGCGGTGGCGGGTTGCCATCAAGCGGCTCTAGCGTGACCGTCTTGGACACGTAGGCGGCGAACGGGAAGCCGTCACGGACTTCTCGCTCGCCGAAGCATTCGTAGGCGGCAAGGACGTCGAAGCAGCCGGAGGCGTTGATGATCGGGTGCCTGAGCTCGATGCCGCAGAAGCTGATCACGCCAGCACCGCCGCATCGAACACGGGGCCGTCAACGCAGACGCGCTTGTAGCCGTCCTTCGTTGCGACCACGCAGCCCCAGCACGACCCGAACCCACACGCCATCTCTGCTTCTATACCGAGTTGGGCCTTCACTCTGTGACGCCCGGCCCGCTGTCGAACTGCTTCCAGCATCGCTCGCGGACCACAGGCGTAGATGACTACATCGGCCCGGCCTTCCAGCACGCGGTCCAGCAGGTCCGTGACGAAGCCGTGGTGGCCGGCCGAGCCGTCGTCGGTCGCGATCTCCGGGTCCTTGAACAGGCTGGCGGCCTGCGCATGGTGCGCGTCACGGAAGCCGACAAGTGCCCGTCCCCCCCACGCCTCCTGAGCCATGACCAGCGGCGGGATGCCTACGCCTCCGCCTACCAGGAGGAGTTCACGCCCCCCTTCGGGCGGCGTGAATCCTCTGCCCAGAGGCCCGACCAACCAGAGGCGTTCGCTCGCTGTCAGCTGGCCGGTTCCGGGTCCCACAGCTTCGATCAGGAACGAGATCCTCCCGTCCCCCGTCGCGCGTAGCGCGGATATTGCGCGCCCGACAAACGGCCGCTGCGCGTCGCCCCCACCCCAACCATCAACCCCCATCAGCATGTAGAACTGCCCCGGCTCCGCCGCCACGCAGTCATCGGCGACTTCAAGCACGACGTAGGCGCCAACTTCAACCCGGCTCAGTACCACGCAGATGCGGCGACCGAAGGGAGCCGGCATCAAGTGGTCCGATGGACTTCTTGCAGTGACACCACCGCCGGCTCCCCCTGTCTCGCGGCGCGAATCGCGCGGATCGCCGCCTGCCCGCCGGCGAGCGTGGTTATCGCCGGGATGGCGCGCGCGAGCGCGGCGTGACGAATCTCCCAGCCGTCGCTGCGCGCGCCGGAGCCGGTTGGCGTGTTGATCACGAGATCGACATCGCCGCGAGCGATCCAGTCCACGACGTGCGGCGAGCCGTCGCCGACCTTGTTCAGCGTCGTCACCGGGATGCCCATCCGCTCGATCGCCTGCGCGGTGCCGCTCGTCGCGACGATCCGGAAGCCGAGGTCGTGCAGTTGCGCGGCAAGCCCCGCACCTGCCGCCTTGTCGCTGTCGGTGACGGTGATGAACGCGGTGCCGCTGCTGGGCAGCGCCGAGCCGGCGGCAGCCTGCGCCTTGGCGAATGCTGTCGGGAAGTCACCGGCGATTCCCATCACCTCACCGGTCGAGCGCATCTCGGGGCCGAGCAGCGTGTCGGTGCCGAGGAAGCGGTTGAACGGCAGGACAGCCTCCTTGACGGCCACGTGGGTGGTGCTCATCGGATCGGCCGGCAGGCCGAGATCGGCGATGCTCTCGCCGAGCATGATCCGGCAGGCCAGCTTCGCCAGTGGATAGCCGATCGCCTTGGACACGAACGGCACCGTCCGCGACGCGCGGGGGTTCGCCTCGATGACGTACAGCTGGTCGGTGGCAGCGACCGCGAACTGGATGTTCAGCAGCCCGACGACGCCGAGCTCGAGCGCGATCGCGGCGGTCTGCTCGCGTATTCGCGCGAGCATCGCCGGCCCGAGCGAGTGCGGCGGCAGCACGCAGGCCGAGTCGCCGGAGTGGATGCCCGCCTCCTCGACGTGCTGCATGATCCCGCCGATCCAGGTCTCGCTGCCGTCGCACAGCGCGTCCACATCGACCTCGATCGCGTTCTCCAGGAAACGGTCGAGGTAGATGTCACGCCCGTCGCTGCCGGTGGCGGCATGCTCATAGAGGTAGGTGGCGAGGTCCTCATGGGAGTAGACGATCTGCATCGCCCGGCCACCCAGCACGTAGCTCGGGCGCACCAGCAGCGGGTAGCCGACGACGTCGCCCTTGGCGAGCGCTTCCTGCGGCGTCCGCGCGGTCGCGTACGGCGCCGCCTGGCAGCCGAGGCGGTCGAGCAGCGCGCCGAAGCGACCGCGATCCTCGGCCGCGTCGATCGCATCGACGCTCGTGCCGAGCAGGCGTACTCCGGCGCGCTCGAGACCGGCGGCGAGCCGCAGCGGTGTCTGGCCGCCGAACTGCACGATCACGCCCTCCGGCTGCTCCAGCTCGATCACCGCGAGCACGTCCTCCAGCGTCAGCGGCTCGAAGTACAGCCGATCGGACGTGTCGTAGTCGGTCGACACGGTCTCCGGGTTGCAGTTGATCATCACCGCGTCGCGGCCGCAGTCGCGGACGGTCATCGCGGCGTGCACACAGCAGTAGTCGAACTCGATGCCCTGGCCGATCCGGTTTGGACCGGAGCCGAGGATCACCACGCTGGGCCGGCCCGAGAGCATCACCTCGTGCGTCGGCGCGCCGCCGGCCGCCGGGCGCTCCCAACCCGAGTAGTAGTACGGCGTGCTCGCCGCGAACTCGGCCGCACACGTATCGACCGACTTGAACGTCCGCACCCCGGCGAACGCGGCTGCCTCGTCGTGCGCGATGCTGGCAAACTCGCGCAGGAACCAGGGGTCGATCGCGGTCCGCTGATGCAGCTCAGCGACGCTCGCGCCGCGCCGCAGCGCCTCGAGCAGCTCGTCGTAGCGGTTCGCGCCGGGGCGCTGCACCCGGTCGAGCAGCTCGTCCAGCGGGAGGTCGGTCGCCGCCGTCACATCGAGCTCGCGTGAGCGCATCGCCTTGAGGAACGCCTGCGCGAACGTGCGGCCGATCGCCATCGCCTCGCCGACGGACTTCATGTGCGTGCTGAGGACCGTCTCGACGCCAAGGAACTTTTCGAACGCGAAGCGCGGCCATTTGACGACGACGTAGTCGATCGTCGGCTCGAAGCTCGCCGGCGTCGCAAGCGTGATGTCGTTGGGTATCTCCTCCAGCGTGTAGCCGACGGCCAGCCGGGCGGCGATCTTGGCGATCGGGAAGCCGGTCGCTTTCGACGCCAGTGCCGAGGAGCGTGAGACGCGCGGGTTCATCTCGATCACGACGATCTCCTGCGTCTGCGGGTTGACGGCGAACTGGACGTTCGAGCCGCCGGTCTCGACACCGATCGCGCGGATCACCTTCAGCGCTTGGTCGCGCAGCTCCTGGTAGGTCTTGTCGGAGAGGCTCTGCTGCGGCGCGACCGTCACCGAGTCGCCCGTGTGCACGCCCATCGGATCGACGTTCTCGATCGAGCAGACGATCACCACGTTGTCGGCGTGGTCGCGCATCACCTCGAGCTCGAACTCGCCCCAGCCGAGCACCGACTCCTCGATGAGCACCTGCCCGATCGGTGACGCGGCGAGGCCGCCGGCGACGATCTGCTCGTACTCCTTGGCGCTGCGGGCGATGCCGCCACCCTGACCGCCGAGCGTGTAGGCGGGTCGCACGATCGCCGGCAGGCCGATCCCGGCGAGCGCCGCGTTGCCCTCGGCGACGCTGCTGGCGATCGCGCTGCGCGGCACCCGCAAGCCTGCCTCGATCATCGTCGCGCGAAACAGCTCGCGGTCCTCTGCTCGACGGATCGCCTCGTAGTTCGCGCCGATCAGCTCGACGCCGAACTTCTCCAGCGTGCCCTGCTCGGTGAGCGCCGTGGCCAGGTTGAGCGCCGTCTGACCGCCGAGCGTCGCCAGCAGCGCGTCGGGACGCTCGCGCTCGATGATCTGCGCGACCGGTCCCGGCAGCAGCGGCTCGATGTACGTCGCGTGCGCGAAGTCCGGGTCGGTCATGATCGTCGCCGGGTTGGAGTTGACGAGGATCACCTCGTAGCCCTCGGCAGCCAGCACGCGGCACGCCTGGGCCCCCGAGTAGTCGAACTCGGCCGCCTGGCCGATAACGATCGGTCCCGATCCGAGGATCAGGATGCGCGAGATGTCGTCGCGTCTCGGCATCTAGGCGCGCGGACGGCCGAGGCTCTCGATGAAGCGATCGAACAGGTGCAGCGCGTCGTGCGGGCCCGGTCCCGCCTCGGGGTGGTACTGCACGGTGTACGCACGGGCCCCCGTGAGTGCCAGCCCTTCGACCGTGCGGTCATACAGGTTGAGGTGCGTGAGCTGGGCAACGCCGAAGTCGGTCTCCCAGCGCACCGGCTCGTCGCCGACGATCGTCTGCTCCCCGCCCGGCCCGAGGACCGCGAAGCCGTGGTTCTGGCTGGTGATCTCGACGGCCCCCGTTTCGAGATCCTTGACCGGATGGTTGGCACCGCGGTGGCCGAAGCGCAGCTTGTAGGTCTCCAGGCCGACGGCGCGGCACAGCAGCTGATGTCCGAGACAGATGCCGAACAGCGGCACGCGCCCGACGAGCGCGCGCAGCTCCGCCACGATGTAGTCCAGCGCGGCGGGATCGCCGGGGCCGTTGGCGATGAAGACGCCGTCAGGCTTGGTGGCGAGCAGCTCGGTCGCGGTGGCGGTGCACGGGTGGACCTCCAGCCGCACGCCGCGCATGCGCAGCTGCGCGACGATCGAGGACTTGATGCCGGTATCGATCACCGCAACCGTCGGGCCGCCCGCGGCGGCGCCCGTTGGCTCGAGCGTGAACGGCTCGCGCGGGCTGACCTCGCGCGCGAGGTCACGGCCGCCCATCGGCGGCTCGGCCTCGATCAGCTCGGCGGCCTCGCGCTCCGCGACATCGGCGGGGAAGATCCCGCCGCGCATCGCGCCGGCGTCGCGGATGTGCCGAACGAGGGCACGCGTGTCGACGCCGGTGATCGCGGGAACGTTGTGTCCCTGCAGCCAATCGAGCCAGCCGCCTTCGGCCCCCGCGGCGTCGGCATCGTTGCGTGCGGCGCGCATGATCGCCCCGCAGGCGTAGACGCCGCTCGATTCCATCGCGCCGGCGCTGACGCCGTAGTTGCCGATGTGCGGGTAGGTGAACACCAGCAGCTGGTGGGCGTAGCTCGGGTCGCTCATCGACTCCTGGTAGCCCGACATGGCGGTGTTGAAGACGACCTCGCCGAGCGCGACCGCGGCCGCGCCGGCGGATTCCCCGTCGAAGCGGGCACCGTCCTCGAGCAGGACGTAGCTCATCCGACGCTCGTCGCGAAGACGGGCGCGCGATAGGCGAGCTGGCCGGCGGCGACTGTCAGCAGCGTCCGCGCGCTCAGCTCACGCCCCGCAAAGCAGCAGTTCGCTGAGCGGCTCTCATAGCCGGCCTCGCCGACGCGCCAGCTCGCCGCGAGGTCGATCAGGCAGACGTTCGCCTCCGCGCCAGGCGTGATCGTCGGCGTCGGCAGCTCCAGCACCGCCGCACCGTCGCTGAGCCGCGTCACGAGGCAGGCCAGCGTCAGCGTCCCGGGCGCCACGAGCCCGCTGTACAGCGCCGCGAACGCCGTCTCGAGCCCCGTCGTCCCCATCGGCGCCTCCTCGAACGGCACCGCCTTCTCGTCCCGCGAATGCGGGGCGTGGTCGGTCGCAATGCAGTCGATCGTGCCGTCGCGAAGCGCGTCGACCAGCGCCGCGCGATCATCCTCGCTGCGCAGCGGCGGGTTCATCTTGAAGTTGGTGTCGAGCGAGCGGACAGCCTCGTCGGTCAGCAGCAGATGGTGCGGGCAGACCTCGGCGCTCAGCGCCGCGCCGCTCGCCTTGGCATGCGCGAGCACCTCCACCGAGCTGCGCGCCGACAGGTGCTGGAAGTGCACCCGGCCGCCTTCGTGAGCGGCGATCAGCGCGTCGCGCGCGATCATCGTGGACTCGGAGATCGACGGGATGCCGGCCAGCCCGAGCGTCGCCGACACCGCCCCTTCGTGCATCGCGCCACGGTGCGAGAGCGTCGCGTCCTCCTCGTGCAGCGCGATCACTCCGCCGCACAGGCGTTGGTACTGGAGCGCCCGGCGGAGCAGACCGGCGGAGCTCACGGGCTTGCCGTCGTCGGTGAAGCCGACTGCGCCGGCCTCGCGGAGTTGCGCCATCTCGGTCAGCTGCTCGCCGCCCAGACCGACGCTGAGCGCCGCCATGAAGCCGACCCGAATCCGCGCCTGCTCGCGCGCGCTCGCGATCAGCCCGCGCAGCAGCGTCGGGTCATCGACGGCCGGCGAGGTGTTCGGCATCGCGACGATCGCGCAGTAGCCCCCGGCCGCCGCCGCGCGCGTGCCTGTCTCGAGACTCTCCTTGTGCTGCTGCCCCGGTGTCCGCAGGTGCACGTGAGGATCGACGAACGCCGGGAACAGGTGCTTGCCCGACGCCTCGATGCTCTCCACGCCCGCCGGCGCCTTGGCGCTCCCGGGCGCGGCCAGCTCGACGATCACGCCCTTGCGGATCAGCACATCGTGAGCGCCGTCGAGGCCCGCCCGGGGATCCAGCACGTGCGCTTCGCGAAGCAGCAGCTCCGCCGGCGGACCTGGAGCGGCGACCAGCAGGCTCACGCGACCTGTGGCTCCGCCACGCCGGCGAGCTCCGGCGCCGCTGCCTGGAGCGCGTGCACGCCTGCCAGCACCTCGAACAGCACCGCCATGCGCACCACGACACCGGCCCGCACCTGATCGGTGATCAGGGCCTGGGGCGAGTCGATCACCTCGCCGGACAGCTCGACGCCACGGTTGACCGGCCCGGGGTGCATCAACAGCTGGTGCGAGCTGAGCCGCCGCGCGTCGATCTGGTAGTTCGCTGCGTACTCGCGCAGCGATGGCAGGTAGGACTCGCTCATTCGCTCGAGCTGGAGTCGCAGCGCGTACACGACGTCCGCCTCACCGATCCCGTCGAGGGTGTGGCGGACCTCGCAGCCGAGCGCGGCGAGATCGCCTGGGACGAGCGTCGGCGGACCGGCGACGGTGACACGGGCGCCCATCGCGGTGAACGCCTGGACGCAGGACCGCGCGACGCGCGAGTGCAGCACGTCGCCGACGATCCAGATCGAGCGTCCTTCGAGCGTGCCGAGTCGCTCGCGCAGCGTGTAGAGGTCGAGCAGCGCCTGCGTCGGATGCTGATGCTTGCCGTCGCCGGCGTTGACGACGCCGGCGTGCGTCCAGCCGGCAACGAGTCCCGGAGCGCCCGCGCTGGGCGAGCGGATCACGATCGCATCGGGGCCATAGGCCGACAGCGTCGCGACGGTGTCGCGCAGCGACTCGCCCTTCTCGACGCTCGAACCCGTTGACACGACGTTGAGGACGTCGGCGGAGAGCCGCTTGGCGGCCAGCTCGAACGAGCTGCGCGTTCTCGTCGACGCCTCGTAGAAGAGGTTGATGACAAGCCGGCCACGGAAGCTCGGCACCTTCTTGATGCGCCGGTCGGCGACCTGTGCGAAGAAGGCGGCGCGGTCGAGAATGCCGCTGATCTCCTCGCGGCTCAGGTCCTCGATCGACAGCAGATGCCTCATTCGCGCACCGCCGCGTCTGGAAGCGGCGAGATCGTCACCTCGTCGGCGCCGTCGATCTCGCTCAACCTGACGTTGACGCGCTCGGCACGCGAGGTCGGCAGGTTCTTGCCGACGTAGTCGGGGCGGATCGGCAGCTCACGATGGCCGCGGTCGACCAGCACCGCGAGCTGAACGCGCGCCGGACGTCCGTACTCCAGCAGCGCGTCGATCGCCGCCCGGATCGTGCGGCCGGTGTACAGCACGTCATCGACGATCACCACCGTCGTCCCATCGATCGTGAAGTCGAGCGCCGTCGCACCCACGACGGGGGCGTCGAGGCGTGTGTCGAGGTCATCGCGGTAGAAGGAGATGTCAAGCGAGCCACGTGGAATGTCGCTGCCCGCGAGGCTCGCAAGCTCGTCTGCGAGTCGCTCGGCGAGCGGCACGCCGCGACGATGAATGCCGACCACCGCGACGCCTTGCCCGGCGCCGTTGTTGCGCTCAACGACCTCGTGGGCGATCCGTGTGATCGCCCGCGCAATGTCCTGCTGGTCGAGAACGACCGTCTCTTGCCCGTCCGCCGGCATCTGCGCCCTTCCTGGCCTCTCTGGACCCGGTTAAAGGAACCGCCCGCCAATCTAGCAGCGCAGCGGGATGCACACCACCCGGTGATCTATGCGGCGGCTCGCGCCGCCGGCCGGCGGTCGGCGATGCGGCCGGCTATGCCCCAGCCGGCGAGCGCGCCGACCGCGAACAGCGGCCCCAGCGCCGGGATCACGTAGCGGTAGTCGTAGCCCGTCGTGAGGATCGGGAAGAACAGCAGCGCCAGCGTGGCGACGACCAGCAGGCGCGCACCACTGCGCGCCTCCCCTCGCACCGCCCACGGCGCAGCCAGCATCGCCAGCAGCAGGATCACCATCAGCGCGCCCTGCAGGCGCGTGACCTGCTCCCAGTCCAGCAGCGGCGTGATGTCGCCGTGATAGGTCGCCGCGTGGGGGTACTCGAGGTTCTGCCAGTAGCTGACGAACTCGTTCGGGCCGCCGCTCTGCTCGTCGGGGTTGCCCGACAGCAGGAAGTTGATCAGCTGGGTGGCCGACCCGTTGCCGTAGGACGGATGGTTCGGATCGACGAGCCGGATCGTGTCCTGCCACACGGCGTTCAGGTAATCGAGCGGCTGCCCTTCGATCGCGGCGATCGAGAACGACCACAGCAGCGCCATCGCGTGCTTGTTCGGCGAGACCTCGTACGCCGGCCCGAACAGCTTCTGCGCCGGCCACAGCGACGTGAAGATGTAGTAGGCGGCGCTGTTGTCGGGGCCGCGCTGCGACGGAGGGGTCGCCACGCACAGACCGGCGGTGCCGGGCGGCGGCGTGAACTTCGTGCAGTCAGCCCACGGCGCGACGCGCCCGTAGAGGTTCCAGTTGCCGTTGGTGGTGAGGCCGCTGAGACCGCTGTCGAGGTGGCGCCATTCGATGTAGACCTCGACCAGGCCGATGCCGGCCACCAGCGACACGGCCGCGAGGACCACTGTGCGCCGCGTCGGGCGGCGGCGGCACAGCAACAGCCACAGCGGGATCAGCGGCAGCATCGCGACGCCGGCGCCGCGGTCCCAGACGCCGAGCGCCGCCGCCGCCCCCGCGCCGGCGGCCCAGCCCCAGGCGGCCCGTCCGGCGCTTCGCCAGGCACGCACCGCGCAGTACAGCATCGTGCACAGCAGGAACACGTAAAGCGCCTCGCTGAGCGCGGCGTGCTCGATGAACAGCTGGTCGCCGTCGAGCGCGATCGCGCCGGCCGGGATCAGTCCCAGCCAGCGCGGCCCGCCGATCCTCCGCACGGTCCCGAACAGCAACACCGCGCTGGCCAGTCCCATCAGATGCTGGACGATCGTCACCACCAGCAGGTGCGGCGTGATCCAGTGCAAGACGATCAGGAACATCCCGTAGCCGACGGTGCGCAGCGGATCGGCCCAGACCCCCTGGTAGGCGTCCTGGAAGTAGATGCCGCTGTCGGAGTAGCCGGTCAGCGCCGGTCGCCAGGCGAGCAGGAACCAGACGCGCAACGCGAAGCCCAGCCCGATCAGCACCACCAGACCGACAAGCTCCGGCCGGCGTTGGATCAGTCCGCGGATGCGATCACTCCGTCAGGCGGTCGTCATGTCGCGGGCACGACGGCTTCACCAGAGCGCACCAGCCGCGGCGCGCCCCGCTCGGCGAACGGCACTTCGACGAGATCGAAATCCCGCGGCAGCTCGGTCTCGGCGAACACGGCGCGTGCCTGCTCGCGCAGCTCGCTTCCGCTGTAACGCGCGGAGATGTGCGTCAGGGCGAGCATCCGCACCTCCGCGTCAAGAGCGATCTGCGCCGCCTGCGCGGCCGTGGAATGGCCGGTCTGGCTCGCGCGCTCACGTTCGTCCTCGCCAAACGTCGCCTCGTGAACCAGCAGGTCCGCCCGATGCGCGGCGATCGCGAGCGTCTCGCACGGCGCCGTGTCGCCTGACACGACAACCTTGCGCCCGTCACGCGGCTCACCGATGACCTGCTCCGGCCGCACGCCGTTGACCGTCTCCCCGTGCTGCAGGCGACCGAAGTCCGGTCCGAACTCGACACCGAGCGACGTCGCGAGCTCGGCGTCGAACCGCCCCGGTCGCGCGTCCTCGGCCAGCACGTAGCCGTAGGCCAGTCCGCGGTGGCGGACGTTGACCGGCTGGATCTCGAGCGCGCCACGCCGCACCGCGCCGTCGGGCTCCAGCTCCTCGCTGTTCACGGCGAAGCTGAGCCGGCCACAGACCCGCCGCACCGTCGTCATCACCTGCTTCAGGCCGGATGGCCCGTAGATCTGGAGCGGCCGCTCGCGGTCACGCAGGTCCAGCGACTTGAGTAGCCCAGGAAGCCCGAGCCAGTGGTCCAGATGGAGGTGCGTGATGAAGACGTCGGTCAGCTCGACCAGCCCGCTCGAACGAATCAGCTGGCGCTGCGTGCCCTCGCCGCAGTCGATCAGGATCCGTTCACTGCCGTAGCGCACGAGCAGCGCCGGCAGCCCCCGCCGCGCGCTCGGCGCCGACCCGGCGGTACCGGCGAACATCACTGACAGCTCCATCACAGCCGAGGTTACCTGCCGGTGAAGGCGGCTATGCTCCTGGTCGGACCGTGCGAAGGCCGCACGCCGCGCATCCGCGCCCGTAGCTCAGGGGATAGAGCGCTCGCCTCCGGAGCGAGAGGTCGCAGGTTCAAATCCTGCCGGGCGCGCTGCGGAACACTCTGCACAGGTAAGGAGCACTGATGTCTCGGTTCCACCGTCACCGCGAAGCCGACGCGGGCCGATAGCCACGGCGCCGTCGATTCTCCTACGCGAACGTGACCTCCACGCTCGCGCTGTTCCTGGCGCTCGGCGGCACCGCCTGGGCCGCGCACCACTACCTGATCACCGCGACGAGCCAGATCTCGCCGGGCGTGCGCGGCGCGCTGAAGGGGAATGGCCGGACCCCTTGGGTTCGGTCCGCCGGGTGTGAGAGCTTCGATGACCCTGTTGAATGGGTTGAAGGAGCTATCGCATGTCGCGACGCAGGCACACGCCGGAGCAGGTTGTTCGCAAGCT
>JBEKXB010000014.1:0-69904 GCA_049512455.1 Solirubrobacteraceae bacterium | reverse complement strand
GAACGCAAAACAAAAGGAGGCCGACCCCCCACCAGCTGACCGCGCCCGCGTGCCCCTCGCCGCGGAGCCGTCGGCCCACGGCCTCCGCCTCCACGACGACGGGCACGCGGCACAACACAAACACATCAGGCAACATCAACCACACAAACAACCGACGCGCGGTGGAGCCACATCAAACCGTCGCGCCGGGGCCAACACAAGCCGTCGCGCCGAGGCGAACCTCGTCGCAGTCGACACACCTGCCCGGTACAGCTGACGAGCGCCTCGCGAAGCTCGATTCTTCCCGGGACGCTTACGCCTCCAATTGACTAGCAGCCCATGCCAGAACGCGCGATGCTGTCTCTACCGCCTCGCCTCGATCGAAGGACTCATCAGACGGTGGATCCTCGTATCGAAACTCCGCCGCCCACGGGGTGAGCGTGTCGGCACGAGCGACCTCGTCGGGCAGTTGGACGCCGTCATCATCAAGCAGCTCACATAGGTACGCGATGTCATGACGAAACTGGTAGTTCACGCCACGCGCCAGCAGCACGGCCTTCAAGGCCTTCTCAACCGCCTGCTGCGCGTGAAACCCGACCACGGCGTCGGGCACCTCGCTGCGATCAGCCAATGCGATCGCGGCTGCAGCATCTCCACGGGCCTTCGCGATCAGAACGTCGCTCGCCCGGCGCTCCTCACTCATCGACTAGCACGCGCCCCTCGCTCAGCGCCGCGTGAAGCACGGTGCCCGGGACATCACCCCACTCCACAACATGCGCGTCGCTGTAGACCAGCACATCGATCGGCATCCGCAGACCGTTCAACGCACGCCGCAGGCGGACCATCTCAGCGTGCCGCGAACCGACACGCGGCTCGATCACGACGAAATCGAGGTCGCTTTGCGGCCCCCCGTCGCCGCGCGCGTGCGAACCAAACAAGATCACGCGCACCGGCGATCCGGCTGCATCCGCAAGCCGCCGACCCGCCTCCTCGATCACATCCAACGACACCATAGGGTCAAGCTAGCGCACCAGGGCGACACCAGCACGAACACCACGCGACGAACTGCACGCGAAACATCGCCGTCCCCGATCCGCTGACCAGCTTCAGGCGCGACGCAGCTCCTCGACCGGAACGAAGGTGGGTAAGCGCTGACGAGTCGCGGGTCGACGTCCGACGCCGCTGTCCTTGGGCGGCATCTGCGCCGCGCAACCTCGTTCTTCACGGCGAGGCCCCTGTGTCAGTCGCCCTCCACGCGCTCGAGATACAAGACGCGGTCGGCGAGCTGCTCGGTGGCGACGGCGTGGATGGCCGCGGAGAGCGGCGCGATACCGGCGGACCGCCGGGAGAAGCGGGAGGACAGCGCTATGAGCACCCCTGGATGGTGGCGGCCGGCGTTGAGCTGCTCGGCGGCGATGATCGTGAAGTCGGCCGCGTTCTCGGTCAGCAGCGTGTAGCCCTGCTCGACCGCAACCGCGAAGACCTCCGCGTCAGAGCGTCCAGCCAAGCCGAGCCCGCTCACCATGGCGGCCTCGACCCCTTCGCCACGCAGCCGCTCAGCGAGCGCGGGCGGGTACACCTCGTCGAGCAGCAGCTTCAACGCGGGTCGGCCGCTGCGGTCTCGCCGCGATGCAGGGCGATCCGCGCCTCGATCTCCTCCGGGTATGCGCCGCGGTAGCGGAGAGCCGCGTCGATCTGAGGCCGCGTAAGGACCGACTCGGCGGCGAGCGTCCCAGCCGGGTCGGCCTCGGCCTGCAGGTCCTCGACCCACATCGCGATCTCCCAGACATCGGGGCCGCCGATCAGGCCGGCGCGGCGACCGGTCGGCCCGTCGCGGAAGGTGATCAGCGGATGCTCGTCCCGGCGAGCGCCTTCATCGGCGTAGCGACGCAGACGATCCGAGAGCGTCTCACCAGCCGCGCGAGCTCGAAGACGCAAGCGCTCGGCCAACCGATCGTCCAACCGAACAGACACATTCACCGACACGTATGCATCGTAGCACGCTGTATACAGCGAGATAGCCGAGCCCCGGTTCGTACAGCCCACCACACCCCTGCGCTGCAGATTCGCGGCTCTCTACCCTCGCGGGGCGACGTCCGACGCCGCTGTCTTTGGGCGGCTTCTGCGCCGCGCAACCTCGTTCTTCACGGCGAGGCGCCGCAGTCAGTCGTCGAGTGCCGGCCAGTCGATCCGCTCGGTGAGCTCGCCGGGACCGAGGTCAACGAGGCCGCTGCGCGCGATCGGCCGGTACTCCCCGCCGTCGAGCGCGAGCCACTCCACCGCGCGCTCCTGCGGATCGACGATCAGCAGCTCATCAACCATGCGCGCGGCGTAGAACGCCAGCTTCTCCCACGTCTCATCCCCCGGCCGCGCGAGCGAGCGGACCGAGCTGCTCCATGACCTGCTGCTGGACCTTCGCGTGACGCCCGTGCGGGCCCGGATTTACGTGCAGCACCCCCGCCCACACCTCGTCATAACGATCGACGCCCAACCGCCGGCGACGCTCGAGCAGCGCCTCGAAATCGGCGGGCGGAGGATCGCAGACGACGGTACGCACATTGACACCATGCCGTCGGCCTGCGAGGGCTGGACACGGTGGGCTGTACTGTTGCCCCGTCGGCGATCTAGCGAATTCTTTGGGCGGCTTCTGCCCTACGCCACCCCCTTCTTCACGACGTAGGCGCTTCTTACCTCGGGCTCAGCCCGCGGTCAGCGTCTTGCTCAGCGCCGGCCGGTCGAGCGTCGCATAGGCCGCGACGCTGAGCACGACCTTCTCGCCCTTCACGAGCCGCTCGCGGATCGTGAACACGAGCGGCTTGCCCGACGGCAGCGTCTTGTGCGCGACGACTTTCGCCTTCGCATGCTTGCCCTTCGCCTTGATCGACACGGTCAGCCCGGCCCGCGCCGCAGCGCCGTCGTTCAGCAGCAGCTGCGCGCTCAGCTTCGTCCCATGCTTGCCGATCTTCACGATCCGCCCCTTCAGCACGTACGTGTTTGTCACCCCGGTGGGGCTCGTGGAGGACAGCGAGCTCGCCGTTGAGCTGCCGCTGCCGGAGCTGCTGGCCGGGGTCGGCGCCGGTGGCGGGGGCGGCGTCGGTGGCGCCGGCGGCGCCGGGGCCTGCGTGCACGCGCCACCGGTGATCGGGCAGGTCGCGGTGCCCGACACGGCGACGTTGTCGATCAGCGCCACCACGGTGAACGTCGTCACGGGCGGCGGATCGCTGCCGAGGCACAGCGAGGCCGATCCGTTGGCGTCGGAGGCGAGATACCACTCAGGACCCTGGCGATCCGTCTCGACCGTCAGGTCCCCGGCTTCGAGTTCCAGGTCGGCACCCTCAAGCGGATTGCCCCAGTAGGTGACCGTGGCCGACACACAGCCGGCGCTGGTCGGAGTCACAGTGAGTCCCAGTGGCAAGAGGTCTGCGGACGGAGTGGTCCCGGTTCCGCACAGCACGATCCCGGTACTCGGGTCCTGAGACCAGCCGTAGGCCGCGTCGATCAGCGCCGTGCCAGTGAGGTTCGGCAGATCCCCCGTCAGGCTGTACATCCCCATCAACCCTTCGTCGTTGGGCTCGAGGTTCGGGTTGCCGCTCCCGACGAGGCCGTAGTAGAGGTAGTCCTGCACGCCGCAGTCGCTGTGCGCCAGCGCGTAGCTGGCGAGCGACACCATCGCCGCGCGCGCAGCGTCAGTCACGTAGCCCTGGCACGAGTACTGCGCTGCCTGGGAGGCAGGGACGGCCGGCTGGCTGTCTTCGGTGTCGTAGATCGGCATCGTCGAGTAGGGCGCCCCCAGCGAGTCGAGCGTCGAACGCAGGCCCTGGTCGAGGCCGAGGATCGCAGGCGCATCGCATCCGTAAGGATGGAAGGCGATCCCGTCGATCGTGCCCGCCGGCACGTCACCGATCAGGTCCGGCACATACAGCCCAGGGTTCTGCCAGCCGATCGAGGCCAGCACGCTGACTGTCGCCCCGGGGTCGTTGGCCTGGACCGCTGCGTGGATCGCCGCACTGGCGAGCGTCAACCCTGAGGCGTACTCGGACGCACAGGTCGCGATGACGGTGGGATCGGGCGTCCACGTGACCGTGCTCGCGAAGCCACCACAGTTCCCGTTGGGGCCGGCCCAGAAGTAGGCCGAGTTGGCCTCCGTCCAGATCTCGTACTGCTCCACCGGCAGGTAGGGAAGCTGCGGGTTCTCCGCCCAGAACGTCCCACCCGGCCCGTAGCGCGCCGCGAAGGCGCCCGCGTAGTTCGCGTAGTCCACGTAGTACTGCGGCTCGAGCTGAACCCCAGTCGACAAGTCGCCCGCCCACTTCGGCGCCGAGTCGAGCACCGGCAGGAAGCGCACGTGGTTCTCCGCGAGCAGCGTGACGAGCTCATCCATCGACTCGGGCACCGGGTAGGTCAACCCGGTCGTCGTCGTCGTGTTGTTCCAGTCCCAGCTCGACGACGTCTCGTCCCCCGGCGTCGCCGGGGCATTCGGCTCGACCCAGTCCCACTCGGCGTCGGACCGGGCGACGGTCATCCCATCCGCCGCCATAGTCGCGATGTAGCCGTTCCACTCGCTCTGCGGCACCAGCCCCAGCTTGATCAGCGGCTCCACGTTCACGCCATAGAACCCCGGCCCCGGAGTCGCCGCGCTCGCAACGCCGGGGAGGGCCACCAGCGCAAGCGCGCAAAGCAGCGCAGCACGCACGATCCGCCCCCGTCGCCTGGACGAATGATCGACAAGCATCCGAGCAGTCTACGGTCGAGCGAAGTCGGCTTGCAAGCGCGCATCCGAGAAAACCGCCTCCTCGCAGCCCGCACGTCGTAGCCGCCGCGCGGGGGGAAAACCTTCCATCCCGCCTCCAAACCTTCCAAATCCCTCCACTGGCCGGGCAAGGCGTGCAGTAGCTGCTGAGCCGCCGCTAGCGCCCCGACGGGAATGGAGAAGCGTGCTCTTGGTGCACGCCGGACTCCAAGGAGGGATCCGTGGCCGGGACGGAAACGCAGGCGGCGCGGGCGCACTGGCCGGCACGACTGGCTGCGAGCCGCTTTGCCCGCGCGCTCGCGCTGGCGCTGGCGGCGACGCTGGCCTACGGCACCGCGAGCGCTTTCGCGGCGCCCACCGGCACGATCCCGGCGATCGGCGTCAACGACATCCGCGGCGACGGCATCCTGCTCCCCAACCAGAGCTGGAACGGCGTCGCCGACCTCAGCTTCGTCTCGAGCGCCGGCGCGGAGCTGTACCGCGCGCCACTGCACCTGAACTGCGTCGACCCCAACTACACCGGCACGTTCAACTTCTCCGTCAACTCGCCCTACTGCGACAACCTCAACTACGACACACTCGTCCGCACGCTCGCCGACGACGGCATGACGTGGCTGCCGGTGTTGATCAACGACAACCGCACCACCGGGGCGGCCCTCCCTCCCACCTCCAGCGGCGCGGGTGGCAGCCCGACAATTTCTGAGTTCGCCGCTTTCGCGGCGGCGGCTGTGGCGCGTTATGGGCCGAGTGGCAGCTTCTGGGGGACCTGCGGCTGCACCTATGAGCCGATCCAGGCGTGGGAGGTCTGGAACGAGGAGAACAACGGCGCGTGGTGGGGCGGGGATGCATCCGCTGACGCGTATGCATCTGTCTTCAGCGCCGTGCGCACTGCGCTGCGTGGTGTTGACCCGCAGGCACGCGTGGTGGTCGGTGGGCTGGCGTTTGATCCCAATGGCCAATCCTCCTTCGTGCAACCGGCGCAGATGATCCAGGCGCTGAGCGCGAACAACGCGAACGCTTTCGATGCTGTCGCGATCCATCCGTATACCGATGCGCAGGGCGAGAGCTCGGAGGAGCTGGCGCAGTCGGCGATCGCCTATGTGAACCAGACGGCGGCGACGCTCGTCGCGAGCACCGGGCCGAGCGCGACCGGCGGGCCACGCCAGCAGATCTGGGTCAGCGAGATGGGCTGGTCGAGCACCGACAACACCGACGTGACGATCGCCGGCGGCTTCCAGGACTTCATCGGCTACGTCGACGGCGGCGCCCGCGCCGGCGACAACATCGGCCCGATCCTCTGGTACATGCTGCGCGACAACTCCACGGTCAGCTCGCGCGACGACGCGCTCGGCCTCCGATACACGAACGCCAACGGCAGCGACAACGGGCCGAAGCCGATCTGGTCGGCGTTCTCGGCAGCCGCACAGTCCGAGGGCACGCTCGCGCTGCCGGCGGCGCTCAGCGACAGCGGACCGTACGTCGCACCGCCACCCGCGAGCACCACGCCGCCCACGACCGGCGCGACCTCACCCACCACCTCCGGCACGACCAAAGGCTCCTCCGGCGCGAAGAGCGCCACCGCGAAGAAGACCGCCCGGCGATGCACGAAGGTGACCAAGCACCATCACACCAAGACCGTCTGCAGAAGCGTAAGGGCGAAGACCGCAGCCAAGGCGCCCGCGAAGAAGAAGTGAGCGGCCCCGCCGGCCTCCGTCACACGCCTCGATCGAGCCGTCCCATCCCCGTCGGGTGCTGCAATCCGCGAAGCCCTGCGTCGTTTCCCGCCAGTGGCCTGACTCGGGTGATGCACATCGTATTGACATAGAGCTAGGATGTATTTGATGCCTTCGTTGCTGCAGATCAGGAACGTGCCTGAGGAGACGCGGCAAGCGCTCAAGGCGCGCGCTGCCACGCGCGGTGAGTCGCTCAACGCCTACCTGCTCGCGCTGATCAACCGCGAGGCGGCGAGGCCGACTGTCGGTGAGGTTCTCGATCGTGCTGCCCGGCGCGCCGAGCGAGCCGACGTGTCGGCGCTCGAGGTCGTCGCTGCCGACCGGGCGGAGCGCGACGAGCAGCTCCGCCAGCGGACGGTTCGTTGATCGTCGTCGATAGCGCCGCGGTGATCGATGCGCTCACCGCGCTGCACGGAACCGAGGAGCTGCGCGCCTACCTGAGCAACGAGGAGCTGCATGCCCCAACGCTGCTCGACTTCGAGGTCGTTTCGGCGCTCCGCGGGTTGACGCTCGGCGGGCACATCAGCGCAGCCCGAGCCGAGGACCTGCTCAGCGACTTCGATGAGTTGCCCGTGCAGCGCTGGTCGTTCGCCGACGCTCTGCGCCGGCGGGCGTTTCAACTGCGAGACAACGTCAGCGTCTACGACGGCGCGTACGTTGCGCTCGCCGAGGCTCTGGAATGCCCGCTGCTCACTCGTGACGCTCGGCTCGCTGGCTCCAGCGGACACGCCGCCCAGATCGAAGTCCGCTGAACGTCGGGGCGGCGGATCAGCTGCCCCGAAGGTCCTCCACTGAGCACGGCACGTTTCGGTCGAGGATCTCGGGGTCGCCCGTGAGGAGCGTCAGGTTGCGGTGGCGCGCGGTCGCGACCGCGAAGCAGCCGCCGAGTGCGATCGGCATGCTCGCCTTCAGGCGGGCCGTCTCGATCATCAGCGTCGTCCCCGGCGGGTCCAGCTCGAATGCCTTGCGGATGCCGGACAGCACCTCGTCCGCCTCGCCGCGACCGTGGTCGCGCTCGACGCGGTAGTACACCTCCACGGCGTTCACCCAGCTGATCAGTGGGCGGTCCCCAAGCAACTCCTCGATGCGAGCATGCGCGGGCTGCTCGCCGTCGAGCCAGGCGAGGACCGCCCACGAGTCCAGGCAAACGGTCAACGCGGCTCGCGCGCGCGATCCTCGAGCAGGCGTGCCGCCATGCCGCTACGGGCGAAGCGCCCGCCAAGCCCGCTGCCGCGCTCGGCGACCCTGACGCTCACCTGCTGACCGTCCAGCTCGAACTCCACGTCCGCACCGGGCACCAGCCCGGCGCGCTCGCGCAACTCCTTCGGTATCACGACCTGCCCCTTCGCTCCAACCCTGTGAGTCATACCGACTCAGTATAACGCTCCGCCGAGCGACCGAAGATACCCGAGCTGACGACGCGCGTGCTCGAGCGCGGCCGGTCCACCGGGCAGCGTCGCACGGGCGATTACAATGGAGTGGCAACGAGGATCTAGCAATGCGCGATCTCCACCTTCAGTCAGTCGTCTACCGCGAAGGCAAGCACTACGTTGCCCAGTGCCTCAACGTTGACGTTTCTAGCTTTGGTGATCGCGAAAGCACAGCGCTGGCGAACCTGCACGAGGCCCTTGAGCTCTATTTCGAGGATGCCGCCGAAGCCGACCTGACGCCCGTCGAAGCACCTGAGGTACGCGCGCTGACGCTTCAGCGTGCCTAGGCTCTACTCCTCGGCGCAGATCATCAAGACCCTCGAAACCGAGGGATTCACCTTTGTCTCCCAACGCGGTAGCCACATCAAGTACCGCAAAGTAGGTACGCCGACGTTGACGGTGATTGTCCCCGCCGACCGTAGCGAAGTCCCTCGCGGCACGTTCCGCTCGATTCTGCGTCAGTCCGGGCTCGCCGAGGCGGCATTCAGGTTGCAGCCGTAGCTCAGGCCATCGCCACCCCAAGGCGCCCTCGTCGTGAAGAGCGACGGGCGCGAGGCGCGCAGACCGCACCGAATGAGGAGCTCGCGGGTTCCACGGGGGGGTGACCCTGTTAGGCTCCCGCCCGAGCGCATGACGAGACGAATCCGCCATAGCTTCGCGATCAGTTGCGTGTGCGCGCTCGCCGTTGTGGTTGGCGTGCTCAGCGCCGATGGAGCGTCGGCAGCCACGGCGACGCCGGCCCCGCAGGGGTTCGTCGGGATCATCTCGCCCGACGTGCTCGGCGACAGCCCGACGGCTCAGGCCGCCGAGCTCGCGGCGATGCACACCGCCGGGATCACGCTGCTGCGCCAGGTGTTCGACTGGTCGCGGATCGAGACGAGCCCCGGGGTCTACGACTTCGCCGCCTACGACTCGCTGGTCGCCGACGCGGCGGAGCACGGCATCGAGGTGATGCCGATCCTGTTCAACGAGCCGGCCTTCCTGTCGGCGCGGCCCAAGCACAACAAGAAGCACGGCACCTACCCGCCGAAGAACCTCAGCTCGATCGCGGCGTTCGCGACGGCCGCAGTCAATTGGTACGGCCCGAACGGCTTGTTCTGGACCGACAATCCGAGCATCCCGAAGATGCCGATCACGATCTGGCAGATCTGGGACGAGGAGAACCTCAACGTCTACTGGCTGCCGAAGGCGAACCCCGCGCAGTACGTGGCGCTGCTGACCGCCGCCGACGGCGCGATCCACGCGGCTGACCCGACCGCCGAGGTCGTCAGCGGCGGTATCCCCCAGTCGCCGCTGCCGGGGATCAAGCTGCTGAAGTACCTGCGGGCGTTCTTGAACGACGGCGGGGCTGGCGCGATGGACACGCTCGGCGTCAACGCCTATGCGCCGACCGCGCACGGCGTGCTCAAGCTGCTGGCGGGCGTGCGGAACACGCTGAACGCCGGCGGCGCCGACACGACGCCGATCCGCATCAGCGAGTTCGGCTGGTCAGATGTCGGGCCCGGCAGCCGCTTCCGCGCCGGCGTCAAGGGCCAGGCGAAGAACATCGCGACGGTGATCCCGCTGCTCGGCGCGGCGCAGACCACGCTGAGCCTGCAGGGGTTCGTCTACTACGCCTGGCGCGACGAGCCACCCTACCCGGGCGCCGGGAACTTCTGGGGGCTGCACACCGGGCTGCTGCGGCGCAACGGCACGAAGAAGCCTTCGTACAACGCGTTCGTGACGGCCGTCGCGGCACTGTAGGGGGGCCTCGCCGGGCTTTCGCCCGGCGTCCGCTGTTACTCGGTCAGCCCGCTCGCGTATTCCTGCACCTAGCCCGACAGCGGCAGGCGCAAGATCGCGAGGCGCTGGCTCTCGAAGACGACCGTGCCTTGGAGCGGTGGTGGTAGCAGGCCGCCGCTGGGGCCCGGGCAGGTCGGATCGACGACCAGGTAGCGCACGCCGAGCTGGCGCGCGCGAGCGCGCCCTGAAGCCGTTGCGTCGAGGATCGCCTGAGCTTGCTCGGCGAGGTGGAGCTCCGCCTTCGGCTGGATGTCCTGCGGTGTCAGCGCGGCGAGCGTGCGGGTGCTGAGCAGCCAGGTGGCGAGGAAGCTCCAGCAGCGGTCGGTGACCACAACCTCGTTTGGCTTCAGCGTGGCGTCGAGCGCATCCAGCCCGCGCAGCGCCGTCGGGTTCGCGAACGAGTAGTAGCTGCTCACGTTCGCCGCCTGATCGAACGCGTCGACGCTGATCACGGCGATCACGACAACGCTCGCCGTCGCCGCGAGCGCACGCCACGGCAGCCTCACGGCGACCGCGGCGACCAGCGGCGCCAGCGCCAGCGGCAGGTAGTAGACCATCCGGCTGTAGTAGTTCGGGATGTCGGCGAGCCAGGCGTAGGCGAGCACGACGCTCACCGCCAGCAGGGCGATCGGCGGCCACAGCGCGCGGTCGCGGCGGTGGCGCAGCGCGATCAGGACTAGTGCGGCCGCGGCGATCCCCGCCAGCAGCGGCGAGAGGTCTCTCAGCGCGAGCGTCAGGTTGACCTTCGTGCCGAGGTAGTCGGTGTAGGGGAGCGAGCCGCCGAACGTGCTCTCACGCGTGTAGAGGTCGGCGTAGACGCCGCCGCCCACGACGATGCCGACCGCGGCGATCTGCGCCGCGTCGCGGATTGCGCGACGGCGATCCTTGAGGATGATGGCGAGCAGGACGACAGCGCCGGTGATCGCGAAGCCGATCAGCCCCGACAGCCGGTGCGACGCGGCGAGGCCGGCGAGCACGAGGCCGAGCCCGACCTTCGAGCGAGCGTCGAGCTGGCCGGTTGCGTAAGCGGCGAGGTAGCAGAACAGCAGCGCGAGCAGCCCCAACGCAGCGAGGTTCGCGAGACCGTGCCAGCCGAGGATGTCCTGACTCGCGGGGACGGCGGCGATCAGCGCTGCCGCGAGCACACCCGCCGTGCGTCCCCAGAAGGCGCGCGTGAAAGCGAACACGGTCGTGATCTGCAGCACCGAGAAGACGAGGATGCCGTGGCTGAGCGCTGCCGCCGGCGCGCGCGACAGCAGCAGCGTCGCGCCGTACAGCGCCGGCACGCCCGGGTCGTCGCGGAACGGCACGCCGAGCAGCCAGAACGGGTTCTCGATCAGCAGCCTGCCGTGACGGCGGATCTCCCCGGCGTAGAGCAGGTACTTCGCCCAGTCGTTGCCGGGCACGATCGTCGATCCCACCACCTGGAGTGCGAGCACGAGACCGAGGGCGATCGCGGCAAGCAGCCCAAGCGCCGCGAGGATGTCGGCACGCGAGATTTGCGGGCGCTGCGGGCGGCGGGGCGACCAGCTGAACAGCGCCAGCGCAACGAGCGCCAGCAACGCGATCCGCACGGATGTGGCGGTGAGCGTGATCCCGGCGCGCGAGAGCGTGATCAGCAGCGCGCTCACCACCGCGACGCCGAGCGCGGGCGCGGCGGCTATCGCGGCCAGCGGGTGGCGGCGGATCGGGGCTGGCAGCAGCGGGATCAGCGCCCAGCCGGGCGCGATCAGTGCCAGCGCTGACAGCGCGACCGAATGCACGCCGGCAAGCGCACACAGCGCCTCGCCGAGCACGAGGGTCGCCGCGAGCACCCACAGCGGCGGCGGCGCGCGGAGAATCTCCGTGGATCGCGTGAGTACAGTACGCGGTCGTATGGTGCGCAGGATCGTTCTCCTCACTGGCGCGCTGCTTGCGCTGACCGCGGCACCGGTGCTGGCGCGCTCGGGGACAGGGCCTGGGAATGGACTGTACGACCCCTTCCCGACATCAGTCGCCAACAGCGAGGCGCAAAGCTTCTACGCGCAGCTCGGCGTGGCCGCGACAATCGCCGAGCTGCGGCGAGGCGTCTTCAGGAACGGCTTCAAAGCGACGGCTGATACCGCCGCCAGCCAGCGTGGGGGCATCGACGCGGGCGGCGCCGGCGTGGTGCCGCTGATCGGCATCGCTGCGCTGGCGCTCGTGCTGGCAGCGCTCGCCGCGCGGCGGCGGCCGCTGAGCTCGCTTCCTTGACCGCCGGCGCGCAGCGCCTGCGCCGAGTGGCGCTGTGTGCGCTCGTCGCTGTTCTGGTCAGTGCATGCGGCAGTGGTGGTCCGCGCAGTGCTGCGGTTCCGCCCGACTTTCTCGGGCTCGTCTCGAACGAGGTGTTCGCCGCCGCCCCCGCCGAGCAAGCGCAGCTACTGGCGAGCGAGCGTCACGCGGGTGTCGAGCTGCTGCGCCAGACCTTCGACTGGGCGGCGATCGAGCCGCAGCCAGGGGTCTACGACTTCGCTCGCTACGACGCCTTCATGACCGCCACGACCCGCGCCCGGATGCGGGTGCTCGCCGTGCTGAACGGGACGCCGGCGTATGCCGCCCCGTCGCCAGCCCCCGGCCAGCCGGTCTCGGCGACGACTGAGCTGCCGCCCGCGAACATGGCGGCGTTCGCGCGCTTCGCAGCTGTGCTCGCGGCGCGCTACGGGCCCGGCGGCGCGTTTTGGCGCGCCCACCCTGATCTCCGCCCGCTGCCGATCCGCTCCTGGCAGGTCTGGAACGAGCCCAACTTCCCCGTCTACTGGGGCGGCCATCCGAATGCCGGGGACTATGCGGCGATGCTCCGCGCCGTGTACGGCGCTATCCACGGCGTTGACAAGCACGCTGAGATCGTCACCGCGGGGATCGCCAACAGCACGATCGGCATCGGCCTGGAGCGCTACCTGCACGAGCTGCTCGCCGCCCATGCACCGTTCGACACGCTCGCCATCCACCCCTACGCCAGCTCGGCCAACGGCGTCATCGCGGCTGTCACACAGGTCCGCCGCATGCTTGACGGCGCCGGGCGCTACAGCACACCAATCTGGGTCAGCGAGTTCGGCTGGGCGAGCGGCGGGCCACCGTCGAGCTTCACCGTTGGACCGACGTTGCAGGCACGCTACGTGCTCGACGTGATCGTCACGCTAGCCCGCGAGGCGGGCACGCTGCACGTTCGTGGCGTCGTCTACTTCGACTGGCGCGACGACCCGCCCTACCCCGGCCAAGGCGACTTCTGGGGTCTTCACACCGGCCTCGTCGCCCGCGACGGGATCGCCAAGCCCGCGCTGTCGGCGTACTACCAGGCGGCCGGCGTCGTGCGCGGTCTGCCGTAGCTTGGCGCCGCGTCGAGGCGGTTTCCGGGCGGTCTGCGACCGATACGCTCGGCGGACAATCAACCTCAAATACTGGACAAATGTCCCCTTCCATATTGCGCGGGAAGCGCTACCCTTCTTTGCCCTGGACATACGGCCGACCAGATCCACCGACCGGAACACCTGTCCAGCAGTCCCAACTAAGCGCAGCGGCGCCAGCCGCCCGTTCGAATGACACCTGACGATTCACAATTGACTAGTACGTCGATGAGCGCCCCGGAGGGAGTGGGTGCGCTTGGCCGTGCTGGTGAGGCGCTTGATCCGTTTCCGCGGTTTCATAGGTCGCAGCGCGCGGTCGCGGGGGGGATTGCGGCTCCTGGTGTGGGGCTTGATGTTGGTGGTTTGGCGTTGCGTGAGCGGTTGTACCGGCGGTTGCTCGCGGTGTCTGACGCGGTCGCGGCGCTGGTCGCGGTGTGGGTGGCGATGGTGCTGGTCGCTGGTGTGCAGCTGCGGCTCGGGGTGCTGCTGGTCGTGCCGCTGGTCGTGCTGGCGGCCAAGGTGCAGGGCTTGTATGACCGTGATGAGCTGGTCATTCACAAGAGCACGCTGGACGAGTTCCCCCGGCTTGTGAACCTCGCGACGATGTTCACGCTGCTGACCTGGATCGCGCGCCATTACGTCACCAACGGCAACCCGCACACGCTGATCCTGGTCTGCTTGTGGGTCGCGCTGATCGCCACGCTGACGGTGATGCGCAGCCTCGCAAGATTGACCGCCGGGGCGCTGTCCCCGGTCGAGCGCTGCCTGCTGCTGGGCAGCGACACGACCGAAGAGCGGATCGCTGCGAAACTGGCCGGGCACAACCATGTCGCGCTCGTCGGGCGGATCCCGATCGAGCAGGTCGCCGACGACGCCAACGCGCTACAGGCCGCCGCGGTGCATTACAAAGCGCACCGCGTGCTGATCGACCTGTCCGATGACACGCACACCGAGGACGCGATGGACATCGTGCGTGACGCGATGATGAGCGGGCTCGCCATCAGCCTGGTGCCCAGCGCGCTCAGCGCCGTCGGCAGCAGCGTCGCGTTCGACGACCTCGCCGGCCTACCCATACTCGGCGTCCCCCGCTTCGGCCTCTCACGCTCCAGCCGCATCATCAAACGCGCCTTCGACCTTGTCGGCGCAACGCTCCTCGTGCTCCCAACGCTGCTCCTGTTCCCGCTGATCGCGATCTGGATCAAACTCGACACGCCGGGCCCGATCCTGTTCCGCCAAACGCGCGTCGGCCGTGACGGCCGGCACTTCACGATGCTCAAGCTACGCAGCATGACCAGTGACGCCGAGCAGCTTAAGCCCACGCTCCAGCACCACAACCAAGCCGGCGACCACCTGTTCAAAATCAACGGTGACCCACGGATCACCCGCAGCGGCCGCTTCCTGCGCAAGACCAGCCTCGACGAGCTCCCCCAACTAATCAACGTCCTGCGCGGCGAAATGAGCTTGGTTGGCCCCCGCCCGCTGATCCTCGACGAAGACCAACACATCACCGGACACGACCGCCACCGCCTCCACCTCACCCCCGGCATGACCGGTCGCTGGCAAGTCCTCGGCTCAGCCCGCATCCCCTTGACCGAAATGGTCAAGATCGACTACCTCTACGTAGCCAACTGGTCACTCTGGGCCGACCTCAAAATCCTCCTCCAAACCATCCGCATCGTCGCCAAACGCCGCGGGATATAGCGGCGGCGCGGCCTGAGCGTCCCAGGACCGCTGCGGCGTAGTCTTGGGCTGGTGCACAAGCTTCGCCGCGATATCTCCGGGTCCGGCCGCGCGATCTCGTCGTGATCGACCTGCACTGCCATGTGCTCCCGGGCATCGACGACGGGCCGGAGACGCTCGAGGACTCGCTGGCGCTCGCTCGCGCGGCAGTGGCCGCGGGAACGCGCGTGTTGCTCGCGACCTCACACGTCTCCTGGGGCTATGACAACGATGCCGACACGCTCGAACGGCTCGTCGCTGAGCTAAACGCCCGCCTCGCCGCTGAGCAGATTGAGCTCGAGGTGCTGCCCGGGGCCGAGATCGCGATGACGCGAGTCGGCGATATCGAGGCAGGCGAGCTCGAACGCCTGACGCTGGGCAGTGGCAAGTGCCTGCTGATCGAGCCGCCGTTCACGCCGATCGTCAGCGGACTCGACGCGCTGATCTTCGATCTGCAGCGCCGCGGCTACCGGGTTCTGCTCGCCCACCCGGAGCGCTGCCAAGCGTTTCACCGCGATCGCAGGATGCTCGACGCGCTCGTTGACGCTGGCGTGCTCACATCGATCACCGCCGGCTCGCTCGTCGGCCGTTTCGGCCGCGACGTGCGCCGTTTCGCACTCGAGCTTGTGCGTGACGAGATGGTTCACAACGTTGCCTCCGATGCGCATGACACGCTCCGGCGCCCGCCGGGCATCGCCGCGGAGATCGCGGAGGCCGGCCTGACGGCGCTCGCGGACTGGCTGACGGTCCAGGTGCCAGAGGCGATCCTCGCCGCAACGGACATCCCCCCGCGCCCGCTGATGTTGGAAGCTCCCGGTGCGGGCTGGACGTCGCACCTGCGGACGCGCCGTAGCTGACCGCCACGGCGGGTTGCGCAGGCCCGGCGGTTATCATCGGCTGCCAGTGGCTTTTCGGTTCGACCAAGCAGCGCCGGGGGCTTCCCAGCCAGTTCAGGGTCCGATGATCGCGGCGTGAGGGCGCCCGCAACAGCCGTCAAGATCCTCGTCGATGGGGCGATCGTCAAGCCGGAGCTTGGCGGGATCGCGACCTACATCGCCGGCGTTGCAAGCGGGTTGGCGGTGGCGCCTGGCGTGACGGTTACCGTCGTCACCAGCGTTCCTGAGCTGTTCGACGCCACCGCAGTTGAGCTCGTGAGCCTTCCCCCGTCGGTCCGTCACATCGGCGCGCGCGTACGCTGGCGCGAGCGAGCGCTGAAGCGGCTGATCGAGGAGCACCACTGTGACGTGCTGCTCGCCCCGACGGTAGAGCTGCCGGCGCGGCGGCTCGGAGTGCCGTCGATCGTCGTCATTCACGACCTCGGCGCAATCCAGGAGCGTGCGCTCTACGGCTGGGGGCAGTGGCTCCGCTACACGCTGCGCACCGGCGCTGCGTGTCGTCGCGCCGACCACATCGTCTGCGTGAGCAACGCCACGCTCGCCCAGCTGCGCGCAAGCATCGGCCAGACCACGGCTCCGTGCTCAGTCGTCGGCGAGGCCGGCCGTGAGCTGCCGCTGCTGGCGCGCGCCCGTGAGACGCCGCCCTACGTGTTGAGCGTCGGCGCGATGCGCAAGCACAAGAACATCGAGACGCTGGTTCGGGCGATGGATCGCGCGGAGCTCGCCGGCGTCGCGCTGAAGCTCGCCGGTCCGCTGAGCGCCGGCGAGCGTGAGCGATTTGACGGATGGCGCGCGGAGCTGGCGCACCCGGAGCGAGTGGAGCATCACGGCTTCGTCGATGCGGCCGCGCTCGCACGCCTCTACGCTGGCGCGGCCGTGGTCGCGCTGCCAAGCCTGTTCGAGGGCTTCGGACTGTCAATGCTCGAAGCGATGCGCGCCGGCGTTCCCGTGGTGGCGAGCTCGATCCCGGCTCTGGTGGAGCTCGGCGGCCCGTGCGCCGTGTACGTTGACGAGCATCTCAGCAGCGCCGCATGGGCGCGGGCGATCGCGAGCGTCATCGCAGACGATGCTCTGGCGGGACGCCTGGAGCGTGACGGCCCGGCGCGCGTGGCAAGCGCCTCGTGGCTTGAGATCGGTGCGCGCCTTGCGGCGATCGCCCGCGGCCTCGTTGCCAGCTAGCGGACGGTGAATCGCAGCGGGCACGACGTGCCGTCTGCGATCAGGCCGCCGGGCTGGGCCGGATAGCTCGCCCACAGCTCATAGCTGCCGGGCGTGCCCGGACGCCAGGCGGTCGCCGCGAAGCGCCCCTGCGCGTTTGTCGCCACCACCGCCAGCTGCCTGAGCGATCCGCCGGCGTGCGCCCACTGGAGGATGATCCGCCGGCCGGGCTTGGCGGGAAGCAGACGCCCGCTGATCTCGACAACGGTGCTGGTGCCGATCGTCTTCGGCGCATACGGGGTGCTCAGCGGCTGCCCGGGCGAGGTGTGCAGCAGGATGTGCGCGCCGGTCTTGCTGCCGACGAGCGGCGCTGTCGTGGTGATGGCGTAAGGCGTCGTGACGGTCGCGCCGGCGGCGAACGGGCTGCCGGCGGCGTAGGTCCCGACCAGGAATGGCTCCACCGTGAACAGCAGGCGAAAGTCGCTGTCCACCCATGGCGCCCGGCGGCCGGTGTCGTAGCGGACCGCGAGCGTGGTATTGCTGTCCGGTGGCAGCAGCACATCGACGCTCGCCACGCCGGTGGCGTAGCCATGGAACGCCGACGTGCGGCTCGAGCACGGCGTGATCGAGCTTGGCGTCTGGACGGTGTCACCGAGCGTTCCCGGGCCCTGAAGCGCGATATCGACCGGGCCGTCGATCGACTGCCCCTCCGGCAGCCCGCCGACCGTCGCGAACGGTGGCGGGGTCATCTGCACCGCGAAAAGCTCCTGGTTTGCCGCTGAGTGCAGCTGCAGGTAGTAGAGGATGAAGTGCGTCCTGGTGGTCACGACCGTCGGTGTCGCGAGCGTTCCCGACACGCTCACGTCGGCAAGACCGGCGGGTGCGACGCCGGCGAGCAGGGCAAATCCGAGCGCGCCGGCGAGGGCTGTGCGGCCAAGCAGCGGGCGTGCGAGCGAGCGGTGCGCGCGACCGTTCATGGCTTGCGCGCGGCGTCGTGGATCGCGCGGCACGGCGCGGTCGAGACCGGACAGCGGTGGATCACGGAGGTGGCGACGTTGTGCAGTTCGGCGTCGGCCGTGAAATGGTTGATCGCCGGACCGTTCTGGAGGCAAACCGAGGCTTGCCCGTAGGCGTTCGTGGCGGCGCTCGCAACACGACCGTCAGCGGTTCGCAGCACCAGCTCGGCGCCTTCGAGCGGGTTGCCATGGTAGCTGACCGTTGCCGCGGCACACGTCGGGCCCGGCCGCGACAACCGCACGCCAAGTCGCAGGAGGTCGCGGGCCGGCGTCGTGCCGCTGCCGCAGAGCACGATGCCGCCGTGACGGTGGGCACGCCAGCGCTTCGACGCGGCGATCAGCGCCGAGCCTGTCCTGTCCGGCATGTCGGTCGCAGCGTTGAAGATCCCCATGAATCCTTCGTCGTTCGGCTCGAGGCCCGTTCCGCTGCCGGTGATCCCGTAGATCAGGTAATCATCGACACCGCAGTCGCTGCGCGCAAGCGCGTCCCCGGCGAGCGACTCGGTGGCAGCGCGCGCCGCGTCGGTCACCTCGCCGTCATAGGCGTATTCCGCGCCGCGACCGGACCTGACCACCGGCTGCCCCGTCTCCGTGTCATAGATCGGCAGGCTCGCAGCCCCGGCTGACGCCAGCGTCGCGCGCAGCTGCTCGTTGAGCAGCATGATCCCGGGCGCGTCCGGCGCGTAGGGGTGAAAGCCGATGCCGTCGATCGAGCTGGCGATGCCCGTCGCGTACAGCTGCGAGACGTACGACTGGAAGTTCTGCCAGCCGATGCTCGCGAGCACGGTGGCGCTCGGATCGACGGCGTGGATCGCCGCGCTCACCTGAGCGAAAGCCGCGGCGTAAGCCGAGGGATCCGGCGCCCCGCTCCAGAAGTCGGCGGAGTTGGCCTCGTCCCACACCTCGAAGTCGAGCACCGGCAGGTACGGCAGCGCCGGGTTGGCTTTCCAGAAGCTGCCATCGACGCCGTAGCGTGCTGCGAACGCAGCTGCGAACGCGGCGAAGTCGCCGTAGTAGGCGGCTGACAGCATCGTCCCGCGTCCCGCAGCCCACGGTGGCGGCGAGTCGATCACCGCCGACAGGCGCACGTGATTGCTCGCGAGCAAGCTGATCAGGTTGTCCATCGATGCTTGCGGGCTGGCGGGCTGGTCCCAGATGTAGGTGTGTCCCGCGGCGGTCGGCGGGTTCGGCTCGACCCAGTACCACTGCACGTCCATCCGCGCTGTGCTGAGGTCATCGCTCGCCATCGTCGAGATGAACGCGCCCCAGTTGCTGTAGGGCACGAACGAGAACTTGATCAGCGGTTGGATGTTGACGCCGAAGAAGCTCCGTCCGGGCAATGCGCCAGCCGCTGCCGGGGTCGCCGCGAGCAAGAACAGCGCAAGCGCAGCGATGCGCGCTGCGTGTAGCCGTCGCCTGGTCACGCTGGAGCCCGTCGAATCCGCAGCACGCCTCTAGCGTAGACGCCGCGTGACAAGCAGGCGCCAAGCTCGCCCCGAACAGTGGTCTCGGCAATGTCAGTCTTATGGCTCCTCGCGCGTATAGGTGCACGGTGGTCGTGACCCCGATCAGACGGCGGCTCCTGCGTGCACTGCGCTGGCTGGCGCTCGCTGGCGTGCTCGCCGCGCAGCTGGTGAGCAGCGCAGCGGCGCCGACGGCCGCCATGGCCAGCAAGCCGAAAGCGCTGCCGGGACTCACGCTCGGCTTCAACGACGACGAGCTCCTCGACAGCTTCGACCCGGCCGACATCGCCGTTGGGATGGCGCACGCGGTCGGCACGGGGGCGTCGGTGTGGCGCTTCGCGGTGGAGTGGAACACCGTCTCGCCAACCCAGCCGCCGAGCCTCACCGATGCGGCTGATCCGAACTGGAGCGGCTATGACTGGAGCGCAACGGACGCGACGGTGCGCGAGATCGCCGCCGCCGGCATGACCCCGCTGATCACCCTCGGGGACGCCCCGGCGTGGGCGGAAGGCCCAGACCGCCCGTCAACGTCGGTCGCGCCGGCCGGTACATGGGACCCGTCGGCAGCCTGGTTCGGCGCCTTCGCGACCGCGCTTGCGCAGCGCTACTCCGGCTCGTTCGTCGATGCCAGCGAGTCCGCGACGCCGCTTCCCGCGGTGCGCGACTGGGAGGCGTGGAACGAGCCGAACCTCTCTGTGTATCTGACCCCCCAGTGGACGTCTGCGGACAAGCCTGCTAGTCCGGGGATCTATCGCGGCCTGCTGAACGCCTTCTACAAGGGTGTCAAGTCAGTGACCCCCACCGATGTCGTCGCGGCCGGCACAACGGCGCCGTTCGGCGACCCGCCCGGTGGTCAGCGGATGCGCCCCGTGCTGTTCTGGCGCGAGCTGCTTTGCCTCACGCCGACGGGCAGCCACCCGCGCTCCACCCACTGCCACCAGCACGTCTACTTCAACGCGATCTCCCACCATCCCTATCCGCTCGGTCCACCGACGACGCATGCCGCTGACCCGGGCGATGTGAGCGTCCCCGACCTCGGCGAGATCACACGCCTGATCCCGATCGCCGAGCGCGCCGGCACGGTCAGGCCGAAAGGTCCCAAGCCACTGTGGATCACCGAGATCTCCTGGGACAGCAACCCCCCGAACCCGAACGGGCTCTCCCCCGCCCTCCAGGCCGAGTACCTCGAGGGCGCGCTGTACGTGCTGTGGAAGCAGGGTGCGAGCCTGATCGCCTGGTGGAACCTGCGCGACGACGTCTCGACACCCGGCTGGGTCTCGACGCTGGCCTCGGGGGTCTACTACGCCGGCGCGACACCCTCGCAGGACACGCCGAAGCCCTCCTACACCGCCTACAGCTTTCCCTTCACCGCCTATCGCACCAAGGGGGTCGCCGCGCTGTGGGGGATGGCGCCGGTGGCAGGGCCGGTGGCGATTCAGGTGGAGCGGGGCTCGACCTGGACCACCGTGCTGACGCTGCAAGCGCAAGCGAACCGCATCTTCAGCGGGTCGCTGTTCGTCGGCGTCGGCACGAACCTGCGGGCAGTCTCCGGCACCAGCACGAGCCTCACATGGACCGCGTTCTGATGCGCCGGCCCAGGGCGGTCACCGTCGCAGTTGCCGTCATGCTCCTCGGCGCGCCCGCGAGCGCCTGGGCGAGCGGCAAGATCGTCGCGCCGGGCGATCCCGGCTCGAGCCAGTATCAGGAGGACATCCCGACAGCCGCCGGCAGCGTGGCCGTGTCGAGCATCAAACCAGGCACGGCGGGCGTCGCACTGCCGCGCACCGTCGCACGCCAGCTCGCCGCCGACGGCACCGCGGGTCGCACGACCGCCGTGCTCGCCGAGGTCACGACGCCGTCACCGACGCCGAAGCCAGCCCACCACGCCGTCAGGCCGGCGCGCGTGCTGATCAGCCAGCCCGCAGGCACGGTCGCGATGCTCGCGCGGTCAATGTTCGGCTCGGGTGGTGGAATGGGCGCGTTCTTGCCGATCCTGCTCGCGGTGAGCTTCGGCGTCGCGATCATCCTCGCGCTGCGGCGGCGAAAGGGCTAGCCGATGGAGGGCGCGGCCATCGCCAGACCTCGCAGCGCTCTGCTGCGCGCTCACCGCTCGCTGGACGTCGGAGCGCTGTGCGGCTGGCTGCTGCCGGTCTCGCTGGTCAGCTACCTGGGGGTGCGCGAGGGCGGCTATGACGTGGTGATCAGCAGCCAGGTTGGCATCGCGACGTGGTGGCTGCTCCTGCTGCTGCTCGCGTTGCGCCTCGTACGGACGCGCTTCACCACAGCCGGCTGGGTTGGCTTCGGCCTGCTCGCAGCCTACGCCGCGTGGACGACCCTCAGCCTCACGTGGACCGAGAGCGCCGAGAGCACGATGACCGATGTGTCAGGAATGCTGCTCTACGTCGCACTGCTCTTGCTCGTACTGCTCGTTCACGGCCGCAACGCGATCCGCTACATGCTCCACGGTCTCGCTGTTGGCATTGTCGCGATCGCCGTTCTCGCACTCCTCTCGCGGCTTCACTTCCAATGGTTCGCCATCCCGGCGAACGCGCTGCCGGGCTCGACCAAGCGGCTCTCCTATCCGATCGAGTATTGGAACGCGCTCGCGGCGCTGATGGCGATCGGCATCCCGGTGCTGCTCTACTGCGCCACGGGCGCACGCAGCGTGATCGCGCGCGCGTCCGCTGCGGCGTGCCTGCCGCTGCTCGCGCTGTGCGCGTTCCTCACCGCCTCGCGCGGCGGTGTGATCGAGATCGCCGTCGGCGTGGTGCTGTTCGTCGTGCTGGCGCCCGAACGCCTGGCGAAGCTCGCGATCATCGCCGTCGCGGGCGCCGGCGCGGCGCTCCTGATCGCGGCGGCCAACCAGCGTGTGGCGGTCCGTGACGGGCTGCGCACCACGCTCGCAGCCCACCAGGGAAACGACCTGATCGCTATCGCCGTGGCCGTGGCCGTCGGCGTCGGCCTGCTATGCGCCGCGAGCGTCCTTGTCGAGCGCCACGTCGTGCGACCGCGCCTGCTCGCGGTCTCACGCCGCCAGCTGACGCGGATCTCGGCCGTCGGCGCGTTGATCGCGATCGTCGCCTTCGCGGTCGCCGGCGGCCCGAGCTTCCTGACGGCGAAGTGGAATCAGTTCAAGTCCCCCGGCGATGTGGCGACCTCGAGCGCTAACGCCTTCTCGCGACTGCAGAGCACGGCCGGTGAAGGCCGCTATCAGTTCTGGCAGGTCGCCGCGCATGCGGCGAACGGCAAGCCGCTCACCGGAACCGGCGCGAACACCTTCCAGTTCGAATGGCTACAACATGGGACCGTCGCCGGCGGCTTCGTGATCGACGCGCACTCGCTGTACCTGCAGGCACTCGGCGACCTCGGCTACCCGGGGCTACTGCTGATCAGCGGCTTCATCGCCTGGATCCTCGGCTGCGGCCTCTGGCGCGTCGTCCGCAGCCGCGACCCGGCTCGTCGTCTGGCGCTCGCCGCCGCGACGTCCGCTGCTTTCGCCTTCGCGTTCTCCGCCGCCCTCGACTGGATCTGGTTCATCCCGGTGTTGCCGGTCGCGTTGTTCGTCTGCGCCGGGGTGATCTTCGCGCCGGACCGGTCGGACGCGGACGGCGAGGTGGCAGATCCAGCGCCCGACGGCGCAACCCCCGTCCGCGCCGCCCTGCGCACACCCACCGCACGGATGGCTCTACGCGTCGCCGGTGGCATTACATGTATCGCCGCTATCGTCGTCATCGCATTGCCGATGAGCGCAACCCAGGCGGTCCGCGCGAGCCAGGCCGAGGTGCGCGCCAACGACCTCTCGGCCGCGCTCACGTACGCCAACGAGGCTGTAGAGATTCAGCCCTACGCCGCGGCGGGCTGGCTGCAGGAGGCGCTCGTCGAGGAGCGGGCGGGCAACCTCGGCGCGGCGCTCAGCGACGCCCAGCAGGCGCGGCAGCGCCAGGCGGTGAACTGGCAGATCTGGCTGGTTCTATCGCGTCTGCAGGCGCGCACCGGGCACGCCGCTGCCGCGCTCGCCGACTACCGCCACGCCCGCTGGCTCAACCCCAACAACCTCTAGCCGCGATGACCGACGAGCCCACCTGGTTTCGTGACGATCTCGAGCCCGACGTACCGGGCGAGGAGCGCGGAATGCTCTGGAGCGTCGCCGACGCGCTGATCGCCGGCCGACCCAACCCACGTGCCGCGTTCCGCGCCGCGCTGCACCAGCGCGTGACCAGCACGCAGGCGCGCGGTGGAGCGTTCGAGCGCCCGCAGGCACTGTGGACTCGCGTCGTCTCACTCGCGCTCCCGGGCGCCGCGCTGCTCTGCCTGGTCGCCATCGGCGTGGCGGGCGCTGGCCCGTTCGCGAAGTAGGCTCGACAGCGCCGGAGTGACTGATGCCGCTGCGGGTGCTCACGGTGTACCACGCCGGCAGGGATCCGGAGCACCGCAAGCGCGAGCGTGCACTGACGGACGCCGGGGTCGACGTCACCTTGGTCGTGCCGCAGGAGTGGCCGGAGGCTTCCTCGGAGAGCCACCTGTCAGCGGAGCCGTTCGCGGTGGTCGAGCTGCCGATACGCCGCAGCGGTGATGTGAACCGCCATACCTATAGAGACGCCAGCAAGCTACGCCAGCTGGTCGACCAAGTGCAACCAGACCTGGTCGATATCCGCGAGGAGCCCTACAGCCTCGCTGCGCGGCAGTGGCTCGCCGCGTGCGACCCGACGATGCCGATCGTGATGTATACGGCACAGAACATCGACAAGCGCCTGCCGCCTCCGTTCTCGGCCTACGAGCAGGCTGCGTTGCGCCGCGCAGCTGGGTTCTGCCCGTGCAGCCGGCAAGCCGCGTCGGTTATGCGAGGCAAGGGGTTCGACGGAGTCATCACCATCGTGCCGCTTGGCTTCGACGACAGCGTGTTCTTTGCCGGCGAGCAGTCACTCGGCAGCGACGAGGTGACACTGATGCTGACCGGGCGTCTCGTCCCGGAGAAAGGCATCGAGGATGCGGTCCGGGTCATGGAACGCGTGAACAGCGCTCGGCCGGCACGTCTCGTCGTCGTCGGCGACGGACCGATGGCAGCGAGGGCCAGGACTCTCGCCGCTTCACTCGGGGTGGGCGAGCGGCTCGAGTTCGTTCCGTGGCAGCCAAGCGCCGAGCTGGCCGTGCGCTACCGGGCAGCACACCTCGTGCTCGTCCCGAGCCGCGCGACCTACACGTGGGTGGAGCAGTTCGGTCGCGTGATAGTGGAGGCCCAGGCGAGCGGCGCAGTCGTCGCTGGCTACGCGAGCGGCGCTATCCCCGAGGTCGCCGGCGACGCCGGGATCATCGTCCCCTGCGGCGACGTCGAGCAGCTCGCTCGTCGCGTCGTCGCAGTTCTCGCCGATGGCACCGACTTCGCGGGCCGGCGCGAGCTCGGCAGGCGTCAGACACAAGCTGGTGGTTGGGCGGCCGTAGCCGAACAGGCGCTTAGCCTGTTCGAGGCCGCGCGCACAAAGGACCGTTCACGCGTTCCGCTCCCACGATCCCCGCGCCGGCGGCGCGCGCAGGCGCGCGAGGAGTTCGGTCCGACCGCCGCTGCGCGCGGTGGCCTGCGCCCGTTCGCGCTTCCCCTCCTCCGCAACGGCGGGCCGCTCCCGCGGGCGATCGCCTGGCTGATCGATCGTGCAGGCGAAACGATGGCCTGGCTGCCACGATGAGCGTCTGCGTAGGGCCGGTACGATGGTCCAGTGCCTGCCGCCAGCGGCAACCTCAGCGTCGAGGCGCAAGTGCGCTACGCCTATGTCGAGGCGCTGCTCGCGAGCGACTTCTCGCCGCCAGCAGCGGTCGTCGAGCTCGGCTCCGCGCCTGGCGATCAGATCGCACACCTGTCAGAGATCGGATACACCGCGACGAGCGTCGACCTCGGAGAGGCCCCCGATGCGTGGGGTGCTGGCGAGGACGGGAGGATGCGGGAGCTGCTCCAACGCGCCGGCGTCGCCGAGGTCGTCTGGAACCTCGAAAACACGCCTTACCCGCTCGCCGACAGCTCCTTCGACGCCGTTCTGATGACGGAGGTCTATGAGCATCTCCGCGAGTATCCGGTGCTGGCTCTCAAAGAGGTGCACCGGATACTCAAACCCGGCGGGCGACTCTACTTCACCACTCCCAACGCCGCATACCTCGTGACCAGATTCCGCGCGCTCATCGGACGCTCGTCCGGATCACCGCTCCCGGACTGGATTGGCGGCCTCCCGCACGCACGGCACGCCCGCGAATACACGTTCGCCGAGATGGACTTGCTGATGCGAACCGCCGGCCTCGAGGTGGTGCTGCGCCAGTCACGACACTTTCACCTCACGGTCGGGCGGTCAGGAGCGGCGACACCGCTGAAGCGCCTGCTCGCGTTGATCGCCCGCATCCGACCGACGTTCGGCCCCGAGATCGTCATGGTTTGCGAGCGACCAGCCGAAGCGGGAAGCACACCGACGCCGCAGGCAACCAAGCGCACCTCGCGACCCACTAATACACGTCGCAGCCGTCCAGCAAGGAGCGGCTAGGCTCATCGAGTGACCTTGCTTCGGAGAGCGTGGCCTCTTAGGACCGCACTCGCCGCCGGATGCCTGCTTCTAGCTATCGCGGTCGCCGTCGAGCAGGCGCGACGAGCCATCGGCAACCCGGGAAAGGGCGTGGATTTCGCCACCATGCGTGGCGCCGGAGTGGCACTGCTACATGGGGTGTCTATCTACTCGGACCCGACGATGGTCTACCCACCCACGGCGGCCGTCGCGTTCCTGCCATTGTCGCTGGGACGTTATGTAGCTGCGCTGAATGTGTGGATTGTCCTAAGTGCGATTGCTGTGGCGTCAGCGGGTCTTCTCTCTGCGGCTCCGTGGCGGCGAGGCATCTGGCTGCTGCTTTCAGCGCTCGCGGCCGGTGTGATGGTGAAGAGCGACGCCCTGACCTACACGCTGGCGCTCGGCAACCTGTCGCTACTGCTGGCACCGGTCGCGGTGGGCGTGTTGCTGCTCTTCGAGGCAGGCCGCTGGCGCACCGGTTGCGCACTTCTAGTCTTCTCGCTTCTGCTCAAGCCGATGCTCCTGCCGTTGATCCTCCTGCCGTTACTCAGACGCAAATGGCGGCCGGTCCTGGAAGCGTGGATCGGCGCGTGCATATTGCTCGCCATCGCGATTGTTCTCGTTCCCGGCGGTGCGCACTCCTTCTCCGTGTTCTGGCACATCGAAGCCAGCGGCACGAACACTGGTCGACACGCCGTCTACGACATTTCGATACGCGGCGTAGCCGAGCGGCTAGGAGTGGATACGTGGGGATCCGCTGCACGAGCCGCCGTGGTGGCACTCGCGGCGACACTTGCTTGCGTCTGGGCACGACAAGCGTCGAGGCCGGGAAGTGTCGCGGGCATAGGAACCTTGTTGCTACTCGCCACGTTCCTCGCCGGCAGCGTTTCCGAGGTGCATTATCTGCTCGTTGCGGTCCCTTGTCTGCTGACGACCATCGCCTTTCGGCGCAGCCTGTCCGGCGTAGCTGCAGCCCTTCCCGGTCTATTCCTGTTCGCGTTCCCAGACTCCTACATTGGGAACGTAGCCAACTCACCGCAGGCCGTCCAGATCCGCTTCTTCCTCGCCGAGCTGCTGTTGTTCATCGCCACGGCGGTGTCCGTCGCGCAGTCATCCCGCAGCGACGCTTCCACCCGCGGCGAGAAGCCGCCGCTGGGGGGGCGACTCCTGCCAGTTCGCGAGCGCGCGCCGGCGGCGGCCGTCGGGAGGCGATGACGCGCCCGGCGCCAGGCTGGTGCGGCCTTGCGCATAGCCCGGCGCGGCGCGCGTTATGGTTGTGCCCGGATGCCGCAGCAGGTTGCACTCACGTTCGACGATGGCCCGCACCCGACTGGCACACGTCAGATCCTGGAAGTGCTGGATGCGCACGCCATCACGGCGACGTTCTTCGTCTGGGGAGCACACGCCAAGAAGCATGCTGAGGTCGTCCGGGAGGTCCTCGAGCTTGGCCATTCAGTACAGCCGCATTGCTGGGCACACCGCTCCCATCTGGACATGACGCCGGATGGGATCCGCGCCGACATCGACGCGGTCCTGACACTGCTGCGCGAGCTCGGCGTTCCTACGCCACACCTGTGGCGGACACCGTGGGGACAGTTGCAGACTGGCGTAAGCGCCGCGACGGCCCGGGAGCGCCGGCTCGAGCTTGCCGGCTGGACGATCGACAGCACTGACTACGCAGGTACCTCAGCAACGGACATGTACGAACAAGTGATCCGTCAACTGGGGGCACAGAAAGGGTCGTCCGCGACCATCCTCATGCACGACAGCCGTCTCGAGCCAATACAGAAAAGGAGCCGCAGGACAGTAACGGAGACCGTCGAGCTAGTGCGTCGCCTCGTTGCCAACCACCAGTACACGTTCGCTCCGCTGGCGCGCGGCCTCGACGACAACCTCGATGAGCAGCCCGCGCGCCAGCCGCCCTCGGGCCGCCCAATCAGGCGCGTTCAGCGGTTCGCCGCTCGTGTGCGTCGAGGGCAGCAGCGTACGCCTTGAGCAACAGGGGGTGCAGTTGCTCCGTAGAGAACTCGCGGCGCCAGAGCTCCCGAGCGGCAAGCCGGGCCACCCGGACATCCTGATCAGCCAGCGCGACAACGGCCGCCGCAACGGCTGACGGATCCGCCGCGACGCGAGCTACGGCCGGCAGTTGCAAGCGCGGATCGAGCCACGCAATGTCCGAGGTCACGACGCAGGTCCCTGCCTGCAAGGCCTCGAGCACCGTGTACGGAGCACCACAGTCGGCACGAGTCGGTGCGAGCAGCACGTCAATCCGTGGAAGGAGCTCGCTCAGCACCATCTCACGCGTTGGATCGATGACCAATTCAATCCCTGGCTCGGGTGTGAGATATGCGCCGGCCTCCTCGAGGGTGGTACCCACGATGAGCCGCCATGCCGGGTCGCTCGCACGTAACTCACGGAACGCAGCGAGCGCGATGTCGCCGCCCTTGAGTTCGAAGTCTCGCACGATGAGCCCCAGTGTTCTGCCATCGGAGCGCTTCTCCGGCAGGTCGAGAGGTTGCAGAGCTGTCGACGTAACGTGGATTCGGTCGCCATCGATACCCCGCTCGATCAGCCATGCGCGGAACTTCTCGGTGTAAACAGCCATTACGCCGTCGCTCGTCGTACGAAGCCAGGGGACATTCACGTCACACACACGCGACAACGCGGTTTCCACGGCGAGCGCAACACGCAAATGGAGCTTCCCCCAGCGCTCGCGCGTTCGGTAGAGCTCCGTCAGCGGATAGCCGGCTACACACACGACTGGGACCTTGGGCCCAACCTGACGCACCGCGAACACGTGCTGATGAACGAGGTCGAAGCTGTCCGGGTCTACCGAGAGGAACCGGAATTGCTCGCGAAACGTGAGCGAGCCTCGGCGCAAGGCAGATTCGATACTGCGAGCGGCGAAGATCCACATGTCGGTGAGACTCGGATCAGGGCGCCACGGCTTCCTGCCGCGCACGCGAAGCGTCCCAGCGATCAGCGCATCGTGATACGTCGTGTACGACACACCTGGCGGTGGATCCGCCAGGAGCGCTGAGGTGTAGGACGTGTCTCCAGATTCTGGGTCACGTCCCTGCAGGGGACTCAGCAACAGGACCCGCAGTGCCTCCTCGGAGGGCTTTCGAATTGACCGATCAGCCGCTACCCACGCTTGGCCAGAGCCGATGATCGCGAGGCCCTCAGCCGAGACGCGCTGCAAGACAGTCCTGTCGGACACCCGCGCGGCACCTCGGGCACGAGCTCGCGCAGCGCGCACGCGACGCAGCCTTCGAAGCGCGGACCAGAACCCTACGAGCGTCGGCCAGTCGCGCTTCGCACACGCCACCAACAGTCGAGCCGGTAATAGCAACACATGCTCGGTGATCAAGCTGCGATCGGTGACGTTCTTCCAGACCATGAGGAACTCGTTCTGCCGTACGAACGCGCGCAGCTCGGCACTGGTGAACACGCTGCCGCTCGCATGGCTTCCGACGTGGCGCACGATGGCGTCCGGCGCGTAGCGGACCTCGTAGTCCGCCTTCCAAGCGCGCCAGGACAGCTCGATATCCTCGTGGTACATCGGGTACAGCAGCTCGTCGATTGTCCCGATCTCCTCGAGCTTCTGGCGATCGAACAGCGATTGACCGCCAACCGCGAAGAACGTCCGTTCCGCCCGCGGATCGTGATCGTGAACGCGGTAGAAGATCAGGCCCGCCTTCCAATAGCCGCTCGTCAGCGCGCCCTGATCGAAGCCGTCGGCTTCACGCACTATCCGCGGACAGACGGCAAAGGTGGAGGCATTCTCGAAGCACCGCAGCATCTGATCGATGCTTGAGGGCTCGAAGTAGTTGTCATTGTTGAGGAAGCCGACGTAGCGCCCGTTGGCGCGGGCGAGCCCGTCGTTGAGCCCGAAGATGTAGTTGTTCACCGCACGCTGGATGAACAGCCGGCGCTCGCCCGCAGCACAGAACGTGCGCGCGATCTCCCCACTGCCGTCCGGCGATGCGTTGTCGACGACGATCAGCTCGTCCTGCGGACCCATCGCGCAAGTCAGCGACTCGAGACATCGCTGGAGCACCGTGGCGCCGTTGTAGTTGAGCACGATCAGCGACGCGCGCACGTCCGAGTTCGACACGGCCGCAGTGTAGATGAGCGGGCGCGCAACACGGACGGACTGCCACGCGGCCCTCAGATAATGTCCGCTCGCGCATGGCGAGTCTCGCGGTAACCGGCTGATGCACGTCTGGCTCGCGCCAAGTGCGTTCTTCCCACACCGTGGCGGCGTCGAGGAAGCGACACTGCAGCTCGCGCGCGAGCTCGGGCGCCGCGGCCACGAGGTCCTGGTCGTGACCAACCAACCCTCTCCGAGCCTCGCTTCGAACGCCGTCTGTGAAGGCGTCGAGGTTCGTCGGCTTGCGTTCACGGCGCCCCGGCTGCGACCGCTCCAGCTGGCAAGCTTCACCGTGTCCCAGCCGCGCCTGCAGGCTTCGCTCGACGCACTGCGACCACGCCCCGACGTGGTTCACGTGCAGTGTGCGAGCACGCAGACTGCACCACTCTTGCTCTATACGCGCAGGCATCGGCTGCCGCTCGTGTTGACGAGCCAGGGCGAGACAGTCATGGACGCACACCAGATCTACCAGCGCAGCCTGTACATGCGCCTTAGCTTCCGAGCCGCTGCGCGCGCCGCTGCGGCGCTCACTGCCTGCTCTGCCTGGACTGCGCAGCACTGCATCCGATACGCCCCGCGCTTTGACTCCGCCACGATTATCGCCAACGGCGTCGATGTGAGCCAGTGGGACGTCGAGCCGCCGCCATCGGCGCCGGTCCTCTGCGCCTGGGGTCGCCACGTGCCTGCGAAGGGCTTCGATCTCGCGATCGCCGGCTTCGCGCTGCTTCGCCAGCAGGTCAGCGATGCCCGCCTGCTGATCGGTGGCGAAGGGGTCGATACGCCACGGCTTCGCACGCTGGCCGGCGACGGCGTCGAGTTCGTCGGGCCGCTCGATCGCGACGGGGTCCGCGCACTGCTCGGTGCTTCGCGCGTAGCCGTGGTACCAAGCCGTATCGAGCCGTTCGGGATAGTCGCACTCGAAGCCCTGGCGGCGGGCCGAGGCCTCGTCTACGCGCGCGATACAGGCCTCGGCGAAGCGGCCGGCGCGTGCGGCCGCCCAGCCGACGTGCACGACCCGGCAGCCCTCGCCAAGGCGATGTCCGCCGAGCTGGCTAGTCCCACCGATCCCGCGGCCGGACGAGTCCGCGCACGCGAGCTGTCTTGGCGCCGTATCTGTGACGAGTATCTCGCTGTGTACGGCGAGGCACTGGCGGAGCGGCCGACTCGCCGGCGGCGGGCCGCCGCGTAATCTGGACTCGACTTGCTAGACGCACCTGCCATCCCGCTCCGCGTGCCCGTCAACGTGATCGGTGCCGGCGTTCGCCCGGGCCTGCGCAAGGCGCTGCCGAACGTCGCGATCTTCTGACTATGCCGCCGCAGCCATACGCATCGATAATCGTGTGCACGCACAACCGCGCCGACTCGCTGGCGCGGTGTCTCGCGTCGATCGCCGCAGATCCGTCCGCAACCAGCGCCGAGGTGGTGGTGGTCGACAATGCTTCCCAAGACCGTACGGCAGAGGTCATCGCAAACGCCGCCGGCCAATCGCCCCGACCGCTCAGTGGCGCCTGGCTTGCCGATCCGGGGGTCTCGGCGGCGCGCAACTGTGGCATAAGGCAAGCCGCTGGTCAGCTGCTGCTGTTCACAGACGACGATGTCCAGGTCCAGCCGGGGTGGATCGATGCCCTGGTCGAACCGTTCGCTGACAGTGAGATCGCCGCCGTCGGCGGTCGGATCGTGCCGACTTTCCTGTGCGATCGACCGGGGTGGCTCACCGATGACGGAATCTTCACGCCATTGACGCTGGGGGACGATGGGCTATCGCCGTTCGTGTTCACCGAGACGCGGCTGCCGCTGGGTGCGAACATGGCTGTGCGCGCCAGCCTCCTCGGGCCGGAGCCGTTTGACGTACGCCTGGGACCCGTAGGAAAGCTCAAGTTCGGCTATGAGGAGTACTTCGTCCTGGCTCCGCTAGCGCGAGGCCACAAGGTCGTCTATACGCCAAACGCCGTCGTTTGGCATCTTCTAGACGAGCACCGGCTGACCGTGGAAAACACGCGGCGCATCATCTTTCACCTCGGTTTCGGCTCGGTCCGCTACCAGCGGCTTCGCGGCGAGCGAGCCGCGAGTCTTCCGCGACGGCTTGTCAGGGCCGTGCGTGCCTGGCGGCGGCTGCGCAAAGCCGCATCCGGCGAGGATCGAACAGTCGAGATGCGAGCGTGGCTCGAGGCCGGATCCCAGACCGAGTGGCTGCTCGGTGGGAAGACGCGGTGGCTGGCGAACCTGATCGCCGCACGCGGACTGCAGTGGTTCTAGCTGCCGGTCGCGATGTCGCTGCTAGCCTCCTGCTGTGCGCGTCCACGTTGCGACGGCAGGCGAAACGGCGGCCAGCGCCGCCGCCCGTGACACGTTCATCCGCCTTGCTCAGGCCGACACGGTCGGCGCACACGAACTCGACGACGATCCAGCGAGCAGTGACGTGCTGTTGTTCGTCGATCTGCACTGTCATGACGACGACGTCTTCCAGCGGCGGTTGCGGCAGCATCCACTCGTGCGCAGCCACAAGCGCAAGGCGTACGTCTACGACCAGCGCGACCGGCCCGTCTGGAGCCTTCCCGGAATCTACGTGTGCGGCTCGCCGCGCTGGGCGAGGCGGTACAAGCTGCTGGTGGGAGGTCCATACGCCTCGCTGACGTTCAACGATCGCCCGGTTGAGCGCGAGCCCGACCTGCTGTTCTCGTTCATCGGCAGCCGCACGCATCCAGTTCGCGAGCGGATACTGCAGCTCCGACACGCTCGCGCCCTGATTGAAGACACAGGCGCCGTGCATTTCAGGCAGCTGGTAGCCGAAGACAGGCCCGATCAGGCCCGCTACGGGGAGACGCTCGCCCGCTCGAAGTTCGTGCTGTGCCCGCGCGGCTACGGTCCGGCGACGATGCGGCTGTACGAGGTGCTGCAGACCGGCCGCGTCCCCGTCATCATCAGCGACGAGTGGCTGCCGCCAGCCGGGGTCGACTGGTCGTCGGCGACGGTCCGCGTCGCCGAACGGGACGTCGAGCGCATACCGTCGATCCTCGAGGCGCTCGAGGACGACTGGCCGGTCCGCAGCAGTGCAGCGCAGGAGCTGGCCCGAGCGTTTTCGCACGCCAGGCTCTGGCACCACCACGCCAGCTCGCTCGAGACGCTCGCTGCGCGGCGCGGGCGACTAGTGCGACCGTGGTGGGCTCAGCGGCGGCTGCTCCGCTACTGGGCTGAGGAAGCCGGCCGCGTCGTCGGCTACGAGCGGACCGGGTACGCCTAGGAGCGACGCTGGGTCAGTCGGAATGTGACGTTCACAGGGCCGAGAAGCGCTCGGCAAGCGCCGCGTGTCTATCCCACTGATGCAGCACCGCCGGCACGCTTCCGTCGCTATTGCGGATCAGGCCATCGTGATCGATACCTGGAGCGGCCATCCCGCCAAGCGTGAGGACACGGCCGGTGCCGTTGGGGATCGCGGTGGCGGCCGGCAACCGACCCTCATACAGCAGCGCGTTGTGCACGGCCTGGTCGTGCTCCCCCATCGGGCGCCGCCGCCAGACGATCGACCGCATCATCTCGGCGCAGTATGCGAGCATCGCCTCGCGCGTGCCGATCACCGTGCCCGAGCAGGACACCACACGTCCGGTCATCTCCCGCACGAGCGATTCGCCGAATAGCTCCCTGATCCAACGCGTGTTGAACGCGTCGGCACCGATGCGCACCGACTCATCCTCCAAGTAGACCTCCAACCCGACCAGCGGATCCTCGAACGGGTCGCGCTGAAACACCACGTCGCGCAGATCGGTGAGCATGATGCGGTCGGCCTGGGGCGCCCGCTCGACGATGTAACGGTGGTAGTACATGTACCGGAGCGCTTGGAGACCCTCGAGGTGGTATTCGAGGCAGGCCCAGCGGCGCTCGGAGTCCCGCTCGGCGCCGAACCGTGCCGCAATCCGGAACGCCGGGTCATAGGTCCGTCTCAGTCCGCGCTGGCGCTTGAGATAGTTGAGCATCGCTCGCCGGACCCGGAAGTCGTTCGAGTAGTCGCCGCGGACATCCACGACCGCATCAGCCAGATCGCCGATCTGCACCCGCTGCTCGTCGTCGCACTGCCCGGCGACGATGCACAATGAGCCGTTGAACGCCGTCGCGCGCAGCGAGCGAACGAACGGGCTGAGGAGGCTCACCGGGAGCCGGCTGTAAGCACCAAGGATGAGCGAAGTCATCGACTCAACCGCGGCCGTGTCGCAGCCGCCGAGCCCCGTCGCGCCAGTAGCCGATCGTGAACTGCTGCCGCCGTACGCCTCGCCTGCCAGCCTCCCCAAGCTCGCGGCAGCACTCGACGACGCGGTGGAACCAGACGTCTGGTGCGAACCACTCGTCGTAGACGGCCGCGGCGGCAGCACTCATCGCGGGCCATTGCGCCTCGGCACGCTCCAGCTGCGCAGGCACGCCAGCAACGTCCCGCTCGGGAATGCACAGCGCGCAGGAGGCCCAGGCGATGCCCGCCGGTTCGACCCATGCATCACTGAGAATGACCGGGACGCGGCCCGCGGCGAGCGCCTCGAACAGCCGAAGCGAGGCGCTGCCAGCGCCGCGCGGGCACAGCACAAACTTCGACCGGCCGATCACCTCACGGTAGCGCTCCTGGGCGGGTGCAAGCTCGTCCCGGTCGCCGGCGAAGAAGTCGTAGCGCGTCGTGTCCTCGACGATCGCCCGAGGGTGGCGCAGCGCGAGCACCGCATCACGCACGCCGCCCGTCGCGCGCCCGGCGAAGGAGAACAACAGGTCAGGGACCGCGCCGCGCACCCCGGTCGTGTCGGTCTTGAGCCAGTAGTAGCCGACTGCGCGATGACGCTCGGCGTCGAAGCGGTTGCGCGGCATCGAGACGTACACGCCAGGCAGCAGGTCGCGCGGCACGTCACGCTCGTCATAGACGAACGCCGCCATCGGTCTCGCGCGAACCAGCGGGTGCGTGCGCAGGGCGTGCATGCGCCAGTCCGTCAGATGCTGGTGGGCATCGACGAACAGCACGATGTCGGAGTCGCGTGGCTCCTCGACGACGACGTGCACGCCAAAGCGGTCACGCCGCGCGACAGCCACGACCTCAGCCCGCAGCTCGCGGTTCCACGCCTCGTCGCCGGCTGTCGCGATGAAGACGTTCACGCGATCCGCCGATCCATCACCAAGTGAGCAGCTCCCGCCGCGCCCGCGGCAGCGGGTAGCCGCGGACGTAGCGCAGCGCGTGTACCGGCAATCTCAGCATCAGCAGTGCGGCAGCACGAAGTCGATGCTCACGCAGAGCACTGAGCGCCGAGCCCAGCCGCTGACGGGCTGTGTGGACCTGATACGCACGCCAGCCGCGTCGCGCGATCCTCCGCTGGGCCGGGGAGTTCTCCGGCGCATGAAAGGCGATGCACCGCACACGCCACGCTTGCTCGGGGACAGTCTCACGCGCACCGAGATTCTGATCGTGCCTGCGGTACAGGAGGATCACATCATTGGCGAACGCGATGTCGCCGAAGCGGCTCAGGCGGATCAGCATGTCCCAGTCCTCAGCAGCCGAGAGCGTCTCGTCGAACGGACCGGCTCGCTCGTAGGCGTCGCGGCGTGCGAGAACCAGCCCCGGTGGGAACAGGACATTGCCATTCGCGAGGACCTCGAAGCAGGTAGGCCGATCGAGCGGCCACGTGATCAGGCGACGGCCTTCGAGCCCCAGGCGACGACGACCGATCTCTGCGTAGGCGCCCGGTTCGAGCGGTGCGCCAGCGGTGTCGATGAACTCGGCCAGCCCATGACTCCCGATGGCGCCGGGTGTGGTCTCTAGCCGTGCGACGAGTGTCGCCAGTGCGTGCGGAAGCCACACGTCGTCGCTGTCCATGAACGAAACGTATCGAGAGCCCTCGGCGATGTGCCGGAACCCGTGGTTGCGCGCCGCCGACGGTCCGCCGGCCGCGGCACTGTAGACATGAATCCGTCGGTCCATCTGTTCATACCGTCGCGCCAGCGCGAGCGTGTCGTCGCTGGAGCGATCGTCGATGACGACGCACTCCCAACGCTCCTCGTGCTGGGCGAGCACGCTGTCGAGCGTGGCTCCGAGAAACCGTGCAGCGTTGTGTGCGGGAATGACGATCGAGATCAGCGGCTGGTCGACCACGGAAGCTTCCTGCAGGTCTCAGCGGTGGCTTGGACCCCGCCAGACACAACGCCTGCGCCGATCAAGAATCATCGGCGGGCCGGCTGAGGGCGAGCGCCGCGTGGTAGTAGCCGTCCTGGCGCTTGAGGCTGGCGGCGTCGTCGAATGCATCGAGGCGACCGTCGACGATGACCATCACGCGATCGCAGATGTCGAGGGTTGACATCCGGTGGGCCACGATGAACAGCGTCAGCTGCTCCCTCAGCGCCAACAGCGACTCCTGCAGCAGGCTCTCGGACCGCGGGTCCAGTGCGCTGGTCGGCTCGTCGAGCACGAGAACGGTCGGGGTGGCAGCGAGCGCGCGCGCGATGCAGATCCGCTGCTGCTGGCCACCTGAGATGGCATCGGCGCGAGGCCCGATGACGGTGTGATAGCCGTCCGCCCAGCTCGCGATGTCATCGTCGATGCGCGCCAGGCGCGCTGCCTCTTCGACAGCGGAGTCGTCGAGCTCGCGGAAGTAGCGAATGTTGTCGGCGACGGAGGCGTGCAGCAGCTGCGGTTCCTGTGGCACATACGCCACTTGTGATTGCCAGTCGGCGATCCTGAAGGACCCCACCGGCTCGCCGTTCACGAGGTAGCGTCCGCTGTCCGGCGCGCGCAGCTGGAGCAGGATCTGCACGAGCGTCGACTTGCCGGCGCCAGACGGGCCGATCACCCCGATCGCCTCGCCGCCGCCAACCGTGAAGCTGATGTCCGACAGCACCGGCACGCCCGCCGTGTAGGCAAAGCTGACGTGCTCGAAGGTCAGGCTCCGCACATCGCCGAGCGGCTCGTCGCCCGAGGTGGGCATGCTCGCCGTGTAGCGCTGCTCAACCTGCTGGACGCGCTCGACAAACGGCAGCGTCGATCGCAACGCTTGGTAGTTCCCCTGGACCTGCTGGCCGTATGAGCCAGCGCGTAGCAGCAGCAGCACGACGGCGCCAAGCGAGGCGACGTGTCCGGCGTGTGTCGCACTCAGCGCGGCGAGTCCGCCGAGAACGAGCATGTAGATGGCGCTCTGATAGACGTTCGGCCCGATGCGAGTGAGTGTCTGTGCCCGGTAGCTGAGCGTTCGCAGCTCGTCGACGAACGAGCCCACACGGTCGCGCTGCGCGTCCGCCACACCGAAGACACGCGTCTCCTCGGCGAGCCGTGACGCCTCACCAACGCCGCTTGCGAAGCGCATCTGGATCGCGGACATCGCTCTCACTTGACGAACCCCGAGCTGGTTCAGCGGTCGTAGAGCCACGAACATGAGCACCACAACGACGAGGACTGCGGCGGCGGCCAGCGCGTTGAGCAGCAACGCGGAGCCGATCATCACCATCAACGTGAGGACAGCCGTGACGAGGGATGTCGCGGAAATGGCACCCACCGCCGCCTGCAGCACCTGATTGGTCATCAGCTCTTGCAGGTGGCCCTCGCGGTCGCGCGACTGCTCGGTCCAGGACGCTTTCGAGTAGGCAGCGAAGAGCTCGCGCTGCAACGCAGCCTGAACGTCGGACATGATTTGGGCGGGAAGGGCGGACAGCGGCGCCTGCAGCACGGTTCGCAAGAAGGCCATGCCGAAGCCGATTGCCACCACCGCGCCAACGGTGACCGCGAGGTGCAACGGTCCCACAGTCACATGCACCCCGCGTGACCCGGCGACGAGCGCGCTCGCAGCCTGAGCGACTATCGCGAGGATCACTGCCTCGGTCAGGCCGGCAACCACCGAGACGACCACCAGCGCGATGACCGACAGCCGTCGCGTGCCGAGCAGGCGGCGGATCTGCTGGGTCGACGAACTGCTGTGGGCGCGCTGTCGCATCAGTCTCCGCCGACTTCATCGGCTGCAGCACGTGCGCTCTCCAGCACATCCTCGAACGCGCGGGCACGCTGATCCCAGCTGGCTGGCTCGGCGGCCTGCCGCGACCTGCTCGGCGGTGAGGACAGCGCCACGCCAACCGCGGCGATGAACGCCTCGCGGGGCACGACTTGGATCTGCCCGGAGAGCTCGCGAAAGCCCTCGACAGCTGTCGCAACGGTGGCGGTGCCAACGGCGACGCTTTCGTACGCCTTGATCGGATCGAGGCTGTCAGTGAACGGCGTCACCCGGTGCGGCACGAGCACGACATCGGCATGCTGGAGGTACGCGGGGACGTCAGCGTACGGCCGCGCCCCGAGAAGGTGGACGTTCGGTTGCGCTCGGAGTGCGCGCCGCGATGCCGCCGCGAGCGCATCGGGGCCGACGAGCGCGACCGCCAGGTCGGGCCGCGCGCGCGCGAGCTCGACGATCAGATCGACGTCGAGGCGCGCCTCGTTGAGCGTTCCGAGGTAGACAGCAACCGGCGCCGGGGGCAGATCGTGCGGTCTGGGGCGCGGGCGGCGGAAGTGCTCGGCGTCGACGCCGTTCGGCACGACCTGCACCGATCGCTGCGCCCCCCGGCTCGCAGCCAGCGCGGGCGAGCACACGACGACCTGGTGCGCCTGATTGAGGGCCAGCTCGTCGAGGCGGCGCAGCCGCGTGATCTCCCGCTTCGCGACTGGCGCGAGCAGCCAGTCGTCTGTGACGTCGTAGACGGTCGGCCAGCCGGTGCGCTCGATCAGCGGGGCATACGTGACGTCGTTGAGCCACAGCGTTGGGCTCGCGAAGCCGAGCCGGCGAGCCACACGCAAGACGCTCGCCAGCAGAACGGCGTCGCTGAGCGACCCAAGCCGACGCGGCAGCGGCTTGAACGGCCGCAACGCCACGAGACTGCCGTCGGTTCGCAGTTGTCTGACTCGCGGCATGGCTGGACGGCGGCCCTTCACGAGGTCAAACAGGACATCGGCGGGAGGCTCGACAAACAGGATGCGCAGCAACGGGTTGCGACGCAGCAGCGCGTCAGCGAAGAACTGGTTGCGTCGCCAAACGTCATCCCACGCCTCGAGCGAGCAGACGACGAGCTCGCGCAGGGTGGGCTCTTGCGTCGCAGTCAGCGGGGTCAGTCGAACCGTGGCGTCGCTCATCACGCCCGCTCCGTGACGGCCTGCGCTTGAGGCGTGGGCATGACGCTGCGGGCCGCGTCGTACTCGAGCAGCAGGCGGTCCGTGTAGCGCCCAATCGTGAACTGCTCGGCGACCAGCTGCCGGCCAGCCTCGGACAGCCGCCGCCGCAAGCTCTCGGAGCGGAGCGAGCGCAACGCATTGGCAGCCGCCGACGCGTCTCCCGGCGGGAACAGCGGCGCTGCGGGGATGAGCCCCACCGTTTCGAGATGCCCGCCCGCGGCGGAGGCCACGACCGGCACGCCCGCGGCCATCGCGTCGAGCACCGAGAGCCCCAGCGGCTCGGCCGGCGCGGACGCCAGCAGGATGCCGGCGCGCCCGAGCTCCCCCGCCACGTCGTCCGTCCAGCCGCCGAAGGTGACGCCGGCGACCTCCTGCTCCGCGACCCAGCGCTCGAGCTCGGCTCGCTCGGAGCCGTCGCCGAAGACGCTCAGCGACCATCCGTCGTTCCCGAGACCCGAGGCCTCCCAGCCGCGCAGCGCAGTGCTCGTGTCCTTCTCCGCCTCGAGGCGCTGCAACACGAGGACCGTGCGGTTCCCGGCCTGCCACAGGCATTCGGACTCGGGCACACCGGTGACGATGACCGAGTCGGGCACCCGCTCGAGGTGTGCTGCGACGAACTCTCCGATCGCTATCTCCCGTGTTAGGCGGGCGCCGATCAATGGCGCTGCAATGCGTCCGGCCCAGCTTGCACCGCGTCGGGCCGCGAAGTGCCGCGTGCTGACGATCGGCGCGCGGTGAACCGGCCTTGTGAACACGGCCACGGCCTCGGCTGCCGTCATGTGGGCGTGACAGATGTCCCACCGTCCCAGGCTGCGTACCGAACGAACGGACTGTATGAGCGTGGCCCCGGGTTCACAACGCACACGCCCCTCTAGCGCAGCGTGCATCCGCTCGCCGTCTCCGCCGACTACGGCAACCTCCCAGCCGCGGCTGGCCGTCTCCACGGCGACGTTACAGACGTAGCGCTCGACGCCGGCAAACCCCGCCGTCGTGACGATGTGCAGCACGCTAGGCATTGGGTCAATCGTGCTCCACGGCGGCACAGCGACATGGCCCCCGAAGGTAGAGGAGCATTCGCCGGGCCGCCTCACCGCGGCGCGCGTGGGTGAGCATGAGCGCGCGGACGCCCGCTCCGGCGCACGCGGCAAGACGGTAGATCCACCAGCCGACGGGGCCGTACCACTTCCTGATGTAGGTCTCCTGTGCGGCGTGGAACAGCAGCTCCCGGCGACGGTCGTCCGTGCTCGTGCCGGCGCCGATGTGCTCAGCAACCGCATCAGCACAGACAGCAGACGTCCAGCCTCGCGCACGCGCGCGTCGCTGCCAGTCCGCCTCCTCGGCGTAGAGGAAGAAACGCTCATCGAAGCCGCCGACGTCCTCGAGGGCCTCGCGCCGCAGCAGCAGTACAGCGCCGACAACGAACGTGCGCCGCGCCGGCGCGCGTCCCAAGCCGACCGCCTCAGCGCACATGCGAAGCGGCGTCGGGAACGGCCAGACGATGCGCTGCTCGTCACCCGCGAAGCCGCGCAGCGCCGGTACGACGGCTGCGACGCGCGCATTGCTCGGCGCGTGTAGGAAGCTCACAAGCTCGCGCACGGCGCCGGGCCCGATCACGGCGTCCGGGTTCAGCAGCAGAACATCTCCGGGCTCGCCTGCGAGCCGATCGAGCCCCACGTTTACAGCGGCGGCAAACCCGCGATTGGCTCCGCAGTCGACGTAGGCCGCAGCGTGACGGTCGGCGACCGTCGCCACATCCACCGACGACGAGTTGTCCACGACGGTGACCGGCACCTGGCGCTCCAGGCCGGCGAGGCAGTGCCCGAGCGCTGCTGGCGCGTGGTATGCGACAACCACCGCGTGCACGGGTCGTTGTCTCACGCCGACACCTCCGAGCTGCCTTTGCTCACCAGCCCGCAGACCATCCCCACGATCAGCCAGCCGAGCACCGGCGTGCCTCGCACCCAGTACACATCGACGAGACCGTGCGCTGCGGTTGCCACGAGAACCGCTGCCGCGCCTGCTGCCAGCTCATTGCGTCGGACACGCCAGAGCGCAAACGCCACACCACCGATGAGCAGGATGAAGCTCGCAGCGAACACGTAGCCTCCCTCCGCCGCCTCGAGCAGGATCACGTTGTGCGGATCGGTGGTCGAGGTACCTTGTGTGACGGCGCCGGCGAGGTAGTTGCCGACCCCGACCCCCGTCCATGGGTGCGCAGCGATCAGCTGCTCGGCGTCGTGATCGTACGCTTCGCGGATGTACAGAGCGTAGCTGCTCCTCGAGCTCGTGCTTGGTATGTAGTTCGTGAGTCGCGAGGCGATGTTTGCAGGGAGGAACTGATACACCACGAGCGCCGTAACGACGAGCGCCAGGATCCGCGCGACCATGATGGCGCGGCGGCTTGCGCCCGCCTGCATGAGGAAGATCACTACGACGCCCACAACCAGGGCTAGAATCGCGCCGCGGCTCGCAGTCAGCCCGGCGCCGACGAGCAGAAGCGGCGCGCACCACCACAGGCGCCGCAGCTCCCGCACGGCGATCACGAGCAGAATCGCGCTCGCGATGAACCCTCCGGTCGGGTTCTTCTGAAACTGTCCCGCGAGCCCGTGCGCGTTCAATATCGGCCAGACGATCGCGAGCAGCGTCGCGGCGAGCACGTACGCCCGTAGAACGATCATGTGCCGGCCGCGCAGCGCGATGAAGGCTCCAACGAGCAAGGGCAGCGCAAACAGCTCGAGCCGCTGCCCGCTCTTCAGTAGAGAACCTACGCTCAGGTGTACGACAAGCAGAAGCGCAATCAGCCAGACGTATTGGACGACCGGGAAGCGGACGCGACGGAGGGCAACCAACGACGGGATCTGCTGTCGTGCTGCTCCCTCCGCGAGCAGGCCTGCGCCGATCAGCACCATGATCACGTCGCTGGCGGCCACATGGACGCCGAGGTGGCCGCCCGTGAGATCCTGGATCTCGGGGATGGACGCGCCAAGTAGGACCGCTGTCAGGGTCGGTGACGCGGTCAAGACAAGCGCCACGACCAGCGCCCCGACGGCCCCCACAAGCAGCGTGCGCGGCATCGGTGCGTAGGCGACCGCGAGCGCGGTGGCGCTCCCGAGCACCACGGCGAGCGCGGCACCGCGCCACCTGGCGAGCGCACCGTCGCGCCCCCCCCACTGCCGGCGCAGCGCATCGGTCACCAAGTTGGCGGCCGCGTTCATCAGCCTTGCTCAGTTGGCTGGAACGGTCAGCTTGGGCTCATCTGAGCTGCTGCGGTAGCCGTAGCCGCCGTAACGACTGGAGTACATGCCGCCGTAGCCGCTGTCGAGGAACGTGTCGCGCAGGTCGTTGGCGACCACTCCCACCACCTTCGCCTCGGGCACACGCTTGAGGGTCTCCGTCAGGCGTTCGGCGGCGTCGCGAGTCGTCACTCCGAGACGCGCAACGAGCACGACCGCGTCGACGAGACCCAGCAGTGGCACCGTGTCGGTGACGGCGAGAATCGGCGCGCTGTCGATGATGACGATGTCGTACCGCTTGCGCGCCGCTGCCAGCAACTCCTCCATCGCGCGTGACGCGAGCAGCGTCACCGGATTGTCGAGCAGCTCGCCGTGGGTGAGCACATCGAGCGAACCGTGGTGGTTCCGCTCGGCGGGCTGCTCGGCACGCCAGCGGCTCAGCAAGCCGCCGTCCGTACCGCGGGGCGGTTCGTGCGCCCCTTGTACCGACACCACGGCGGTGGACAGCCATCGCTCGCCGCTTAGAACGTGGGTCAGGCCGCTGTGTCCTTCGATTGCGAACAGCGCGGGAACGCTCGGGCGGCGCAGGTCGGCGTCTATCAGCAGGACGCTGTCGCCACCGTCGGCATGGACCAGCGCGAGGTTGCGCGCGAGCGTCGACTTGCCCTCGCCCGGCATCGCACTGGTCACGAGCACGGTGCGCGGTGGATGCTTGCCGCTTGTGAGGCGGAGATTGACGCGTAGGGCACGCAGCGTCTCGACGAGCGCCAGCGGTATCACCGCGCGCCCCTCGTGCAGCGGCGCCGCGTCGGTGACGCGTGGCATCACGGCGAGGACGGGATGCCCGTAGCTCGCCTCGACGGCAGCCACGCGCAGCAGCCGGCGGTCGAACAGGCTGATGCCGAGGGCGATGCCGACGCCGAGCAGCAGACCGACGATCGCGCCGAGCAGCGCGTCCTTGGCGGGTGAGCGCTGCGCCGCTACCGGCTCGGCTGCCGTTGGCACCTGCGCCGGGGCGACCTGGCTCGCGCCGGCGCTCGGGTTGCGGGCCTGCGTGCGCAGCTCCAGGATCTGCACCTGCACCGATTGCCCCGCCCCCGCGCTGCTCGTGGCGTTCGACAGGCTGAGCTGCAGCGCGTTGGCCTGTGCGGTGGCGGCAGCAGCCTCGGCTCGGCGGCGCGATTCAAGGAAGCTGTCTACGTATGCGTTGGCGAGTCGCGCCGCCATCTTTGCCGACCGGCTCGTAGCCGTAACCACGATGATGCTCGTGCCGCTGTAGAACGTGGAGCTTGAGTTGAGCGGTGCGGCGACCACCGAGCCGGCCTTGGCGGCCGGCATGCCAAGCCGCTGGCTCACCGCCTGCATGATCGCTTGTCCGGTGAACAGGAAGGCGAGGTCCGATATCTGCTGCGCGTCGGGTGGCTGAGGCACAGCGGTGGTCCCGACCAGCGCGGCGGGGTCAGCCACCTCGACGTAAACCTCGGTCTTCGAGACGTAGCGCGGCGGCGGGCTCGCCCCGCGGTGCAGCGATGCGAGGGCGTACGTGCCGCCGGCCGCGAGCACGACGATCAGTGCGATCATCCACTTGCGCTGCCAGACTGGACGGAGATACTCGCGGAGATCGAGCGTATCCCCCCCCTGGCTGGGGGGTCCAGACGAGCCTGGCTTGGTCATGGATGTCGGCGTGGTGAACTCGTGGTGGGATGGCTGCGCGCAGAGCGGGCGCAGCCAACAAAGTCTACGGAGCGTTAGTCACGGTAATGCAGGATCCCGCCCACACCCCGGTCAAGAACTGCCCCCACCGGAACTGCCCCACCGCGTGACGCCAGCAGGACTGGCATCTGCAAGCGAGCGAGCGCCGCCGCGCTCAACGCGAGCCGCCCAAGCGGTCTGAGATCGCCGCGAGCAGATTCTGCCTGAATGCAGCACGCCCGAAGCGTCGTGCGTATGAGGCGATCACCGCCGGCGGTGTGCCGAGGTCCTCGCTTGCCGCGATTGCCGCCGCAACATCATCCTCGGTCTGCTCTTCGAAGAACACTCCCGTCACGCCCTCCTGCACCGTCTCGAGCGCTCCGCCGCGAGCGTAGGCAACCACGGGCTTGCCAGCCGCCTGCGCCTCGACGGCGACGATCCCAAAGTCCTCCTCGCCGGCGACGCAGACAGCACGGCAGCCCTCGAGCAGCTCGACAACGACACGGTCCTGCACCGCTCGGTGGAACGTGACGTCCGGTCCGGCGATGCCCCGCAGCACGTTGAGCATCGGGCCGTCACCCACCACGTCCAGGCCGATACCGAGCTGTTGCGCTGCGCGCACGACGAGGTCCACCCGCTTGTACGGAAGCAGCCGCGAGATGACGAGCAGCCGCTCGCCCCGCGGCCGCGGCGTCAAGCGCTTGGTGTCGACGGGCGGATACACCACCAGCGCATCGATCCCGTAGGTGTCGCGTATGCGGCGCTGGACCTCACGGCTGTTCGCGATGTAGAGGTGCGCTCTTCGCGCAGCTCGTTGGTCGAGCGCTCGCAGCCCGCCGGCTGCGGGTTGGATCAGCGTCTGCCGCCATGACCGCTGCCCGCCGGCGCTCAGACTGTCGCTGCGGTACAGCCAACGCGCCGGCGTGTGGCAGTACACGACGCGCAACGCTCGCGGAGTGACGTTCGCGAGGTGCGCCCAACCGCTGGAGCTGGCAATGACGACGTCGCCATCGATCTTGCCGAACGATCGGAACGCCGCAGGGTAGAGCGGAAACAGGTTGCGGAAGCGCTTGTCCACGGGGAGGTGGTCAAGCGCCGAGGTTCGGACGTCACACTCGCGAAACCCAGCGAACGTGGACTCTGGCCGGTACAGCGAGGTGTAGATCGGCGCCTGCGGCCAGATCTCGGCGAGCTCGAGCACAACCTTCTCCGCACCACCACGTTGGTTGAGGTAGTCGTGCACGATCGCCACCTCGCCGACACAGGCGGGGTCGAGTTGCGGCCCAACGGCGTCGATCGCCTGACGGTCCGCCAGCGGTTCCGGCGGCGCGACGGGCAACGGGCGCAGCGTCGCTGTCCCGCGCAGCGGCACGCTGGGCCGCAGGTGCGCCGGCGCTGGCCAGCGCTGCAGCTCTGTGAACGTCCCCGGGCCCTCCGCATCTCCGTCGAGCCAGGCGTGTGCCCCGAAGTCGCTGGTGGGCCCGCGAATGCCAATCACGACATCGCGTGCACGACCGTGTGCGGCGTACCAGTGCTGGCGCACCAGCGAGCGCTCGAGGCAGGTGGCAGGTGCAGCGTTCAGCGCGCGGGCGACGCCGTTCGCTGCACCAGGCAGATCGGCGGGTGGACGCGGGAGCTCGACGGCGTGCAGACCACCGCGGCGCAGCTGAAAACGGCATCGCAGCCACGCTCGCAGCGCCCAGACACCGCCCGCGAGGAACGCCGGGATGCGCGCGCGGCGCTCGCGCGGCAGCGCCGCAGCGACCCACGCTATCGCGCCGCCGGGAGCGTGCCAGAGGAGCCACAGCGGCCGCCACAGGTAGGCGAGAGCGAGGCCCCATCTCCCGCGCTGCGCGAGCGGCTTCCACTGGCGCAGATACGCCGGCGAGGGGAAGAACCGGCCGACGATCAGCACGAGCCGCGCCCGCGTGCCGCGGGTGCGGAGCAGGCGTTCGATCCCGCTCGAGGTCGGGGGCGGGGTCCGCGCATGCAGACGCACCAACCGCGTGGCATCGTCGGCGAGCTCGAGAGCGTCGGCGAGCTCGCGCCCGCCTTCGACGAGCTTCAGACCCTCGCGCATCGCGCCGCCAGCGCCGAGCTCGGTCGCGAGCGCGGCGGCGTCCTGCCACGTGGCGAACGGCACGCGATCCTTGGCATGCGCGAGGTCGGCGAGCGGCTTGGGTTGCTCGACGCCGTGGTGGGCGGCGTGCAGTGCAAGAACCACCAGATGAGCCGCCGGCGAGGGGATGTCGATCTCAATCCCGGCGATGGCGAGTCGCCCCGAGCCGGCGGTAAGTCGCGCCCACGCGATGGCCGGCGCAACAGCGACCAGCGACAGGCTGTGGTGCAGATCGACGCACACATGCCGGTCGCGGACGCGTACCCAGTGACTCTCGTTCGGGTGGTGCTCGTCGATCCGCAGGCCCGCGCTGCGGTCCTCGAAGCCGAGCCGCGCGAGCGCTTCCCCAGCCGCGCCGTAGCTGCCTGGAGCGACGAGCAGATCCACATCGCCGTACGGTCGCTCGGCCGGGTCGTCGTACAGCCACCGCGCGACCGCCGGTCCGCGGACGAGCAGCGGCCGAATGCCGTCCTCATGGAGCTCCGCTACGACCTCCGCAAGCGTCGCGTCCTGTGCGATCGCGTGCGCCGCCTCGAACAGTGTCTCGGGCGCTAGCACGGCGACACCCTTCGATCGTGGACTTCGAGCCCGATCCGATCGAGCAGCCTGCGGCCGAGCTCCGCGTCAACCGGCTGCCGCCAAGGGAGGTCCGCGAGATACACCGGCACGGACTCGGCAAGGCCTGCAAGCACGCCGAGATCGTGCTGCGCGGGCTCAGCGCTCACCCAACCGATCGTGCGCGGGGCGCGCAGCAGCTCGAGCAGTGCCGCGGACCCGCGCAGTCGCTCGACCCGCAGCTCATCAAAGTCCTCCGAGAGGCGCGGCGCGAGGAGCGCGGCGAGCGGAAACGTTCCGCCGACGGTCACGGCCGGCGCCACCGCGGTCCGCTCGTCGATCGTCGAGCGTCGCGGCGCGAACGCGAGGTGCTCGGCGAGCGCTGCCGCGCCCGGGCGCAGCCGCAGCTCGCCTGAGCCGCTGAAGCACCAACCCTTGCCGTCGCGCAGCTCGACGCGCAGCACATCATCGGTCACCACCCTCGCGCCGGCCACGCAGCACAGCGCCGCGACCGTCGTCTTGCCCGTCCCGGAGCCGCCAATGAACGCGACTGCTCGGCCGTCCACCTCAACCGCGCTGGAGTGCAGCACGCAGCGGCCGGCGAGCGCGAGCATCTTGGCGAGGAAGGAACCGGCCAGCAGCGAGGCGAGCTCCTCGTCGACGCCCGGCGCCAGGTGGATGCAAGCGTCGCGCCGGGCGCGGTCAACGACAAAGTCGCAGATGTCGGCGACACGCCACACGTAGCCGTCCGCGTCCGCCGTAAGCGACGAGCTGCCCTCGGGAAGATCCAGGCGCGAGAGGAGCTCCCCGCCGGGTAGCGCATGCGGAATGGCGCGCCGCTCGCCCCAGCGGATCTCGATGTCGCAGTCTGGCGCGTCAACGACCGGTGCGTCGAGGCGGGCCGCAGAGCGAACGTGCAGGCCGTGCAGCTGATAGGTGGGAATCGCCCGCGAGGCGTACGCATGCCGCATCGCTACCTGCCTAGCAGAAGAGCGCACACTCCCAACATACATTGCAGTTCGGCTCGGCTCCTCCGGGCCTTTAGCTCTGTGACGCACCGGCGCCTCGATCGACCGCCGTCGCCGAGCCGGCTCGGCGAGGAACGCCGCGTAGGCATCGGTCAGGAGCTGGGCGAAGCTCGCTGCGCGTGGTGGTGCGACCGAGTGCCGCCCGGGGCACCCGAGCCGCTCGCCCTGCGACCGCTGAGCGCCGCGGCCGTGGCCTGCCGCGCCGCGTGCAGCCACGCCGACTGCAGCAGCGTGGCGCTGCGGAAGTCCGGGGCCTGGGCGAGCCATTCGGAGCGCAGCGCCTCTGGGTCAACGAGCGTCTCGTCGATGCCGCTGCCGTCCCATGCGCGGGCAAACGCCCGGCTGGGCTCGCCCCAGAAGACCTCGTCAAAGCGCGCCTTGGTCGCGCGCGTGACCGTTTCGGTCGGCAGCAGCTCGCCGAACAGCGCCGCCATTGTCGCGCTGCGATCGCCCCAACCCCAGGCGCCGCCCGCACTGCGCAGCGCAGCGAGGAAACGCTGATCGAGGAACGGGTGCACCAGCAGCGTGCCGGTATCGTCGGCCAGCGCCTGCATGCTCGCGCACACGACGGCGAGCCACCGCGGCATTCCTGCCAGCGCCGCGACGTGGCCGCTCCAGCGCACCGGCGTCCAACCCGTCATGGCGTTGGCCGACGCGGCGCGGACATCCGGTCGCAGCCAGCGCGCGACGGGACCGGCCTTGGCTCGCCGCCTGGCAACCCAGCCGCGCACGAAGCGGGGCGCGGCAGCGTAGCCGAGCCGGATGACGTCGCGCGGCTCGAGAGACGCACGTCCGCTCAGCAGCGCGCCGACCCGCGCGAACGCCCAGCCACCGAACAGCGAATCCCCGTCGATTCCGCTCAGCAGCGAGCCGCCGCGCGCGCGCGCGAGCAGCGGCATGTGTGCGTGCGTGTTCGCAGGCCACAGCAGGCCATGCGTGCGCAGGCAGCGCGCGGCGGTCGTACCGACCAGGTCGAGGTCGCCAGGCTCGATGCGCTCCCAGTCCGCCAGCCCGAGGTGCCTGACGACTCGCTCCTGCCAGCTGGATTCACCAGACGCCGACGCCCCGGGGAACCGCATCGTCACCGGCACGGGAAGCGCGAGACCTTCACGCCGTGCGACCCGCGCAGCGACGGCGAGCACCGCCGAGGAGTCCCGGCCACCGGAGAACCCCACAACGCACGGCGACCGGCGCAGCGCCGGCAACATCGCCTGCTCCAGCGCGGCGAGCGGCGCGCACCCTGGCTCGACTACGGGCAACGGCGCAGCGAAATCACGCCCGCCGTACACGAAGCCATACGCCACCTCGCGCGCAGTGAGCGCCATGCTATCGGCGAGCGCGTCGGCCACACCGCGATGCTACGCGGTCACATGTGGCTACAAGGTGTGGTGTGGCCGTTGATGTCGGACCTCGTGCCCGGCTTGAAGTAGCTGCCGTTGAGGGTGAGCTCCGCAAGCGTCCCGAGCGTGACAATGGCCGGGGCCGTGTAGAGCGCGCCCTGTGCCCCCGCACCGTCGCGGACGGTGCCACCGAACTGCTGGTCTTGCGTCATCGAGGATCTGCCCCCTTGTCGTTGCACGTCTGCACCCATGCAGCGCCGTTGAGGACGGCACGGTAGCAAGAACACTGCCGTGTATCAACCCCAGGGTACGGAAATCACCAGGTCGTGGCAGACCCCAAGGCGCCAGAGCATAGCTCGGCACCAGCTCTCCTGCGTTCCCGTCCGGTCAGCCCTGCGCCTCGAGCAGCCCCCGCCGACCGAGCTCGGCCAGAAACTCGTCTATGTCGCGCTCGGCGACGGTGCGGTCGAGCCCGTAGTTGGCGGTCAGCAGCTCGATGAGCTTGCCGCGCGTCGTGCCGGCACCGAGCGCCTCCCACAGCAGCCGCCCGCTCTCGTTCACCGCGAGGTACGCCGATGCGGCGACATCGAGTGCGACGACCTCTCCGTCGACGGTCCTCCATTCCAGGCCGGCCTCCCGCAATCTCAGCTTCTCGCTCATCGCCTCGCCTCCGTCACGACAGCTTTCGTGGGTGGATGTACACGGCTACCTACCGACCGGCGCGGCGCCGGCCTCTCCAGCCGCAGACACGGTGCTGCTACCGCGGTTCACGTGAAGCCATGCCGATTGAAGCAGCGTGGAGCTGCGGGCGTCGGGACGCTCGCTGAGCCATTCGGCGCGCAACGCGACTGGATCAACGAGATCCTCGTCGATGCCACCACCGTCCCATTCACGGGCAAATGCTCGGCTCTGCTCGCCCCAGAAGACCTCATCGAACCGCGCTTTCGTAGCCCGTGCGACCGTTTCCTGGGGGAGCAGGTCGCCGAAAAGCGCAGCCATCGTCGCGCTACGGTCACCCCAACCCCAGGCTCCGCCGGCGTGGCGAAGTGAGGCCAGGAAGTCGCGATCGAGGAACGGGTGCACGACGAGCGTGCCCGTGTCGCCGGCCAGCGCCTGCATGCTCGCGCAGCTGACGGCGAGCCAGCGCGGCGAGCGCTCGAACATGGCGACGTGGGCGCTCCAACGCACCGGCGTCCATTCGCACAGAGCAGCGGCCCAAGCATCCTGCACCTCCGGGCGAAGCCAGCGCGCTGTCGAGCCTGCCTTGGCTCGGCGCCGGCCGACCCAGCCGCGCACGAAGCGAGGCGCCGCAGCGTGGCCAAGGCGCAGCAGGTCGCGCGGCTCGGGCGCCGCCCGCCCGCGCAGCACCGCGCCGACCCGCGCGAACGCCCAGCCGCCGAACAGGGAGTCACCGTCGAAGCCGGTGAGCAGCGAGCCGTCGCCCGCACGCTCGAGCAGCGGCAAGTGCGCGTGCGTGTTCGCCGGCCACAGCAGCCCGTGCCCCAGGAGGCATCGCGCGGCGACCGGGCCCACGAGATCCAGATCGCGGGGCTCGATGCGCTCCCAGTCCGCCAGTTCCAGGTGGCTGACGACGCGCTCCTGCCAGCTCGATTCGCCCGCCGCCGACGACCACGGGAACCGCATCGTCAGCGGAATCGGAGGCGGGAGGCCCTCACGCCGCGCGAGCTGCGCGGTGAGAGCTAGCAAGGCGGACGAGTCCCGGCCACCGGAGAACCCCACCACGCACGGAGGATGACGCAGCGCCGGCAGGATTGCCCGCTCCAGCGCAGTTAGCGGCGCACAACCCGGATCGAGCGCCGACGGCGCCGCCGCGAGATCAGCATCGCTGCAGACAAACCCGAACGCGATCTCGCGCTCACTGAGCGCGAGACTATCGGCGAGCGCGTCGGCCACGCCGCGATGCTACGCGGTCACAAGCTGAGGTAGCCGAGGTGGTCGTGTGAGCCCTCCTTCTTGCCGGGAGGGCACAGCGTGATCTCGGCGAGCGTTCCTAGCGAGGTGATCGTAGGCGCGGCATAGACAGCGTCCCGCACAGCGGAGCCGGCAGCGTCTGTGCTGCCGCAACGGGTGTCTTCAACAAGCTTCATCGATGTCGTCTCCAGGGATCTGCGATTCGTGCGTCCGTGCAAGAACTTCGTGGCTTGTGACCACAAATCACAAGCTACCACCGAAACGCTCGCGCCACAACGCAATCGAGACGCGGAAACGGCCAGCCGCCAAGGCAAAGCTACGCATCTCGACGCATCTCTGGGCAGCGCCGGAGCGCTGCGACCCTGGAACCGCTCAGGCCGGCTGCGCGCCGTCCAACGCGCTGCGCAGCTGGCGCAGCGAGCGCGACAGGATCTGCTGGACGTTCGCCAGCGTCAGACCGGTCAACGAGGCGATTTCCCGACCGGACATGTCGGCGCCGTAACGCAACGCGATGATCTCCCGCTCGCGCTCGCCGAGCGCTGCGAGCGCGCTCGCCAGCGCCGGATCGAGTCCGAGGTCCGCACTGCCACCGGCGGCCTCCAGGCCCGCCTCGCCGTCCAGCGGCTGCTCGCTGCGGACGGCGCTGCTGCGATAGTGGTCGATCAGCAGGTTGCGGGCGATCGCAAGCAGCCAGGTGCGCACGCTCGCGCGGCCCGGGTCGTAGCGCGCCCAGGCGCGGAAGGCACGCTCGAAGGTCGCCTGAGTGAGGTCCTCGGCGTCAGCCCGCGATCCCAGCCGATACGCGAAGAACGCGTACACGTCGCTCATGTGCTGCTCGACTGCCTCGCTGTAGCTGGGCACTGCGGGAAGTCTGGCGGGTTTTCGCTCGGCGGCGAAGCTTCCCCTCCGCGACCGTGACGCCGCCCCGGTGGCCGTTCCGCGTCGTCGTCCAACGCCGGCTTCGAAAGCTCGACAGATGTTCGATGCGAAGGCGCTACTCTGCCTCTCCGCGGACGCGGATTCTGCGGCGACTCGCCCTCCCCGCGCTCGCGAACCCACACCACCAGCCGCCCTGGGAGCACCGCAATGATGGCCGCAACGCAACCGCCGTCGCTGGCGCTCCGCAGCGGCGTCACGATGCCGCAGATCGGCCTCGGCACCTGGCCGATGTCAAGCCGCGAGGTCGAGGTCGTGATCGCCCAGGCGATCGACGCCGGCTACCGGCTCTTCGACACCGCCTTCATCTACCGCAACGAGGAGGGCGTCGGGCGGGCGATCCGCGACAGCGGGCTGCCGCGCAGGGAGCTCTTCGTCACGACCAAGCTGAACGGCGACAGCCACGGCTACGACGCGGCTCAGCAGGCCTGCGCCGCGAGCGCCCGCCGGCTCGGCCTCGACTACATCGATCTCTACCTGATCCACTGGCCGCTGCCGACGCGTAACCGCTTCGTCGACGCCTGGCGCGGCTTGATCAAGCTGCAGGCTGATGGTCTCGTCCGTGCGATCGGCGTCTCCAACTTCAAGCCCGCGCACATCGACCGCCTGCTCGCCGCGACCGGCGTCGCCCCGGACGTCAACCAGATCGAGCTCAACCCCTACACGACGCGCTCGGAGACGCGCGCCTACGACTCGGGCCACGACATCGTCACGCAGGCGTGGAGCCCGATCGGCCTCGGCGGCCGCCTCCTGCACGAGGCGGCGATCACCACGATCGCCGACCGCCACGCCAAGACGCCGGCCCAGGTCGTGCTCCGCTGGCACGTCGAGCTCGGCCTCAGCGCGGTGCCGAAGTCCGTGCGCCCCAACCGCATCGCCGCGAACATCGACATCTTCGACTTCACCCTCACCCCCGATGAGATCGCCGCGATCTCCGCGCTGGACCGCGGCGAGTCCCACGCCCAGGACTCGGACCACACCGGCAACTGATCGCGCCGGCGTCTGGCTTTGGGCGGCCTCCACGCTGCGCGTCCTCGTTCTTCACGACGCAGCGCTCGAGCAGCAGCGGCACGGCGTGACGCACTCTGACATCAGCGCATCAGCCAAGCCGATGCTATGATGCGTCCGATGCGCACCACCGTCACCCTGGACCCCGACGTCGAGCTGCTCATCAAGCGCGCGATGCAACGGCGAGGCGTCAGCTTCAAGCAGGCCGTCAATGACTCGATCCGGGCCGGCATCGCACCGCGCCGATCCGGTGAGCGCCCGACCTTCCCCACCTACGACATGGGTTCGCCGCTCGTCGATGTGACCAAAGCGCTCCAGATCGCGGGCGAGCTCGAGGACCAGGAGTTGGCCCGCGAGCTGGCCACCGGCAAGTGACGATGCTGCTCGTCGACGCCAACGTGTTGCTGCACGCCGTCAACGAGCGCGCCCGCGAGCACCAGGCCGCCCACGAGTGGCTGCTCGCCGCGCTCGACGGTCCCGAGACGATCGGCTTGGCGTGGATCGCCCTGCTCGCATTCCTGCGACTCGCGACACACCCCGCTGTCTTTCCCCGCCCGCTGAGCACGCAGGCCGCCGCAGACATTGCCGAGACCTGGCTCGCAGCGCCACACACGATCGCGGTCGAGCCAACCCCCCGCCACCTCACCCTGCTGCGTGGCCTGCTGGTCGCCTCCGGCACCGCCGGCAATCTCGTCAACGATGCTCACCTCGCGGCGCTCGCACTCGAGCACGACGCGACCGTCGTTTCGTTCGACCGAGACTTCGCTCGCTTCGCCGGCGTGCGTTCGCAGCTCCCTCTGGCCTAGTCCGAAGCAGGACGCGGCGCGCATTGCGTTGGAGTAGGGTCCGCGCCGGATGCGTTCCCGGACCGCCACTTGTGCGATCGGACTGCTGCTCGCAGCGACCGCGCTGTCGGCGTGCGGCAGCTCCTCGTCAGGCAACGGCATCGCCAGCAAGTCGCCGAACGCGATCGTAGCGGCGACCGTCGCCGCGTTGAAGAGCCTGACGTCGGTACACGTCGATGGTTCGGTGACGAACGCAGCCGGCACGACGACCTCGCTCAATTTCAGCGTCGCTTCCAACGGGGCGAGCGGCTCCATTGCCCAGGGTCCGGATCGGTTCCAGATGGTCGAGGTGGCCGGCACCATCTACGTGAAGGCAACCGCGGCCGTGTGGAGCTCCTACAGCCCCACCGCGGCGCAGCTGCTTGGAGGGAAGTGGCTGAAGATGCCGCCCGGCAACACCCAGTTCGCCTCGCTCACCGGATTGACCAACATCCACGCTCTTTTCGCCAACGTCCGCGTCCAGCCGGGCATCACGCTGACCAAGGGAGCAACGACGACGGTCGATGGCGTGAAGGTGGTCGCGCTCAACAACGTGACCAAGGGTGCCACGGTGTACATCGCCACGACCGGCAAGCCCTACGTGATCGAGATCAGCGAGGCCGCCAGTGCAGCGGCCGGCCTGTCTGTCCGGCTCGTCTTCAGTGATTTCAACACGCCGGTCCCGCTCGCCGCGCCGCCACACGCTCTCAACTTCTCCGCGCTGGCGAAGCTCGCAGGCTAGTCACACCCCCCGAGCCGGCCGCGGCCCGGCCCTCTCCCTGCCGAGCAGACCGGTCCGCTCATGGCTGCACGGCGCTGATGTCGCATCGTTGGCAGCTGCGTGGCACTATCCGCTAGCCGATGCGCACAGCCTGCAACGCAGTCGCCCACACGCCCACGGGACGCATTCGCCGTCGCGGCGCGGCCCTGGCAGCGCTGCCGCTGCTGCTCGCCGCCCTCCTCGTCGCCGCCCCTGCGCTCGCGGCGAAGGCCGTAAAGCACGCCCCTCCCGCCGCGGCACCGTTCGGGATCAAGGTCGTAGGCAACCACCTCGCCACGCTCACCGGCCGGCGGATCCGCCTGCTCGGCGTCGACCGCTCCGGCGCCGAGTACATGTGCACGAGACCGGGCGACAAGACGGTCTTCGACGGCCCGACGAACGCCAGGTCGATCCGGGCGATCAAGTCCTGGCACACCAACGCGGTCCGCGTTCCGCTGAACGAGGACTGCTGGCTCGGAATCGACGGTGCCGTGCCGGCGGTGAGCGGCGTCCATTACCGCCGGGCGGTGAGGCGCTACGTCAAAGCCCTCAACGCTGCCGGCCTGTACGTGATCCTCGACCTCCACTGGGCGGCGCCCGGCCGTATCCTCGCCAGCTACCAGTGGCCGATGGCCGACGCCGACCACTCCCCCACCTTCTGGCGCTCGGTTGCGCGCACCTTCAAGCACAACCACGCGGTCATCTTCGACCTCTTCAACGAGCCGTTCATCGGCACCTGGCCCTGCTGGGAGCATGGTTGCGCGACCATCTTCACCTACGGCGGCCGCAACGTCACCTACGCCAGCGCCGGCATGCAGCAGCTCGTCGATGCGGTCCGCTCGACCGGCGCGGCCACACCGCTGATGCTCGGCGGCCTGGAGTGGGCGTCCGACGAGCGCGGCTGGCGCGCCCATGAACCCCACGACCCCGATCACCAGCTGATCGTCAGCTTCCACACTTACGACGGCAGCAACTGCAACAACGAGGATTGTTGGCAGCGGACGATCGCCCCGCTCGCCGCCACCACCCCCGTGGTCACCGGCGAGTTCGGCGAAATGGACTGCGACGACAGCTACGCCCTCTCCTACATGGACTGGGCCGACACCCATGGCGTCTCCTATCTCGGCTGGGCCTGGGACTCAACCGACAGCAGCCACTGGTCATGCTGGGCTGGCCCTTCGCTGATCAACGACTACTCAGGCGGCGCCACCCCCTACGGCTTCGGCCTGATGTCCCACCTCGCCTCGCTCGCCCGCTGAGTCGCCGCTGTCTTGGGCGCTCGCGTCCGTTTGCCTGATTCGCATCTGCGCGTCACCATTCGCCAATCGATGCGCATGGCATGCTCATCCGCCGCCCGCACCGCCGCGGAACGCCCCCGCCGCCGCGGCGCTGCCCTGGCAACGCTGCCGCTGCTGCTCGCCACGCTGCTCGTCACAGTCTCCCCCCTGCCCACAACCGCCGCGAAGCCCGCTCGCGCCGCCGCTGCACCCTTCGGGATCAAGGTCGCAGGCAACCACCTCACCACGCTCACCGGCCGGCCGATCCGTCTGCTCGGCGTCGACCGCTCGGGCGCCGAGTACGAGTGCGCCTGGTCCAGCAACACGACGGTCTTCGACGGTCCGACGAACGCCGCGTCGATCCAGGCGATCAAGTCCTGGCACACGAACGCCGTCCGCGTGCCGCTGAACGAGGACTGCTGGCTCGACATCAACGGGCCGGCGCCGCAGATCAGCGGCGCCATCTACCGCCACGCCGTCGAGCGCTACGTCAAGGCCCTCAACGCAGCGGGGCTGTACGTGATCCTCGACCTTCACTGGGCGGCGCCCGGCGACATCCTCGCAAGGCAGCAGTGGCCGATGGCCGATGCCGACCACGCCCCGGCCTTCTGGCGCTCGGTCGCACGCACTTTCAAGCACAACCACGCGGTCATCTTCGACCTCTTCAACGAGCCCTACGTCACCTCATGGCCCTGCTGGGAGAATGGCTGCGCGACCACCTTCACCGACAGCGCCGGCCAGACCGTCGCCTACCGGACCGCGGGCATGCAGCAGCTCGTCAACGCAGTTCGCCGGACCGGCGCGCACACGCCGCTGATGCTCGGCGGCATCGACTGGGCCAGCGACGAGTCCCAGTGGCAGGCCTACGAGCCAACCGACCCCGATCACCAGCTGATCGTCAGCTTCCACACCTACAGCTTCTCGGACTGCAACACCGAGGATTGCTGGAACTCGACGATCGCCCCGCTGACCGCCACGACGCCCGTCGTCACCGGCGAGTTCGGCGAGAACGACTGCAACGACAGCTACGCCCTCGCCTACATGAACTGGGCCGACGCCAACGGCGTCTCCTATCTCGGCTGGGCCTGGGACTCGACCGACAGCGGCTGGTCCTGCAGCGGCGGTCCCGCCCTGATCGTCGACTACTCGGGCACCCCCACCCCCTACGGCCTCGGCCTCCAGTCCCACCTCGCCGCCCTCGCCGCCCTCGCCGGCTAGCCTCCGTTTTCTTGGGGGCGGCCTGCACGCTGCGCTACCTCGTTCTTCACGGCGACGGTCGCCTGCGGCACCTCAGCGGCCCTGCCGGCGGCACTGGGCGCCAGCGCCGGCGGCAGGACCGCGACTATCGCTACTTAAGGCACGCCTTCACGTCAGTGACCATCCACTTCGCGTAGGTCCCTTTCGAGTTGTAAGTGCTCTCGGCGGCCTTGTACGTGCTGTAGGACTCGTTCGCCTCAACCTTCTTGACGACGCACGTGCAGACGCTCTGCGACTCCCCGCCATTGACGCAATCCTTGACGGCGCTTGCCGTGAAGTTCGACGGGTAGCCGCTGCTGCCGCACCCGGCGATCAGGAGCACGGCGAACGCGCCGATCGCCACAAGATGCTTTCTCATGATGCCCATCCTCCCTGGGGTACTTCGTTTTTGGGGGCGGCATCCTGACTCGCCTGCCGCGGGCGTCACGATATAGGTCACAGAGGGCTGAGGCTCAGCCGAGCACGGTGCGCCAAGTCACACGTCAAGGTGCGTCCGCCCAGCGCCTTCGACCATGGCGCATCAGGATGCGCACAGCCTCGCATCTTGATGCTGTACCATCAGCCTATGCGCACCACGATCGCCCTCTCCGAAGACGTAGCGGCCGCCGTTGAGAAGCTCAGGCGCGAACGCGGAGTGGGACTCAGCGAGGCGGTCAACGATCTCGTCCGCGCCGGCCTGTCCGCCGAGCGCTCGACGAAGCCGTTTCGCCAGAGCGCCCACGACCTCGGTGACGGCGTTGACGTCTCCAACATCGCCGAGCTGATCGAGACACTCGACGGGCCGACGGCCCGCTGATGCTGCTCGACGCCAACCTCCTGCTCTACGCCGTCCACGAGCGCGACGCCCGTCACGAGGCGGCCGCAGCCTGGCTGACCGAGCAGCTCAACGGGCCACGCCGCGTCGGACTCCCCTGGCAGAGCCTCGCCGCCTTCCTGCGTGTCGCTACGCATCCACGCGCCTTCGCGCGGCCGCTCACTCCGGCGGTCGCCTGGGAGCGGATCCAGGACTGGCTTGCCGCGTCGGCAGCATGGATACCAACACCCGGACCCGGTCACGCGCAGCTGCTCGGCGAGCTCGTCACGCGCTACGAAGTGCGTGGCAACCTCGTCCCCGACGCCCAGCTCGCGGCGCTCGCACTCGAGCACGGCCTGATGATCTGCTCCACGGACACCGACTTCGCCCGTTTCAGGGAGGTCCGCTGGCAGAACCCGCTCGCTTGACGCGTCGTGGCTCCCGGCAGCTCGGCCAGTCTCGAGCGTTCCTCGGTGCTAGAGTCCGACCCAGTCATGGCGGAACGGACGATCAAGCGGAGCGAGCTGCGCACCGGCCTGCGGAAGATCCTGGCCGCGGCTGAGAGCGGGACCGAGTTCACGATCACCGTTCGCGGACGCCCCGTCGCCCGGCTCGGTCCGACCGATTCGCCGCCCAAGGCGAAGTCGAAGGACAAGGCCAAGGCCGAGGCCAAGCCCAAGGGCAAGGCCAAGGCGAAGGCGGAAGCAGAGACCAGAGCGGACGCTGCGCCGGCGTCGGCGTCGGCGTGGGAGATCCTCCCAGCCCCGCCGGTCGAGGATGCTGCCCCCGCTCCCGTCGCAGACGCCGGCGATCTGGGCGAGCGCGAGCAGCCGCTGGAGGACCCCGCGGACTAGCTCCGCGCTCAGCTTGCCAGCACGTCCGCGGCAGCGTCGGCGATCGCCGCAGCCTTGCCCAGCCCGTGAGCGTCGCGCGGTGGCACGCGCACGATGAAGCGCTCTGCTATCTCGCAAATGATCAGCTCGGCGCCAACGCGTTCGACGTAGTCACTGTCCCAACCGAACGGCACCCACACGAAGTGCACCTCCGCAAACGCGTGCGCGAGGTACCAGGACAAGCCGTGGTAGTGCGGCATGTCCACCGAGTAGGAGTCCCCGAACACGACAATCTTGCGCTGGTCCGGGGCGTCCGCGCGGCGGTAGACCTGAATCGTGCCGATGACGCGCGCGGCCACGTCCTCGCCAATCCAATGACCTTCGGACAGGTCGTCGCGGACGGTGGTCCAGGCCGGCCGCTCGGTAGGACGTTCGACGAACTCCCCCAACCAAGGCTCGAATCTGATGGCGAGGTCGCCGGACCACAGATCGGCACCGTCGAACAGCGGAGCATCGCCAAGCAGCTCAGCCGAGCAACCAAGCTCGGCGAGAACCGCGCGCGCCAGCACCTCGTTGCCCCACGGTGTGAGATGGGTGTCGGTGCGCAGACAGACCTCGCCGGTTTCCCGCGCGCCGAGCAGCGCCTCCGCGGGGTAGAGGATCGGCAAGCCGTCAGCCAGCAGGCGCTGTACCGGCCGTGGCGCGCGCGCGGACAGGTCGCCGTCGAAGCAATCTCCATACAACGCCAGCTTGTCCGGAATCACCACGAACGCGGATTGCCAGCCTCTCGCCGCACACAGATCGCGGCGCTCGGCCAGCAGCGCACGCCACTCCCGCAGCCACCCCGCCGGCAACCTCAGCTCGCCGCGGAACGCCTTGACGGTGTCGTTGCTGCCTTCCACGAGGAACACGTAGCCGCGCTTGCCGATCACCGCGCTGTCGTCCGGAGACCGCGTTCCGGGCGGATGGGTGTACGCGTCGAAGCCTTCGATCCACGCGTTCAGGAAGAAACGGCTCGGAGGAGCCTTCAGCGCAGGCGCAGCGTGCCCCGCCGTCGCTGGATCGATGCGCTCCGGCGATGCCAGCGCGGCGGCGATGAGTCCGTCCAGCGACGGAGCGCGTAGCCACTGCTCGAGCTCCGGCATGCTGGGCGGGCGACCCAGGATGTGCCTGTAGATCGCGTCGACCTGGTCGGCGTGGGGGCCACTCGCGCGGTGGCGATCCTCGTACTCGGTGGAGCTGAGCACGCCATCGAGGAACGCAGCGGTGGAGCCTGCACCGGCCATCCACGTCGCGACCTCGTCGTCAGTCGCGTCCCGCGCGAGAAACGCCCGGTAGACGGCACGGATGTGCTCGGCTCGCAGGTCTGAAGCCGGCGGGACTGCTGCCGATCCACGTCGGCGAGCCAACAGCCGCCCGGCGGTTCCCCGGCCGAGCGCTCTGGGGCGAGGCAGCTTCGCGCCCTCCGCCGCCGCCGGTTCGCCCGTGCCGGCTTGCACAATCGCGGGGTCACGGCCAGCCGCGGGCGCCTCGGCTTGCACGCGTAGCCGCCACGCGAGCTCGCGTGGCTCATCGGGCTCTGGAGCCTCCAGATCCGCCGCTGACACGGTCACGTCGCGTTTGCGCAGGACGATCCAGCCGTGACTCGGACAATCCTCGGCCACGTCCGGCGCGGCGAACCCTCGATCCTTGATCGAGACGATCTCGAACGCCCGGCCCCAGTGGGCGCGCAGCCACCACTGCGAATGCAGCACGTTGGGGAACACGTCACCGTCAGGCGACGTCGAGCCGTAGACGTTCATGCCCGTCGTGTCAGCGTCCCACGGCTTGCCGCTGATCGTCTCGGCCATCGTCGGGCCCAGGAAGGTCGCACAGAAGAGCCCGTCATCGGCGAGCAGACGATGCATCTCGACCAGCCAGCCCGCCCACTTCTCGCCGATGTGCGTGAAGACGGACACTGCGTAGATGAGATCGAACGAGCCCGAAGCGAGGTCGAGTGGTGGCTCCGGGCCATTGACGAACGGCCGCATCGATGCGCCAACCTGCGCTGTCAGCCAATCGATGCTCGGCTGGTGAACGTCGCAGCCCCAGAACTCGGCAACGCGTGCCTCGCCGGTGAAATGACGCAGCGTCCGCCCTGCGCCACAGCCGAAGTCGAGAACGCGCTTGCCACGCCAGTCCCATCCGGGTGGCAGCGCGCCGAGGACCTCCGCTCGACAAAGCCGGCCGAGCGCCTCGTACCCGGCCCCGCTCTCATCTTGCGGCATCTGTCCGACGCGCTGGCGCAGGTTGCTCGGTGGGAGAGGCAGGGACATCACGACGCTCCGCTGCCCTGCCGAGCCGTGGCGGCGGCAGCGAGGGCACCCCATGCGACGCCGGCCTCGGCTCCGGCCGCACCACCACGCGCGCGGGCGAGCAACGCCCGCCCGGCGTGGCGTGCAGCCACACGTCGCCAGTCACCCACGCTGCGCTGCAGCGGCTCGCCGTGCCGACCGAGCCGCAGGGTGAGCGCCGTCTCGAGCAGCCGTGCACGCATCAGCGCATCGATGTGGCCGGGGAGGCTCGATCGTGGCGCGCCGGCCGACGCCATGGCGTGCAGGGTCTGGTTCAGGCGTAGGTGGGTCACCTCGTCCGCCACTGCGCGAGCGTGTCCAAACGCGTTGCCGTCGTGCTGAACGTAGTCGACCAGTGGCTCATCGACCCACGTGACGCCGCCGCCCGCCGCGGCGACGACCCCGATCCACTGGTCGTGGTACAGAATGTCGGGCCCGACGGGGAACGGCAGGGCGACATCGAGCAGGCGGCGGTCGAACACGGTGGTCGCGCCGCACACCGAGTTCGCAGCCAGCAGCGAGCGCAGATCGCCGCCACCGCGGCGCCGGCTGGTCCACATCGTGTGCGACCTGACGCGGCCCTGGTCGTCTACCACGCGTGCGTCACAGCACGCCAGCGAACGCGCTCGCGGCGCAAGCGCGTCGATCAGCCGGCGGAGCTTCTGCGGATGCCAGATGTCGTCCTGGTCGCAGAGCGCCACATAATCGGCCCACGCCGGCACCGCCATCAGCGCGCGCTCGAAGTTGCCGTAGTAGCCGCGGCGATCCCTGTTCCAGATGATGTGGAAGCGATCGTCGCCGGCCGTCAGTGCGCTGATCGCCTGGCACGCCGCCGGCGATGAGCCGTCGTCGCTGATCAACGCGATCCACTGCACGTGACGCTGCGCGCGCAGCGACTCGATCTGCGCCCGCAGCAGCTCAGCCTTCGGCTGATACGTGGCGAGGCAGATCGCGACGAGCGGCAACGCCCCAGCGTCGGCCCGCCCCGCCAGCGGCGGGTCCGCCGCGGGCGCGTCGGGGCGCCCAGCCGAGAGGTGCAGCTCAGCGAGAACATCCCAGGACTCGGCTCCACACGGCTCCCGGTGGCGCAGAACAATGCTGAGGTCAGACGGCGCGAACGTGCTGGGCAGCTGGACGATGCTCCAGAACTGCCGGCGTTCACCGGCGCGGGAGATCACCTCCGGTGGTCGGGCGACGCCATCGACCATCACCGCGACCTCGCCGGCGACGGCGGGAACGTCATAGGAGCCGCGCAGCAACATCGCGCTGCCACGCCCAACGTGGATCACGTCAGGCAGCTGGTTGTCGAGTCGTGCCTGCAGCGGCATCATCGCGTTGCCTGCGCGAGAAGCTCGGTGAGCAGCGCCGGGGTGAACGCATCGCCGGCGTGGCGAGGCCAGTCGATCTCGGCGCCGCGCAGGCGAGCGTCGACGTCAGCGAGGCGGCTCACCGCGAGCGCCAGTCCCGCGGCGACGGCGTCAACCGTTGGCGCGCAGGCAATCAGGTTCGCCGAGATCCCCGCCAGCGATGCCGCGTCCTTGTTGTGGAACGTGCTGGTAACAGTCGGCATGCCTGCCGCCGCCATCTCGATCGGCACGAGACTCGGATGAGGACTGTCCATCAATGCCAGTCCGACGTCGTGTGAGCGCAACATCGCACGGTAACGCGCCGGCTCCTGGCGGCAGTGCAGCGCCAACGGGCGGCCGTCGGGCAGTGCGAGCAGCTCATCGCGTGCCGACCCCACGCCGGTGAAGCGCCAGTCGCCGCTGAACACGCCGGCGGACACCGCGTCGCGCAGCGCAAGCAAGCCGATCTCGTACAGGTTGCGCGCCTCGGTTGAGCCCGGACGCGCGTAGAACAGCAGGCCTTGCGCGGCGCGCGAGCGTACGACGGCGGCGTTGAGCAGCCCCGGATCGGTCATCGCGTTGCGAAAGACGAGCTCTTGCGGCGGCGGCGCCTCGGCGGCAAAGACCCCGAGGCGCTGCGCCGCGAACCAGTCGCGGAGGACCTCGGTGGAGAACAGCGCGACATGCGCGAATCCGTACGCCTGGCGTGCGAGGGCGTGGTAGGAGCCGCTCGGGTAGAACAGCGTCTCGTCCTCCTGGATCAGGAAGACAAAACGCCGGCGACCGAGCTCCGCCACGGCCTGATGCGCAACGTGCGCAGACCACACGGAGCTCGCCACGAACACGTCGTCGTCGCTGACACCAAGCGGCATCCAGCGGTCGGTGGCATCGAAGCACTCGACGCCCGCCGGCAGATCGATCGCCCCAGGTGGCTCGTCGAGCAGCACGAGGCGCGCATGGTGGCCGTCATCGCACAGGCGGCACGCCAGCTGGACCGCCGCTGCAGTGCCGGCAAAGTACGTCTGCCGCTCGATGCTCGAAATCAGCACGTTGACCGTGGCCGGGCGCACCGCCGAGCGGCTCAGCCGCAACGGAGCGAGCTTCTGCTCGATCTGTGTGAGCAGCTGCTGACCCTCGATCGCGGCTGTCTGCTCGTCGAACAACGTGGATCGTGAGCCGTCGGAGCGGACGCGCACCGACTCTGGCCTGGCGCGCATCAGCTCCCGCCACAGCTTCTGGTGCTCGTTGTGCAGCCCCGCCAGCTCCCGGCTGCGCTGTCCGAGCAGGCGCTCGACCGCCCCGTCGCCGTTGCCGCTGACCGCGTGGCCGAGCTCGGGGGCGACCGTCACCTCGACATCGCCGAGGCCGTGATAGGCCAGCTCGAGCAACCCATCGTCCGCGTAGTAGGTGAGGTCGTCACGCACAACGCGCCCGCGCCAGCGCGACAGGAACAGCGGCCCTGCGGCGTCGGACGTCGCGACGGTATCGCGAGTCGCGGATTCGAAGTGGTAGAGCACGGCCTGGGCGCACAGGTGGGACTCGAGGCCGTGGTCGCGCAGGCGCAGGCAGAGGTCGATGTCCTCGTAGCAGTTGTGGAAGGACTCGTCGAAGCCGCCGGCCAGTTCGAACGCCTGCCGGCGGACGAGCATGCATGCGCCGGTTACCGCTGCGAAGCGGCGCGAGCGAGCGACGGCCGGATGGTCGGCGGGGAAGCCGGCGTAGATGTGGAACGGCAGCAGTGCGGGGCCGAACGCGACGCCCGCATGCTGAACCGTGTTGTCGAGGAACAGCAGCTTTGCGCCGACGACGGCGGCGGAGGGGTGGGCGTCGGCATAGCCGACGAGCGTGCCGAGCCAGTCGCCCACGCCCAGCGTGTCGTTGTTGAGGAAGACGATGTACTCCGATGAGGAATGCGCCGCCCCGGCGTTGCACGCGGCGGCAAAGCCAACCGACGTCCTGTGAGTGACAACGGCGGTCTGGTCGTGCAGTGCGTCGAGGAGATCCCGCGTACGGTCGCGCGAGCCGTCGTCGACGACGATCGTCTCAAACGTGCCGTCGCGGGCGTCCGCGAGCGAGTCCAGGCAGGCACGGGTCAGCGCGACCTGGTCGCGGACCGGAATCACGACTGAGCAGCGCACCCGCTCACCAGTGCCCGACGATGTGCTGCTTGAGGCGCCACCACACCTTCGCGGCGCGCCAGGCGCGCGTGGCCTCCATGGCCTGGATTCTCTGATCGCGCGCGTCGAGGTGAGCGAGCTGATCGGCCCCCGCGACTGCGGCCGCGGCCGCAGTCGCGCCCGCCAGCTGACCGTCACGCTCGGCCAGCTGTGCTTCGCGATCGGCGAGCGTGACGTGCGCTTCGCGCACCAGCTCGCGGAGCTCCTGTTCGCGTGCTGCCGAATGCCGCAGCTCGCCCGCGAGCGCCGCGTTTCGCGCGGTGAGCGCGGTGCACTCCGCACCAAGTGCCTTCGACCGGTCCTCGATCGCCCGGCGGTCCGCGCGGCTCGCGTCCAGCTCGTCGATCAGCCTGTGCAGGTGCTGAGCAAGCGCGGGCGGGCCCTCGGGCGGAACCGGCACCGCAACGACGACGTACTGGTAAGCGAGAGCTTCGGGGTCGGTGCTCAGCTGCTCCAGCAGCTCAGGCGGCAGGCCGGCGTCATCGAACGGCACTTCGGAATGCTCCAGCGCCTTGTCGAGCGCATACAACCCGACGATCGCGAGTGCGGCGTCCTCAAAGGCATCGCGCAGTGTGCTGCGCGTGAAGAACCGGAGATGGGTGCGATCGAGCAGCCCGACTTCGGCGTACGGGAAGGTCCCCTGCATCAGCGCCAGGCGAACGCTCGCATGTGCGACGTTCGGTACCGACGCGACCACGAATCCGCCCGGGCTGAGCAGCGAACTCAGCCTGCGCAGGACGTCGACCGGGTTCTTGAGATGCTCGAGCACATCGGCCGCCAGGATCACGTCGAACCGCTCACCCGCAAGCACGCTCAGATCGAGGGTGTCGAGGTCCGCAAGGATCGCCCGCTCACAAACCCCCGCCGCCCGCGAGATGGCATCGGGGTCGGCGTCGATCCCCACCACGGTGTTGCCACGGTCGCTGAGCACCTCCGCGACCAAGCCGCCGGCACACCCGACGTCGAGGACGCGGTGGCCTGTCCCGACAAGCTCAATCACCGCCGAATGGCTGTTACGCGAGTCAAGGTCGATCGGCACCGCGTACCGCGAGGACCCCGACTGATCCGCCTCGGTCGGCCCGTCCGCATGTGCGTCCAGCGCCCTGTCACTCACGGCGACACGCGCCTATTCGATGTTGGGCCACAGCACGTCAAGCGGCCAGCATACAGCGACCATAGAGGCGTCCTGGCGCTCTCGCCGTGAAGCGCGACGGGTGCGCGGCGCACAGACCGCGCCAAGAGACGGGCCGACGCTCAGCGGCGCAGCTGGCGGGGATCGTCGTCGTCGACGGCCGTTGAATCGACGTCGGCCGGACGCGGTCGGGTGGCGCCGGGGGCGAAGCGGCCGGTGGTCGTGACGAAGCGCATCACGCGGCCCGAGTAGTGGTGGGAGAGCCAGTGGCCCGTCAGCTTGCGCGTCGGCGGCAACATCAGCAGCGCGCCGAAGAAGTCGGTGATGAAGCCGGGCAGCACGAGCAGCATGCCGCCGAGGAAGCCGAGCACGCCGTCGAGCGCCGGCCGCGCGGGCGGGCGACGCTCCGAGACCGCTTGCGTGACGCGCTCGAGCGCGGCTCGGCCCTGGATCCGCAGCACCTGCGCGCCGAGCAGCGAGGTGGCGAGCAGCAACAGCACCGCGGGCAGCCAGCCGATCGCGTTGGCGACCTCGATCAAGGCGACCACCTCGAGGACGAGCAGGATGACGAGGGCGAAGAACATCGCGCTACGGAGCCTACGGGTCGCAGCGCGCCGGCGAGGAGGCTCAGCGTCCAGGCCGCGCGCGCCCCGATGTCCGGTGAACGGCTCGCTCAGCCGTGGCTCACGGTGTGGCCGGCGGGTGACCGAGCGGCCGTGGGATCTTGCCCTCGGCGACGAGCCGCTCTACCTCGGCCGGGATGAGGCACGTCTCCGTCGCGGTGTCGGGCGGCAACGGCGTGGGCAGGGACTCCGTGGCTCCGCTCTGTGTTGTCCACTCAATCTGGGTCGGCAACGCGGAGCTCCGCGGGAACTGTTGGAGGTACACGTTGCCCTGCACCGTCAGCGCCTGGGTCTGCCCATCTGAGAGGAGCAGGCGCGGGTCGGACGCCGAATCCGGCAGGATGCCCGCGATCTCGATCTCATCGCTCGGCAGCTCAGGCGAGCAGGTGTCAGTTCCAACGGCCCGGCCCTGCAGCACAGTCGCAGTCGGCGCACAGAACGTCTCGCTCTCGTCCGAAGCAACAAGACACACACCGCCATCCGACGCAACGAGGTACACATTCGTGCCGCCGGCGGTCGTCATGGCCAACCGGGACAGGCTGGTGTTGATCCCATCCGGCACGGCGTCGGAGCCGATCGCGGCAGGTGTTGCATTCAACTCCCCCGGTAGCTCGGTCTGGAGCCGCGCGGGAAGCGCGTCGCCGGCGTCGGCAGACCGGCGGAACACGGCCAGGTTGGCAGCCAGCTGTGGGTCCACGGCGGACACCGGAGCGGTCGCATCAGCCAGCGGGCTGGTGGCACCCGACGGTGGGATGGTGGCACCCGACGGCGGGGTGGTGGCACCCGACGGCGGGGCGCTCGCCGCGGCCGGACCGGCGTGTGAGCTGCCTGTTGGACTGAGCAGCGAACCGCCGGCGGCAGCAGCGACGCCCACGGCCAGAATGGCCGCGTAGCGGCCTGATCGACGACGATTGGCGAACATAGATCCCAGCATCGACACACCACGCCCCTAACAGGGGTAGTTCGTCACCTCCCCGTTGACCTGGAAGGTGTAGTCATCGTCATTGTCGGCGTGAGCCGACAGCTCAATACCGTTCGCGTAGTACCACCGCGGGGGTCACGACAGCGCCGCCGACGGCGGCGCCGATGGCGACGGCTACGAGCGAAGCGGCGATCGAACAATGTGTCGTTCGACTGAACAGTCGCTTCATGTGGCACTTATACGCCGCGACTGACACAGTGTCAAGCTGTAGTGAGACCACGTCTGTGCGGGCGGGGATGGTCCCGGACGGGTTCGCTGGAGCTTCGGATTATCCGAATCCGGGTTGCGCGAAACCCACAGCCAAGTCCAGTAGTTCCTACGGGTTCTGAGCGGCGTCGTTCGGAGGAACGTCGCCGCATCCGAGCGATTTCGGGCGACTTGCCGGAGGTGCGACGCACATGTCCGCTAGGCAGCTGATTGGGAAGGACCGGATGTCCTGGGGGGCCGGGAGGCGCGTCTGGTGCGGCCGCCGGCGCGGCGCGCGGGCGGGCTGAGCGCGCTGTGTCTGCTTGCCGTGGCGCTTGGTGTTGTGATCGCCGACCTCCCGCTTGCAGCTGCGCGGTCGCTGCCTGCTGGTGTGGGCTGGTCGGCGCTGCCTGCCGGCGCGCGGGCTGCCGTCTCGCGCGGCCTCGGCGCTGATGATCAGGGCTTCTTCGCGCAGCGCACGGCACCGGGCGTGGTTTCCCTACGTAATCCGGTGCAGCGTTTGCGCGCGACGTTCACCGCTGACCGGGTTTCGCTAGCGGGTGCGCACGGGCTGCGCCTCGGCCTGTCCTCGCTTACGGTCGGGCGCGCCGGCATGCCGGCGGCGCTGCGGCTTGGCGCGCCTTCGGTTAGCGCGAACCGCCTTGTGTTTTCCTCGACCGGTGTGGGTGAGTGGTTCGCCAACGGCCCGTGGGGCCTGGAGCAGGGCTTCACACTCACCGATCGCCCGGCCGGGAGCGGACCGCTGCTGATCTCCCAGGCGATCTCGGGTAACGCGACCGGCCTCGTGAACGGTGGTGGGCAGGCTGTGACGTTCAGCTCGCATGCGGGGTCGCTGCGCTATCGCGATCTCCTTGTGACTGACGCGACCGGCATGCCCGTGCCGGCGCGGCTGAGCGTCACCGGTCACCGTCTGACGATCACGATCACTGACGCGCGCGCCACATACCCGCTGCGCGTTGACCCGACGATGCAACAGACAGCGAAGCTGACCGCCTCAGACGGCGCCGCGAACAACCAGCTCGGCTACTCGGTGGCGGTGTCCTCGGACGGCTCGACGGTGGTCGCCGGCGCCCCCTTCGCGACGGTCGGCATCAACGACGAGCAGGGGAAGGTGTACGTATTTGTCAAGGCCTCGGGCGGGTGGTCCTCGGGCACCTCGACGGCGAAGCTCACCGCCTCAGACGGCATCTCGGAGGGCCAGCTCGGCTCCTCGGTCGCGGTGTCCTCGAATGGCTCGACGGTCGTCGCCGGCGCCCCCCACTCGGAGGCGGCGTATGTGTTCGTCAAACCCTCGGGCGGGTGGTCTTCCGGCACCGAGACGGCGAAGCTGACCGCCTCAGACGGCGCCGGGGGCGACGACCTCGGCGCCTCGGTGGGGGTGTCCGCGGACGGCTCGACCGTGGTCGCCGGCGCCCCCTACGCGGCGGGTGGCGGCTTCCAACTGGGTGCGGCGTACGTGTTCGTCAAGCCCTCGGGCGGGTGGTCCTCGGGCACCCAGACGGCGAAGCTGACGGCCCCACCCGGTGGTGTGCGCTACTACCTCGGCACCTCGGTGGCGGTGTCCGCGGACGCCTCGACCGTGGTCGCCGGCGCCCCCGGCTGGCCGGCCGTCTTCGTGTTCGTCAAGCCCGCCGGCGGATGGTCCTCGGGCGCCTCGACGGCGGAGTTGACCGAATCAGACTGGGCCGGCGGCAACGACCTCGGCTCCTCGGTGGGGGTGTCCGCAGACGGTTCGACCGTGGTCGCCGGCGACAACGTTGCGGCGGATGGCAGCACCGTCTATCACGGGGCGGTGTACGTGTTCGTCAAGCCCTCGGGCGGGTGGTCCTCGGAAACCGAGACGGCGAAGCTGACCGCCTCGGACGGCGCGGCGAACGACCAGCTCGGCGCCTCGGTGGGGGTGTCCGCGGACGGGTCGACCGTGGTCGCTGGCGCCGACAACGCGACGGTCGGCGGCAACGGATATCAGGGCGCGGCGTACGCGTTCGGCTTGTCCGGCTCGTCGAGCTCGTCGCTGTCTGTTTCACTGGCGGGCTCGGGGTCAGGCAGCGTGACGGGCTCGGGGATCAGCTGCCCCGGCAGCTGCTCGGGTAGCTACGCGAGCGGAACGACCGTAACGCTCACCGCGACGCCCGCGACCGGTTCCGCGTTCACCGGCTGGTCGGGCGGCGGCTGCACCGGCACTGGCACGTGCGCCGTGACGCTGAGCTCCGACCAGGACGTGACGGCGACGTTCACAGCCTCCTCGAGTAGCGGCTCGGGCGGTGGCGGGTCGAGCACCGGCGCGACTGCGAGCGCCGGCAGCCCGAGCGCGAGCGGGACTACGGCGAGCACGCCGCTGACGTGCACCGGGCCCAGCGGCACGTCGTGCACG